>NZ_JOGX01000011.1 GCF_000719555.1 Streptomyces sp. NRRL F-5727
TCGACGATCTTGTCGCCCCACCCCTTCCAGTCGACCATCAGCGGCTCTCCCCCCACCGCGGCTGCTCGGCCTGCTCGATCGTCGCCCGGTCGGGATCGAGCGTCTCCTTGAACTCCTCGTCCATCGCGTCACGCAGCTCGCCGTCGAGCAGACCGGACCGCTCCAGGGAGTCCATCTGCGAGTCCACGACGTCGTATCCGGTGTTCTTCCAGGTCTGCTTGACCTCGTCGTGCGCCTGGGTGAAGGACTCCGGGCTCCAGTCCGCCCCGTCCCAGGCGTGCTGGTCGCGGATCGTGTCCCAGCGCATCTGCTTGACCTCGTCCTCCGACAGATGCGGGTTGCCGTTGAGGGAGTTCACGCCGATCTTGATCGTGTCCTTGACGTACTGGTCCTGCTCGGCGAACGAACCCGCCGACAGCCCCACGCCCTGCGCGAAACCGTTTCCCCGCATGGTCAGGGCGCGCACACCCCATTCCCAGCGCTCGCAGAAGGTCTCGAACTGCGACGCCAGCCCGCCGTGGCCCAGTTCGAGGCCGGAGAGAGCCAGGTCGGAGAAGCCACGGCCCATCGTCGCCTCACCGATCATGCCGAGCTCCTTCAGCTCGGCGTGCGCCAGGTCGATGCCCTTCGCGATCTGCGCCAGCGCCGCCGGCGGCGCCACGAGTTCAGGCTGATTCCCGCTCACAGAGCCCCCGCCCCTCGATCCGATCCGGCCGTTTCCGCCGCTTCCCCGAGATCCACCGCCACCGCGTCCGGAACGATCCCCGCCACCGGCGGGAACACCACCCCGTCCGCGCTGCCCGCGTCCAGCGCCACTCCGCCCGGACCCGGCAGCATCGGCACCATCACGTCGAGCAGGCGCGCACCCAGGACCGTCCGGTACGTCCACTCGCGCCCGGCCTCGCCCCGCGCCGCCGCGAACCGCGCCAGCGCCTCCTCGTCCGAGAACGCGCAGATCCACCGCACCCCGTTGAAGTCGGCGGTCCACAGGCTGCCCTGCTCGTCGAACGGCACCAGCACCGCCGTACGCCGGAACTCGCCCAGCAAACGCGCAAACTCGCGCCGGGCCGCGTCCTGCCCGGCGGGCGCCGGGTCGGCCGGCCGCTCCCCCGGCGCGGCGGGCACCGGTGCGGAGGACGCCGCCTCGACCCGCTGCGGTTCCACCGCCAACTCGCTCAGTCTGGAAGCCGGTCGCGGCTTCGGTATCTCATCCCCGTTGTCAGTCACCGCCCCATGCTGTCACGTGATCATTTCCACCAGCAACGACGCGGGGCTCCGCCCGTGCGGACGTACGGGTCGCGGCCGGTTCCGATCGGTCAGTAGCGGATCCAGTGCGGGTCCGGGACCACGGTGAGCAGGGCGGAGAGGGCCATGATCACGGCGAGGACGGTGAGCTCGACGCGGGCCGGGGGCCGGGCGTCGGCGCCGGACAGCAGCCGGGAACGGGCCATCAGGGCCAGCAGGCTGGCGCCGCCGAAGAGGGCGAGCTTCACCAGCAGGACCCTGCCGTACGCGGTGCCGAGCACGGCGTCCAGGGGCAGCCGGCGCAGCGTGGAGACGGTGCCGGTGACGGCGAGGGCCGCGTAGACGCAGGCGGCCATCCGGGCGTACCGGAGCAGCACCTCGCGGCCGCCGTCGCGCAGCCGCAGCACCCGGAGGACGTGGAGCAGGGTGCCGGTCCAGAGCGAGGCGGCGGTGAGGTGGACGACGGTGAGTCCGGTGCCGACGCCGAAGCCGGCGCTCTCGGGGTGGGCGCGCAGCGCCTCGGCGACGATCGCGGCGGCGAGCGGGAGGGCGGCGAGGCCGGGGCGCCGGGAGGCGGCGCAGACCGCGGCGAGCAGGCAGGCGTTGGCGGTGACCAGCAGCAGCCGGCCTTCGCGGAGCCCGTAGACGACGGGGAGGCTCAGCCCGCTGACGGCGGCGAGGAGGAGCAGGAGGCCGGCGGAGGCGGCCGCGGCGAGCAGGGCGCCGGGGGCGGCCAGGCGGCGCGGCAGGGGGCCGGCGCCGGCCAGCCGGGTGCCGGCGAGTTCGCCGACGGCGAGGGCCAGGCCGGCGAGGAGAAGGATCCGGAGCAGGGTGGTGGGGTGGGCCGCGGGTATCCGCAGCTCGCCGGTGCCCGTCCGGGCGAGGCCGGCGCCCAGGAGGGCGACGGCGAGGACGCCGAGGACGGCGGCGGCGGCGAGCACCGCGGCGCCTCGACGGCTCGGGGTGCCGAGGGGTCCGGGAAGCGTCACCGGACGATCGTCACCGAGCCCGGGACGGGCGGCAACTCAGGGTGAAGGCCGCCCGGCCCAGGTCCCGGAGCAGGTCAGGCCCGGGTCACGCCTTGCTGAGGTGGGACCAGAACTCGTCCCACGACAGGCGGCCGTCGCCGTTGTCGTCGCGCTGCTTGATGAGGGCCTCGGCCACCGTCTCGGTGACGTTGAAGTCACCCAGCTGGGCCATGACGCTCTTGTACTCCGCGGCGGTGATGAAGCCGTCCCCGTCCACGTCGTACCGGTTGAATGCCGTGCGTGCCGACTCGATGTCCGCCACTGCTTCCGCCCCTTCTCGGTGCTGTTCTGACGGGGGTCAGATTAGCTGGCCGTCGTGGTGTCCGATGATGGCGGTATGAGCGGTGACGTGACACGGATACTCGAGGCGGCGGCGCGCGGGGAGTTCCCGCCCATGGACGGCGGGACGACGGTGGTGCCGCAGCCGGACCCGCGGGACGCGGGGGTGCTGGCCTTCACGGCCCATTCGGTGGTCTTCGCCGACGTCGATCCGGCGTGGGTGCGGGCGGAGCTGGCGGCGACCGGGAGCGACCCGCTCGCGGCGAGCATGAACCCCCGTTTCCTGGTGCGGCTGATGACGGAGACCGGCCGGCGGATGAACACCGTCGACCTGCTGACGGTCGCCGACGCCCTGCCGGGCCCTCCGCCGCTGGAGCTGCGGGAGATCGAGGACCCGGAGCACCCGCGGGTGGCGCGGGCCCTGAAGTACCGGGACGACGTGCGGGTGTGGGCCGCGGACGGCGGGGTGCTGGTCCTGGGGCGCGGGGTGGCCGGGCGCTGGGAGGCGGCGGTCGAGGTGGACGAGGCGGTGCGGCACCGGGGGCTCGGCCGGGCGCTGGCGACGGCGGCGCGCCATCTGACGCCGGGCGGAGTGGTCTGGGCGCAGCAGTCGCCGGGGAACGCGCGGAGCGTGCGGACCTTCCAGGCGGCGGGGTACCGGCCGGTGGCCTCGGAGGCGCTGCTCACCGCCGCGTGAGCCCGTCCACTATGTGGATGATCGAGGGAAACAACCGGTGAATCGCATAGCCATTCACAGTTTTCAAGGTGAGTGCTGCACGTCACCAACGATTCACAATTAAAACGTCAACATATGTCCGCTTTGATAACGATACTGGCGTTTGGCGGTGTGGCCCGCCGTCTGTCATAGTCGGTGTCACGACCCCCATTGACCCGGGCCAGGTCGCTTTGGCTGCCGTGGATACACCCCCCCGTCCACGGCGCATCACACGGAAGCCCCCAGCAGCCCCACCACGGCGCACGGGGGCTTCCGTGCGTTCAGCGGTCGGTGACCCGCATCTCGAACCAGGTCGTCTTGCCGCGCGGCCCGAGGTCCACGCCCCACCGGTCGGAGAGCTTGTCGACGAGGAAGAGGCCCCGGCCGCTGACGTCGAGCTCGGCCACCGGCATCAGACACGGCAGCCCGCGCGAGGGGTCCCGCACCTCGATCCGGATCCGTCCGGGGCGCCGCAGGGCGCGGAGCGCGAAGACCCGGGCGCCGGTGTGCCGGACCGCGTTGCCCACCAGCTCGGAGACGAGCAGGACCGCGTGCTCGGCGAGGGTCGGGCCGAGCCCCCACTGCCGGAGCACCACGTACTGGGTCATCCGCCGGGCGGTCCTGGCGGACTCCGGCCGCGACGGCAGACGCACGTCGGCCTCCGCCGGGTTCCCCCACTCCCGCATCGCCGCGAGGGCCTCTTCGTCCTCCAGGGTCGGTGTCCACCGCGCGGCGGGCACACCGCCCTGCCGCGGTTGTTCCCTGCTCTCCAGGCCCGCCATGCCCCCCATCATGACCGCCGGAGACGCACCGCGGGGGCCGTTCCGGTGGAATGGCCCCCGCAGGGCGGCGCGTCGCCCTGACGGCCCGTCGGACGACGGGCCGCCGGGCTGACGGCCGGTCGGAAGATCAGGCGAACTTCGCCTTGCCCGGCCCCTCTTCGACGAAGCTGCGCATGCCGGTCTCGCGGTCCGCGGTGGCGAACAGCGCCGAGAACCAGGTCCGTTCCAGGGCCAGACCGGTGTCGATGTCCGCCTCCAGACCCTGGTCGATCGTCTCCTTGGCGGCGCGCAGCGCCACCGCCGGCCCCTGGGCCAGCTTCGCCGCCCAGGCGTGCGCCTGCTCGTACACCTCGGCGGCCGGGACGACCCGGTCGACCAGGCCGAGC
Organism: Streptomyces sp. NRRL F-5727; assembly: GCF_000719555.1. Lineage (GTDB taxonomy): Bacteria > Actinomycetota > Actinomycetes > Streptomycetales > Streptomycetaceae > Streptomyces. Next base: position 4,436 of record NZ_JOGX01000011.1, read on the forward strand.
GTCAGCGCCTCGTCCGCCTTCACCATCCGGCCGGTGAAGATGAGGTCCTTGGCCTTGGACGGGCCGACCAGGCGGGAGAGCCGCTGGGTGCCGCCGGCGCCGGGGATCAGGCCGAGCAGGATCTCGGGCTGGCCGAGCTTCGCGTTGTCGGCGGCGATCCGGTAGTCGGCGCAGAGGGCGAGCTCGCAGCCGCCGCCGAGGGCGTAGCCGGTGATCGCGGCGACGACCGGCTTGGGGATGCGGGCGACGGCGGTGAAGGAGTCCTGGAGCGCGCGGGACCGCTCGACCATGGCCACGTGGTCCATGACCTGCATCTCCTTGATGTCCGCGCCGGCCGCGAAGACCTTCTCGCCGCCGTAGAGGACGACGGCCCGCACGTCGTCGCGGTCGGTGGCCTCCTGGGCCAGCTCGCGCAGCCGGTCCTGGGTGGCGATGTCCAGGGCGTTCATCGGCGGGCGGTCGAGACGGATCGTGCCGACGCCGTCGGCGACTTCGAGGTTCACAGTCATGGGAGAGAGGTTAGTGCGCGTTAACGCGGACGGGCCCGGTGCCGTTGCTCACAGCACCGGGCCCGTCCGGGACGGCGGGGGTCTAGGCGATCCACTCCGACCAGGACATGTTCCAGCCGTTCAGGCCGTTCTCCGGCTTGATCTGCTTGTCCTTCGAGTTCTTCACGATGACGACGTCACCGATGATCGAGCGGTCGTAGAACCAGGCGGCGGGGGTGGAGCTGTCGCCCGCGCCCCGGGTGTCCGAGAGGCCGACGCAGCCGTGGCTGACGTTCTGCGAGCCGAAGGTGGACTTCGGCGCCCAGTAGTTGCCGTGCACGAAGGTGCCGGAGGTGGACAGGCGCATGGCGTGCGGCACGTCCTTGATGTCGTACTCGCCGCCGAAGCCGACGGTGGCCCCGTTCATGCGGGTCACCTTGTACTTCTCGCTGATGACCATCTGGCCGTTGTACGTGGTCGTGGACGGGGCGCCCGCGGTGATCGGCAGGGTCTTGATGATCTTGCCGTCGCGCTCGACCTTCATGGTCTTGGCGCTCGCGTCGACCGTGGAGACCTGACGGCGGCCGATGGTGAAGGAGTACGTCTTCTTCTGCTTGCCGTAGACGCCCGGGCGGCCCTCGACGCCGTCCAGGTTGAGCTCGACGGTGACCTTCGTCCCGGCCTTCCAGTACTCCTCGGGGCGGAAGTCGAGGCGGTCGTTGCCGAACCAGTGGCCCTCGATCTCGACGGCCGGCTCGGCCGTCACCTTGATGGCCTTCTCCACGGCCTCGGGGTCGGTGATGCCCCGGGTGAAGTTGATGGAGACCGGCATGCCGACGCCGACGGTGGTGTCCGCCTCCGGCGTGTAGTGGCCGATGAAGGTGTTCTTCGGGACCAGGGTGGTGAAGGTGGTGTCCTTCGCCGACTCGCGGCCCTCGGCGTCCTTGGCGATCGCGTGGACCTTGTACTGGGTGCCGGCCGACAGGTGGGCCAGCGGCTCCCAGCTCGCGCCGTCCGCCGAGATCTTCCCCTCGACCGGGGCGCCCTTGGAGTCGGCGACCGTCACGGTCGTCAGCTTGCCCTGCTCGGCGGTGACCTTGAGGGCCCCGCTGGTGGCGACCGAGTCGGCGCCGTCCTTCGGCAGGACGGTCACGACCGCCTGCGAGGCGGCGTTGTCGGGGGCCGCGGTCCCCTGGCCCGTGCCCTTGGCCCCGGTCCCGTCGGCCGTCTTGGACGGCTCCTCGCCGCCGCACGCGGTCAGGACGAGGAGCAGCGCCCCCGTCGCCAGGGCTCCGAGGCGGAGCCCCCGCCGCCGCACCGGCGTCCCCGATATCGGCTGCCCGTTCACTATGGTCTTCTCCCCTCGCACGACCCGGCGGCTGACCGGGCCCCACCCCCATGCGCACGTCCCGTGCACGGCGCTAGATAATCACACCGGAAGACACGAAAGTTCCACGTGAATGTCACCGTTCAGTCCCAGTTGGGGCGGGCCGGAGGCGAGCGGGGAGCGGCTCGCGTCCGGCCCCCGCGCCGGAGCCGGGTCAGCGCAGCGCGGAACCCGCCTTCCAGGCCGCCCAGTCCAGGTTCCAGCCGCCGAGACCGTTGTCCGGAGCGACCTTCCGGTCCTTGGAGTTGACCACCTCGACGACGTCGCCGATCAGGCTCCGGTCGAAGAACCAGCCGGCCGGGGTGTCGGAGCCGCCGCCCTTCACGTCCCGCAGACCCACGCAGCCGTGGCTGACGTTGGCCGAGCCGAAGGTGGCGGGGTCGGCCCAGTAGTTGCCGTGGAGGAAGGTGCCCGACTCGGTGAGCCGCATGGCGTGCGGCACGTCCTTGATGTCGTACTCGCCGCCGAAGCCGACCGTCGCCCCGTTCATCCGGGTCACGTCGTACAGCTCGGTCACCACCATCTTCCCGTTGTACGTGGTGGTCTTCGGCGCGCCCGCGGTGATCGGCAGGGTCGCGAGGACCCGCCCGTCCCGCCGCACCTCCATGGTGTGGGCGGCGGCGTCGACCAGGGAGACCTGGGAGCGGCCGACCGTGAAGCCGACCGTCTTGCGCTGGATGCCGTAGACGCCGGGGGCTCCCTCGACGTCCCGGAGCCCCAGCTCGACCGTCACCTTCGTGCCGGGCGCCCAGTACGCGGCGGGGCGGAAGTCGAGCCGCTCCTTGCCGAACCAGTGGCCGACGACCTCCACCGGCGGGTCGGCGGTGACCCGGATGGCCCGCTCCACCTCGGCCCGGTTCTCGATCGGGCGGTTGAAGCCGAAGGAGACGATCATGCCGGCGCCGACAGTGGAACGGTTCTCCGGCGTGAAGTAGCCGATGAACCGGCTCTCCGGCACCACGGTGGTGAAGGTGGTGTGCCGGGCCGAGCGGTGCCCGTGCGCGTCCAGCGCCACCGCGTCCACGCTGTACTTCGCGGCCAGCGCGAGCCGGGTGGAGCCGGCGGGCCGCCAGCGCAGCCCGTCGGCGGAGAGCGTGCCGGGGACGGCGGACCGGCGCCCGTCCGCCACCTGGGTCACGCTCACCCGTTCGAGCCGCCCGCTGTCCACCCGTACCTCCAGGGGACCGTCCGCGGGCACCGCGCGGCTGCCGTCCTCCGGGACGACCCGGATCACGTCCCCGGGGGCCCGCGCCTTGCCCGGAAGGCCCAGGCCGACGCCTCCTTCCCCGTCCGATCCGGTGCAGCCGGCGAGACCCACGAGGAGCCCCGCGACCGCGAGGAGTTGCCCGGCCCGTTCCCATACACGTGTCACGCGTGGCCCAACGACGACCCCCCTCCAGGGGAAACGTGCGTGCGGGCCATGTTGGGGGGACGGCGCTGCGGGCAGAACAGGGAGGACGACCGGGAGTACACGAGGGTGCGGGAGGACGCGCGGGGCCGGGGCCGGGACGCCCCTGCCCCGGTGCGCGGGCCCGCCGGAGCCGCGGGAGGCCAGGGCGGTGTCGAGCGCAGCCGAACAGCAGGCGGTACCGGAGCATGCCCCGGGACGGACCGCGCCCCCGGTGTGGCCGGGCGCGCCGACCCCCCTCGGGGCCCGCTGCCGGGTCGGACCGGACGGGACCCGGGGCACCAACTTCGCCCTCTGGGCGGGCGGCGCGGAGGCGGTCGAGCTCTGCCTGTTCGCCCCGGACGGCACCGAGACCCGGCTGCCGCTGACCGAGCTCACCCACGAGATCTGGCACGGCTTCGTGCCCGGCGTCGGACCCGGGCAGCGGTACGGCTACCGGGTGCACGGCCGCTGGGACCCGTGGACCGGCGCCCGCTGGAACCCGGCGAAGCTGCTCCTCGACCCGTACGCGCGGGCCGTCGACGGCGAGTTCACGCTGCCGCCCGAGGTGTACGGGCACGTGCGGGACTGGCCGCAGCAGCACGTCGCCGACACCGTCCGCGACGAGCGGGACTCCGCCCCGCACGTCCCCAAGGGGGTCGTCGTACGGGACGACGACGACTGGTCCGACGACCGCAGGCCCAAGACGCCCTGGCAGGACTCCGTCATCTACGAGCTGCACGTCAAGGGCTTCACCGCCCGGCACCCCGGCATCCCGGAGCGGCTGCGGGGCACCTACGCGGGGCTCGCCCACCCGGCCGCGGTCGACCACCTGGTCCGCCTCGGGGTGACGGCCGTCGAGCTGCTGCCGGTCCACCAGTTCGCCCACGAGGACCACCTGCTGCGCCGCGGCCTCACCAACTACTGGGGCTACAACTCGATCGGCTACTTCGCCCCGCACGCCGGCTACTCCTCGTCCGGCACCACCGGGCAGCAGGTCGGCGAGTTCAAGCGGATGGTCCGGGCGCTGCACGCGGCCGGCATCGAGGTCATCCTCGACGTCGTCTACAACCACACCGCGGAGGCGGGCGAGCTCGGCCCCACCCTCTCCCTGAAGGGCATCGACAACCGCGGCTACTACCGGCTCCAGTCGGACGCGCGGCGCTACGCCGACTACACCGGCTGCGGCAACACCCTGCACGTCGTCCAGCCGCAGGTGCTACGGCTCATCACCGACTCGCTGCGGTACTGGGTGACCGAGATGGGCGTCGACGGCTTCCGCTTCGACCTGGCGGCGGCGCTGGCCCGGTCGATGCACGACGTCGACATGCTGTCGCCGTTCCTCGCCGTCATCGCCCAGGACCCGGTCCTGCGCCGCGTGAAGCTCATCGCCGAACCCTGGGACGTCGGCAACGGCGGCTACCAGGTCGGCGCCTTCCCGCCGCTGTGGACCGAGTGGAACGACCGCTACCGGGACGCCGTGCGGGACTTCTGGCGCGGCGCCCTGCCCGACGTGCGCGACCTCGGCTACCGGCTCTCCGGCTCCAGCGACCTGTACGCCTGGGGCGGCCGGCGGCCCTACGCCTCCGTCAACTTCGTCACCGCCCACGACGGCTTCACCCTCCGCGACCTCGTCACGTACGAGCGCAAGCACAACGAGGCCAACGGGGAGGGCAACCGGGACGGCACCCACGACAACCGCTCCTGGAACTGCGGCGCGGAGGGCGAGACGGACGACCCGGAGGTGAACGCCCTCCGGCTCCGCCAGCTCCGCAACCTGCTCACCACGCTGCTGCTCTCCACCGGCGTCCCGATGCTCGTCGCGGGCGACGAGATGGGCCGCACCCAGGGCGGCAACAACAACGCGTACTGCCAGGACAACGAGATCGGCTGGCTCGACTGGTCCCTCCCCGACGACCCCGGCCGCGCCCAGCTCCTCGCCCTGACGAGGCGCCTGCTGGCCCTCCGCCACCGCCACCCGGTGCTGCGCCGCCGCGCCTTCTTCTCCGGCCGCCCGCAGGGCGCGGACGGGCTGCGGGACCTGGCCTGGTTCGGCCCGGACGGCACTGAGATGACGGAAGGCGACTGGTACGCGCCCTCGGCCACGCTCGCCCTCTATCTGTCGGGCCGCGACATACCGGGCCGGGACGAGCGCGGCGAGCAGGTCCTCGACGACAGCTTCCTCGCCGTCCTCCACGCGGGCCCCCGGCCCCTGTCCTTCCGCCTCCCGGGCCCGCCCTGGGCCCAGACGTACGAACGCGTCCTGGACACCGCCCTCGACGACCAGACCGTGCCCCCGGGCACGCTCCACCCGGGCGGGACGGTGCTGGAGGTGGGGGCGCGGTCGGTGGTGCTGCTGCGGGTGGCGGGGTGAGGCGGCGGGGCGTCAGCGGAGGGTGACGTAGCAGACGAAGTCGCCGGAGACGGTGGCCTCGGGACCGGTGTAGCCGTAGCTGACGGTCTCGGTGCCGCCGACCTGGTACGTGCCGGCGGGGTGGGCGTCCCGCGTCCACGCGGCGGGCACGGTGCGGAGGTCCTCGCGGCAGCGCGCGGCCGCGAGGGCGCGCCCGAGGCCCTGCGGGTCCTTGTTCCGGTAGGTCTCGTCGACCCGCTGCACGGCGAAGACCCGCACGTCGGCGTCCTTGCCGCAGGCCACGGGCCGGACGAGGCGGTCCGCCGAGCCGAGGCCGGTGTCCGTCGAGGCGCAGGCGCCGGGCTTCACCTCGACCAGCGCCGCGGTGACCCGCTCGGCGTCCTCGGTCCGCTCCCCCGCCGGGATGCCGGGCACGGTCTGCCCGCCGTGCCCGGTGAGCGTGTACGTGGCGCGCAGCGAGGTGACGCCCCGCAGGACGCCGGCGCCGCGCAGGCCGCGCAGGAGCGGGGCGTAGTCGGCCTCGGCGCTCAGCAGCCGGCCGTCCTTGTCGAGGACCACCGTCACCGGGACCTCGCCCGGCGTCCTCGCGTCCCGGGAGGCGTACCGGATCCCGGCGGGCAGGAGGTCGGTGAGGCTCCTGCCGTACACGTCGACGCGGTACGTCCGCCGGCCGTCCGCGCCGGTCCTGGGCGCGCGCTCCGGGTCGGCGTGGCGGACGACGTCGGCGAGGGTGCCGCCCCAGGGCTCCGACTCGCCCGCGAGGGCCAGGATCTCGCCGACGCGGTCCGTGAACTCCTTGGACCCGGAGGCGTCGTACCGCAGCCAGGTGCCCCGGGCGGTGCGGTAGCCGACGTCGTTCTCCTCGACGGCGAAGACCTGGGGGTCGCGCGCCCCGGAGGGCAGGCCGAGCTCGGTGGCCGTGTCCTCCGGAAAGCCGCGCGGGACGACGTACGAGCGCGTCACGCGGGCGGAGTCCCTCGCGTAGTCGAGGACGCCGGTGGTGGTCTCCACGGCGGTGCCCTCGGCGGAGCCGTAGGAGAGGGTGGCGGTGAAGCGGGCGGAGCCGGTGGCGGCGGTGGCCCGGGCGGCGGCGTTCAGCTGGTCGGCGAGCTTCTCCTCGTAGACCGGCTTCCCGGTCGGCGACGGCGCCTCGGCGGCCGGCTTCCCCCGCGTGCCGGCCGCCTGGCAGCCGACGGCCGCGGCGAGCAGCGGCAGCAGGACGGCGGTCGCGGCGGCTCGTCTCGTACGGGTCCTCATGGTGTCTCTCCCCACCCCTGGTGCGTGTACTGGGCAGGGATCCTACGGGCGGCGTCCGAAAATCGGGTGAGACGTGTCAGTGGTGCCCCCTAGGGTCGGCCCTGATGCCCGAGACACCTGTCACCTCCGAGTCCGTCGCCGTCCGGCGCTCCGCCGTGCGGGTGCTGCTGCGGCTCTGGCCGTATGTGCGGCCCGTGCGGGGGCGGTTCTTCAGCGCCGCCTTCGTCGCGGTCGTCGCCTCCTGTCTGAGCCTCGTCATCCCACTGGTGCTGAAGTGGCTGGTGGACGGGCCGGTCGCGGACCGGGACCCGGGCGGGGTGTGGCTGGGGGCGCTGTACCTGCTGCTGCTCGGGGTCGCCGAGGCCGGGCTGTTCGGGCTGCGGCGGTGGCTGGTGGCGCGGCCGCTGTCGTCCGTGGAGGCGCGGATGCGGGAGGACCTGTACGGGCGGCTCCAGCGGCTGCCGATCGCCTTCCACGACCGGTGGGCGTCCGGGCAGCTGCTGTCGCGCGGCACCACGGACCTCATGATCGTCCGGATGTTCCTGGCCTTCCCGCTGACCTTCCTGGTCGTCAACGCGGTGACCATCCTGGCGGGCTGCGCGCTGCTGCTGGGGCAGGACCGGTCGCTCGGGCTGGTGCTGCTGACGCCGGTGGTGCCGGTGATGGTGCTGTGCTCGTACTTCGAGCGGCGGTACGGGGTGGTGGCGCGGCGGGCGCAGGACCAGGTGGGCGATCTGACGACGGTGGTGGAGGAGAGCGTCCTCGGCATCCGGATCGTCAAGGGCTTCGGCCGGCACCGCAGCCAGGCGGACGCCTTCCGCCGGCTCGCGGAGCTGCTGCGCTCCACGGAGCTGTCCAAGGCGCGGCTGCTCGCCACGATCTGGGCGCTGATCACGGTCCTGCCGGAGCTGGCGATCGGCGCCGCGCTGGTGCTCGGCTCGGTGCGGGTCGCGGACGGCGACCTGTCGGCGGGCACCCTGGTCGCCTTCCTGTCGACGGCGCTCGCGCTGCGCTGGCCGGTGGAGTCGATCGGCTTCCTGCTCGCGATGAGCCAGGAGGCGGTGACGGCGACGGAACGGTACTTCGAGGTGATGGACGCCGAGGAGGAACGGGACGCGGCCGCGCCGGCGGCCGCGCCGGCGGGGGCCGCCGACGGGCTCCGCTTCGAGGGCGTGTCCTTCCGCTTCCCGGACGCGCCGGACGACGCCCCGCCCGTGCTGGACTCCATCGACCTGCACGTGCGGCCGGGCGAGACGCTGGCGCTGGTCGGGGCGACCGGCTCCGGCAAGACCACGCTGACCGCGCTGGTGCCGCGGCTGCACGAGGTGAGCGCCGGGCGGATCCTGCTGGACGGCGAGGACATCGCCCTGATGGAGCGTGAGCGGCTGCGCACGCTGGTGTCCGTGGCGTTCGAGGAGCCGACCCTCTTCTCGGCGAGCGTCGGCGAGAACGTGCTGATGGGCGCGGGCCCGGAGGCCGGGGAGCCGGAGCTGGCGCGGGCGCTGGGCATCGCGCAGGCGGACGGTTTCGTCGGGCGGCTGCCGGAGGGGACCCGGACGCAGGTCGGCGAGCAGGGGCTGAGCCTCTCGGGCGGTCAGCGGCAGCGGCTCGCGCTGGCCCGGGCGGTGGTCGGCCGGCCGCGCTTCCTGGTGCTCGACGATCCGCTGTCGGCGCTGGACGTGCACACCGAGGCGCGGGTGGAGGCGGCCCTGCGCGAGGTGCTGAAGGAGACGACGGCGCTGGTCGTGGCGCACCGGCCGTCGACGGTGATGCTGGCCGACCGGGTGGCGCTGCTGTCCGGCGGCCGGATCGCGGCGGTCGGCACCCATCAGGAACTGCTGCGGAGCAGCGCCGAGTACGCCTGGCTGATGTCGGGCGGAGGGGACGGGGAACGGTGACGGACACCACGCTCGTGGAGCCGGAGGAGGAGCGGGCGGACGGGCCCGGTCCGGGCGATCCGTTCGACCGGGACGACCTGCCGGCGCCGCGCGGGGCGACCGGCGCGCTGCTGCGCTCGCTGCTGGCCGCGCACCGGTTCCGGGTGGCGGTGGCGGCGCTGGTGCTGCTGGTGAAGGAGGCGGCGGTCCAGGCGGGCCCGCTGCTCGTGGCGTACGCGATCGACCGCGGGGTGCCGGCCTTCCGGGCCGGGGACCACGGTCCGCTGGTCGCGGTGGCGGCCGGCTGTCTGCTGTGCGCGGCCGGAGCCGGGGCGCTCCAGTACGCGTTCGTCCGGGGCGCTGCGCGGATCAACCAGGACGTGCTGCTCGATCTGCGGGGGCGGATCTTCCGGCACGCACAGGTGCTGAGCGTGGACTTCCACGAGCGGTACACCTCGGGGCGGCTGATCTCGCGGTCGACGACGGACGTGGAGTCGCTGCGGGAGCTGCTGTCGGAGGGGCTCCAGGAGCTGATCGGGGTGGTGCTGTCGTTCGTGTCGATCGCGCTGGTGCTGCTCTGGCTGGACCTCGGGATCGGTGCGGTGGCGGTGGCCTCGTTCGGGCCGCTGTACCTGCTGGTGCGCCGGTACCGGCGGCGGGCGGGCGCGGTGTTCGCGGAGCGGTCGACGGCGATCGCCGGGGTGATCGTGAAGTTCGCCGAGACGATGAACGGGATCCGGCCGGTGCGGGCGTTCCGCCGGGAGCGGGTGAACGACGCGGAGTTCGCGGGGCTCAACCACCGGCACGAGCGCAGCAACGGCGACGCGCTCCTGGAGATGGCCCGCTATGTGGTCGGCTCGCGGCTGGTGGCGAACACGGCGGTGGCCGGAATGTGCCTGTGGGGCGCCTACCGGGTGGCGGCGGGCTCGCTGGAGCTGGGCGTGCTCGCGGCGGCGGTGCTGTACGTGCGGCGGCTCTACGACCCGATCGACCGGCTCGGCATGTTCCTCAACTCGTACGAGTCGGCGGCGGCGTCGCTGTCGAAGATCGCGGGTCTGCTGGCGCAGGAGCCGGGCGTGCCGGAGGCGGCGGCGCCGCGGGAGCTGCCGGCGCGGGCCGGGACGGCACCGGGGCGGGAGGTCGTCTTCGACGGGGTGCGGTTCGCGTACCGGACGGGCGGCGAGGTGCTGCCCCGCTTCGACCTGCGGATCCCGGCGGGGCAGACGGTGGCCGTGGTCGGCGCGACCGGCGCCGGCAAGTCGACGCTGGCGAAGCTGCTCGCCCGCTTCTACGACCCGACGGACGGCCGGGTGCTGCTCGACGGCGTCGACCTGCGCGAACTGGCCACGCCGGAGCTGCGGCGCGGGGTGGTGATGGTGACGCAGGAGGCGTTCCTGTTCTCCGGGACGGTCGCGGAGAACATCGCGATCGGCCGCCCGGACGCCGGCCGGGAGGAGATCGAGCAGGCGGCGAAGGCGATCGGCGCGCACGAGTTCATCGCCGGGCTGCCGGACGGCTACGACACCGACGTACGGAAGCGGGGCGGCCGGATCTCGGCCGGTCAGCGCCAGTTGGTGGCCTTCGCGCGGGCGCTCCTCGCGGACCCGGCGGTGCTGATCCTGGACGAGGCGACGAGCTCGCTGGACGTGCCGGGCGAGCGGGCGGTGCAGCACGCGATGGACACGGTCCTGGCCGGCCGTACGGCGGTGGTCATCGCCCACCGCCTGTCCACGGTCGAGGTCGCGGACCGGGTTCTGGTCATGGAGGCGGGCCGCGTCGTCGAGGACGGCCCGCCGGCCGACCTGATCGCCGGGAAGGGCCGCTACGCCGGCCTCCACCGCGCCTGGCGCGACTCCCTGACGGGCTGACGGACCGGACGGGGGCGGAGGTTCCGGTTCCCCGCGAAACGATCCGGCCATCGGTTCGGTAAAGCCGTCCCGCGTCCGAAGGGCGGGACGGCGGGTGGCGCTCCGGCGGCCCGGCGGGCGGACGACTCGGCGTTCCCGCACGCCGAACGGGGTGTGACACCGCGCCCAAGATCGATGAAACGTCCGGTTAACGAACGCGCCCGTGCGCGCAGCGGACGACTTCCGGCCAAGTTATTGACGCGCTCCTGACAGATACCGCCGGTAGCTGCCAGTCTTCCCCCCGGTTCCTCGCAATCACGTTCGTCGCGTCACCCGATCGTGCGTCATCGCTCTGCTTGCTCCGCCCGGCCCGTTCACCCAGCGGCCCGGTACCCCCCTCGCAAAAGGAGTTCGCGTGAGATCCACGCCCAGCCGCCGTGCCACCGCGACCGGCGCGCTCATCGCCGCCGCCGCCATGATCGCCGTCGGCGTCCAGGCCGGCAGCGCCTCCGCCGACAACCTCGGCACGGCCGCCGCCCCGGCGTCGGCCCTCGGGAAGGTCAACCCGGGCAAGCTCCCCGCCGACCTCTCCCCCGCCCAGCGCACCGCGCTGATCAAGGCCGCCGACGCCGACAAGGCCGAGACGGCCAAGGAGCTGGGCCTCGGCTCCCAGGAGAAGCTGGTCGTCCGCGACGTGGTCCAGGACCGCGACGGCACGACCCACACCCGCTACGAGCGCACCTACGCGGGCCTCCCGGTCCTCGGCGGCGACCTGATCGTGGCCGAGTCCAAGGCCGGCGCCACCACCGGCGTCTCCAAGTCCTCCCGCGCGGAGCTGAAGAACGTCGACCTCACGGCCGACGTCGCCCCCGCCGCCGCGGAGAAGCAGGCCGTCGGCGCGGCCGCCGCCGAGGGCTCGAAGGCCACCAAGAGCGAGCGCGCCCCGCGCAAGGTCGTCTGGATGGGCCAGAACGGCGCCCCGGTCCTCGCGTACGAGACCGTCGTCGGCGGCCTCCAGCACGACGGCACGCCGAACGAGCTGCACGTCGTCACCGACGCCAAGTCCGGCGCCAAGCTGTACGAGTGGCAGGCCGTGCACACCGGCACCGGCAACACCCAGTACAGCGGCCAGGTCACGCTCGGCACCGCGCCCTCGTACACGCTGACCGACACCGGCCGCGGCAACCACAAGACGTACAACCTCAACCGGGGCACCTCCGGCACCGGCACGCTCTTCTCCGGCTCGGACGACGTCTGGGGCGACGGCACGCCGACCAACCTGGAGACGGCCGGCGCCGACGCCCACTACGGCGCCGCGCTCACCTGGGACTACTACAAGAACGTGCACGGCCGCAGCGGCATCCGCGGCGACGGCGTCGGCGCGTACTCCCGGGTCCACTACGGCAACGCGTACGTCAACGCCTTCTGGCAGGACTCCTGCTTCTGCATGACGTACGGCGACGGCTCGAACAACACCAAGCCGCTCACCTCCATCGACGTGGCCGCCCACGAGATGACCCACGGCCTCACCTCGGTCACCGCCAAGCTCGTCTACAGCGGCGAGTCCGGCGGCCTCAACGAGGCCACCTCCGACATCTTCGCGGCGGCCGTCGAGTTCTACGCCAACAACCCGAACGACAAGGGCGACTACCTCGTCGGCGAGAAGATCGACATCCGCGGCAACGGCACCCCGCTCCGCTACATGGACAAGCCCAGCAAGGACGGCTCGTCCAAGGACGCGTGGTACTCGGGCATCGGCTCGATCGACGTCCACTACTCCTCGGGCCCGGCGAACCACTTCTTCTACCTGCTCTCCGAGGGCAGCGGCGTCAAGACCGTCAACGGCGTGACCTACGACTCGCCGACCTCCGACGGCCTGCCGGTCACCGGCATCGGGATCGACAAGGCCCGGATGATCTGGTTCAAGGCGCTCACCACCAAGTGGACCTCGTCCACCAACTACGCGGGCGCCCGCACCGGCACGGTCGCGGCCGCCGAGGAGCTGTACGGCGCCGGCAGCCCCGAGGCCCTCGCCGTCCAGCACGCCTGGGCCGCCGTCAACGTCGGCACCCGCCCCGGCACCACCCCGCCCACCGGCACGGTCTTCGAGAACACCGCCGACGTCTCCATCCCGGACTCCCCCGGGGCCGCGGTGACCTCCTCGGTCAACGTGACCGGTCGCACGGGCAACGCTCCCAGCAACCTCTCCGTCGGCGTGGACATCGTCCACACCTACATCGGTGACCTGGTCGTCGACCTCATCGCCCCCGACGGCTCGGTCTACAACCTGCACAACCGCTCCGGCGGCAGCGCGGACAACATCAACCAGACCTACACGGTCAACGCCTCGTCCGAGGTCGCCAACGGCACCTGGAAGCTCCGCGTCCAGGACAAGGCGTCCATCGACACCGGCTACATCAACAGCTTCAAGCTGACCTTCCCGTAAGGGGAACGGCACGCACGAGGCGCGGACGCCCGGAGGGAGCCTTCCCTCCGGGCGTCCGCCCGTTCACCCCAGCTCGTCCCGGGAGACCAGCCGCCCCGCCGCGAAGCAGAGCCGGTAGACCGGACGCTCCGCGAAGACCGTCGCCCGGTAGTAGCGGCACTCGTCCACGCCCCCCGGCTCCGGCGACAGCCCCGCGGGAAGCCGCTCCAGCGCGTGGTCCGGCAGGTCCTCCACGAGCTCCGCGTACGCCTGGCCGACCAGCAGCCGCGCGTAGTTGTCGGGCTCCAGGTACGAGCGGGACTGCGACCACACCGCGACGCCCGCCGTCAGCACCGCCAGCGCGGCCAGCAGCGCCAGCGGGATCCAGATCGCCCGCACCAGGTCCTTGCGCACCCGCCGCCGGGCCCGGTCCAGCTCCCGGGCCGAGGTCGGCGCGGCCGGCACCGCCGCCGGCGCTCGCCGGGGGAGCACCGCCGTCAGCGCGAACCCGCCGCCGCGCACCGGGCCGTGGGTCAGCGTGCCGCCCGCGAGCCGCACCCGCTCGTCGAGACCGACCAGGCCGGAGCCCCCGGAGGCGGGCGGCCCCGAACCGGCGCCCGGCCCGCTGACCACCCGTACCGTCACCCGCTCGCCGGTCTCCCGGACCTCCACCGTGACGGCCGCGCCCGGGGCGTGCTTGGCCGCGTTCGTCAGCCCCTCCTGCACCACCCGGTGCAGCGCCCGCCCCGCCATCCCCGGCAGCTCCGGCACCACGCCGGAGTGCGCCTCGCCGGAGTGCGCCTCGCCGGAGAGCGTCACGTCGAGGCCCGAGGCCCGCGCCCGGTCCACCAGGTCGCCGACCGTCTCGTCGGCCGGCGCAGTCGGGGCCCCCGCGCCCTCCTCCCGCAGCACCCCGACGACGTCCCGCAGCCGCTCGGTCGCCTCCGCCGCCGCCCGCCGCAGCTCGCCGGCCGCCCGCTGCTGCTCCGGCCCGAGCCCGGGGTCCACCTCCAGGACGCCCGCCCGCACCGCGATCAGCGCCAGGTCGTGGCCGAGGGAGTCGTGCATGTCCCCGGCGATCCGGGACCGCTCCCGCAGCCGCTCCCGGTCGGCGACCGCCGCCTGCTCCCGCTCCATCCGGTCCGCCAGCTCCCAGCCGCTGCGCACCAGCCGGTCGTACTGGCGCACGTACCGGCCGACCAGCCAGGGCGCCACGATCGCCAGCGCGAGGGCGAGCAGCAGGGTGAACCAGGGTCCGAGCGAGGTGCCGGTGAGCCGGGTGAGCAGCAGCCCCACCGCCGCCACGCCGCCGAACAGCCAGAGCGAGCCGCGGGTGTGGTCCTGCCGGCGCCCGGCGAGATAGCCGAAGGCGACCAGGGCGAGGCTGTACGAGGGGGTGAACAGCTCCAGCGAGGCCGGCAGGCTCGCCGCGCAGGTGACGGCGAGCGGCAGCAGCGGCCACCGGCGGCTGACGGCGACGCAGCCGCCGAGCACGGTGACCCCGGCGGCGACGTGGAGCCAGGACCCGCCGTCGTTCGGGTCGGAGCGGAGCAGCACCGGGACGGAGAGCAGCAGCCAGAGCGCCAGGTCGACGAGCCGGCGGCGCGCCGGGGAGGTCTCAGGCACCGGGCGGTCCCTCCGCCACCAGCCCGGCCTCGTGGGCGAGGACCGCGAGCTGGACGCGGTTGCGCAGGCCGAGCCGGGCCAGGACCGCGCTCACATGGGCCTTCACGGTGCCCTCGACGACGTGCATGCGGGCGGCGATCTCCTGGTTGGAGCAGCCGGCGGCGAGCAGCGAGACGACCTCGCGTTCGCGGCCGGTGAGCGGGGCCAGCCGGGCGCGGGCGTCGGCGGCGCGGGTGAGCCGCTCGCCGCCGAGGGTGTCGATGACCCGGCGGGCGACGGTGGGCGAGAGGGCGGCGCCGCCGCCGGCGACGGCGCGGACCCCGGCGATCAGCTCGCGGGGGTCGCCGGACTTGAGGAGGAAGCCGCCGACGCCGCCGCCGAGGGCGCGGGCGATGTAGTCGTCCTCGGAGAAGGTGGTGAGCATGACGACCGCCGTGTCCGGCAGGGTGCGGCGGAGCGCGTCGGCGGCGGCGAGGCCGTCGAGGCGGGGCATCCGGATGTCGAGGAGGGCCACGTCGGGCCGGTGGAGCCGGGCCAGCTCCACGGCCTCGTGGCCGTCGCCCGCCTCGGCGACCACCTCGATCCCCGGGTCGGTGGTGAGGATGGCCCGCACCCCGGCACGGATCATCGCCTCGTCGTCGGCGAGCAGCACCCTGATCATGCGCTCCAGCGTAGGCCGTGCCCTTCGGGCCAGGCCGATCCTGGGCACCCGGGGCCCGGAAGCGGGCCCCGGGCGTGCGGGCTACCGCAGGAGCACTCCCGCGCCCCGGTTCGCCGCGCCCTCGCCGCCGGGCTCCTCCGGCAGGGCGACGAGGCCGGTTTCGGCGGGGTGGGCGAGGAGCGGGTGGGCGGGCAGCACGCGGACCGTGCAGCCGAAGGATCCGGTGCGGTCGAGCTCCAGGGTGCCCGCGTAGGGCTGCCGGCCCTCCAGGTCCGGGCCGCCGGCCGGTTTGAGCGTGACGGTACGGGTGGCGCTGAGGGTGTCGTCGGCGTCCACCCGGCCGGTGACCGCCTGCACCTCCACGTCGTCGGGGGCGAGGCCGCCGAGCGCGACCCGGACCCGGACGACCGGGGTGGCGCCCAGTTCGGCGCCGGCCTCCGCGAGGTCGTCGCCGATCTCCACGTGGTCCACGGAGACACCGGGCCAGGCCGCCCGGACCCGGGCCTTCCAGGCGGCGAGCTCCCGGGCGCGGTCGGGGGTGAGCGCCCGGCGGGCCGCGGCGGCGGGGACGTACAGCCGCTCGACGTAGTCGCGGACCATCCGGTCGGCGAGCACCTTGGGGCCGAGGTCGGCGAGGGTGCGGCGGACCATGGCGGTCCAGGCGGCGGGGACGCCGTCGGCGCCGCGGTCGTAGAAGCGGGGGGCGACCCGGCGTTCGATCAGCTCGTAGAGGGCGGCGGCCTCCAGGTCGTCGCGGCGCTCCTCGTCGGCCGCGGCGGCACCGTCGGCGGTGGGGATGGCCCAGCCGAACTCGGGCTCGTACCACTCGTCCCACCAGCCGTCGAGGACGGAGAGGTTGAGGCAGCCGTTGAGGGCGGCCTTCATGCCGCTGGTGCCGCACGCCTCCAGCGGGCGCAGCGGGTTGTTGAGCCAGACGTCGCAGCCGGGGTAGAGGCCGCGGGCCATCTCCATGCCGTAGTCGGGCAGGAAGACGATCCGGTGCCGGACCCGGGGGTCGTCGGCGAACCGGACCAGTTCCTGGACGAGTTTCTTGCCGCCGTCGTCGGCCGGGTGGGCCTTGCCGGCGACGACCAGCTGCACCGGCCGCTCGGGGTGGAGCAGCAGGGCGCGCAGCCGCTCCTTGTCGCGGAGCATCAGGGTGAGCCGCTTGTACGAGGGGACCCGGCGGGCGAAGCCGATGGTGAGGACGTCGGGGTCGAGGACGCTGTCGGTCCAGCCGAGTTCGGCGGCGGCGGCGCCGCGCTGCCGCCAGGAGGCCCGTACCCGGTCCCGGACGTCGGCGACGAGCCGGGTGCGCAGGGCGCGGCGCAGCTCCCACAGCTCGCGGTCGCCGGCGTCGGCGCCGAGCCGGGTGACCTCGGGGGCGGTCCAGGTGGGGGCGTGGACGCCGTTGGTGATCGAGGAGATGGGCACCTCGTCGGCGTCGAAGCCGGGCCAGAGTCCGGCGAACATCTCCCGGCTGACGGCGCCGTGGAGGGTGGAGACGCCGTTGGCGCGCTGGGCGAGGCGCAGTCCCATGGCGGCCATGTTGAAGACGCCGGGGTCGCCGCCGAGCGGGGTCTCGTCGCCGAGGGCGAGGACGCGGCCGGTGTCGAGGCCGGGGAGGGCGCCGTCGTCGCCGAGGTGGCGGGCGACCAGTTCGCGGTCGAAGCGGTCGATGCCGGCCGGGACGGGGGTGTGGGTGGTGAAGACGGTGCCGGCCCGGACGGTTTCGAGGGCGGCGTCGAAGTCCAGTCCCGCGCCCTGGAGTTCGCGGATCCGTTCGAGGCCGAGGAAGCCGGCGTGGCCCTCGTTGGTGTGGAAGACCTCGGGTTCGGGGTGGCCGGTGAGCCGGGTGTAGGTGCGGACCGCGCGGACGCCGCCGATGCCGAGGAGCATCTCCTGGAGGAGCCGGTGCTCGCTGCCGCCGCCGTAGAGCCGGTCGGTGACGGACCGCTCGCCGGGGCCGTTCTCCTCGACGTCCGAGTCGAGCATCAGCAGCGGGACGCGGCCGACCTGGGCGATCCACAGGTGGGCGTGGAGGCTGCGGCCGCCGGGCAGGGCGAGGGCGATCCGGGCGGGGGTGCCGTCGGGTTCGCGGAGCAGGGTGACGGGCAGTTCGCCGGGGTCGAGGACGGGGTACTGCTCCTGCTGCCAGCCGTCGCGGCCGAGGGACTGGCGGAAGTAGCCGTGGCGGTAGAGGAGTCCGACGCCGATGAGCGGGACGCCGAGGTCGCTGGCGGACTTGAGGTGGTCGCCGGCGAGGATGCCGAGCCCGCCGGAGTACTGGGGCAGGGCGGCGGCGACGCCGAACTCGGGCGAGAAGTAGGCGAGGGCGGCGGGCCCGTCGCCGGAGCCGCGCTCCTGGTACCAGCGGGGCCGGGTCAGGTAGGCGTCGAGGTCGTCGGCGGCGGCGGTGAGCCGGGCGAGGAAGTCGCGGTCGGTGGCGAGCGCGGCGAGCCGGGGCGCCTCCAGGGCGCCGAGGACGCGGACGGGGTCGGCGCCCGCGAGCCCCGCGGGGGCGAGGGAGTCGAAGAGGGCGCGGGTCGGTTCGTGCCAGGACCAGCGCAGGTTGCGCGCCAGGGCGGCGAGGGGTCGAAGGGTGTCGGGGAGGACAGGACGCACGGTGAATCGACGGATTGCCTTCACGTGTCCCACCTTCGCAGGCCGGTGACGGAACGGAGCGGACGCACCACGCTGTGCGTCCGGCGTGCCGCACCGAGCGTAGGGGCTCGGCGGCCGCGGGGCCACGGTGCCTCCGCCGGGGTTCAGACCCGGCGGGGCGCGGCGGCCCGGTACTCCCCCGGGGTCATGCCGTAGGCGGTGCGGAAGGCGAGGTGGAAGCCGACCCGGCTGCGGTAGCCGACGCGGGCGGGGACGGCGGACTGGGGGAGCCCG
Source organism: Streptomyces sp. NRRL F-5727 (assembly GCF_000719555.1). GTDB lineage: Bacteria > Actinomycetota > Actinomycetes > Streptomycetales > Streptomycetaceae > Streptomyces. Next base: position 22,663 of record NZ_JOGX01000011.1, read on the forward strand.
GTCTCGGCGAGCAGCCGGGCGGCCTCCCGTATCCGGCGGGCCGTCAGACGGCGGGCCGGGGGTGTGCCGACGGCCTCGCGGAAGGCGGCGGTGAAGGCGGAGCGGGACATGCCGGCCTCGCGGGCGAGGGTGACCACGGTCCAGGGCTCGGCGTAGCGGGTCTCGATGGCGGCGATCGCGCGGCCGATGCCGGGGTGGTGGTACGGGCCGTCCGGCGGCCGGGGCGCGGCGGCCAGACCGAGGGCCGTCTCCAGGACCCGCAGGGCGAGCAGCCGGTCGCCGGGCCCGGGGCGCCGGCCGGGGGCGGCGAGCAGGGCGAGGGTGTCGCGGAGCAGGGGTTCGGCCTCGACGCGGGCCCGGTCGAGGCGGAGGGCGCGGGGCAGGGCGGCGGCGAGGGGCGGGGCGGCCGGGCGGCCGTATCCGGTGCGGACGGTCAGGACGCGCACGCCCGCGCCGGCCCCGCCGGGTTCGACCACGAAGACGGCGGGCCCGGCGGGGACTCCCCGCGGAGGTGCTGCGCCCGGGGGGCCCGGCGGGCTCGTCGGCAGGGGGGTGTCCGGCACGGCCGGTGGCGGGGTGTCCGGGGCGGCGGCCGGTTCCGGCGTGAGGTGGTGGCGGGCGCCGGTCGGGAGCAGGGCGAGGTCTCCGGGGGCGAGTTCGAGGGCGCGGACCCCCGCGGCGGAGAGCCGGCACCGTCCGGCGAGGACGTGGTGGAGGACGGCCCGCGTGCCGCCGGTCTCGGTCTGCATCGGAACTGCCGCCTTCCGCACCCGGTGAACGACGGACGGTCAGCGTAGCGAGCGCGGGCGGGAGATCGGGTCCCTCCGGGGGGTGCCGGGCGGGTTTCGTGTCCGGCGCGCGTCTTGCCCGGCCCCCTACGCCCTAGTAGTTAACAAAGGGCCGGATTGCCCGCCCGGTTCGCTGGGCAAGGCTCCCCCGGTACCCCCCGAATCCGTCCTCCCCGTACCCGTCTTCATCCCTGTGGGCCCGCCATCCGAGTGAACGCGGAGGGGCGCGGCGATGCCGTCCTCCCCCCGGCCTCCGGCGCGGCTAGAAAGAGCGCACCACCACCCGCACCCCCGTAACCCGTCAGGTGATGCTGTGAATCCGCTCATGGGACGTATTCCCGTACTGGACGTCCGCCCGCTGGTCGACTGTGGCCGGCGCCCCGCGAAGGCGGTGGTCGGCGAGACCTTCGAGGTGTCGGCGACCGTCTTCCGCGAGGGCCACGACGCGGTCGCCGCCAATGTCGTACTGACCGGCCCGACCGGCCGGTCGGGGCCGTGGACCCCGATGCGCGAGCTGGCCGAGGGCTCCGACCGCTGGGGTGCCGAGGTCACCCCGGACGCCGAGGGCCTGTGGACGTACACCGTCGAGGCGTGGAGCGACCCGCTGGCGACCTGGCGCCACGCGGCGAGGATCAAGATCCCGGCCGGGATCGACTCCGAACTCGTCCTGGCCGAGGGCGCGGAGCTGCACGAGCGGGCCGCCAAGGGCGTCCCGAAGAAGGGCGGCGGGCGCGAGGCGGTGCTCGCGGCGGCGGACGCGCTGCGCGACGCGTCCACGCCGGCGGCGGCCCGGCTCGCGGCGGCGCTCGCCCCGCAGGTGACGGAGGCGCTGGACCGGCATCCGCTGCGCGAACTGGTCTCCGCCTCCCCGGCGTTCCCGCTCCGGGTGGAGCGCGAGCGGGCGCTGTACGGCTCCTGGTACGAGTTCTTCCCGCGCTCGGAGGGCGTGCGGAAGGTCAAGGGCCGTACGGTGCCGGGCAACTTCCGGACCGCCGCCGAACGGCTTCCGGCCATCGCGGCGATGGGCTTCGACGTGGTCTACCTGCCGCCGATCCACCCGATCGGCGAGACCCACCGCAAGGGCCCCAACAACGCCCTGTCGGCGTCGCCGAGCGACGTCGGCGTGCCGTGGGCGATCGGTTCGCCGGAGGGCGGTCACGACGCGGTCCACCCCGACCTGGGCACGATCGAGGACTTCGACGCCTTCGTGGCCCGGGCCCGTGAACTGCGCCTGGAGATCGCGCTGGACTTCGCGCTCCAGTGCTCGCCGGACCACCCGTGGGTGGAGAAGCACCCGGAGTGGTTCCACCACCGGGCGGACGGCTCGATCGCCTACGCCGAGAACCCGCCGAAGAAGTACCAGGACATCTACCCGATCGCGTTCGACAAGGACATGGACGGCATCGTCGCCGAGACCGTGCGGGTGCTGCGGCACTGGATGGACCACGGGGTGCGGATCTTCCGGGTGGACAACCCGCACACCAAGCCGGTGGTGTTCTGGGAGCGGGTGATCGGGGAGATCAACGGCCGGGACCCGGACGTGATCTTCCTGGCGGAGGCGTTCACCCGGCCGGCGATGATGCGGACGCTGGGCGCCGTCGGCTTCCAGCAGTCCTACACGTACTTCACCTGGCGGAACAGCAAGGACGAGCTGACCGAGTACCTGACGGAGCTGTCCGGGGACGTGGCGGCGCAGATGCGGCCCAACCTCTTCGTGAACACCCCGGACATCCTGCACGCCTACCTCCAGGAGGGCGGCCGGCCGGCCTTCGAGGCGCGGGCGGTGCTCGCGGCGACGCTCTCGCCGACCTGGGGCATCTACGCCGGGTACGAGCTGTGCGAGAACACCCCGCTGCGCCCGGGCAGCGAGGAGTACCTCGACTCGGAGAAGTACCAACTCCGGCCGCGCGACTGGGAGTCGGCGGAGCGGGCGGGCGCGACGATCACCCCGCTGATCACCTCGCTGAACCGGATCCGGCGCCGTCACCCGGCGCTCCGGCGGCTGCGGAACCTGACCTTCCACACGACCGACAACGCGCAGGTGATCGCGTACTCCAAGAAGTCGGGTTCGAACACCGTTCTGGTGGTCGTCAACCTCGACCCGCACCACACCCAGGAGGCGACGGTCTCGTTGAACATGCCGGAACTCGGCCTCGGCTGGCACGAGACCGTGCCGGTGCGCGACGAGCTCACCGGCGCCACCTATCACTGGGGCAGGAACGCCTACGTGCGCCTGGAACCGGGCGTCACGCCCGCGCACGTGCTCGTCCTGCGACCGTCCCCGCAGACCGGAGGGTCACCCACCTCATGACTGTCAACGATCCCGTCCCCGACACCTTCGAGGACACCCCCGCCAAGGACCGCGACCCCGACTGGTTCAAGCGGGCCGTCTTCTACGAGGTCCTCGTCCGGTCCTTCCAGGACAGCAACGGCGACGGCGTCGGCGACCTGAAGGGCATCACCTCCCGGCTGGACTACCTCCAGTGGCTCGGCGTGGACTGCCTGTGGCTGCCGCCGTTCTTCAAGTCACCGCTGCGCGACGGCGGCTACGACGTCGCCGACTACACCTCGGTCCTCCCCGAGTTCGGCGACCTCGCCGACTTCGTCGAGTTCGTGGACGCGGCGCACCAGCGCGGGATGCGCGTGATCATCGACTTCGTCATGAACCACACCAGCGACCAGCACCCGTGGTTCCAGGAGTCGCGGCGCGACCCGGACGGACCGTACGGCGACTACTACGTCTGGGCCGACGACGACAAGCAGTACCCGGACGCCCGGATCATCTTCGTCGACACGGAGACCTCCAACTGGACCTTCGACCCGGTCCGCAAGCAGTACTACTGGCACCGCTTCTTCTCGCACCAGCCGGACCTCAACTACGAGAACCCGGCGGTCCGGGAGGAGATCCTGTCGGCGCTGAAGTTCTGGCTGGACCTGGGGATCGACGGCTTCCGGCTGGACGCGGTGCCGTACCTGTACCAGCAGGAGGGCACCAACTGCGAGAACCTGCCGGCCACCCACACCTTCCTGAAGGAGGTCCGGAAGGAGATCGACGACCACTACCCGGACACGGTGCTGCTCGCCGAGGCGAACCAGTGGCCCGAGGACGTGGTCGACTACTTCGGCGACTTCCGCTCCGGCGGCGACGAGTGCCACATGGCCTTCCACTTCCCGGTCATGCCGCGGATCTTCATGGCCGTGCGGCGCGAGTCCCGCTACCCGGTCTCCGAGATCCTGGCGAAGACCCCGGAGATCCCCTCCGGCTGCCAGTGGGGCATCTTCCTCCGCAACCACGACGAGCTCACCCTCGAGATGGTCACGGACGAGGAGCGGGACTACATGTACGCCGAGTACGCCAAGGACCCGCGGATGCGGGCCAACATCGGCATCCGGCGGCGGCTCGCCCCGCTCCTCGACAACGACCGCAAGCAGATGGAGCTGTTCACCGCGCTGCTCTTCTCGCTGCCGGGCTCGCCGGTGCTGTACTACGGCGACGAGATCGGCATGGGCGACAACATCTGGCTCGGCGACCGGGACGGGGTGCGCACCCCGATGCAGTGGACCCCCGACCGGAACGCGGGCTTCTCCTCCTGCGACCCGGGCCGGCTCTATCTGCCGGCCATCATGGACCCGGTCCACGGCTACCAGGTGACCAATGTGGAGGCGGGGATGGCCTCGCCGTCCTCGCTGCTGCACTGGACGAAGCGGATGATCGAGATCCGCAAGCAGAACCGGGCCTTCGGGACGGGCACGTACACCGAACTCCCGGCGTCCAACCCGTCGGTGCTCGCCTTCCTCCGTGAGGACGGCGACGATCTCGTGCTCTGCGTCAACAACTTCTCGCGGTTCGCACAGCCGACCGAGCTGGACCTGCGGCGCTTCGCCGGGATGCGGCCGGTGGAGCTGATCGGCGGGGTGGAGTTCCCCGCGATCGGCGAGCTGCCGTACCTGCTGACGCTGGCCGGGCACGGCTTCTACTGGTTCCGGATGAAGCGGAGTTGACATTCAGTCAGCTACGGATCCGCCGGGGTGGGACGGTTTCCGCCGTCCCACTCTGGGAACTGTGTCCCACACACGAACCCGCCCCATCCGGGTCCATCCATATGGATCTTCCCTTTCCGACACGTCCCGCACATCCGGACAGCCCCAGCCGCCATCCGGGACAATCTGCGCATTTGAACGCCTACGACAGCCAACTGCGCGCCCCGGGGAAAGGACGCGATGCCATGCCGGAGACCGCATCCACCACCCGGGCCCCGGACGCCCTCCTTCCGTCCCTGACGCCCCTGCTCCACGAATGGCTGCCCCGGCAGCGCTGGTTCGCGGGCAAGGGCCGCCGGGTCACCGGATTCACGCTGGACGCGGCCACCGAGCTGCTGCCGCTGGACGGCCCCGGCCCCGGACTCCTCCACCTCCTGCTGCGGGTCGAACAGCCCGGCCGCCCGGCCGGCGAACCCGCCGACTGCTACCAACTCCTGCTCGGCGTACGGACCCAGCTGCCGCCGCGCCTCGCCCCCGCCCTCATCGGCCGCGTCCGGCAGGGCCCGCTGACCGGCCGCGCCGTCTACGAGGGGCTGCGCGACCCGCGCCTCGCCGGGCTCCTGTACGAGCGGCTGCGCACCCCCGGCCGCACCGGACCGCTCCGCTTCCACGCCACCCGCGCCCTGCCCGGGGCGCTCGCCCCCCGGGTCCTCGACGGCGAACAGTCCAACTCCTCGCTCGTCTTCGGCGACGCGTACATCCTGAAGATCTTCCGCCGGGTCAGCCCCGGCGCCAACCCGGACCTGGAACTGCCGCTCGCCCTCGACCGGGCCGGCTGCGCCCGCGTCCCGGCCCCGGTGGCCTGGTTCGAGTCCGGGGCGGCGACGCTGGGCGTGCTCCAGCCGTATCTGCGCGACTCCCGCGACGGCTGGCGGCTCGCCCTCGACGCCCTCGCGGCGGGGCGGGAGTTCGCCACCGAGGCGCGGGCGCTCGGACGGGCCACCGCCGAGGTCCACCTCGCCCTCGCCGAGGCCCTGCCCACCCAGCGGCTGCCGCGCGCCGAGACCGAGGGCCTGGCGGCCGCGATGGACCGGCGGCTGCACGCCGCCGCCCAGGCCGTCCCCGCGCTGCTGCCGTACGTCCCCGGCCTGCGGGCCGTCTTCGCGGCGGCCGGCGACGCGGAGGGCGCCGGCACGGTGCAGCGCATCCACGGCGACCTGCACCTCGGGCAGACCCTGCGCGGCTCCGACGGCGCCTGGGCCGTCATCGACTTCGAGGGCGAGCCGGCGAAGCCGCTCGACGAGCGGCGCCGCCCGCAGCCGACCGTCCGCGACGTCGCCGGCATGCTCCGCTCCTTCGACTACGCGGCCCGCACCCACCGGCCGTGGAACGCCGACTGGGCGGCCCGCTGCCGGGCCGCGTACTGCACCGGCTACGCCGAGGTCGCCGGCGCGGACCCCCGCACCGATCCCGCGCTGCTGCGGGCCTACGAGACCGACAAGGCGGTGTACGAGGTCGTCTACGAGGCCCGGCACCGCCCGGACTGGCTCCCCGTGCCCATGTCCGCCATCCACCGCCTCGCCACCCTCCGGTGAGCGGGCGGCACCGGGCGCGCGAGATGGCCCGTTCGGCGGAGTTTCCTGGCACCCGGCGAGGGAGTTGCCTATTTCGTACCCTTTTCGATGTTTCAGGAGGCTTCCGGTGACCGCCAAGACGCCCCGCACGGCGCCCCCGATCGACCCCGGCGAGCGCGCGCGGCTGCTCGCCGGGGAGCACCACGATCCGCACGCGCTGCTCGGCGCCCACCCGGTGAAGGGCGGCGTCGTCCTCCGGACGCTGCGGCCCTGGGCCCGGTCGGTCACGGCCGTGCTCCCGAAGGGGCGGACGGTCGAGCTGCGCCACGAGGGCGACGGCCTGTTCTCGGCGCTGGTGCCGCTGCTGCGGAAGGTCCCGGCGTACGAGTTCCGTGTGCGGTACGACGACGGGCCGGAGCTCGCCGTCCAGGATCCGTACCGGCACCTGCCCTCGCTCGGCGAGCTGGACCTGCATCTGATCGGCGAGGGCCGGCACGAGGAGCTGTGGACGGCGCTCGGCTCCCGGGTGATGACCCACGGCGGGGTGTCCGGCACCCGCTTCGCCGTCTGGGCGCCGAACGCGCGCGGCGTCCGCGTCACCGGCGACTTCGTCCACTGGGACGGCACCGGGCTGCCGATGCGCTCGCTCGGCTCGACCGGCGTGTGGGAGCTGTTCGTGCCCGGCATCGGGGAGGGGGCGGTCTACAAGTACGACATCACCCGCCCCGACGGCTCGCACACCGTGCGGGCCGACCCGATGGCCCGGCGCACCGAGTGCCCGCCGAACACCGCCTCGATCGTCACCGCCTCGCACTACGAGTGGGGCGACCAGGAGTGGATGGCGCGGCGCGGGGCCCGGCCGCCGCACGAGGCGCCGATCTCGGTCTACGAGCTCCACCTCCCCTCCTGGCGACCCGGCCTGACCTACCGCCAGCTGGCCGAGGAGCTGCCCGCTTACGTCCGTGAACTCGGCTTCACGCACGTGGAGTTCATGCCGGTCACCGAGCATCCCTTCGGCGGCTCCTGGGGCTACCAGGTCACCGGCTTCTACGCGCCGACCGCCCGGCTCGGCACCCCGGACGACTTCAGGTACCTGGTGGACGCGCTGCACCGGGCCGGCATCGGCGTGCTGATGGACTGGGTGCCGGCCCACTTCCCCAAGGACGACTGGGCGCTGGCCGAGTTCGACGGGCGCCCGCTGTACGAGCACGCGGATCCGCGCCGCTCGCACCACCCGGACTGGGGCACCCTGGAGTTCGACTACGGCCGCAAGGAGGTGCGGAACTTCCTCGTCGCCAACGCGGTCTACTGGTGCCAGGAGTTCCACGTCGACGGCCTGCGGGTGGACGCGGTGGCGTCGATGCTCTACCTCGACTACTCGCGGGAGTACGGCGAGTGGCTGCCGAACGAGTACGGCGGCCGGGAGAACCTGGACGCGGTCGCCTTCCTCCAGGAGATGAACGCCACCGTCTACCGCCGCTGCCCCGGCATCGTGACCTTCGCCGAGGAGTCGACCGCCTGGGACGGGGTGACCCGGGCGACGGACCTGGTCGGCCCGGGCGGCTTCGGCGGGCTCGGCTTCGGCATGAAGTGGAACATGGGCTGGATGCACGACTCGCTCCAGTACATGGAGAAGGAGCCGGTGCACCGCAAGTACCACCACCACGAGATGACCTTCTCGATGGTGTACGCGTACAGCGAGAACTACATCCTGCCGATCTCCCACGACGAAGTGGTGCACGGCAAGCGGGCGCTGGTGTCCAAGATGCCCGGCGACTGGTGGCAGCGGCGCGCCAACCACCGCGCCTACCTGGGCTTCATGTGGGCCCACCCGGGCAAGCAACTCCTCTTCATGGGGCAGGAGTTCGCGCAGGGTTCCGAGTGGTCGGCGGACCACGGGCCGGAGTGGTGGCTGCTCGATCCGGAGTACGGCGCCGAGGCCGACCACCGGGGCGTGAGGGACCTGGTGCGGGACCTGAACCAGGTCTACACGGCGACGCCGTCGCTGTGGGAGCGGGACACCGCGCCGGAGGGCTTCGAGTGGGTGGTCGGGGACGCGGCGGACGACAACGTCCTCGCCTTCCTCCGCTACGACGCCTTCGGCTCGCCGCTGCTCGCCGTCTGCAACTTCTCCCCCGTGGTCCGGCACGACTACCGGATCGGGGTGCCGGACGCCTTCGCCGCGTGGGGCGAGGTGCTGAACACGGACGCCTCCCGGTACGGCGGTTCGGACGTGGTCGGCACCGACCCGGTGAAGACCGAGTCGGTGCCGTGGCACGGGCGGGCGGCGAGCGTCCGGATGACGCTGCCGCCGCTCGCGACGGTCTGGCTCAGGCCCGCCTGACGATCCCGAGCCGCTGGGTGGCCCGGGTCAGCGCCACGTACAGGTCGTTCACGCCGTGCGTGGCGCCGGCCCGGATGCCGTCCGGGTCGACGACGAGGACCGTGTCGAACTCGAGGCCCTTCGCCTGGCGGGGGTCGAGGAGGACCACCGGGCGGGTGAGGTCGGGCTTCGGGCCGTACGAGGCGTCGGGGAGGGCCGCGACCAGGCCGGGCAGCAGCTCCGGCGGGGCGATCACGGCGATCCGGCCCTCGCCGCCGAGCTCGGCGGCGACCGCGTCGGCGGTCTCCTTCACCGGGTCCTCGACGGTCCGGTCCCACGGTTCGACGCCGGTGGAGCGGACCGAGCCCGGCGGCTCGAAGGCCGGGTCGTCCGCCCGGCGGACGGCGGCGGCGACCGCCATGATCTCGGCGGGCGTGCGGTAGTTGACCCCGAGCCGCACGTGCTGCCAGCGGTCCTGCACGTACGGGGCGAGGATCGCGTCCCACGCGCCGACGCCGGCCGGGTCGCCGGTCTGGGCGGGGTCGCCGACCAGTGTCATCGAGCGGGTGGGGCTGCGGCGCATCAGCAGCCGCCACTGCATCGCGGACAGCTCCTGCGCCTCGTCGACGATGATGTGGCCGAAGGCCCAGGTGCGGTCGGCGGCGGCCCGCTCGGCGGCGGTGCGGTGGTCGGCCTCCTCGTGCCGCTCGGCGAACCGCTCGGCGTCGATGATGTCGTGCGCGGACAGCACCTCGGAGGCGTCCTCGTCCAGCTCCTCCTTGTCCTCGAACTCGTAGGTGCGGGAGGCGAAGGAGACGTCGAGGACGCCCTGGGCGTACTGCACCCGGCGCTGCCGCTCGGCCTCCTGGGCGGCGCGGGCGGCGGAGTCGTCGTGGCCGAGGAGTTCGGCGGCCTCGTCGAGGAGCGGCACGTCGCCCGGGGTCCAGGCGCCGCCGTCGCGGCGGATCGCCGCCGCGTCCTCCTCGGGGAGGTGGGTGGGCTCGGCGAGGTAGTCGGCGAGGAACTCCTCGGGGGTGAGCTCCGGCCAGAGGGTGTCGATGGCGGCGTGCACGTCGGGGTTGGCGGCGATGCCCTTGGCGAGCAGGGCGATGTCGTCGGGGCCGAGGAAGTTGGGGCCGCCGTACGGGTCGGCGCCGATCCGGTCGGCGAGCTGCGCGGCGAGCGCGTCGAGGATCCGGAAGACGAAGTAGGGGCGGGCGAGGTTGTGCGGGAGGGCGGTCTCGCGGGCCTTGTGGCGGGCCTCCAGGGCCATGTCCCAGTCGATGACCAGGTCGCCGTCCTCGTGCGGGACGATCAGCGGCGCGCCGCGCTCGGGGACCTGCTGCCGGTCGCGTACGGCCTCCGCCAGGGCGGCGGCCATCCGGACGTCGCCCTTCACGGCGGCGGCGCGGGCGGTGTCGGCGGCGCCGGCCCGGACGCCCGGGTACAGCTCGCCGGGGGTGGCGAGCAGGACGCCGGTCTCGCCGAGCGAGGGCAGCACGTTGCCGATGTAGCCGAGGAAGGCCGGGTTGGGGCCGACGATGAGGACGGCCCGCCTGGCGAGCTGCTCGCGGTGGGCGTAGAGCAGGTACGCGGCGCGGTGCAGGGCGACCGCGGTCTTGCCGGTGCCGGGGCCGCCCTCGACGACCAGGACGCCGGTGTGCGGGGAGCGGATGATGGCGTCCTGCTCGGCCTGGATGGTCTGCACGATGTCGTGCATGCGGCCGGTGCGGGCGGCGTCGAGCGCGGCGAGCAGCACCTCGTCGGCGTCCCGGCCCTCGTGGCCGGAGCGGGTGCGGTCGGCGAGGTCGAGGACCTCGTCGTGGAGCGACACGACCTCGCGGCCCTTGGTGGTGATGTGCCGGCGGCGGCTGAGGCCCATCGGCTCGTGGCCGGTGGCGAGGTAGAAGGGGCGGGCGACGTCGGCTCGCCAGTCGACGACGAGCGGGGTCCGCCGCGGGTCGTCCTCGCGCAGGCCGATGCGCCCGATGTGGTGGTCGCGCCCGTCCCGGAAGACGAGCCGGCCGAAGCAGAGGCCGGTCTCGCCGGCGTTGAAGGCGGCGAGCAGCCCCGACTGCTCCGCCACCATGACGTCCCGCTCCAGGCGCGACTGCGCGCTGCCGGTCCCGGGCGTCCTGAGCGCCTCGCCGACGGCGGCCTCGGCCCGCTCCCTCAGGTCGTCGAGCCGCGCGTAGAGCGAGGTGATGAATTTCTGCTCGTCCCGAATTGGCTCGGTTGACAATTCGACTCCCAGCGCGATACAGTGCCTTTAGTGAAATGCTCCATGAATTCCTCACGGAATCCTCGTGAGTGAGCACACGGAATTCACTAATATAGGCGCCGCACCACCCCGACTGTCAATTCAGCCGGGGTTTTTTCGTGCCGTCGCGCGGTTTCGGCGCGGTGCGGGACCGAGCACCGGAAGCCGGACAGGGCCTAGCCGAGGCTCTTGTGGAAGTGGACGTCCTCCGCGCCGCCCGGGATGCCGAGCGTGCGGCCGGTCTCCACGTACCCGTGCCGCCGGTAGAAGTCCGGGGCCTGGAAGGTGAAGGAGGAGACGGTGGCGCGGTCGCAGCCGCGCCGGCGGGCCTCGGCCTCGGCCGCGCGCAGCAGCCTGCTCCCCCAGCCGTCCCGGCGGCGGTCCTCGCGCACCCACAGCATCTCGATGCCGAGCAGTCCGCCCCAGGTCCAGGCGGTCAGCCCGCCGACGGTCTCGCCCGTCACCGGGTCCTGCGCCCGCACGGACAGCTCGCCCTGGTCCTCGGGGGTGGTCCCGGTGGCCGCGAAGTTGTACGCGTCGAGGCCCCGGTCCAGGAGCTTCGACAGCTCCGGGTCGCGGTCCCCGACGGTCAGACCCGCCTCGTCGTGATCATGGTTCATGCGGGCGAGTCTGGCACGGACGCCCTCAGGAGCGGGACGATCTCCGCCTCCTCGTAGGCGAAGTGCGTCTCCAGCTCCGTCCGCAGCCGGTCGAACCCGGGGCGCAGCTCCGCCGGGCCGGTCTCGTCGACCCGGGCGAGCAGCTCCCGCAGTCCGTCCAGGGCGCGGGCGACGGTGTCGTGCTCGGCGCGCAGCCGCTCGAAGACCCCGGCCTTCTCCGGGAACTCCCGGGCCAGGTAGGGGAAGAGGCCCGCGTCCTCGCCGCCGTGGTGATGGGCGAGACCGGCGCAGAAGGTGAGGCAGTGGCGGCGGAGCTCCACCGTGAGGTCGGCGGCGCCCGGCGCGGCGAGGCCGTCGGCGAGGGCCGCGAGTTCCCCGCGCAGCCAGTCGTGGATCCTCACCAGCTCGTCGGCGAGGGCGTCGAGCCGGTCCGGCGGGGTGTGGTCGGAGTCGGGGATGCGGTGGAGGACGACGACGGGCAGGACCCGGTCGGTGGCCTTCTGGTAGTCGGCGTAGCCCGGGGCGGCGGCGACGACCTTGGCGAAGAGCGCGTCCCGTTCGGCGCCGGTGGCGGCGACGGCCGTCGCCCGCCAGCGGTCCGCGCCGCGTTCGACGGTCACGGTGGGGTGGACCAGGACGTTGCGGTACCAGTCCGGGTGGCGGTCGGAGCCGCCGGCCGAGCCGACGACGAGGAGCCGGTCGCCGTCCTCGACGAAGCCGAGCGGGGTGGTGTGTTCTCTTCCGGACCTGGCGCCGGTGGTGGTGAGGAGAAGGAGCACCCATCCCTCGAAGGGGCCGCCGAGTCGACCGGCGTTGGTGCGGAATTCTTCGATGACGCTGACGTTGAAGTCGAGAGGCAACTGCCATCCCTACTGTCCTCTTGCCTCCATGTCTCCGCTTTCGAGCGCGGACCGACACGCGACGTGAGTGCGCCCATTCTCACGCGGAGGCCCTTGACGGTGTCAAGGGCTCACGTGGAGGCCCTTGACGGTGTCAAGGGCCTTTCCCGCGGGGCGGGTTCCTCCCGGTGCCCGGATCCGGCTCAAGGCCCGGGTCCCGGGAGGAGGTTCGGGGCGGTCAGACGCCGGCGCGGGCGCGCTCCTCGCCCTGGTCGCGCGGGTCGGGCACGGCGGCCGGCTCGTCGCCGGGGTGGTCGGCGTGGCCCGCGTGGTCGTCGGTGAAGCTCTTCTCGTCGAAGGGGAACTTCCCCGCCAGGACCTCGGTCACCCGCGTCCGGTCGATCTCCTTCGTCCAGGTGCCGACGAGGACGGTGGCGACGGCGTTGCCGGCGAAGTTGGTGAGGGCGCGGGCCTCGCTCATGAAGCGGTCGATGCCGACGATCAGGCCGACGCCGTCGACCAGGTCGGGGCGGTGCGACTGGAGGCCGCCGGCGAGGGTGGCGAGACCGGCGCCGGTGACGCCCGCGGCGCCCTTCGATGCGATGACCATGAAGACGAGGAGGGAGATCTGCTCGCCGATCGAGAGCGGGTCGCCCATCGCCTCGGCGACGAAGAGCGAGGCCATCGTGAGGTAGATGGCGGTGCCGTCGAGGTTGAAGGAGTAGCCGGTGGGGACGGTGATGCCGACGACGGGCTTGGAGACGCCCAGGTGCTCCATCTTCGCGATCAGGCGGGGCAGCGCGGACTCTGAGGAGGAGGTCGAGAGGATCAGCAGGAACTCGCGGCCCAGGTACTTCAGCAGCGACCAGAGGTTGACCCCGGCGACCAGCCGGAGCAGCGTGCCGAGGACGACGAAGACGAAGAGGGCGCAGGTCACGTAGAAGCCGATCATGATGACGGCGAGCGACTTCAGCGCGTCGAGGCCGGTCGCGCCGACGACGGCGGCGATGGCGCCGAAGGCGCCGACCGGGGCCGCCCACATGATCATGGAGAGGATCCGGAAGACGAGCCGCTGGATGTGGCCGATGCCGCGCAGCACCGGCTCGCCGGCCGGGCCCATCGCCTGGAGCGCGAAGCCCGCCAGGAGGGCGACGAGGAGGGTCTGGAGGACCTCGCCGCCGGTGAAGGCGGAGACCAGGGTCGTCGGGATGATCCCGAGCAGGAAGTCGGCGGTGCCCTCGCTCGCGCCCTCCGCCTGCTTGGCGCCGGCCTCGGCCAGCTCCTTGGTGAGGTGGAGGCCGGAACCGGGCTCCAGGAGGTTGCCGACGACGAGGCCGATCGCGAGTGCGACGGTCGACATCACCATGAAGTAGCCGAGCGCGAGACCGCCGACGGCACCCACCTTGGCGGCCTTGCGGACCGAGCCGACGCCCAGCACGATCGTGCAGAAGATGATCGGCGAGATCATCATCTTGATCAGGTTCACGAAGCCGGTGCCCAGCGGCTTCAGCTCGACGGCCACGCCCGGGGCGAGGAAACCGACGCCGACGCCGAGCAGGACGGCGCCGATCACGGCCAGATACAGGTAGTGGGTACGGTCCCGGCGTGCGGCCACGGGGTCCTCCTCGTGCTGATGGGTGTCCACGTCCCGGTGGACTCCGCGACTATCCATCAGCCTGTGACCCGGGTCACCGTTGCGTGCGTTTCGTTCATGGCCGAAACGCGCGCGCCCGCTTCCGCGGAGCACGATTCGGGAACGCAATGCCCCGGAGCAAATCCAGGCGTGCACACTTGCCGCATGCGTCTCCCGCCCTTCCGCCCCCTCCCCCTGCCGCGGCCCCGCAGCCTGGCCGGCCAGCTCTTCGCGATGCAGGTCGTGCTGATGGCCGCGGTCGTGGCGGGCTGCGCGGTCTTCGCGTACGTCACGGACCGGGCGCAGGCCGAGGAGACCGCGCGCCGGCAGTCCACGGCGACCGCGACGGCCGTGGCCGGATCGCCGTCCGTCGTGGCGGCGGTCCGTACCGCCGACCCGTCCGCCGCGCTCCAGCCGTACGCGGAGGAGCTGCGCCGGCGGGCGGACGTGGCCTTCGTGGTGATCATGGCGCCGGACGGGACGCGGTGGACGCACCCGGAGCCGGACCGGATCGGCCGCCACTACCTCGGCCACATCGAGCCGGCGCTGCGCGGCGAGACCTTCTCGGAGACGTACCCGGGGACGCTCGGCCCGTCGGTGCGGACGATCACCCCGGTGCTCGCCGGCGGCCGGGTGGTCGCCCTGGTCAGCGCGGGCATCACCATCGAGCGGATCAGCGCGCAGGTACGGGAGCAGGTGACCGCGCTGCTCGGGATGGCGGGGGCGGCGCTCGCCCTCGGCGGCGCCGGCACGTATGTGATCAACGCGCGGCTGCGGCGGCACACCCACGGGATGAACGCCGCCGAGCTGAGCCGGATGCACGACTACCACCAGGCCGCGCTGCACGCGGTGCGGGAGGGCCTGGTGATGCTCGACGGGCGGCGCAGGATCGCGCTCATCAACGACGGGGCGCGCGAGCTGCTCGGCCTGGACGAGGGGGTGGTCGGCCGGCCGGCGGCCGAGCTCGGGCTCCCGGCGCCGCTGACCGGGGCGCTGCTCTCCTCGGAGCCCCGGGTGGACGAGACCCATCTGACCGACGACCGGGTCCTCGTCGTCAACACCCGGCCGGTGGTGGGCGGGGAGCGGCGCGGCACCGTGGTGACGCTCCGGGACCGCACCGAACTCCAGGCGCTCTCCGGCGAGCTGGACTCCCAGCGGGGTTTCACGGAGGCGCTGCGCTCGCAGGCCCACGAGGCGGCGAACCGGCTGCACACGGTGGTGTCGCTGATCGAACTCGGGCGGGTGGCCGAGGCGGTGGAGTTCGCCACGGCGGAGCTGGAGCTGGCGCAGGCGCTCACCGACCGGGTGGTGGACGCGGTCGGCGAGCCGGTGCTCGCGGCGCTGCTGCTCGGCAAGGCGGCGCAGGCGAACGAGCGGGGCGTGGAGCTGGTCCTCACCGAGGACAGCCGGATCGACGACGGACTGCTCCCGCCGGCGCTGGGGCCGCGGGATCTCGTCACGGTGCTGGGCAATCTCGTGGACAACGCGGTGGAGGCGGCGGGCGGCACGCCGCACGCGCGCGTGACGGTCACGGTCGCGGCCCGCTCCGGCGACGGCGAGCTGCTGCTCCGGGTCGGCGACAGCGGTCCCGGCGTCCGCCCCGCCGACCGGGACGCGGTGCTCGGCCGGGGCTGGTCCACCCGGGGTCCGGGCCGCGGGCTCGGCCTGGCGCTGGTCCGGCAGGCCGTCACCCGCGCGGCCGGCACCCTCACCGTGGACGAGGCCCCGGAGGGCGGCGCCCGCTTCACGGTCCGCGTCCCCCTCCCCCGTACCCCCGCCGGAGGCGACAGATGAACGGGCCGCAGGAGATCCGGGTGCTCGTGGTCGAGGACGACCCGGTCGCCGCCGACGCGCACGCGCTGTACGCGGGCCGGGTGGAGGGCTTCCGGGTGGTCGGGGTGGCGCACTCGCGGGCGGCGGCGGTGCGGCTGCTCGACCGGGTGCCCGTGGACCTGATCCTGCTCGACCTCTATCTGCCGGACGGCTACGGGCTCGCCCTGCTGCGGGCGCTGCGGGCCGCCGGGCACGGGGCGGACGTCATCGCGGTGACCTCGGCGCGCGATCTGGCCGTGGTGCGCGAGGGGGTCTCCCTCGGGGTGGTCCAGTACGTCCTCAAGCCCTTCGCCTTCGCCACCCTGCGGGACCGGCTGACCCGGTACGCCGAGTTCCGGGGCGCGGCCGGCGAGGCGTCCGGGCAGGACGAGGTCGACCGGGCGCTGGCCGCGCTGCGCGCCCCGCAGCCGGCGACCCTGCCGAAGGGGCTGAGCGGTCCGACGCTGGAGTCGGTCACCCGCTCCCTGCGCGAGGCGCCGGCCGGGCTGACCGCCGCGGAGGCGGGCGCGGCGGTGGGCATCTCGCGGATCACCGCCCGCCGCTATCTGGAGCACCTGGTCACCGAGGGCCGGGCGGTCCGCGCCCCGCAGTACGGCCAGATCGGCCGCCCGGAGCTCCAGTACCGCTGGCGCGGCGGCGGCCGCTGACCGGCGCCCCGGCCCGCGCCGTCCGCTCACCGGACGTCACGCCCCGATTACCGGCCGGTTCCCACCTTCCTCCAGGCTGTGGCCTCAGATGAACGCACCGTAGCCAGCCGTCACTGCGCGCGCCTACCGTGGCGTGGTGCACCATCCCTCTCCTCCCTTCGACGCCCCGGCCGCGCGCCGCCTGCGTCAGGGGCTCGGCATGGCACCGGGTCATGTCGCGTACGGCCTCCGGGCCCAGTACGGCCTCCCGGTCACCCCCGACACCGTCGCCGCCTGGGAGCGCGGCACCCTCGCGCCGAGCGAACAGGAGCTGACCGCGCTCGCGGGCGTCCTGTGGTGCTCGCCCGCCGATCTGATCGCCGTCGCCTCCACCCTGCGCGAGCACCGGGTGGCCCGCGGGCTCTCCGTGGAGGACCTCGCCCGGCACGTGGGCGTCGCCGCGCACGCGTACCGCCGGATGGAGGACGAGGGCAGCTGGAAGGGGACCGAACGGCAGACGGCCGCGCTCGCCCAGGTCCTCGGCCTCGGCCCGCGGGCGCTGATCACCGCCACCGGCGGCGACGGACGCCTCGCGGAGCTGCTGCGGGACGCGGCGACCACCCGCTGGCAGGCGTACGTGAAGCCGGCCGTGCGGATGCTGCCGCTGCCCAAGCGGGTGCTGGAGCCGGCGCTGGCGCGGCTGCACGCCGAGTACCACGCCCACATGGCGGCGACGTCCAGCTGGGGCGCCTCCGGGGCGACGGGCGACGAGGGCCGGGCGTACCTGGAGGCGATCACCGACCACTTCTGGGCGGCGGTGGGGCACTAGTACCCCGGGAAACGGACGACGGAGGTCCCGCCGGGCGGGACCTCCGTCCCTGCGTGCCGGGAGCGGTCAGAAGACCGACTCCGCCTCCCGGATCCGGTCCGCCGGGACCGTCTTCAGCTGGGTGACGGCCTCCGCCAGCGGCACCATCTTCACGTCGGTGCCGCGCAGCGCGGTCATGTTGCCGAAGTCGCCGCGGTGCACGGCCTCCACCGCGTGCCAGCCGAAGCGGGTGGCGAGGACGCGGTCGTACGCCGTCGGGGTGCCGCCGCGCTGGACGTGGCCGAGGATGACCGGGCGGGCCTCCTTGCCGAGCCGCCGCTCCAGCTCGTAGGCGAGGGCGGTGCCGATGCCCTGGAAGCGCTCGTGGCCGAACTGGTCGATCTCGCCCTTGCCGTAGTCCATCGTGCCCTCGGCCGGGTGGGCGCCCTCGGCGACGCAGATGACGGCGAACTTCTTGCCGCGGGCGAAGCGCTCCTCGACCATCTTGACCAGGTCGGCCGGGTCGAAGGGGCGCTCGGGGAGGCAGATGCCGTGGGCGCCGCCGGCCATGCCGGACTCCAGCGCGATCCAGCCGGCGTGCCGGCCCATCACCTCGACGACCATGACCCGCTGGTGGGACTCGGCGGTGGTCTTCAGCCGGTCCATCGCCTCGGTGGCGACGCCGACGGCGGTGTCGAAGCCGAAGGTGCGGTCGGTCGACGAGATGTCGTTGTCGATGGTCTTGGGGACGCCGACGACCGGGACGCCCGCGTCGGAGAGCATCCGGGCGGCGGTCAGGGTGCCCTCGCCGCCGATCGGGATGAGGGCGTCGAAGCCGCTCTTCTCCACGAGCGCCTTGGCGTTGTCGCAGGCGGCGGCGAAGCGGTCGCGCTCCAGGCGGGACGAGCCGAGGATGGTGCCGCCGCGGGCGAGGATGCCGCTGACGGCGTTGAGGTCGAGGGTGCGGTAGCGGCCGTCGAGGAGTCCGGCGTAGCCGTCCTCGAAGCCGATGACCTCGTCCCCGTAGTTGGTCACGGCCCGGTGCACGACCGACCGGATCACTGCGTTCAGGCCGGGGCAGTCGCCGCCTGCGGTGAGGACTCCGATGCGCATCGTGCTGTGTCTCCTGCTCGGTCGCGGTCCGTTTGAGCCGTTTCGATTCTCACACGCCGGATCCGTCCGGGGCGTTCGCCGCCGCTCCGCGCGTGCCGGGAGCGGGGCCGAACGGGGGCCTTTCGTCCCTCGGGGAGGGCCTTTCGTACAGCAAGCGACCTACCCAGGTGCAGGGGTATTGTCAAGGGGGTAATGCCGCCCTATCGGCTTCTTTTCGGGATCGAGAGTTGACTGGGGTGACGCAGGGCGAGGGCCGGGCCCCCAGGACGGGCCGGGCCCTCACGCAGGACGGCCCTTCCACGGGACGGGCCCCTACCGCAGGACTGGACAGGAGACCACGGCGTGACGCGCAGCGTGTACGTGACCGGGATCGACCGCGGGGACGGCCGCCAGGTCGTCGAGCTGGGAGTCATGGAACTCCTCACCCGACAGGTGGACCGCGTGGGGGTGTTCCGCCCCCTGGTGCACGACGGTCCCGACCGCCTCTTCGACCTGCTGCGCGCCCGCTACCGGCTGACCCAGGACCCCGCCACGGTCTACGGCATGGACTACCACGAGGCGTCCGCCCTCCAGGCCGAGCAGGGCACGGACGAGCTGGTCTCCCGGCTGGTCGACCGCTTCCACGCGGTCGCCCGCGACTACGAGGTCGTCCTCGTCCTCGGCACCGACTTCGCCGCCACCCAGCTCCCCGACGAGCTGGCCCTCAACGCCCGCCTGGCGAACGAGTTCGGCGCCTCCGTCATCCCCGTCGTCGGCGGCAAGGGCCAGCCCTCCGAGTCCGTGCGCGCCGAGGCCCGCAACGCCTTCCGGGCCTACGACGGCCTCGGCTGCGACGTCCTCGCGATGGTCGTCAACCGGGTGGCG
Source organism: Streptomyces sp. NRRL F-5727 (assembly GCF_000719555.1). GTDB lineage: Bacteria > Actinomycetota > Actinomycetes > Streptomycetales > Streptomycetaceae > Streptomyces. The sequence goes on from NZ_JOGX01000011.1 coordinate 41,925, forward strand.
GGCGAGGACCGCGAGACCATCGCCGAGCGGCTGGCCGCCCGGCTCCCCGTCCCCTGCTACGTCCTCCCGGACGAGCCGGCGCTCGCCGCGCCGACGGTCGCCCAGATCACCCACGCGCTCGGCGCGACCGTCGTCCTCGGCGACGACGCCGGGCTCGCCCGCGACGCCCTGGACTTCGTCTTCGGCGGCGCGATGCTGCCGAACTTCCTCGACGCGCTGACCCCGGGCTGTCTGGTCGTCACCCCCGGGGACCGCGCCGACCTGGTCGTCGGCGCGCTCGCCGCCCACTCGGCCGGTACGCCCCCGATCGCCGGCGTCCTGCTCACCCTGGACGAGCGGCCCACCGACGCGGTCCTCACCCTGGCCGCCCGGCTCGCCCCCGGCACCCCGGTGATCTCCGTCCCCGGCAACAGCTTCCCGACCGCCGCCGAACTCTTCGCCCTGGAGGGCAAGCTGAACGCGGCCACCCCGCGCAAGGCGGAGACCGCGCTCGGCCTCTTCGAGCGGCACGTGGACACCACCGACCTGCTCAAGCGGATCTCGGTGGCGCCCAGTGGCCGGGTCACCCCGATGATGTTCGAGCACGAGCTCCTGGAGCAGGCCCGGGCCGACCGGCGCCGGGTGGTGCTGCCCGAGGGCACCGAGGAGCGGGTGCTGCGCGCCGCCGACGTGCTGCTGCGCCGGGACGTCTGCGACCTCACCCTGCTCGGCGACGTCGAGACCATCCGCAAGAAGGCCGCCGACCTCAGCGTCGACCTGCGGGACACCCAGCTGATCGACCCGCAGACCTCCGAGCTGCGGGACGACTTCGCCGAGAAGTACGCGGCGCTCCGCGCCCACAAGGGCGTCACCGTGGAGCTCGCGTACGACGTCGTCTCGGACGTGAACTACTTCGGCACCCTGATGGTCCAGGAGGGGCTGGCCGACGGCATGGTCTCCGGCGCGGTCCACTCCACCGCCGCGACCATCCGCCCCGCCTTCGAGATCATCAAGACCAAGCCGGACGCCTCGATCGTCTCCTCGGTCTTCTTCATGTGCCTCGCCGACAAGGTGCTGGTGTACGGCGACTGCGCGGTCAACCCGGATCCGGACGCCGAGCAGCTCGCGGACATCGCCGTGCAGTCGGCGGCCACCGCGGCCCGCTTCGGCGTCGACCCGCGGATCGCGATGCTCTCGTACTCCACCGGCACCTCCGGCTCCGGCGCCGACGTCGACAAGGTCCGCGAGGCCACCAAGCTGGTCCGGGAGGCGCACCCGGCGCTGCGGATCGAGGGCCCGATCCAGTACGACGCGGCCGTGGAGCCCTCCGTGGCGGCGACCAAGCTGCCCGGCTCGGAGGTGGCCGGCCAGGCGACCGTGCTGATCTTCCCGGACCTCAACACCGGCAACAACACCTACAAGGCGGTGCAGCGTTCGGCCGGCGCCGTCGCCGTCGGCCCGGTCCTCCAGGGCCTGCGCAAGCCGGTCAACGACCTCTCGCGCGGCGCCCTCGTCAGCGACATCGTCAACACGGTCGCCATCACGGCGATCCAGTCCCAGGTCCCCGCCCCGACCGAGGAGCTCCCCGCATGACCGGCACTCCCACCCGCGTCCTCGTCCTGAACTCCGGCTCCTCGTCGGTGAAGTACCAGCTCCTCGACATGAGCGACGGCAGCCGGCTCGCCCAGGGCCTGGTGGAGCGGATCGGCGAGGACACCTCCCGGCTCGCCCACACCCCGCTGCAGGGCGGCGGCGGCGCGAAGCGGGAGCGGACCGGACCGATCCCCGACCACGCGGCGGCGCTGAAGGCGGTCGCCGAGGAGCTGGCGGCGGACGGGCTCGGCCTGGACTCCCCCGAGCTGGCCGCGATCGGCCACCGGGTGGTGCACGGCGGGCTGCGCTTCACCGAGCCGACGGTCATCGACGAGGAGGTGATCGCCGAGATCGAGCGCCTGGTGCCGGTGGCGCCGCTGCACAACCCGGCGAACCTGCTCGGCATCCGCACGGCCATGGCGCTCCGCCCCGACCTGCCGCAGGTCGCCGTCTTCGACACCGCCTTCCACACCACGATGCCGGAGGCGGCGGCCCGGTACGCGATCGACGTGGAGACCGCCGACGCGCACCGGATCCGCCGCTACGGCTTCCACGGCACCTCCCACGCGTACGTCTCCCGGGCGACGGCGAAGCTGCTCGGCAAGGCGCCCGAGGAGGTGAACGTGATCGTGCTGCACCTCGGCAACGGCGCCTCCGCCTCGGCGGTGCGCGGCGGCCGCTGCGTGGACACCTCGATGGGCCTGACCCCGCTGGAGGGCCTGGTCATGGGCACCCGCTCCGGCGACGTCGACCCGGCGGTCACCTTCCACCTGATGCGGGTGGCGGGCATGTCGGCCGACGAGATCGACGTCCTGCTCAACAAGCGGTCCGGGCTCGTCGGGCTCTGCGGCGACAACGACATGCGCGAGATCCGGCGCCGGATCGACGAGGGCGACGAGCGCGCCGCGCTCGCCTTCGACGTCTACGTCCACCGGCTGAAGAAGTACATCGGCGCGTACTACGCGGTGCTCGGCCGGGTCGACGCGGTCGCCTTCACCGCCGGCGTGGGCGAGAACGCGGCGCCGGTACGGGAGGCGGCCATCGCCGGCCTGGAGGAACTGGGCCTCGCCGTGGACGCCGGTCTCAACGCCGTACGGTCGGACGAACCGCGGGTGATCTCGCCCGAGTACGCCCGGGTGGCGGTGGCCGTGGTGCCGACCGACGAGGAGCTGGAGATCGCCCGTCAGAGCTACGCACTCGTGAGCGAGTAGCCACTCGAACGAGTGAACGCCTGAGCGGGTCCCCGCCCATTTGTACTTTCCGCCAGCCGGAATATTCCGCAGTGAAACAAACCGATAGGATCCGCCTCATGCGCCGTTCCAAAATCGTCTGCACGCTGGGCCCCGCCGTCGACTCGTACGAGCAGCTGAAGGCTCTCATCGAGGCCGGCATGAACGTGGCCCGTTTCAACATGAGCCACGGGACCCAGGCAGAGCACCAGGAGCGGTACGACCGTCTCCGCAAGGCCGCCGCCGACACCGGCCGCGCCGTCGGTGTGCTGGCCGACCTCCAGGGCCCCAAGATCCGTCTGGAGACCTTCGCGGAGGGTCCGGTCGAGCTGGTCCGCGGGGACGAGTTCACCATCACCACCGAGGACGTCCCCGGCGACAAGTCCATCTGCGGCACCACCTACAAGGGCCTCCCGGGCGACGTCTCCAAGGGCGACCAGGTCCTCATCAACGACGGCAACGTCGAGCTGCGGGTCGTCGAGGTCGAGGGCCCGCGGGTCAAGACCGTCGTCATCGAGGGCGGCGTGATCTCCGACCACAAGGGCATCAACCTGCCCGGCGCGGCGGTCAACGTCCCGGCCCTCTCCGAGAAGGACGTCGAGGACCTCCGCTTCGCCCTCCGGATGGGCTGCGACATGGTCGCGCTCTCCTTCGTCCGCGACGCCGCCGACGTCAAGGACGTCCACAAGGTGATGGACGAGGAGGGCCGCCGGGTCCCCGTCATCGCCAAGGTCGAGAAGCCGCAGGCCGTCGAGAACATGGCCGAGGTCGTCGCCGCCTTCGACGCCGTGATGGTCGCCCGCGGCGACCTCGCCGTCGAGTACCCGCTGGAGCGGGTGCCGATGGTGCAGAAGCGGCTCGTCGAGATGTGCCGCCGGAACGCCAAGCCGGTCATCGTCGCCACCCAGATGATGGAGTCGATGATCACCAACTCGCGGCCGACCCGCGCCGAGGCGAGCGACGTCGCCAACGCCATCCTGGACGGCGCCGACGCGGTCATGCTCTCCGCCGAGTCCTCGGTCGGCGCCTACCCGATCGAGACCGTCAAGACGATGTCGAAGATCGTCACCGCGGCCGAGGAGGAGCTCCTCTCCAAGGGCCTCCAGCCCCTCGTCCCGGGCAAGAAGCCGCGCACCCAGGGCGGCTCGGTCGCCCGCGCCGCCTGTGAGATCGCCGACTTCCTCGGCGGCAAGGCGCTGATCGCCTTCACCCAGTCCGGCGACACGGCCCGCCGCCTCTCCCGCTACCGGGTGCAGCAGCCGATCCTCGCCTTCACGACGGACGCCGACACCCGCAACCAGCTCACCCTGAGCTGGGGCGTCGAGTCCTTCCTCGTCCCCTTCGTCGACAACACCGACGCGATGGTCGACCTCGTCGACGCCGAGCTCCTCAAGCTCCAGCGCTACAACGAGGGCGACACCATGGTCATCACCGCCGGCTCGCCCCCCGGCGTCCCCGGCACCACCAACATGGTCCGCGTCCACCACCTGGGCGGCGGCGAGCGCGCCTGACGCGCTCCCCTCGGGATCACGCACGACGACGGCCTCTCCTCCCGGGTGGGAGGAGAGGCCGTCGCTCTGTGCGGCTCCCGGAGTGGTACGGGGGTCAGGCCGGTTCGACGGTGTTGCGGAGGTCCTCCACGTGGAGGTTGCCGCCGAACTGGCCCGCCTGCTTGAGCTTCACGTTGGTGAAGAAGACCGCCGGGAGGTCCAGCGGGGGCGGGGACTCCGGGCCGAAGGTGATCGGGATGATGCCGAGGAGGTTGCCCTTCAGCTCCTCCGTGTACATCGTCACGGTGCCGCCGGTGATGGTCGACGTCGAGCCCCGCTGGGAGCGGACGTGGCCCTCGCGACCGTCGGAGTGCTCGGTGATCTGGTGCAGGTCCTTGATGCCCACGTAGGTCGCGGTGAACTTCAGGACCTTCTTCTCCTGGCCGCCGTAGGTCTTCACCTCGACGATGCCGTGGTACTTCAGGCCGCTGAGCGTGAGCATGGTGCTCTCCAGGCGCCACGGCTCGTCCGGGAGCAGCGGGATGCCCGGCTCCAGCTCGGCCGCGGCGAGCGCCGCGTCGTCGCGTTCGGGGCAGGGGAAGCGGGGCTTGGCGCCGTCGGGTATGTCCGTGTCCTGCTTGGCGTCCAGGCCCTTGGCGCTCTCGTCGAGCTCCTTGACCGCGACGCCGGCCTGCTTGGCGGCCTTCTCGATGGCGGCCTTGGTCTTCGCCGCGGCGGCGTCGGCCTTCGCGGCGGCCGTGTCCTTCTGCTCGGCGGGCGCCTCGGTGGGTGCCTCGGTGGGCGCGGGCTCGTCGGCCGTGGCCGCCTTCTGCTGCGGCGCGGCCGTCGTCGCCGACGGGGTCGGCGCGGGCGTCGCGGTGGCGGACGGGGTCGCCGTCGGCTCCCGGTCCGGGGCCAGGCCGTCGAAGAAGTCCGTGATGGCGTCGCCGACGCCCAGCGGGTCGAGCGGGTTGACCGACTGGGTGGGCGTGGGCGTCGGGGCGGGCGCGGCCGTGTCGGCGGCGGAGGCCGCGAGGGCGGACGCGGTCGCGGTCGCCGTCGGCTCCGGGGTCGCCGTGGCGGTGGGCGCGGCGGTCGCGGTCGCGGTGGCGGACGGGGTCGCCGACGGCTCCTCGGACGGTTCGGTCGGCTCGGTGGCCGTGGCCGTCGGTTCCGGCTTCGCGGTCTCGGTGGCCTTCGCCGTGGGCGTGGCCGTCGTCTCCTCCGCCACCGGCTCGTCGGAGCGGGTCACACAGGGGCCGGGGGCGAAGGGGATGTCCTTCTCGTCGGCCAGGGCGGGACTGGGCGCCAGGCCCATGCCCATGAGCACCGCGGTCGGCATGGCGGCGAGCGCCATCGCCTTGCCCGCGGGGCCCTGGATCCTGTTCAGCAGCGTCTTGCGAGGGGCCGCGTGGCGCGGCCCGCTCCTCCCGAGGCCCTGCTGGGTCTCGTCACCCCGCACTGTTCCTCCCGCCGTTGGCGTCGATCGTCGTGTCGGTCGCCGGCTCGTACGCCTCGCGCTGCTCCGGGACTCCGGCCGCCAGGACGGTCTCGGCCTCGGAGTCGGAGTCGTACGCGGTCTCCTCGGAGACCGCCGGCTCACCGTCGTGCTCCGCGTGGCCGGTCTTCTCGACCGGCGGGGCGGGTGCCCAGGCCGCGGACATGCCGCCGCCGACGAGGGCGAACAAGAACCCGATGACGAGACCGCCGAAGTTCGACACGGGGATGGAGACCAGGCCGAGCACGATCGCCGCGATGCCCGCGAAGACCCGGACGACGGGCTGGAACCACATCGTCAGGCCGAGCGTGAAGAGCAGTACGCCGATGATCAGCGCACCGGCTCCGGCGGTCGTGGCCATGGCCAGGGTGATGTTGCCGAGGCGTACGTCCCCGTACGGGAGGTAGGCGATCGGCAGGCTGGCGAGGATGGTGAACAGGCCCGCCCAGAAGGGCCGGGTCTGCCGCCAGACCTTGAACCGGTTCTCCTTGCGGACTTCGGGGGAGGCAGGGGTCTCGGCGCTCATGGAAAACAGCTCCCTGGAAGCGGTGTTGCTGAGAAAGGTGAGGAGACCGGGACCGGCCCGGTGCAGGTGCGGGCCGCCGGAACGGCCCGCACCCCGGAGCACCAGGTCAGTCCTGGAAGCACTCCTTCTCGGTGCCCCGGTGCAGGGACAGCTTGAGGTCGGGGAGCTTGAAGGTGGCGGCCGTCGTGGCCCACGCCTTCTGCTTGACGTTGGTCAGGACGACCTCTTCGGCGCGCTGGGCGAAGCCGTTCGGGTTGGCCTTGGTGTTGGGCTGGATGCCCTGGCCACCGTCGTACTTCGGCAGACCGCCGGCCGCGACGCCGATGTCGATGTTCTTGAAGTCGGCGTCGGCGTCCAGGTAGGAGACATCGAGGTAGATGTCCTTGGCCTGGACCTTGTCCGCGTCGGCGCCGCTCTTCGCGGCGGCCTTGCCGGCCTCCAGGCGCAGGGTGATGTCACCCAGGCCCAGGACGGGGGTCACGACGGACTGGCACATGTTGGTGATCTTGGCCGTGTCGAAGCCGGAGACCGCGACCGGAGCGGCGAACGGCTTGCCCTCCAGGTCCTTGCCCTGGTCGACGCTGCCGTACTGGACGAACTCGGTGCCCTCGAGCTTGTCCGTCGTGACCTTGAACTCCTGGCCGGAGATCGCGAAGGACGCGGCGAGCGCGCCCTGCGCCAGGCCGACACCGATCGCGGCCGTGGCCGCCAGGCTCGGGACCATGACGACGGCGAACCGCTTCCATCTGGTCCCGCCACGAACCTGGGAACTCATGAGAATCCTCCTTCTCGGACGTACATCTCCAGGAGGGGCCCGGGGCCCGTCCTGGGATGGGAGAAGAGCTACGTCCTCGGGAAGGAGAGCGCCGAGGCATCAGGAGACGCGACGCGCGTCCGGATCACCGGCGATCACCCCCGAGCGACAACCATGTGCCGCGCGTGCGCACGGCCCGGTGGACAGGTCCTGCCCGGTGGGAGCAGGAACCCCCCTGTCCGATGGCCGGCAGCCTGGGGCGCCGGCCCGCCCGGTGGGGACCCGCGCCGCGCGTCCAGGCGGTTGCCGGGGCGTGCGGTTCGGACCGAGCGTGGCCGATCGTGGTCCATTCCCGGCGCCCGCACAAGGGGTTCATTACTCGCTAGTAACGGACGTGTGACCGCGCCATGGCGTGATGCCGCCGAGCGGGCACGCAGGGTGGGGGCGCGAGGTGCCGAAAATCCGCTTATAGGAGGGTGAACCCGGACAGACACACGGGTTCGATTTACTGCAAGTAACAGCGGCCGCGATTATCAAGATTTGGTAAAGCGCGGCCGCCGGTTGTCACCGTGTCGCCAAATCGACGGACGATCCGGCACCCTTCCCCGCCCTGAGCAGGCGCTTAGCCTCAGGCCGGGGACAACGGGCTCAGAACAGCACGCGGGCCAGCGCCTGCCGGGCCGCGATCACCCGCGGGTCCTCGGGGCCGATCACCTCGAACAGCTCCAGGAGACGGAGCCGGGCCGTGTTCCGGTCGTCGCCGAAGGTCCGGCCGACGGTCTCGACCAGCCGCCCGAAGGCGTCCTGCACATGACCGCCCGCCAGGTCCAGGTCGGCGGCGGCGATCTGCGCCTCGACGTCCGCCGGGTCGTCCGCCGCGTTCTTCCGCACCGCCTGCGGGTCCATGCCCTGCACCCGCTGCAGCAGTTCGGCCTGGGCGAGGCCCAGCTTGGCCTCGGGGTGCTCGGGGTCGTCGGCCAGCACGTTCTTGTACGCCTGCACCGCGCCGGCCAGATCGCCCGCGTCCAGGGCGGACATGGCCGCCTCCAGGAGGGCGTCGTACGGGCCGGCGGCCGGCCGCTCGGACCCGGAACCGGCGGCGTCCCGGTCCACGGTGAGGCCCGTGAGGCCGAAGCGCTCCTCGCCGACGTGGATCAGCTGGTCGAGGGTCTCGCGGATCTGCGCCTCCGGCACCGCACCCTGGAAGAGGGGCAGGGCCTGGCCGGCGACGACCGCGAAAACGGCCGGAATTCCCTGGATGCCGAACTGCTGCATCAGCATCTGGTTGGCGTCGACGTCGATCTTCGCGAGCAGGAAACGACCGTCGTACTCCACGGCCAGCCGCTCCAGGAGCGGACCCAGCTGCTTGCACGGCTCGCACCACTCGGCCCAGAAGTCGAGGACGACCGGGACCTCGGCGGAACGCTGGAGCACATCGCGCTCGAAGCCCGCCTCGTCGACGTCGATCACGAGGGCGGACGGCGGCACCGCCGCGGGTCCGCCGTGGCGCGCCGCCTCGGCGCGCGCCTGCTCCGCCTTCGCCTTGGCCTCTCCGGCCGCCTTCACCGCGGCGAGGTCGACGACGCCGCTCATGGACATGTTTCGGGGCTGCATGAGTACATCCTCCCCCTTCCGCGCGCGGAACCGGTAAGCCATGGCTGAACAGCACCCTCCGCCGAGGGCGCCCGTACCCGCCGGGTCCCCACCCGGCGGTCCTGCATGGTTGTCGCTCAGGCCGCTCAATGCCTTTCGCTACGGGTCGTAGCGTAATGGCCGACGCGGGGCCGGGGGCCACCGTCCTCCCGTGAACTGCCTCACACGACGGGCCCCTGGCGCCGTACCTACCGGCGAGTATGGTCGTCGTTCATGTGTAGCCGCACCACCCCCCGAACCGGCCGCCCCCGCTCCACCGAGGCCGACGCGGCCATCCTGGAGGCGACCCGCGCGGCCCTGGTGGAGCTGGGCTGGTCGAAACTCACCATGGGCGACGTCGCCGGCCGCGCCGGGGTCGCCAAGACCACCCTGTACCGCCGCTGGGCCAACAAGAACGAACTGGTCGTCGACGCCGTCGCCGTCCTCTTCGATGAACTCGAACTGCCCGACCTGGGTTCCCTCCAGGCGGACATCGAGCACGTGGTCCTCCAGTTCGCCGCCCTCCTGGAGCGCCCGGAGACCAAGACCGCGCTGATGGCCGTCGTCGCCGAGTCGACCCGGGACGTGCCGCTGCGCGAACGGATCCGCACCTCGATCGTGGAGCGCCAGAAACGGCTGGTCCTCGACGGTCGGCGGCGGGCGCAGGAGCGCGGCGAACTCCCCGCGGACCGCGACCCGGTGACCGTGGACGCCATCGACGACCTGATCTTCGACGTGGTCGCCGGCGCCGTGGTGCACCGCGCTCTGGTGAGCGCCGAGCCGGTGGACGGCCAGTGGGTGGCCCGGCTCTCCGCGCTGCTCGTGGGCGGCCTGGGCGCGGTGGCGGCGCTCGGCTAGCGTGCCCGCATGATCACCCGTACAGACATCCGGCTGTCCGAGCCGGTGCGCGCCCTGCTGGACGACGTCAACCACGCCGTCCTGGCCACGATCCAGCCCGACGGCTCCCCGCAGACCTCGGTGGTGTGGGTGGGCCGGGACGGCGACGACGTGCTGATCTCCAGCCAGGACGGCCGCCGCAAGGTCGGGAACATCCGGGCCGACGCCCGGGTCTCCCTCACCCTCCTCGACCGCCGCGACCCCGACCGCTACGCGGAGATACGCGGCACGGCCACGGTCACCGAGGACGAGGGCCGGGCCCTGGCGGTGGCGCTGGCGGAGAAGTACGAGGGCGAGGGCGCCGGCCGGGAGTACCTGGAGCTGCCGCCGGAGAAGGTCCGGGTGGTGCTCCGGATCACCCCGGCGAAGGTGCTGGGCTCGGTCCGCTGACGCGGGCGGACGAAGGGCCGGTGCGGGGAGGTCCCGTACCGGCCCTGTCCGTTCGCGTCGGGGGCGTCAGAAGCCCGCGGGCTCCACGTACACGCCCCACTCGTCGCGGAGCACGTCGCAGATCTCGCCCAGGGTGGCCTCGGCGCGGACCGCGTCGAGCATCGGCGGGATCATGTTGGAGCCGTCCCGGGCCGCCGCCAGCATCGCGTCGAGGGAGGCGCGGACCTTCGCCTCGTCGCGCCGGCCCTTCCGCTCGCCGAGGACCCGGACCTGCTCCCACTCGACCTCGTGGCTGACCCGCAGGATCTCCAGGTCGCCGGTGACCGAGCCGTGGTGGACGTTGACGCCGACGACCCGCTTCTCGCCCTTCTCCAGGGCCTGCTGGTAGCGGAAGGCGGACTCGGCGATCTCGCCGGTGAACCAGCCGTCCTCGATGCCGCGCAGGATGCCGGAGGTGATCGGGCCGATCGGGTGCTGCCCGTCCGGGTGGGCCCGGAGCCCGCGCTCCTTGATCTGGTCGAAGATCTTCTCGGCGTCGGCCTCGATCCGGTCGGTGAGCTGCTCGACGTACCAGGAACCGCCCAGCGGGTCGGCGACGTTGGCGACGCCGGTCTCCTCCATCAGCACCTGCTGGGTGCGGAGCGCGATCTCGGCGGCCTGCTCGCTGGGGAGCGCGAGGGTCTCGTCGAGGGCGTTGGTGTGGAGGGAGTTGGTGCCGCCGAGGACGGCGGAGAGGGCCTCGACCGCGGTCCGCACGACGTTGTTGTACGGCTGCTGGGCGGTGAGCGAGACGCCGGCGGTCTGGGTGTGGAAGCGGAGCCACTGCGCCTTGTCGGTCTTGGCGCCGTAGACCTCCTTCATCCAGCGGGCCCAGATCCGGCGGGCGGCGCGGAACTTGGCGATCTCCTCGAAGAAGTCGAGGTGCGCGTCGAAGAAGAAGGAGAGGCCGGGCGCGAAGACGTCCACGTCGAGGCCGCGGGAGAGACCGAGCTCGACGTAGCCGAAGCCGTCGGCGAGGGTGTACGCCAGCTCCTGCGCGGCCGTCGCCCCGGCCTCGCGGATGTGGTAGCCGGAGACGGAGAGCGGCTTGTACGCGGGGATGCCGGCGGCGCAGTGCTCCATCAGGTCGCCGATGAGGCGCAGGTGGGGCTCGGGCGGGAAGAGCCACTCCTTCTGCGCGATGTACTCCTTGAAGATGTCGGTCTGGAGCGTGCCGTTGAGCACGGCCGGATCGACGCCCTGGCGCTCGGCGGCGACCAGGTACATGCAGAAGACGGGGACGGCGGGGCCCGAGATCGTCATCGACGTGGTGACGTCGCCGAGCGGGATGTCCTTGAAGAGGACCTCCATGTCGGCGGCGGAGTCGATGGCGACACCGCAGTGGCCGACCTCGCCGAGGGAGCGGGGGTCGTCGGAGTCGCGGCCCATGAGGGTGGGCATGTCGAAGGCGACCGAGAGCCCGCCGCCGCCGGCGGCGAGGATCATCTTGTACCGCTCGTTGGTCTGCTCGGCGTTGCCGAAGCCGGCGAACTGGCGGATGGTCCAGGTGCGGCCCCGGTAGCCGGTCGGGTGCAGTCCCCGGGTGAAGGGGTACTCGCCGGGCCAGCCGATGCGCTCGAACCCCTCGTAGCTGTCCCCGGGCCGGGGCCCGTAGACCGGCTCGACGGGGTCCCCGGAGAGCGTGGTGAAGTCGGCGTCGCGCTTGCGGGCCTTGTCGTAACGGGCCTGCCAGCGACGGCGGCCTTCCTCGATGGCGTCAGCGTCCATGCCTTCGAATTTACTAGGACGTCCTAGTAAATGTCGATGGCACACCCCCGCACATCTGTGCGGGGGTGGGTGTCAGGCGTTCGCGGGAACCGGCTGCGCGCCGCTGACCAGCGGCTTCACCTCGGCGACGACCTTACGCTCGACGATGAAAGCGGCGAAGGGGATCGTGCCGGAGAGCAGCACCCACACGATCTTGCCGAACGACCAGCGGGCCTTGGAGCCCAGGTCGAAGGCGAAGATCAGGTAGATGATGTACAGGACACCGTGGAGCTGGGAGACCGCGAAGGTCAGGTCCTCGCCGGTGTCGAAGCCGTACTTGGCGACCATGCAGCCACAGAGCACGAGCAGCATGACGGCGGTCACGTACGCCATGACGCGGTAGCGGGTCAGCACGCTGGATTTCATGCCGTCGAGCGTAACCGCCCGTTCCGGGCGATCTTCGCCGGGGTCAGCCCTCGTCGAAGTCGTGCGCCGCGACCCGCAGGGGGCGCAGCAGGGCGAAGATCTCGGCGCACTCCTCGGCGTCGTACGCGCCCAGGCCGAACTCCATGTCCATCAGATCGCGGGTGGCGGACTCGACCACCTCGCGGCCCTTCTCGGTGATGGAGGCGAGGGTGCCGCGCCCGTCGTTGGGGTTGGGGCGCTTGTCGACGAGGCCGGACTTCACCAGGCGGTCCACCGTGTTCGTCACCGAGGTGGGGTGGACCATCAGCCGCTCGCCGATCTTCGACATCGGCAGCTCGCCCGCCTGGGAGAAGGTGAGCAGCACCAGAGCCTCGTAGCGGGCGAAGGTCAGCCCGTAGGGCTTGACCACGGCGTCGACCTCGGCCAGCAGGATCTGGTGGGCGCGCATGATCGAGGTGATCGCGGCCATCGAGGGGACCGGACCCCAGCGCTTCTGCCAGAGTTCGTCGGCTCGGGCGATGGGGTCGAAGGGGAGACTGAGCGGCTTCGGCACGCGTCGACCTTACCGACTGGTCATATGGCGGTCAGCCCCGTCTCACTTTTCGGCCGCCCGACGCCCGGGCCTCGGCCAGCAGGGCGGCCACGGCCGCGGTGGCGAGGACGCCGGCGCCGGCGACGGTCAGATGGACGGGGACGAACTCGGCGACGAGCCCCGCGCCGGCCATGCCGACGCCCTGGACGGTCATCATCCCGGCCGTCATGAGGGTCATGGCCCTCCCCCGCCGCTCCTCCGGGACGGCGGCGACGAACCAGGCGTCGAGGCCGAGGGTGTACGCCCCGGCGGCGCCGGCCAGCACGAGGGCGAGCGCGGCGAGGGCGGGGCCGGGGCGGAGCGCGTAGAGGAGGAAGGGGAGGAAGCCGGCGAGGAGGAGCGGGGCGACGAGCCGGGAGCGGGTGGCGGGGCGCAGGACGGCGCCGGCCAGGAGCTCACCGGCGATGGTGCCGACGGGCATGGCGCACATGAGGAGGCCGAGGGCGGCGGTGGAGACGCCGAGCTCGTCGGCGTAGGGGGCGGCGAGCGCCTCGGGGACGACGACGAAGAACGGCGGCACCCAGAAGAGCAGCATCAGGGCGCGGATCCGCCGGTCGCGCAGCAGCGACCAGGTGGCGCCGAGCCCTTCGCGCCGGTCCGCGGCGCGGGCGGGGCGGCGGGCGGTGCCGAGGCGCAGCAGGAGGGCGGAGAGGAGGAAGGTGCCGGCGGTGAGGGCGATGGCGCCGCGGGCGGGCAGGACGGTGAGGAGGACGCCGCCGACGCCGAACCCGGCGAGCAGGGCGGACTGGGAGACGATCCGGAGGAGGGAGCGGCCGAGGACGAAGAGGTCCCCCTCGCCGAGGATGTCGGCGAGGGTCGCCATCCGGGTCCCCTGGAAGACGGGGGCGACGGCGGCGACGGCGCAGCGCAGCACGAGGAGCCCGGCGACGGGGGTGGCGGGCAGCACCATCAGCGCGACGGCGGCGGCGCAGACCAGGTCGCAGACGACGAGCACGCGACGGGGCGGATGGCGGTCGGCGAGCCCGGCGAGGAGGGTGCCGCCGAGGAGGTAGGGCAGGAACCCGAGCGCGAAGGTGAGGGAGGAGAGGAGCGGGGAGCGGGTGAGGTCGTAGACGAGCACGGTGAGCGCGATCTCGCTGACGACGAGCCCGAGCAGGGACAGCAGGTGCGCCCCGAACACCCACCGGAACTCCCGGACGCGGAAGACGGCGAGGTAGCCGGGCGGGGCGGTTTCCGCGGCGGGGGGAGCGGTGGCGGGGGTGTCGGTCCGGGTCATGGGCGCAGCCTGCTGCGCGGGGTGGGCTCCGCCCTAGACTTTCGGCTTCAGCCGAATCTCGGGGGGCGTGGTGCCGTACCACCTGGTCTTCGGCGAAGCCGATCCGCTGCGGATCCGGTTCGCCGTGTCGCCGCTGTGGGAGACGCAGTCCGCCGTGCGGGTATTGGCGCGGCCGCGGCAGCAGGGGTACCACCTGCCGTGGCTGCGGCGGATCGGCGGGGCGGCGCGGGAGCTGGACCTGGCGCCGCTCCAGCTGCTGATGCCGCTGCGGGGGCATTCGCCGGACTTCCTGTACCCGCCGCCGCTGGGGCCCGCCGCCTCCTTCGAGGAGGAGCTCGCCGCCGTACGTGCGGTCGATCCGGCGCTGGTCGGGCCGGACCTCGCCCGGGCGCTGGCCTGTACGCCGGGGGCGGCCGAGAGCGCGGAGGGGCGGCGGCTGCTCGCCGACCCCGCCGGGGCGGTGGAGCGGCTGGCCGGTCTGCTGGAGGCCGCCTGGGAGGCGCTGATCGCCCCGCACTGGCCCCGGCTGCGGGCGCTGCTCGAGGCGGACGTCGCCCACCACTCGCGGCGGCTCGCGGAGGGCGGTCTCGAACGGCTGCTCGCAGAGCTGCACCCGTCGTTCTCCTGGGACCCGGAGGCGGCGGTCCTGGAGGTGGGCGCCTACCGCGGCGAGCACGTGCGGGCGCTGGGCGGGCGGGGTCTGGTGCTGATGCCGTCGGTGTTCATCTGGCCCGAGGTGGTGAGCGGTTTCGACGAGCCGTGGCAGCCGACGGTGGTGTATCCGGTGCGCGGGATCGGCGGGCTGTGGACGGAGTCGCGGGAGCGGACGCCGCGGGCCCTGGCCCGGCTGCTCGGCCCGGTGCGGGCGGACGTGCTGTGCGCGCTGGACGAGCCGACGGGGACGACGGCGCTCGCGCACCGGCTGGGGCGGGCTCCGTCGTCGGTCTCCGCGCACCTCGCCGTGCTGCGGGACGCGGGGCTGCTGACCTCGCGCCGTTACGGCCACCAGGTGCTGTACGAGCGGACGCCGCTGGGGATCGCGGTGTCGCAGCCGGACGCCGGCTGACCGTCATGTAACGATACGTCCCGTTGGTTCCGCCACTCCCCGTGTTGCCGACCCTGGGGGCCGGATGTCCCGCCGTACCGCCGTCACCGCCTTCGCCCTCGCGACCGCCCTGCTGCTGACCGGCAGCGGGTGCTCCTCCGACGGGCCCGCCCCCTCCCCCGTCGGCCCGCCCGCCGCGACGAAGGGCGAGGCCCCGGCACCGACCGGCGGGTCGCCGTTCTGGGTGGACCCGGAGAGCGACGCGGCGAAGCAGGTGCGGCAGTACGAGGCGCAGGGCCGCACCGACGACGCCCACGTGCTGAAGCGGATCTCGGAGCAGCCGGTCGCGGAGTGGCCGGCCGGGGACGACCCGGTGCCGGAGATCCTGCGGGCGGTGCGCGGGGCGACGGCCGAGAACCGGACGGCGGTCTTCGTGGCGTACAACATCCCGCACCGGGACTGCGGCATGTACTCGGCGGGCGGGGCGCACGACGCGCAGGCGTACCGGGCGTGGGTGGACGCCTTCGCGTCGGCGATCGGGGACGCCTCGGCGGTGGTGGTGCTGGAGCCGGACGCGGTGCCGCACATGGTGGACGGCTGCACGCCGGGGCAGTACCACGAGGAGCGGTCGCAGCTGCTGACGGAGGCGATCGAGCGGCTGAAGCGGCAGCCGCGGACCCGGGTCTACCTGGACGCGGGGAACCCGGCGTGGATCGACGATCCGGGGAAGCTGGTGGAGCCGCTGCGGCGGGCGGGGATCTCCCGCGCGGACGGCTTCTCGCTGAACGTGTCGAACTTCCAGACCAACGCGGCGGTGCGGGACTTCGGGGCGGCCCTGTCGGGGCTGCTCGGCGGGATGCACTTCACGATCGACACGAGCCGGAACGGCGCCGGCCCCCTCCCGGGCGACCGGGCGGAGGCGTGGTGCAATCCCCCGGGCCGGTCGCTCGGCGTGCCGCCGACGGACCGGACCGGGGACGCGCTGGTGGACGCGTATCTGTGGATCAAGCGTCCGGGCGATTCGGACGGGCAGTGCCGGGGCGGCCCGGCCGCGGGGACCTGGTGGCCGGACTACGCGCTCGGGCTCGCCCGCCGCGCACGGTCCTGATCATCCGTCAGTCGCCTTTCACCTGGACCCACTTGGCCTCCGAGGGGATGCCGGCGTCGTCGGTGACGAAGAGCATGTACCAGCCGGGCGGCACGAGCGTGCGGTCCTCGGGGGCGTCCACGGTCACGGTGAGTCCGTCCTTGCCCTTGGTCAGCTCCAGGGCCACCGAGCGCTGTTCGACGTCGGTGGTGTGGGTGACGGCGCTGGGCCGCATGAGGCGGGCCTTGGCGATCCGGCCGGCGTCCTTGGTCTTGAAGGTGGCGCGGCCGTTCCGGTCGAGCTCCCGCGGGCCCTCGCCGAGGGCCGGCCGGTCGGGTCCCGCCTTGTGCAGATAGGGCGGGGTGAAGACCTCGATGCGCTGCTCGAAGGTGCCGAGCTTGGTGTTGTCCTTGTCGTCGAAGAGCGGGTCGGAGCCGAAGGTGGCGACCCGGCCGTCGGGCAGCAGCAGCGCCTCCGAGTGGTAGTTGCGGCCGACCATGGGGTCGGCGGCGGCGGCGAAGGCGTTGGCGGCGGGGTCGTAGAACTGGGCCTTGAGGATGTCGCTGCCGCCGCGGCCGCGGTAGTCGCGGGAGCCGCCGGTGGTGAAGACGGTGTCGTCGGGGAGCAGGACGCTGCTGAGGTAGCGGGTGCCCTGCGGGAGGGCGGGGCCGTCCCGGAAGGTCGGGCTGTCGGTGTTCAGGTCGACGATGGAGGTGCGGGCGGTGGACTTGGCGGACTCGCCGACCCCGCCGCCGCCGAGGACCATCACCTTCTGGGCCTGCGCCGGGGGCAGGATCAGGGAGGCGGAGGTCTCCAGCTGGTCGGGGTCGGTCAGCCCGGGCAGGGTGGTGAACTTGTTGGTCTTCAGGTCCCACAGGCCCGGCGCGCGGCCCTTCTCGGCGGGCCCGTAGCCGGCGTTGGAGCCGGTGTAGAGGAGCTTGCCGCCCTTGGTGAGGAAGAGCGAGGGGTAGGTGGGGAAGTAGCGGAAGGGGCCCTTGCTCCACTTCTTGGTCTTCGGGTCGTAGATCTCGTTGTCGCCGGGGACGACGTCGCCGACGTCGTTGAGCCCGGACACGGCGAGGACCTTGCCGTCCTGGAGGCCGACGAGCGTGGGGTACCAGCGGGCGTCCTTCATCGGGGCGACCGGGATGTACTTCTCCGCCCTGGGGTCGAACTCGTAGGCGGCCTTGATGCCCTGGAAGTCCTGCTTCTCGGTGGTGAGCTTCTGGGCGAGGCCGTAGACGTTGTCGGCCTGCTCGCCCTTGAGCCCGACGACCTCGTACTGGGCGGCCTCGGTGGTGAGGCCCTGCGGGCCCTCCTCGACGGCCTCGACGAAGACCCGGGCCTCGGCCGCGGTCACCTTGGTTTTCCACGGCTTCATCTGGCCGCTCTTGAAGTACGAGATCTCGAACTCGCGCTTCGCCTTGGGCACGGTGACGTCGGTGGTGGTGACGTACTCGACCCCGGACGGGGAGCGGAAGCGGGTGCCCTTCTTCAGGGTGACGGCCTTGTCGGGGCTCTCGTTCTTCACCCGCATCCCGCCGCCGGCCTTCTTCACCCCGCCGTCGAGCACCTCGTAGCGGGCCGTGCCGCCGGCCACCAGGAGCCGCCCGTCGGGGAGCTGGCTGTGGCCGGCGCAGAAGAAGTCCTCCGGGGTGGGGATCTTCTTGAAGGTGTTCTTCACCGGGTCCCACAGGACGGTGTCGAAGGTCCCCGCGTCGAAGTTCTTCTGGTTGTTGCCGGAGCCCGCGATCAGCAGCACCTTGCCGGTGTGCAGGAGGGCGGCGTGGATGGCGTTGATCCGGGCCCCGTCGGGGACGGAGACACCGCCCCAGGAGCCGTACTTCTTCTTGTAGCCGGGCTGGGCGATCTTGTAGGCGTGGTACTTCTCCGAGGCGAAGGAGACGGCGGCGGGCGCGTTGAGCGCCGCGAGGACGACGACGGCGCCGCTGCCGAGCAGGGTCTTCTTGAACTTCTTGGACGGCCGGTAGGCCATGGATCAGTTCCCTCCGGTCGTCGTGGGCGCGGTGGTCGCGGGCGGGTGCGGCGGCAGGGGCGGGAACTGCGGCAGCGGCGGTACGGTGCGCAGCTCGACCCCCTTCCGGGCGAGGGCGAGGCGGCGGTCGCGGGTCCGGATGCGGGCCCGCTCGCGGACGGTGCGGGCGCGCCGGTCGCGCAGCAGGGTCCAGGCCCAGACGGTGACCGGGGCGAGCGCGATGACGAGGGCGAGGACCGCCCAGGTGCGCATGGCCGCGTGGGTGTGGTCGAAGCGGACCGAGGCCACCAGGGAGGCGACGAGGACGACCGCCCAGTAGAGGTGGATGCGGAAGGTGAGGACCCGGTCGGGGCTGGCGGCGCCGCCCTTGGGGGTGACGACGAAGCGGCCGCGGGTGCGCAGCAGCGCGGAGCCGAGGGACTTGAGGTAGATGGGCGCGGAGAGCGCGGACATCACCATGCCGGCGAGGCCGCCGGAGCCCTCGGGTTCGTGCGGGGAGACGTTGTGGCGGCGGTTCCAGAGGTAGAGGCCGATCTGGAGGGCGACGGCGTCGCTGTAGATCATGAGCCAGACCTGGGAGGAGACCTGGGTGCCGGAGGCGCCGAGCCACAGGTAGAGGACGCAGCTGAGGATGCCGAGCAGCCAGTTGACGGCCGTCATGGGGTAGTAGACGAGCATCAGCGTGTAGTTGAGGAGGCGGCCGGGCGGCATGCTGAACGGCGCCTTCCAGTACTGCTTGATGATCGTCTCGTACGTCCCCCGGGACCAGCGGAGCTGCTGGGTGAAGAAGTCCGTCCATGACTCGGGTCCCTCGCCGACGGCGAGGACGTCGGGGGTGTAGACGGAGCGCCAGCGGCGGCCGGTGACCGGGTTCCTGCGGCGGTGCAGCTCGAAGCCGGTGGCCATGTCCTCGGTGATGGAGTCGTACAGGCCGCCGATCTGCTTGAGGGCGGCGATCCGGACGACGTTGTTCGTGCCGACGAACATCGGGGCGCGGTAGCGGTTGCCGGCGCGCTGGATGAGCGCGTGGAAGAGGAACTGCTGGGACTCGGCGGCCTTGGTGACGGCGCCCGTGTAGTTGCCGTAGACCTGCGGTCCGACGACGAAGGCGGTGTCGGGGTCGCGGAAGTAGCCGAGCATCCGCTCCAGGAAGTTGGGGAGCGGGACGTGGTCGGTGTCGACCGAGGCGAAGTAGTCGTAGGCGTCGCCGTGCATGGCGAGCCAGGCGTTGTAGTTGCCGTGCTTGGTCTTCGCCTTGTGGACGCCCTTCTTCCGGTTCCACTCGGGCACCCCGGCGCGGGTGAAGTGGCGGACGCCGAGTTCGGCGCAGAGGGCCTTGGCCTCGTCGGAGTCGCCCTCGTCGAGGAGCCAGACGTGCAGGGTGCCGTCGTGCCGCATGCGGACGGCGGCCTCCAGGGTGCCGCGCACCATGGCGAGGGGTTCCTTGCCGGGCACGTAGGTGGTGAGGAAGGCGACCCGGGTGCCCTTCGCGGGGTACACGGGGACGGGGTCGCGGGCGACCATGGTGGCGTGGGCGATCGAGACGACGTTCACCAGCATGAAGAGGCAGATGAGGCCGATCGACACGAGCATCACCGTGTCGTAGGGCACCCGCCAGGTGTCGTCGCCCTCGCGGACGGTCCAGTGGGTGGGCCAGACCAGGTAGGCCAGGAGCACCGCGGAGAGCAGCGGCGCGAGGGCCATGAGGAGGACGGCTCGTATTCGGTGCGGTTCCTTCGAGAGCAGACTCGTGTACTGCACCTGGTACTCCGCCGTGTCCGGTTCCGTGAGGGGACCGGCGAGTCGGCTGTAGGTGTCGTAGTCGTAGCCTCCCGGCCGCACGGTGCCTCCAGCTGTCGTCGATCGGGTCGATATCCCCACGAAAAGGGACATCATCCGGCGTGTCGACTGGAGTACTCCGAGTGAGGGTGCTCTAGCGCCCGCGTCCACCCGATCGACGCAGCGTGTACGCGACCGCCTTCCGCGCCACCGGGTTCAGCTCCTCCACCGCGGCGATCAGCGCACCCAGCTGCTCCAGCGCGGTGAGGGCGGCGTCGGCACCCTCCGGGTCGACGCCCTCGTAGAGTTCGAGCCCGACGAAGGAGGCGGCGACCGCCCGGGCCAGTCCGGCGGGGTCGGCGAAGCCGTCCAGCGGGGTGCCGGCGAGCACCCGCCGCAGCACGGTCTCGATCTCCTCGACCCACAGGTCGAGCCCGGCGGCGGTGGCGGGCGCGAGCCGGGGGTGGCTCTGGGCGCCGGCGAGCAGCTGGGCGAGGACGGCGACGTGCCCGGCGTCCCGCTCCTCCTCGTGCATCGCGCGACCGAAGGCGAGCAGCTCGGTGAGGCTGGTGACGGCCCGGAGCCGGTCGCGGTGGCGGGCCACCCGCTGCTCGGCCCCGTGCCGGCAGGCGGCGGCGAGCAGTTCGTCGACGGAGCCGAAGTGGTAGAAGACCAGCGCCTGGTTGACCCCCGCCGCGGCGGCGACGGACCGGGCCGAGGTGCCGGTGATCCCGTGCTCGACGAGCGACCGCAGCGCCCCGTCGAGCAGCTTCTCGCGGGTCTCCCGCCCCTTGGCGTCCTGCGCCATCCCGCCCCCTCCTGGCGTACGCGGCGCGTCGCCGGCCCGGTGGCGCTCCCCCGCGGAGACACCGGCGCCGGCGACGGCCGGAAACGGGAGCCGCCCCGTCTTGAGCGATCGCTCAAGGAGGACGTTAGCCGATGTTGAGCGTCCGCTCAAAGTCCCCCGGGACACGACGAAGCCCCTGGCCGGAGGGCCAGGGGCTGCGGGTGCGGAGGGTCAGCCGGCGAGGTGGCGTTCCACCGTCTCGACCTTGGCGGTGAGGCCGTCGGTGACGCCGGGCCGGATGTCGGCCTTGAGGACGAGGGAGACGCGCGGGGCGCGGGCCTCGACGGCGGCGACGGCCCGCCTCACGACGTCCATGACCTCGTCCCACTCGCCCTCGACGCTGGTGAACATGGCGTCGGTGCGGTTCGGCAGGCCGGACTCGCGGACCACCCGGACGGCGTCGGCGACGTACTCGCCGACCTCCTCGCCCACGCCGAGCGGGGTGACCGAGAACGCGACGATCACGCCTTCACCGCCCCCTGGGCGGCCTCGGCGCCGGCGCGGGAGGCGGCGACGGCCGCCTCGGCCTCGGCCTTCAGCCTGCGGTCGGCGAAGAAGCCGCCGAAGGGCAGGACGGAGAGGACGAAGTAGACGGCCGCGGTGCCGAAGCTCCACTTGGTGCGGTTCCAGGCGTCCAGCCAGAAGAGCACGTAGAGGACGAAGAGCACGCCGTGGACGGCGCCCATCACCGGCACCGCGTTGAAGTCCGTGGTCCGCTTCAGCACCGAGCAGACCAGCAGGAGCAGGAACGAGACGGCCTCGGGCGCGGAGACGAGCCGGAGGCGGTGGAGCGAGGAAGCGGTCTTGAGGTCCACGGAGGGGTCACCTTCGTATTCGAGCCGGTGATGCGGGCCGGCGGCGGGCTGCCGAACCGATCTTGTGAACGGATGCACAAGGGTGGGCGGGTCCATTGTGCACGCCGACTTTGCTGTCTCTTTATCCGGGTCCCCGCTACCTTCGACCGGTGGCTACGTTCCGACTCCAAGGCAGCAAGGTGCTCGCCGTGACGATGACCGGCGACGCCGTCAAGGCGAAGAACGGCTCGATGGTCGCCTACGACGGGCAGATGGCGTTCAAGAAGATGAGCGGCGGCGGGGAGGGCCTGCGCGGCATGGTCACCCGTCGGCTGACCGGCGAACAGATGGAGGTGATGGAGGTCAGGGGCCAGGGGACCTGCTGGTTCGCCGACCGGGCCTCCGAGATCAACCTCGTCCAGCTGCACGGCGACAAGCTGTGGGTGGAGGCGAGCAACCTGCTCTGCACCGACGCGGGGCTGCGCACCGGCACCACCTTCACCGGGCTGCGCGGCGGCGCGACCGGCAACGGCCTCTTCACCACCACGGTGGAGGGCACCGGGCAGGCGGCGATCATGTCCGACGGTCCGGCGACGGTGCTCCGGGTGACTCCGCAGTACCCGCTGTCGGTCGACCCGGGGGCGTACGTCGCCCACCAGGGCAACCTCCAGCAGCACTTCCAGTCGGGTGTGACCTTCCGCACCCTGATCGGCGAGGGCGGCGGCGAGGCGTTCCAGATCCGCTTCGAGGGCGACGGGCTGGTCTATGTGCAGCCGAGCGAGCGCAACACGATCGGAGGGGACGTCTAGTGCCGTTCCGTGAGGTCAACTCGAAGATGGTCGAGGCGACCGTGATCCCCGGTCAGCGCCTCTTCAGCCAGCGCGGCGCGATGCTCGCGTACCGCGGCGACGTCACGTTCACGCCGAACATGGCGGGCGGCCAGGGCGGCCTGATGTCGATGATCGGCCGCCGGGTGGCCGGCGAGGCGACGCCGCTGATGACGGTGGAGGGCAGCGGCACGGTGATGTTCGGGCACGGCGGCCACCACATCCAGGTGATCGCGCTGACCGGCGACACCCTCTACGTGGAGGCCGACCGGCTGCTCGCCTTCGACGGCACCCTGGAGCAGGGCACCATGTTCATGGGTTCGCAGGGCGGCGTGATGGGCCTGGTCCGTGGCCAGGTGACCGGCCAGGGCCTCTTCACGACGACGCTCAGGGGCCACGGCTCGGTGGCGGTCATGGCGCACGGCGGGGTGATCGAGCTGCCGATCACGCCGGGCCGTCCGGTCCACGTCGACCCGCAGGCGTACGTGGCGCACCACGGCGACGTCCGCAACAAGCTCTCGACCGCGCTGGGCTGGCGGGACATGGTGGGCCGCGGCTCCGGCGAGGCGTTCCAGCTTGAGCTCAGCGGCAGCGGTGCGGTGTACGTCCAGGCGTCGGAGGAGAAGCTGTGAGCACCCCTGTCATCCACGATCCGCACACCCTGCCGTCGGACGACAACGTCAACGCGTACACCTTCTGCGTGGAGCTGAAGGGCTCCCCCTGGTTCCTGCAGAAGGGGAAGATGATCGCCTACTACGGGCGGATCGAGTTCAACGGGATCGGGCACGGGCGGCTCGACCGGCTGGTGCGGACCGCGTTCCACTCGCCGCTGCACGCGAGCGACTGGGTGGTGGCCGAGGGCACCGGGAAGATGCTGCTGGCGGACCGGGCCTTCGACGTGAACTCGTACGACCTGGACGAGGGCAACCTGACGATCCGGTCGGGGAACCTGCTGGCCTACCAGCCGACGCTGGCGCTGAAGCAGTCGATCGTGCCGGGCTTCGTGACGCTGATCGGCACGGGCAAGTTCGTGGCCGCGTCGAACGGGCCGGTGGTCTTCATGGAGCCGCCGCTGCGGGTGGACCCGCAGGCGCTGGTCGGCTGGGCGGACTGTCCCTCCCCCTGTCACCATTACGACCACGCCTACCTGACGGGCGTGATGGGCGGTGTACGGGCCCTGACCGGCATCGGCGGCTCCTCGGGCGAGGAGCACCAGTTCGAGTTCGTCGGCGCGGGCACGGTGCTGCTGCAGTCGACGGAGCTGTTGATGGCGGAGCGGGAGATCGGCGGGCCGCCGGCCCAGGCCGGGGTGCCGGGCGGGCACGGGGCGCACGGTTCCGGCCAGGCGGCGCAGGGTGCGGTACCGCGCCTTCCCGGCCAGCTCGGTGACCTGCAGCGGCGCTTCGGGTTGTGAGCGGTACTCTGCGGAGCGTGACGCGTCGAACGGCCGCGCGGGGCGTGCGGCCGGCCCGGCGGGTGCCGAGCGTCACCCCGCAGATTTCGTCAAGTATTCAACTTCTTAGGTAGAATCCACTCTATGGACACCGAGACGGCCACTCCCTGGCTCACCGACGCCGAGCAGTGCGCGTGGCGCACCTTCCTCGACGTCCAGAGAATGCTGACGCACCAGCTGGAGCGGGACCTCCAGCCCTTCGGTCTGACCATGAACGACTACGAGATCCTCGTCAACCTCTCGGAGTCCGCCGAGCGCAGGCTCCGCATGAGCGACCTCGCCACCGCCACCCTCCAGTCCAAGAGCCGCCTCTCCCACCAGATCACCCGGATGGAGAACGCCGGCCTGGTCGAACGGGTGAACTGCGAGTCCGACCGGCGCGGCCTGTACGCCGTCCTCACCGACCACGGCATGGAGACCATGCGCAAGGTCGCCCCGCACCACGTGGAGTCGGTCCGCGACCACTTCATCGACCGGCTCACCCCGGAGGCGCTCGGCGACCTCCACGAGTCGCTGAAGCCGGTCGCCGAGCGGCTCCGCGGCAAGCGCGGCAAGCCGTGACCTGACAGAGATGCGGAGAAGGGCCTCCCCGTCCGCGGGGAGGCCCTTCTCCGTGTCGGCCGGTCAGTTGCCGGTCAGGCTGGCCAGGAGCTCGTCGGAGGCCGCGTACGGGTCGAGCGCGCCGGTCGCGATCCGCTCGGCCAGCGCGTCGAGCCGCCGGTCGCCGTGCAGGTCGCCGATCCGCTCGCGCAGCGCCGTGATGGTGATGGTCTCCACCTCGCGGGCCGCGCGCGCCTTCCGGCGCTCCGCCAGGACCCCGTGCTCCTCCATCCAGGCCCGGTGCTTCTCCAGGGCCTCCACCAGCTCGTCGACGCCCTCGCCGCGCGCCGCGACCGTCTTCACGATCGGCGGCCGCCAGTCGCCGGGGCCGCGGGCCTCGCCGAGACCGAGCATGTGGTTGAGCTCGCGGGCGGTGGCGTCGGCACCGTCCCGGTCCGCCTTGTTGACCACGTACACGTCGCCGATCTCCAGGATGCCCGCCTTGGCGGCCTGGATGCCGTCGCCCATGCCCGGGGCGAGGAGCACCACCGAGGTGTCCGCCTGCCCGGCGATCTCCACCTCGGACTGGCCCACGCCGACGGTCTCCACCAGGATCACGTCGCAGCCGGCCGCGTCGAGCACCCGGATCGCCTGCGGGGCGGACCAGGCGAGACCGCCCAGGTGCCCGCGGGTGGCCATCGAGCGGATGTAGACGCCGGGGTCGGAGGCGTGCTCCGACATCCGCACCCGGTCACCGAGCAGCGCGCCGCCGCTGAACGGCGAGGACGGGTCGACGGCGAGCACGCCGACCCGCTTCCCGGCCTTGCGGTACGCGGTCACCAGCGCCGAGGTCGACGTCGACTTGCCGACGCCGGGCGAGCCGGTCAGGCCCACCACGTAGGCGTTGCCGGTGAGCGGGGCCAGCGCCGCCATCACCTCGCGCAGCTGCGGGGACGCCCCCTCCACGAGCGAGATCAGCCGGGCCACGGCCCGCGGCCGGCCCTCCCGTGCCTGGGCGACCAGAGCGGGGACGTCCACCATGCGTGTTTCTCCCTGTGACGTGGTGCTGTCTTACTTGCCGGCCACGCGGATGATCAGGGCGTCGCCCTGACCGCCGCCGCCGCACAGCGCGGCCGCGCCGATGCCGCCGCCGCGCCGCTTCAGCTCCAGCGCGAGGTGGAGCACCACGCGGGCGCCGGACATGCCGATCGGGTGGCCGAGCGCGATGGCGCCGCCGTTGACGTTCACCTTTTCCGGGGACACGCCGAGGTCCTTCATGGACTGCACGGCGACCGCGGCGAACGCCTCGTTGATCTCGATCAGGTCGAGGTCGTCGACGGTCAGGCCGTCCTTCTTCAGGGCGTGCCGGATGGCGTTGGACGGCTGCGACTGGAGCGAGTTGTCCGGGCCGGCCACGTTGCCGTGGGCGCCGATCTCGGCGATCCACTCCAGGCCCAGCTCCTCCGCCTTGGCCTTGCTCATCACGACCACGGCGGCGGCGCCGTCGGAGATCTGCGAGGAGGTGCCGGCGGTGATGGTGCCGTCCTTGGCGAAGGCCGGGCGGAGCTTGCCGAGGGACTCGACGGTGGTCTCGGCGCGGACGCCCTCGTCCTTCGAGAAGATCACCGGGTCGCCCTTGCGCTGCGGGATCTCGACCGGGGTGATCTCGGCCTCGAAGACGCCGTTCTTCTGGGCGGCGGCGGCGCGCTGGTGGGACAGGGCGGCGATCTCGTCCTGCGCGGCGCGGTCGATGCCGAGGCGGGTGTTGTGCTTCTCGGTGGACTCGCCCATCGCGATGTTCTCGAAGGCGTCGGTCAGACCGTCGTACGCCATCGCGTCGAGCATCTCGATCGCGCCGTACTTGTAGCCCTCGCGGGACTTCGGCAGCAGGTGCGGGGCGTTGGTCATCGACTCCTGGCCGCCGGCGACGATCACGTCGAACTCGCCGGCGCGGATCAGCTGGTCGGCCAGCGCGATGGCGTCCAGACCCGACAGACACACCTTGTTGACGGTGAGGGCGGGGACGTTCATCGGGATGCCGGCCTTGACGGCGGCCTGGCGGGCGGGGATCTGCCCGGCCCCCGCCTGCAGCACCTGGCCCATGATCACGTACTCCACCTGGTCGCCGCCGATGCCGGCCCGGTCGAGCGCGGCCTTGATGGCGAAGCCGCCGAGGTCGGCGCCCGAGAAGGACTTGAGCGAGCCGAGCAGGCGCCCCATGGGCGTGCGGGCGCCCGCGACGATCACTGAGGTGGTACCGGTCGTTCCAGACATGAGGCACGGCCCCTAGGGATGAGGAGTGAACGAGGGTTTACCGCCAATGTACTGAGCGGTGCGGCGCCGGGTCACCGGCCAGCCGGTGTGACGGCGCGCACGTTGCGTAACCATCCCGCCGGGGGTGCACTGGAGCCATGCTGACGCGTATCGACCACATCGGAATCGCCTGCTTCGACCTGGACAAGACCGTCGAGTTCTACCGTGCCACGTACGGCTTCGAGGTCTACCACTCCGAGGTCAACGAGGAGCAGGGCGTCCGCGAGGCCATGCTGAGGATCAACGCCACGGACGACGGCGGCGCCTCCTACCTCCAGCTCCTGGAGCCCACCCGCGAGGACTCCGCGGTGGGCAAGTGGCTGGCCAAGAACGGCGAGGGGGTGCACCACATCGCCTTCGGCACGGCCGATGTCGACGGGGACGCCGAGGCGATCCGCGGCAAGGGCGTCCGGGTCCTCTACGACGAGCCGCGGACCGGCTCCATGGGCTCCCGGATCACCTTCCTCCACCCCAAGGACTGCCACGGCGTCCTGACCGAACTCGTCACCTCGGCACCGGCTTCCGCTGACCACTCCTCAGCGGAGCACTGACCTCCGTATTCCCGGCCCGGTAGAGTGGGCGACTCCGGGCCGGGGCCGGTCGGGGCCGCTTCGCGCGGCGCCGTAGTCGGGATGTCGGGGTCGTCCGATCTGTCACGATTCCCCGGGGGGCCGTTCTGTCCAGCTGAACGGTGCTCGTCGGAAAGTTGCGACCGGGTTGGGGACTCCCCTGCTCGCAGAGCTCGGGGAAGGATGGACCGCGCAGTGCGGGGCTACGAACGCCAGGAGAGCCACCGAGCTGAAGACGACCATCTCTCGCGGTTCGAAGCCGAGATGGACCGGCTGAAGAAGGAGCGAGAGAAGGCCGTCCAGCACGCCGAGGACCTCGGCTACCAGGTCGAGGTCTTGCGTGCCAAGCTCCACGAGGCGCGGCGCACCATCGCGTCCCGGCCCGCCTACGACAGCGCGGACATCGGCTACCAGGCCGAACAGCTGCTGCGGAACGCCCAGGCGCAGGCCGAACAGCTCCGCCAGGACGCCGAGCGCGAGCTGCGCGAGGCCCGGGCGCAGACCCAGCGGATCCTCCAGGAGCACGCCGAGCACCAGGCCCGGCTCCAGGCCGAGCTGCACAACGAGGCCGTCCAGCGCCGCCAGCAGCTCGACCAGGAGCTGAACGAGCGCCGCCAGACCGTCGAGGCGCACGTCAACGAGAACGTGGCCTGGGCCGAACAGCTGCGCGCCCGCACCGAGTCCCAGGCCCGCCGGCTGATGGACGAGGCCCGCGCCGAGGCCGAGCAGTCGCTCGCCGCCGCCCGCGCCGAGGCCGCCCGCCTCACCGAGGAGACCGGCCGCCGCGTCGGCGCCGAGGCGGAGGCCGCACGCGCCGAGGCCGAAGCGATTCTGCTGCGCGCCCGCAAGGACGCCGAGCGGCTGATGACCACCGCCTCCACCCAGGCGCAGGAGGCCACCGGTCACGCCGAGCAGCTGCGGACCGCCGCCGTCGCCGAGACCGACCAGGCCCGCCGCCAGGCCACCGAGCTGACCCGCGCCGCCGAGCAGCGGATGCAGGAGGCCGAGGAGAAGCTGCGGCAGGCCCGCGCCGAGGCCGACAAGGCGCTCGCGGAGGCCAAGGACGCCGCCGCGAAGACGATCGCCTCCGCCGACTCCGTCAACGAGCAGCGCACCCGGACCGCCAAGTCCGAGATCGCCCGGCTGGTCGGCGAGGCCACCGAGAAGGCGGAGCAGCTCAAGGCCGAGGCCGAGGAGAAGCTCCGCGAGGCCACCGCGCACTCCGAGAAGGTCCTCGCCGAGGCCACCGAGAAGGCCCGCGCCAGCGCCGCCGAGGACTCGGCCGCCGCGCTCGCCAAGGCCGCCCGCAGCGCCGAGGAGATCCTCAGCAAGGCGTCCGAGGACGCCGCCGAGACCACCCGCAAGGCGTCCGAGGAGGCCGAGCGGATCCGCCGCGAGGCCGAGACCGAGGCCGACCGGCTGCGCTCCCGTGCCGAGGAGCAGGCCGACGAGCTGCTCGGCTCGGCGAAGGACGACACCAAGGAGTACCGGGCCAAGACCGTCGAGCTCCAGGAGGAGGCCCGGCGGCTGCGCGGCGAGGCGGAGCAGCTGCGCGCCGAGGCCATCGCCGAGGGCGAGCGGATCCGCGGCGAGGCCCGCCGCGAGGCCGTCCAGCAGATCGAGGAGGCGGCGAAGACCGCCGAGGAGTTGCTGGCCAAGGCGAGGGGCGACGCCGACGAGCTGCGCGCCAGCGCCGGCGCGGAGAGCGAGAAGGTCAGGTCGGAGGCGATGGAGCGCGCCCAGACGCTCCGGACCCAGGCCGAGGAGACCCTGGAGCGGACCCGCGCCGAGGCGGAGCGGCTGCGCGCCGAGTCCGAGGAGCAGGCCGAGTCGGTGCGGGAGGCCGCCGAGAAGGCCGCCGCCGAGCTGCGCGCGGACGCCGAGCGGGCCGCCGAGGCCCGGCGGGCCGAGGCGGCCGAGGAGCTGACCCGGCTGCACGCCGACGCCGAGGCGAAGGTGGCCGCGGCCGGGCGGGAGCTGACCGACGCCCGCGCGGAGGGCGAGCGGATCCGGCGCGAGGCCGCCGAGGAGACCGAGCGGCTGCGGACCGAGGGGGCCGAGCGGATCCGGGTGCTGCGGGAGCAGGCCGAGCAGGAGGCCGAGCGGCTGCGGGCCGAGGCCACGGCGGACGCGTCGGCGTCCCGCGCGGAGGCCGAGGCGACCGCGCAGCGGCTGACCTCGGAGGCGGAGACCGAGGCCGAGCGGCTGCGGTCGGAGGCCCAGGAGACCGCCGACCGGGTACGGGCCGAGGCCGCGGCCGCCGCCGAGCGGGTGGCCGCCGAGGCAGCCGAGGCGCTGTCCGCCGCGCAGGAGGAGGCCGTCCGGCGCCGCCGGGAGGCCGAGGAGACGCTGGAGTCGGCCCGTTCCGAGGCCGGCCGGGAGCGGGAGCACGCCCGCGCGCAGTCCGAGGAGCTCCTGGCCGCCGCCCGCAAGCGGGTGGAGGAGGCGCAGGCCGAGGCGCAGCGCCTGGTCGAGGAGGCGGACGCGCGGGCGACCGAGATGGTCGGCGCGGCCGAGCAGACCGCGCAGGAGGTCCGCGACTCGGTCGCCGGCCTGCGCGAGCAGGCCGAGGAGGAGATCGCCGGGCTGCGCTCGGCCGCGGAGCACGCGGCGGAGCGGACCCGGACCGAGGCGCAGGAGGAGGCGGACCGGGTCCGCGCCGACGCGTACGAGGAGCGGGAGCGGGCGTCGGAGGACGCGGCCCGCACGCGCGCGCGTGCCCAGGAGGAGTCGGACGCGGCGAAGGCGCTGGCCGAGCGGACGGTCGGGGACGCGATCGCGGAGGCGGAGAAGCTCCGTACGGACACCGCCGAGTACGCGCAGCGGCTGCGGACCGAGGCGACGGACGCGCTGGCGGCGGCCGAGCAGGACGCGGCCCGCACCCGGGCGGACGCCCGGGAGGACGCCAACCGGATCCGTTCGGAGGCGGCCGAGAAGGCCGAGGGCGTGGTCGGCGAGGCGACGGCCGAGGCGGAGCGGATCGGGGCGGAGGCCGAGCGGATCCTCGACGAGGCCCGCCAGGCCGCCGACAAGCGCCGCCAGGACGCCGCCGAACAGGCGGACACCCTCATCGGCGAGGCCACCGCCGAGGCGGAGCGGATCACGGCCGAGGCGGCCGAGCTGTGGGAGACCACGGAGCGGGACACGGCCCGGCTGCGGACCGAGGCCGAGCAGGTCAAGACGGACGGCGAGGCGCACGCCCAGGCGCTGCGGACCGCGGCCCTGGCCGACGCCGAGCAGATCCTGGACGAGGCCCGGCAGGCCGCCGACAAGCGCCGCCAGGACGCGGCCGAGCAGGCCGACGCGCTGGTCGGCGAGGCGACGGCGGAGGCCGGCCGGATCACCGAGGAGGCCGGTGAGCTGGCCGAGTCGGTGACCGCCGACGCCCGGGCCGAGGCCGAGCGGACGATCGCGGACGCGGCCGGCGAGGCCGAGCGGCTGCGGACCGAGGGCGCCGAGGCGCTGGAGTCGGCCCGTCAGGACGCCGAGCGGATCCGTACGGAGTCGGCGCGGGTCAGGGAGGACGCCGAGGCGGCGGCCGAGCAGATGCGCGCGGCGGCCCGCGAGGAGGCCGACCGCACCCTGGACGAGGCCCGCGAGGCCGGCGCGAAGAAGCGCGCGGACGCGGCCGAGCAGGCCGACCAGCTGATCGCGAAGGCCCGGGAGGAGGCGCTGCGCGCCACCGCCGAGGCGGAGGCGCAGGCGGACACGATGGTCGGCGCCGCCCGCAAGGAGGCCGACCGGATCGTCGCCGAGGCGACCGTCGAGGGCAACGCGCTGGTGGAGAAGGCGCGGACCGACGCGGACGAACTCCTGGTCGGGGCGCGGAAGGACGCGACCGACATAAGGGAGCGGGCCGAGGAGCTGCGGGGCCGGATCGAGGGCGAGATCGAGGAGCTGCACGAGCGGGCGCGGCGCGAGTCGGCCGAGCAGATGAAGACGGCCGGCGAGCGCGTCGACAAGCTGGTGAAGGCCGCGGAGGAGCAGCGGGCCGAGGCCGAGGAGAAGGCCAAGGAGATGGTCTCGGAGGCGAGTTCGGAGGCGAGCAAGGTCCGCATCGCGGCCGTCCGGAAGGCGGACGCGCTGCTCAAGGAGGCCGAGCAGAAGAAGAGTTCGCTGATCGCGGAGGGCGAGCGGATCAAGGCGGAGGCCGAGCGGCTCAAGGTGGAGGCGGAGGCCGAGGCGGACCGGCTGGTCGAGGAGGGCCGGCGCGAGCTGGAGACCCTGACCCGTCGTCGTACCGACATCAATGCCGAGATCTCCCGTGTCCAGGACGTGCTGGAGGCGTTGGAGTCTTTCGAGACGCCGTCGGCGGGGGCGAAGGACGGGCTCAAGGCGGGCGCTTCCTCGGGTTCCACTCGTTCGAGTGGCAAGTCCCAGGACGGCTAGCCACTCAAAAGGCTGGACATTCTCCAGATCAAACGGGCATACGCTCGATGACACGCCGCTTCGGCCCCTAGGATTCCCTCTAACACCTCACCGGTCTCATTCGACAGGAACCCCATGAGCGACACTTCCTCCCCCTTCGGCTTCGAGCTCGTGCGGCGTGGTTACGACCGCGGTCAGGTGGACGACCGCATTACCAAGCTCGTCGCCGACCGTGACAGCGCACTGGGCCGCATCACCTCCCTGGAGAAGCGCATCGAGGAACTCCACCTCGAGACGCAGAACGCCCAGGCGCAGGTGAGCGACGCGGAGCCGTCGTACGCCGGTCTCGGCGCGCGCGTCGAGAAGATCCTCCGCCTCGCCGAGGAGGAGGCGAAGGACCTGCGCGAGGAGGCCCGTCGCGCCGCCGAGCAGCACCGCGAGCTGGCCGAGTCGGCCGCCCAGCAGGTGCGCAACGACGCGGAGTCGTTCGCGGCCGAGCGCAAGGCGAAGGCCGAGGACGAGGGCGTCCGGATCGTCGAGAAGGCGCAGGGCGAGGCCAACTCGCTGCGTGCCGAGGCGCAGAAGGACGCGCAGTCGAAGCGCGAGGAGGCGGACGCCCTCTTCGAGGAGACCCGCGCCAAGGCCGCCCAGGCCGCCGCGGACTTCGAGACCAACCTGGCCAAGCGCCGCGAGCAGTCCGAGCGCGACCTGGCCTCCCGTCAGGCCAAGGCCGAGAAGCGCCTCGCCGAGATCGAGCACCGCGCCGAGCAGCTCCGCCTGGAGGCCGAGAAGCTCCGCACGGACGCCGAGCGCCGGGCCCGCCAGACGGTGGAGACCGCGCAGCGCCAGGCCGAGGACATCGTGGCCGACGCCAACGCCAAGGCGGACCGGATCCGCTCGGAATCGGAGCGCGAGCTCGCGGCGCTGACGAACCGCCGCGACTCCATCAACGCGCAGCTGACCAACGTCCGCGAGATGCTGGCCACGCTGACCGGTGCCGCGGTCGCCGCCGCCGGTTCCCCGCTGGACGAGGAGCGCTCCGCCGGCGTGCCGGCCCAGCAGACCCGCTGAGGCCCCGCCGTCGCGTCCCCGAACCCCCCGTCACTCCGGTGGCGGGGGGTTTCGCGCGCCCTTAGCTTGGTACGCATGATCGAGCTTGACGGACTGACGAAGCGGTACGGGACGAAGACGGCGGTCGATCATCTCTCCTTCCGGGTCCGGCCGGGCATGATCACCGGCTTCCTGGGGCCCAACGGGGCGGGGAAGTCGACCACGATGCGGATGATGCTCGATCTGGACAACCCCACGAGCGGGACGGTGCGGATCGACGGCCGGCACTACCGCGAGCTGGACGAGCCGCTGAAGTACATCGGGGCGCTGCTCGACGCCAAGGCGATGCACGGGGGCCGGTCGGCGTACAACAACCTGCTGTGTCTGGCGCAGTCGAACCGGATCCCGGAGAGCCGGGTGGCGGAGGTGCTGGACCTGGTGGGTCTGACCGCGGTGGCGCGGAAGAAGTCAAAGGGCTTCTCGCTGGGCATGGGTCAGCGGCTCGGCATCGCGTCGGCGCTGCTCGGCGATCCCGAGATCCTGATGTTCGACGAACCCGTCAATGGTCTGGACCCCGAGGGAATTCACTGGATCCGCAATCTGATGAAGTCGCTCGCCGCGGAAGGCAGAACGATCTTCGTCTCCAGTCATCTCATGAGTGAAATGGCGCTGACGGCAGATCATCTGATCGTGATCGGGCAGGGAAAGCTGCTTGCGGACATGTCCATGGCCGATTTCATCCAGCGGAATTCGCGGAGTTTCGTCCGGCTCCGCTCTCCCCAGCAGGAACGGCTGCGGGATGTGCTCCACGCCGACGGATTCGTGGTGGTCGAGGCCGGAAACGGGACCCTGGAGGTCGACGGCGCCACCACCGAGCGGCTGGGCGAGCTGGCGGCGGCGCACCAGCTGACGCTGCACGAGCTGAGCGCCCAGCGCGCCTCCCTGGAGGAGGCGTTCATGCAGATGACGGCGGGCGCGGTGGAGTACCACGCGCACGGCACCGACACGCACGGCGGCGGCGAGCCGGCCGCGCCCGGCCCCGCGTGGGGCGCGAACTCCGGCTGGGGCCCCGCACCGGGCGCCGGGTCCGGCACGACCACCGAGGGGGTCTGATCCATGGCAGCGGTACCGGCGGTCCTCCAGTCCGAGTGGACCAAGATCAGGACGGTCTCGTCGACGATCTGGACCCTGGCGAGCGCGCTGATCGTCACGGTGGCGATGAGCGCGGCGCTCTCCGCGGTCCTGAACTCCAGCTTCGACGACCTGTCCGAGCTGGAGCGGGCCACCTTCGACCCGACCTTCGTCAGCTTCTCCGGCATGGTCCTCGGCCAGCTGGCGATGGTGGTCTTCGGTGTCCTGGTGGTGGGGACCGAGTACTCCTCGGGCATGATCCGCACCTCGCTCGCCGCGGTCCCCCAGCGCGCCACGTTCCTCTTCTCCAAGATCGCGGTGGCCGGGGCGCTGGCCCTGGTGGTCGGTCTGGTGACGAGCTTCATGTCGTTCTTCCTCGGGCAGGCGCTGCTCGGCGAGCACCGGACGACGATCGGCGCGGACAACGTGCTGCGGGCGGTGGTCGGCGGCGGGATCTACATGGGGCTGATCGCGGTCTTCTCGATGGGCGTGGCGGCGATGCTCCGCTCCTCGATGCTGTCGCTCGGCATCCTGGTGCCGTTCTTCTTCCTGATCTCGCAGATCCTGTCGGCGGTGCCGAAGGCGAAGGAGGTCGCCAAGTACTTCCCGGACCAGGCCGGCTCCAAGATCATGCAGGTGGTGCCGGACGCGCTGGGCTCGGAGAAGGCGCCCTACGGGCCGTGGGGCGGGCTCGGGATCATGCTGGCCTGGGTGGCGGCCGCGCTGCTCGGCGGCTATCTGGTGCTGAAGCGGCGGGACGCCTGAGGACGGGGGCGCGCCTGCGGGGCGCGTCCCGGATTTCTCCCTGAGGTTTCGCTTCGGTCTCGCTTCGCCGGAGCGGGAACCGTCAACGGCTGGATAAGCTCCTGACTCGTACGGGGGCCTTCCGGCCGCGCGCCGCCACGCCCCGATCGCACACCACCGAGCTGTCGATGGGGCTGGAGAATGATCGAGGCAGTCGGCCTGACCAAGCGCTATGGCGCCAAGACGGCCGTGTACAACCTTTCCTTCCAGGTGAGGCCGGGTGTCGTGACCGGCTTCCTGGGCCCGAACGGCTCCGGCAAGTCGACCACCATGCGCATGATCCTCGGCCTGGACCAGCCGACGGCCGGCCAGGTGACGATCGGCGGCCACCCCTTCCGGCAGCTCCCGAACGCGCCCCGGCAGGTCGGCGCCCTCCTCGACGCCAAGGCCGTGCACGGCGGCCGCAGCGCCCGCAGCCACCTCCTGTCGCTGGCCCAGCTGGCCGGCATCCCGGCCCGCCGGGTGGACGAGGTGCTGGGCGTGGTGGGCCTCCAGGAGGTGGCGCGGCGCCGCTCCAAGGGCTTCTCGCTCGGCATGGGGCAGCGGCTCGGCATCGCCGCCGCGCTGCTCGGCGACCCGCAGGTGCTGCTCTTCGACGAGCCGGTCAACGGCCTCGACCCGGAGGGCATCCTCTGGGTCCGCAACCTGATGAAGAAGCTGGCCGCCGAGGGCCGCACGGTCTTCGTCTCCAGCCACCTCATGAGCGAGATGGCGCTGACCGCGGACCATCTGATCGTGATCGGCCGGGGCCAGCTCCTCGCCGACATGCCGGTGAAGCAGTTCATCTCGGCGAACTCGGCGGACTTCGCCCGGGTCCGCGTCCCGGCCGGCGAGGCCGGTCCCCGGGAGAAGCTGTCCCGGGTGCTGGTCGAGGCCGGCGGCCAGGTCCTCTCCGAGCCGGACGGGGCGCTGCGCGTCACCGGCCTGCCGCTGCCGAGGATCAGCGACCTGGCGCACGAGGCGGACGTACGGCTCTGGGAGCTGTCCCCGCACCAGGCGTCTCTGGAGGAGGCGTACATGCGGCTGACGCAGGGCGCCGTGGACTACCGCTCCACCGACGACAAGCTGGCCCATCTCCAGGCCCCGCCGCAGCCCGGGCAGCCGGGGTACGGGGTGCCGCCGCAGCCGCCGCTTCCGGCGGACGTGCCGCAGCAGGGCTGGTACGCCCCGCCGCCGCCCGGCCAGAACCCGTACGCCGCCCCGCAGCCCCCCGCGGCCGCGCCGACCGCGCCGGCCGCGCCGCAGTCCGCCCCGCAGCCGAGCCTCCAGAAGCCGAGCGACACCACCGAGGACGCCCGATGACCGCCCCGACGCCGACCCCCACGCCTCCCCCGCCGTACGGCTACGTCTCCCCCATCCCGGTGCGCCGGGCGCACCTCGGGGACGCGCTCGCCTCGGAGTGGACGAAGATCCGCTCGGTGCGGTCGACCATGTGGACGCTGGGGACGATGGTCCTGCTGATGCTGGTGATCGGTCTGGGCGTGGCCGCGGTCGCCGCCTCCGAGGGCGGCAACATGGGCGAGGACTCGGCGCTGCCGCTGGGCTTCTTCGGGATGCTGCCGGCGTCGATCTGCGTGATCACGCTGGGCGTGCTGACCATCTCGTCCGAGTACGGCACGGGGATGATCCGGACCACGCTGACGGCGTGCCCGAGCCGGTCCCGGGTGCTGACGGCGAAGGCGATCGTCTTCTTCCTGCTGGTCTTCACGGTGACCCTGGTGGTCGCCTTCGCGGTGGCGACGGCGCAGGTCGCGATGGTGGACGCGGCGGAGCCGACGGGCGCGGAGTGGGCGCGGGCCACGGTCGGCGCGGCCGGGTTCCTGGCGGTGCTCGGCCTGCTGTCGATGGCGGTGGGCGCGCTGGTGCGGCACTCGGCCGGGGCGATCACCGTGATGATCGGTCTGCTGCTGCTGCCGCTGGTGGCGGCCCTGTTCATGCTCGCGCCGGGGCTGAAGGGGATCCAGGAGGCGCTCTTCACCTACGCGATCCCCTCGCAGATGATCGCGCTGTACGCGGCGGAGCCGCCGTTCGGCGACAGCGGTCCGGCGGGCTGGGAGGCGCTGTTCACGCTCACGGGCATCGCGGTGGTGGCCATGGGCGCCGCGTACGCGCTGCTGAACAGCCGGGACGTCTGAAGCCCGGGGCTCAGTACTTCGGCGCGTTGCGGGACCGCTGCACCCGGGTGGTGCGGCGGTCCTTCGCGTTCCAGCACGCCTTGTGCCAGTGGCGGCGGTCGTCGACGCCGCCGTACTCGGGCCAGGCGACGACGTGCGGGGCGCCGGGCGGGATCTCCTGGTCGCAGCCGGGGCAGCGGTAGCGCTTGCCCGGGGAGCTGGCGCCGGCGACGAGGCGGACGTACCACTCCTCGCCCTGCCAGCTCTCGGTGCGCTGTGAGCCGCCGTACCGGTCGTCGCGGTCCTCCTGCGCCGCCGGCTTGGCGGAGCGGCGGGGGCGGTGGTGACGCGGGGACACAGCACACCTCACGGGGTCGGGGAACACGGACCGTTCGTCCCAGCGTACGGGCCGCGACAGGCCGGCCGGGGCCCCGGTCCGGACGCCCGGACCGAAAATCGCAAGAACTTCATGTTCGGCCGTTGCCTTTGGCACGTGTCAGACGTTGTTGCCGTACGAGGGGGAGTGAACGCGTCGGCCGCGAGGAGGCAGAAGGCGATGCGCGTAGGGACATTCGTTCTGGCGGCTCAGTTTCCGGGCCAGGGTCAGGGAGAGGCGCTGCACCGTGCGGTGCGGACCGCCGAGGTGGCCGAGGAGGCGGGCCTGGACTCGGTCTGGCTGGCCGAGCACCACTTCGTACCGTACGGCGTGTGCCCGTCGGCCGTGACGCTGGCGGCGCTGCTGCTCGGCCGGACCCGGCGGCTGCGGGTGGGCACGGCGGTGAGCGTGCTGCCGACCGTCCACCCGGTCGCGCTGGGCGAGCAGGCGGCGCTGCTGCACATCGCCTCGGGCGGCAGATTCACCCTCGGGGTGGGTCGCGGCGGGCCCTGGGTGGACCTGGAGGTGTTCGGCGCGGGTCTGGAGGCGTACGAGCGTGGCTTCCCGGAGGCGCTCGACCTGTTGCTGCGCTGGCTCACCGAGGCCCGGGTGGGCGCCGAGGGAGAACGATTCTCCTTCCGGGAGGTGGCCGTGGTGCCCCGGGCCGGCGAGCTGATCGGCGGCGAGCCGTCGCCGGAGGTCGTCGTCGCCTGCACCTCGCAGAGGAGCGTGCGGCTGGCGGCCGAGCGCGGGCTGCCGATGCTGCTCGGCATGCACTGCGGCGACGAGGACAAGGCGGAGATGGTCACGGCCTGGGCGCGCTGGGCGCGGGAGGCCGGGCGGGACCCGGACGAGATCGCGCGGATCGGCGCCGGGCACGTCTCCGCGGGCGTGGTGCAGCTCGCGGACCGCACGCAGGAGGCGGCGGAGACGCTGGTGAAGGCGATGCCGGGCTGGTTGAGGCAGGGGCTGGACGCGCATGTGACGGTGGACGGCCGGCACCGGGCGATGCGGGACCCGGTGGCGTACACCGAGCTGCTCTGCTCGCTGCACCCGGTCGGCACCCCGTCGCTGGCGGCCGACCGGCTGGCGGCGACCGCGGAGCGCACCGGCATCACCCGCTTCGCGCTGCTCGCCGAGGGCTCCGGCGATCTCGCCGGCACCGAGGAGAACCTCCGGCGGCTCGGCGCCGAGGTCCTGCCCCGGCTGGACTGAGGGCCGGGACCCGCCGCCGCCCCGGCGTCCCCGCGGGACGGTGCGTGTCGGCACGCACCGATCGCGGCTCCCGCGACGCGGAGCGGCGGCGTTCGAGTCCCGGTGGATCCCGGTGACGACGGCCGGGCTCAGCAGTCGCGGAGTTCCGGCGACTGGTTGAGCAGCTGTCCCCGGATCGAGGTGAAGCGGGCGAGGCGCTCGTCCACCGCCGGGTCCAGCGGGAAGACCGCCACCCGGTGGCAGTTCTGGAAGGCAAGACGCACCCCGAAGTGACGCTGGAGCGCCCCGCGGATCGCGTCGCTCGCCAGCGCGCGCAGCAGCTGACCACGTGCCTGCTCGTTCGGCGGCGGCGTCTGGTTGTCGGCGAACTCGCCGCCTTCCACCTCCAGCTGGGCCACCAGAGAACTGATCATCTCCCACGCGAAGGGCAGGGAGGTCCGGACGCAGTCGACGAAGGCGGCTTCGTCGACCTCGCCTCGCTCGGCCTGTTCCAACAGTGCCGGTGAGACGTCGAGCGACATGGGTTCTCCTCTCGCGACCCCGCGGACGGGGTCTGTGCGGGCAGGGTCGAGGGCCGCCGTACGCCACGCAGCGTGCACGGACGACGACCTCCAGCATCCACGGTAAGCGCGCGGTCCGGCCCGCACCAGGCGATTGGGCACACAACAGGCCGATAACCGACGGGTGTTCGTCTGACTCGGGTGCCCGAATCGCGTAGAAGGGCGCTCCTCTTGTAGCGTTGGCGACCATGCGTCTCGTCATTGCCCGTTGCTCCGTGGACTACGCGGGTCGGCTCACGGCCCATCTGCCCTCCGCGCCCCGTCTGATCCTGATCAAGGCAGACGGCAGCGTCTCGATCCACGCGGACGACCGGGCGTACAAACCGCTCAACTGGATGTCGCCGCCGTGCACCCTGAAGGAAGGTGCCGACGGTGAGGCCGGCGTCTGGACCGTGGTCAACAAAGCGGGCGAGAAACTGATCATCACGATGGAGGAGATCCTCCACGACTCGTCCCACGAACTGGGTGTGGACCCGGGTCTGATCAAGGACGGCGTCGAGGCGCACCTCCAGGAGCTGCTCGCCGACCGCATCGAGACGCTCGGCGAGGGCTGGACGCTGGTCCGCCGCGAGTACCCGACGGCGATCGGCCCGGTCGACATCCTCTGCCGGGACGCGGACGGCGCCACGGTCGCGGTCGAGATCAAGCGCCGCGGTGAGATCGACGGCGTCGAGCAGCTGACCCGTTATCTGGAGCTGCTCAACCGGGACCCGCATCTCGCCCCGGTGAAGGGCATCTTCGCGGCCCAGGAGATCAAGCCGCAGGCGCGGGTCCTCGCGACGGACCGCGGGATCGACTGCGTGGTGCTCGACTACGACGCCCTGCGCGGCATCGAGGACGACAAGCTGCGGCTGTTCTAGGACGGTACGGCGAAGGGGACGGCCCCGGGCGCGCTGAGCGCCCGGGGCCGTCCCCTTGTCCGTCGTGGCCTCAGCTCACGGTGGCGGTGTCCGAGGCGGTGGGGGCGCCGTCGAGGGTGGAGGAGGCGGAGTTGCTCGGGGCCTCGCTGCTGGACGTCTCGCTCGGCGTCGGGGACGAGGACGGGGACGTGGAGGTCGTGGTCGGCTCGGGGTCCGCGCTGGACGAGGACGCCGAGGGCGACGTGGTCGGGGACGACGAGCCCGGGTTCGGTCCCGTGGAGGAGGTCGGCGGGCGGGTCGTCGTCGGCCGCCCCGGCGGCGGGGTCGTCGGCGCGTCCGTGGTCCCCGGTCCGGTGCCCGGCGCGCTGGTCGCGGTCGGGTCCGGTGCGCCGGAGCCGCTGGTGGACGGCGAGCCCGTCGCCGTCGGGTCCGTGGCGGAGCCGGTCGGGGTGGTGCCCGGGGTGGTGGGGCCGGGCGAGCCGGAGGTGCTGGGCGTGCCGGTCCCGGTCGGGTCGCCGGGCTCGCCCTCCGCGGGGGCCCCGTCGTCGGTGTCGGGGACGTCGCCGGCGCCCTGGTCGGCGGTGGCGTCGGTGGTGACGGTGCCGGAGGTGGGCGTGTCGTCGTTGCCGGAGGTGGCGCCGAGGGTGACGACGGTGCCGAGGACGGCGACGAGGAGGACGCCGGCGCCGACGGCCGCGAGGTTGCGGCGGGTGCCGTCGAGGATGCCGGCCTTGAGGCTCCGGCGCCGTCCGTCCGCCGGTCCGTCCGCCGGGGCGGTCTCGGTGCGGGTGATCAGGGTGGGGCCCTGGTCCGCGAAGTCCGGGAAGGCCGGGAAGGCGGGCGGTGTGCCGGCGCCGGTGCCGGTGGCGGGGACCGGCGGCAGCACCTCGGTCGGCGGCTCGACGGGGGCCTGGGCGGCGGCCCGGGCGACGGGCACGCCGCGCGGCGGGGAGTCGGTGCGGGACGGCAGCGGGGGCTGCGGCGGCTCCTGCCCGCGGCCGAGGTCGGCGACGAGGG
The DNA here is from genome assembly GCF_000719555.1 of Streptomyces sp. NRRL F-5727. Taxonomy (GTDB): domain Bacteria; phylum Actinomycetota; class Actinomycetes; order Streptomycetales; family Streptomycetaceae; genus Streptomyces. Next base: position 82,659 of record NZ_JOGX01000011.1, read on the forward strand.
CGAGGGCCCGGCGGCCGGCGACGGTGCCGCGCTTGTCGGCGAGGACGCCGCGCAGGCCGATGGACGCCTCCAGTTCCGCGCGGGCCCGGGCGAGATGGCCGGCGCAGAGGGCGAGGACGCCGAGTTCGTGGTGGAAGTACGCCTCCTCGGCGACGTCCCCGGCGAGCCGGGCGGCCTCCTGGCCGGAGCGCAGGGCGCGCTCCCAGGCGCCCCAGTGCAGGCCGGCGGCGAAGGCGGGGGCCGCGGCCCGGGCGAGGGCGACGGCGGTGGCCCGGGGCCCGTCCCCGGCCTCGCCGGAGTCGCCGCCCGCGGCCGCTCCCCCGCTCGCGCCGTCGGCCGCTCCGCCCGGCGTACCGCCGACGAGGGCGGCGAGGGCGGCGAGCAGGGCGTCGGACTCGGCGGCGGCCCGGTCGGGGCCGACCGAGGGGTGGCCGGCCCACCAGGCGTAGTGCTGGGCGGCGGTGTGGACGCGGTCGGCGGCGTCGAGGCCGTAGCCGTGGGCGAGGAGCTGGGTGAGGACGCCGCCGGCGAGGCGGTACCGGGCGCCGACGGGGGTGAGCAGGCCGCAGGCGCGGAGCTCGCCGAGGGCCGCGTCGGCGTGGGTGTCGCCGACCAGCGCGGGGAGGTGGGCGTGGTGCGGGACCTCGCCGCCGAGGGCGACGGCGAAGCGGAGGGTGGTCTGGGCGGAGCGGCTGAGCCGGGAGGCGAGCAGCGCGGCGGGGGCGGCGCCCTCGCCGAGGCTGGGCAGCGGCACCTCGTGGAGCTCGACGTCGGGGTCCTCGTACGGGTCGGGGACGGGGCCGGCGGAGCCCGCGCCCGGTCCCGAGCCGGACGGGCCGAACGCCTCCTCCAGGGCGCCGAAGGCGTCGAACTCGGCGGGGGTGACGCGCAGCCGGTCGCGCTGCCGGAGCAGGGCGCCGGCCTGGACGAAGCGGAGCGGCAGGCCCTCGGACTCGAACCAGAGGTCGCCGGCCCAGTTGGCCTCCTCGTCGGTGAGGCGGCGGCCGACGGCGGCCTCCAGGAGGGCGAGGGAGGCGGCGCGGCCGAGGCCGGGGAGGGCGACCTCCTCGATCGGGGCGTCGGCCGAGGGGGCGGGGACGCCGGGGGCCGCGGCGAGCAGGAAGGCGCACTCGGGGGCGGCGGCGAGCAGCTCGTCGAGGGCGGCGCCGCCGAATTCCAGGTCGTCCACGACGACGACGGCGCCGATGGAGGCGAGATCGGCGCGGAGCCCGTCGCGGTCGGGCCGGTGGTGGGGGGCGTGCAGGACGGCGGTGCGCAGCTCGTGGAGGAGTTCGCCGGTGGTGCGGTGGTGGCCGGAGAGGCGGACGACGCCGTCGGGGGCGAGGGCGGCGCAGTCGTCGGCGACGGCGTCGAGGAGGGCGGTGCGGCCGGAGCCGTCGGGGCCGGTGAGGCGGGCGCTGCGGCCGCGGGTGAGGGTCTCGGTGAGCCGGGCGCGCTGCTCCTCGCGCTCCAGGAGGGGCAGCTCGGGGGCGGCGGGACCGGGCGGCGCGGGCACGGTGGCGGCGCGGGCGGCCTCGGCGCGCTCCTCGGGGGTGCGGCGGCGGGCGGCGGGGGGTTCCTCGCCAGGTGGGCACGCCTCGATCTCGCTGCCGTCGACGGGGTTGACGGTGAGCAGCAGTCCGCCGGAGACGATCCGGGTGACGCGGGCGCGGGCGGGTGTCGCGGTGGCGCGCTCGGGCAGGGCGGCGGGCTGTGCGGGGCGGGCGTCCTCGGCCGCGGTGTCGTGACCGGACTCGTCCGGCCCCCGGTGTATCGGGTCCATGGTCAAAGCCCCCAAGAGCGGTGGTGCGGAGCCCGCCGGGTGGGTGTGGCGAAGGGGTGCGGGCGACCGAACCCTAGACGGTCGCGGGACGCCCGGGAACAGCCGGGGTGCCGTCGAGCCCAAGACGTCACGGTCTTGTGAGGATTGAGCGTGACGCCTGGTTCGCACAGGGGCTTCACAGACGGTTCACCCCGGGGGGCCGGTGCGCGGACCGCCCGTTCAGACGCGGGGCAGCGACTCCAGGGCGAGGCCGCCCTCGATGGCGAGGATGCGGTGGAGGCGGGTGGCGACGAGGAGCCGCTGCATCTGCGGCGGCACCCCGCGCAGGACGAGCCGGCGGCCGCAGCGGCCGGCCCGTCGGTGGGCGCCCATGATCACGCCGAGTCCGGTCGCGTCCCAGGAGTCGAGCCCGGTCAGGTCGAGCACCAGGTCGCCGACGCCGTCGTCGACGGCCGAGTGCAGGACCGTACGGGCGTCCGCCGCGCTGCGGACGTCGAGGCGGCCCCCGACGACCAGCTCGACGTGATCGCCCCTGATGTGCATAGTCGCTCCCCGGGAAATGCTCCGTCTTCGCAACAACTGACTGCTGCCTCGGCAGATACGTTGCGCCTTGTCAGCAAACCGATACCGAAATTCACCCTGTGGGGTGAGGTGGGGTGGCGGGCTAGGCGCCGTACTTGTAGAAGCCCTGCCCGCTCTTGCGGCCGATGTCACCCGCGTCCACCATCCGGCGCATCAGCTCCGGCGGCGCGAACTTCTCGTCCTGGGACTCGGTGTAGATGTTGTTCGCCGCGTTGACGAGGATGTCGATGCCGGTGAGGTCGGCGGTGGCGAGCGGGCCCATGGCGTGGCCGAAGCCCAGCTTGCACGCGATGTCGATGTCCTCGGCGGTGGCGACGCCCGACTCGTGGAGCTTGGCGGCCTCGACGACGAGGGCGGAGATCAGGCGGGTGGTGACGAAGCCGGCGACGTCGCGGTTGACGACGATGCAGGTCTTGCCGACGGACTCGGCGAACGCGCGGGCGGTGGCCAGGGTCTCGTCGCTCGTCTTGTAGCCGCGGACGAGCTCGACGAGCTGCATCATCGGCACGGGCGAGAAGAAGTGGACGCCGACGACGGCCTCCGGGCGCCCGGTCACCGCGGCGATCTTGGTGATCGGGATCGCGGAGGTGTTGGAGGCGAGGACGGCGCCGTCCTTCACGATCTTGTCGAGGGAGCGGAAGATCTCGTGCTTGACGTCGAGGTTCTCGAAGACGGCCTCGACGACGACGTCCGCATCGGCGACCGCGTCGAGTTCGGTGGTGGCGGTGATCCGGCCGAGCGCCGCCTCGGCGTCCTCGGCGGTCAGACGGCCCTTGGCGACGAACTTGTCGTACGACGCCTTGATGCCGTCGGTGCCGCGGGTCAGGGCGGCGTCGGTGACGTCGCGCAGGACGACGTCCCAGCCGGCCTGGGCCGAGACCTGAGCGATGCCGGATCCCATGAGTCCGGCCCCGATGACGGCGAGCTTCCCAGCCACTGATTCCACCCCTTAACACCTGTTCACTTCTGGCTCTCCGGCGGAGATTAGCGGGCCCGGGGCGCCATGTGACCGTGAAGTAATGCGCGTCACGCTCTCTTTGACGGACGTCACACTCACGACACCCCCGCGCGTCCCGGCGGCGGCTCGGCCGGGGGGCGGGGAGCGGGCGGCGGGTGGCTCAGCCCTCGCGCACCGCGTACGCCAGGACCTGCTCGCTCAGCAGTTCCTCGATCTCGTCGAGGAGGACCAGGGCGTCGCGGGAGACGGCGCCCGCCTGCCCTCGGCGATCACGGCGTCGCCGACGAACTCGACGACGGCCTCCTGGATCCAGGCGATCTGCCCGCCCACGAGCAGCGGCAGCGGGTCGTCGGGCCCGGCACCGGCCTCCTCGCGCAGGGCGGCGACGGTGGTCCGGCGGACCTCCTGCTGGAGGGCCATGAGCCGGGCCTGGAGGGTGGGGGCCCCGATGGCCCTCGCCCCCGGCTGGCTCGACGCGGTCTCGCGCCTGATGCCGTTCCGCTGTCCGGTGGACGCGGTGCGGGAGGCGTACATCGGCCACTACACGACCCCGGCCATGCTGTCCGGGCTGCTGGTCGCCGTCGCGCTGACGGTGTTCGCCGTGACGGTCGGCACACGTGCGTTCCGGAGCGCCGGAGCGTAACTAGGCTGGTCGCATGGTCAATCTGACGCGCATCTACACCCGCACCGGCGACCAGGGCACGACGGCCCTGGGCGACATGAGCCGCACCGCCAAGACCGATCTGCGGATCGCGGCCTACGCCGACGCCAACGAGGCCAACGCCGTCATCGGCACCGCCATCGCGCTCGGCCGCCTCGACGAGGACGTCGTGAAGGTCCTCGTCCGGGTCCAGAACGACCTGTTCGACGTGGGCGCCGACCTCGCCACCCCGGTCGTCGAGAACCCCGAGTACCCGCCGCTGCGGGTGGAGCAGGCGTACGTCGACAAGCTGGAGGCGGACTGCGACCGCTTCCTGGAGGAGCTGGACAAGCTGCGCTCCTTCATCCTGCCCGGCGGCACGCCCGGCGCGGCGCTGCTGCACCAGGCGTGCACGGTGGTCCGGCGGGCCGAGCGCTCGACCTGGGCTGCCATGGAGGTGCACGGCGAGACGATGAACCCGCTCACGGCCACGTACCTCAACCGGCTGTCAGACCTGCTCTTCATCCTGGCGCGGACCGCGAACCGCGAGGTCGGGGACGTGCTCTGGGTCCCGGGCGGCGACCGCTGAGGTCTTCTCCGGAGTGCCCTGCGGGGCCTCCGGGGCCGGTGCCTCCGGGGCCTCCGGGGCCTTCTTCGGCCAGACAGAGTAGCTGAGGGCGATCAAACCGTGGATCCCGACGGCCCGCCAGACACCGGCGATCGACGCCTCCAGCCTCGAGGTGTCGCCCGCGTCGCCGACGTACCAGACCGCGGCGAGGAGCAGCGCGGAGGCGACGGAGCCGGCGATCAGCGTGCCGAGCCAGATCGCGCCCTCGTGGCGGGCGCGGGCCATGCCGTACCGGGGCGGCTTCGCGGGCGGCGGGGCGCCGCCGAAGCGGTGTGCGGCGTGCCCGTCGAGCCACTTCACGGTGCGATGGCCGTGGCCGACGGTGTAGCCGATGTAGACGGCGGCCAGACCGTGCCGCCAGCTGGGGTCGGCGCCGTTCTTGAGGTCGATCGCGGAGACGACCAGGAGCAGGACCTCCAGGAGCGGCTCGCACAGCAGCAGCCCCGCGCCCAGCCTCGGCATGCGCAGCACGTAGCGGGCACCGAGCCCGGCGGCCAGCAGGACCCAGAACCCCACCTCGCAGACGACGATCAGCGTGACGATCACGACGCTTCCCCTTTCGCTTCCCCCGTCGGGTCTCTCCCAGCCTCCCGTGCGACCGGGGGCGGTTCGTCGTCGCCGGTGAGGAAACGCGTCTACATCGTTCGACGGAGGCGCGGACCCGCGCGGATCGGCCCGGACGTCGAGGCCGGGAGGGCGCGGGCCGTGTTGGATGGGTCCGTGACCCTCCCCCGCCCGCACCGCCACGACCTGCTCATCGCCCTCGCCGGCCTCTCCGTCGGCGTGCTGCTGTGGTCGTTCGGGCTGTTCACCACGGGCGGCCGGATCTTCGAACAGCACTGGGCGGCGCTCGTCCCGCTGGCGGTGATGGCCGGGGCCGAGGCGCTGCGCCGGGCCGCGCCGCAGACCGCGCTGGCCACCGGGACGCTGGCGATCGTGGCCGACCAGTTCACCAACGGGAACCTGTGCACCGTGCTGATGTTCACGGACGTCGTCTACGCGGCGGTCGTCTACGGCACCCCGGCGCAGGCCCGCCGCATCCCGTACACCACCGCGCTGGTCACCGTCGCCACCACGGTGGCGTTCCTGGTCTGGTGGCAGAACGCGCTCGCCCTGCTGGTCGGGGTGATCACCGGGCTCATCTCCTTCCTGCCCGCCGTCACCGGCTCGATCGTGCGCAACCACCGCGAGGCCGCCGAGTCCGCCCGGCTGCGCGCCGAACAGACGGCGCTGCTGGCCGAGATGGACCGGGCGCAGGCGGTGGTGGCGGAGCGGGCTCGGATGGCGCGGGAGCTGCACGACATGGTGGCCAACCACCTCTCCGCGATCGCGATCCACTCGACGGCGGCGCTCTCCCTGGACGATCCCGGCACCACCCGGCAGGCGCTGTCGGTGATCCGCGAGAACAGCGTGGCGGGTCTCGCCGAGATGCGGCGGCTGATCGGGCTGCTGCGGGACAGCGGCGCGGAGCGCGAGCCGGCCGCGACGGCGACCCTGGCGGGGCTCGACGCCCTGGTCGGGCAGGCGCGGGCGAACGGTGCGGCGAGCGGGCTGCGCTTCGCCCTGGACGACGCCCGCCGGGACGGCGCCGGGCTGCCGGCGCCGGTGGAGCTGGCCGCGTACCGGATCGTGCAGGAGTCGCTGACGAACGCGCTGAAGCACGCGGTGCCGGGCGAGGTGCGGGTGGCGCTGGCGCACCGGGACGGGGCGCTGCGGGTGACGGTGACCAGCCCGTACGGGCAGCGGCCGGGGCCGCGCGCGCCGGGGTCGGGAGCGGGTCTGGTGGGCATGCGGGAGCGGGTGGCGCTGCTCGGCGGGTCCCTGGAGGCGGGTCCGGTGACGTCGGCCGGGGGCGCGCGGGAGTGGCGGGTGCGGGCGGAGCTGCCCGTGCGAGCGAGCGAGGAGGAGCGGGCATGACGGTGCGGGTGGTGGTGGCCGAGGACCAGGCGGCGGTACGGGCCGGCCTGGTGCTGATCCTGGGCAGCGCGCCGGACATCGAGGTGGTCGGGGAGGCCGAGGACGGCGAGCGGGCGGTGGAGCTGGCCCGGGAGCTCCGTCCCGATCTGGTGCTGATGGACGTGCAGATGCCCCGGATGGACGGGGTGACGGCGACCCGTCTGGTGGTGGCGGAGGGGCTCGCGGACGTGCTGGTGCTGACCACCTTCGACCTGGACGAGTACGTGTTCGGGGCGCTGCGGGCGGGGGCGTCGGGCTTCCTGCTGAAGAACGCGGACGCGCGGGAGCTGATCGAGGGGGTGCGGACGGTGGCGCGGGGCGAGGGGCTGATCGCGCCGGCGGTGACCCGGCGGCTGATCGCGGAGTTCGCCTCCCCGTCCCCGCCGGTACGGAGGGACCCGGTGGTGCTGGAGTCGCTGACGCCGCGCGAGCGGGAGGTGCTGGCGGCGCTGGGGGCGGGCCTGTCCAACGCGGAGGTGGCGGTGCGTCTGGAGATGGCGGAGGCGACGGTGAAGACCCACGTCAGCAAGGTGCTGGGGAAGCTGGGGCTGCGCAGCCGGGTGCAAGCCGCCGTGCTGGCGCAGGAGTTGGGGCTTCAGTAGACCGGAATCGACGTTGGTCTGGACCTCTTGACGATTGGTCCAGACCTTCCTACGCTCGCGGGGCGCGCGCAACTCTCCACGGACCACCCCCACCCCGAACGTCCGCAACTTGAGGAGCACCGTTGAGCACTCAAGCACCGACGCGCCGAAGAGGATTCAGGGCACGGGCCGCCGCCGCCCTGACCGCCCTGGCCCTCCCGCTCGCCGCCATGGTCGGCCTCGCCTCCCCCGCCGAGGCGGCCACCTCGGCCACGGCGACCTATACCAAGACCCAGGACTGGGGCACCGGCTTCGAGGGCAGGTGGACGGTGAAGAACACCGGCACCACCACCCTCACCTCCTGGACCGTCGAGTGGGACTACCCCACCGGCACCCGGGTCACCTCCGCGTGGGACGCCACCGTCACCAGCAGCGGCAACCACTGGACCGCCAAGAACGTCGGCTGGAACGGCACCCTGGCCCCCGGTGCCTCCGTCTCCTTCGGCTACAACGGCTCCGGCGCCGGCGCCCCCAGCGGCTGCAAGATCAACGGCGCCTCCTGCGACGGCACCCAGCAGCCCGGGGACAACCCGCCCTCGGCCCCCGGCACCCCGGTCGCCTCGAACATCACCGACACCTCGGTGAAGCTCACCTGGACCGCGGCCACCGACGACACCGGCGTCAAGAACTACGACGTCCTGCGCGACGGCACCCGGGTCACCACCACCACCGCGCTGACCTACACCGACCAGGGCCTCACCGCCGGCACCGACTACAGCTACACCGTCGTCGCCCGCGACACCGCCGACCAGACCGGCCCGGCCGCCGGCCCGACCCCGGTCCGCACCACCGGCGGCGGCACCCAGCCCCCGCCGAAGGCCGTCAAGATGGGCTACTTCACCAACTGGGGCGTCTACGGGCGCAACTACCACGTGAAGAACATCGTGACCTCGGGCTCCGCGTCCAAGATCACCCACATCAACTACGCCTTCGGCAACGTCCAGGGCGGCAAGTGCACCATCGGCGACGCCTACGCCGACTACGACAAGGCGTACACCGCCGACCAGTCCGTCGACGGCGTCGCCGACACCTGGGACCAGCCGCTGCGCGGCAACTTCAACCAGCTGCGCAAGCTGAAGAAGGCGTACCCGAACATCAAGGTCCTCTGGTCGTTCGGCGGCTGGACCTGGTCCGGCGGCTTCGGCCAGGCCGTGCAGAACCCGTCCGCCTTCGCGCAGTCCTGCTACGACCTGGTCGAGGACCCGCGCTGGGCCGACGTCTTCGACGGCATCGACCTGGACTGGGAGTACCCCAACGCCTGCGGCCTCACCTGTGACACCAGCGGCGCCGCGTCCTTCAAGAACATGATGCAGGCCATGCGCGCCAAGTTCGGCGCGAACAACCTGGTCACCGCGGCCGTCACGGCCGACGCCTCCGCCGGCGGCAAGATCGACGCCGCCGACTACGCGGGCGCCGCGCCGTACTACGACTGGCTCAACGTGATGACGTACGACTTCTTCGGCGCCTGGGCCGCGCAGGGCCCGACCGCCCCGCACTCCCCGCTGACCTCGTACGCCGGCATCCCGCAGGCGGGCTTCAACTCCGCCGAGGCGATCGCCAAGTTCAAGGCCAAGGGCGTCCCGGCCAACAAGCTGCTGCTCGGCATCGGCTTCTACGGCCGCGGCTGGACCGGCGTCACCCAGTCCGCCCCCGGCGGCACGGCGACCGGCCCGGCGCAGGGCACGTACGAGCAGGGCATCGAGGACTACAAGGTGCTCAAGACCTCCTGCCCGTCCAACGGCACCGTCGCCGGCACCGCCTACGCCCACTGCGGCACCAACTGGTGGAGCTACGACACCCCCGCCACCGTCACCTCCAAGATGAGCTGGGCCAAGAACCAGGGCCTCGGCGGCGCCTTCTTCTGGGAGTTCAGCGGTGACACCACGAACGGCGAACTCGTGACCGCCATCAACGGCGGACTGGGCTAGCCTCCCGGGTACGACGAAGCGGGGGACGGTGCAGCACACCGTCCCCCGCTTCACACGTGCTCCGCGACGTCCACCCTCCCCCGGACCTCGTCCGGGGGGACCCCCATCCGGCGGGGGCCGACCAGGCCACGTTCCGATCAGGCCACGTTCACCCGCTGGCCGGGCGGCGCCGCCTCCAGCCAGGCCATGAACCCGGTCCGGGCGTCCTCGCTCATCGCGAGCTCCAGCCGGACCCCGTTGTACATGCAGGGCTGGATCACCGAGTCGGACAGGAGCGCCAGCTCCTCCTCGCCCTCCGGCATCCGGCGCTCCAGGGCCACGATGGCCGAGCGCTCCAGGAACCGGCGCGGCCGGGGCGCGTACGAGAAGACCCGGAACCAGGCGATCTCGTCACCGCTGTACCGGGCCACGCCGTACACCCAGCCCTTGCCGGACAGGTCCGGCTCCTCCGGGACGTCCCAGCGCAGCGAACAGTCGAAGGTGCCGCCGGCCCGCTGGATCAGCCGCCGGCGCAAGCCGAAGACGAAGAGCCCGATCACCACCAGTGCGACGACCAGGCCGCACACGAGCAGCGTGAGGAACATCTTCACCGACCTCCTCGCTGCGTCCCGTGACCGGCGCCGCCGGCCTCACCGAATACAACCTGCATCTGCATCGCCTCAGCCGCGGCACGGTCTGGAACATTCCAGCCGTGCCGCGGCTGAGGGCACTACTCTTCGGTCGCGGGTCCGCTAGCGGACCGCTACCGCGCGCAGCCGGACCTCGGCGCGCCGCTCGGCGGCGGCGTCCTCGTCCGACTTGGCACGCTCCAGCGCGCGCTCGGCGCGCTGGGCGTCGATCTCGTCCGCCAGCTCGGCGATCTCCGCCAGCAGCGACAGCTTGTCGTCCGCGAAGGAGATGAAACCGCCGTGGACGGCGGCCACGACGGTCGCGCCCTCGCTCGTGCGGATGGTCACCGGGCCCGACTCCAGCACACCGAGCAGCGGCTGGTGACCGGGCATGACGCCGATGTCGCCGGAGGTGGTACGCGCGATGACCAGGGTGGCCTCGCCGGACCAGACACTCCGGTCCGCGGCGACCAGCTCGACATGCAGCTCAGCAGCCAAGGGTGGGCTCCTCGGTTCACCACCCGGCGGGCCGGCCGGGTGTTGGGTCAAAGTCTAGTAGGGCGCCCGGCACCGCGGTGCCGGAGCCCGCCCCCGGCGGGTGAATGCCGGGGGGATGCAGCCAGAAGGCGTGGTGAGAGGGGCGGGAAGGGCTCCCGCCCCCCTCGGGCGAGCACGGGGCTCAGGAGACGCCGAGCTCCTTGGCGTTCTTCTTGAGGTCCTCGAGACCACCACACATGAAGAAGGCCTGCTCCGGGAAGTGGTCGAACTCACCGTCGCAGATCGCGTTGAACGCGGCGATCGACTCGTCGAGCGGAACGTCCGAACCGTCCACACCGGTGAACTGCTTGGCGGCGTGGGTGTTCTGCGACAGGAAGCGCTCGACACGACGCGCACGGTGCACGACGAGCTTGTCCTCCTCGCTGAGCTCGTCGATACCGAGGATCGCGATGATGTCCTGGAGGTCCTTGTACTTCTGCAGGATGCCCTTGACGCGCATGGCGGCGTCGTAGTGGTCCTGCGCGATGTAGCGCGGGTCCAGGATCCGGGACGTGGAGTCCAGCGGGTCCACGGCCGGGTAGATGCCCTTCTCGGAGATCGGACGGGAGAGAACCGTCGTCGCGTCGAGGTGGGCGAAGGTGGTCGCCGGCGCCGGGTCGGTGAGGTCGTCGGCGGGGACGTAGATCGCCTGCATCGAGGTGATCGAGTGACCACGGGTCGAGGTGATGCGCTCCTGGAGGAGACCCATCTCGTCGGCCAGGTTCGGCTGGTAACCCACCGCGGAGGGCATACGGCCGAGCAGGGTCGACACCTCGGAACCGGCCTGGGTGAAGCGGAAGATGTTGTCGATGAAGAACAGCACGTCCTGCTTCTGCACATCGCGGAAGTACTCCGCCATGGTCAGACCGGCGAGGGCCACACGGAGACGGGTGCCCGGGGGCTCGTCCATCTGGCCGAAGACGAGGGCGGTCTTGTCGAGAACGCCCGAGTCCTCCATCTCCGCGATGAGGTCGTTGCCCTCACGCGTACGCTCACCGACACCGGCGAACACGGAAACACCCTCGTGCAGCTTCGCCACACGCATGATCATTTCCTGGATCAGAACGGTCTTGCCGACACCGGCGCCACCGAACAGACCGATCTTTCCACCCTTGACGTACGGGGTGAGAAGGTCGACGACCTTCAGGCCGGTCTCGAACATCTCGGTCTTCGACTCGAGCTGGTCGAACGCCGGGGCCTTGCGGTGGATGGACCAGCGCTCGCCGACCTCGGACTCGGCCTCGGGCTCGTTCAGGATCTGACCGAGCGTGTTGAACACGCGGCCCTTGGTGACGTCGCCGACGGGCACCGTGATGCCGTCGCCGGTGTCGACCACCGGGGCCTGGCGGACCAGACCGTCGGTGGGCTGCATCGAGATGGTGCGGACCATGCCGTCACCGAGGTGCTGCGCGACCTCGAGGGTCAGCGTCTTGGTGCCCTCGCCGGCCGAGTCCGGAACCTCGACGTTCAGCGCGTTGTAGATCTCCGGCATCGCGTCGACGGGGAACTCCACGTCGACGACCGGGCCGATGACCCGGGCGACGCGGCCCGTGGCAGCGGCGGTCTCAACAGAGGTCGTCATTACTTGTCACTCCCCGCGGTCGCGTCGGCCAGGGCTGCGGAGCCACCGACGATCTCGCTGATTTCCTGGGTGATTTCGGCCTGTCGGGCCGCGTTGGCAAGTCGGGTCAGGCTGGTGATCAGCTCGCCCGCGTTGTCGGTCGCCGACTTCATCGCGCGCCGCGTCGCGGCGTGCTTCGACGCCGACGACTGGAGCAGCGCGTTGTAGATGCGGCTCTCGACGTAGCGCGGCAGGAGGGCGTCCAGGACGTCCTCCGCCGACGGCTCGAAGTCGTACAGCGGACGGAGCGTGTCCGTCTCGCCGGCCTCCTTCGCCACCTCGTCGAGGCTGAGGGGCAGCAGCCGGGCCTCGACCGCCGTCTGCGTCATCATCGAGACGAACTCGGTGTAGACGATGTGGAGCTCGTCCACACCACCCTCGGCCGTGGCCTTCTCGATCGCCTCGATCAGCGGCTGGCCGATCTTCTTGGCGTCCGCGTACGTCGGCTCGTCCGTGAAGCCGGCCCAGGTGTCGGCCAGCTTGCGCTCACGGAAGTTGAAGTGCGCGATGCCACGGCGACCGACGACGTAGATGTCGACCGCCTTGCCCTCGCCCTCCAGCCGCTTGATGAGCTGCTCCGCCGCCTTGATGGCGTTGGAGTTGAAGGCGCCGGCCAGGCCGCGGTCGCTCGACAGGAGCAGAACCGCGGCGCGGGTCGGGTTCTCGGCCTCGGTGGTCAGCGGGTGCTTGTCGTTGGCGCCCGTGGCCACCGCGGTCACCGCGCGGGTGAGCTCGGTGGCGTACGGGGTCGACGACTGCACCTTGCGCTGAGCCTTGACCACGCGCGAGGCGGCGATCATCTCCATCGCCTTGGTGATCTTCTTCGTCGCGGTGACGGATTTGATGCGACGCTTGTAGACCCGGAGCTGCGCTCCCATGAGTCAGGTCCCTTCCGTCGTCACTTCGAGACGTTGACGGCGGCGGGAGCGGCAGCGTCCTCGCCGAGCAGCTTGCCGTCAGAGGTCTCGAACTGCTTCTTGAACTCCGCGATGGCGTCGGCCACGGCCGTCAGGGTGTCGTCCGACATCTTCTTGCCCTCGCGGATGGAGGTCATGAGACCGGAGTGGTTCTGGCGGAGGTACGCCAGGAGCTCGGCCTCGAAGCGACGGATGTCGGCGACCGGGACGTCGTCCATCTTGCCGGTGGTGCCGGCCCAGACGGAGACGACCTGGTTCTCGGTCGGCATCGGCTGGTACTGAGCCTGCTTGAGCAGCTCGACCATCCGCTGACCGCGCTCCAGCTGCGCCTTCGAGGCCGCGTCCAGGTCGGAACCGAAGGCGGCGAACGCCTCCAGCTCACGGAACTGGGCGAGGTCCACGCGGAGGCGACCGGCGATCTGCTTCATGGCCGGGTGCTGGGCGGAGCCACCGACACGGGAGACCGAGATACCGACGTTCAGGGCCGGGCGCTGGCCGGCGTTGAACAGGTCGGACTCCAGGAAGCACTGGCCGTCGGTGATGGAGATGACGTTGGTCGGGATGAACGCCGAGACGTCGTTGGCCTTGGTCTCGACGATCGGCAGACCGGTCATCGAGCCGGCACCCAGCTCGTCCGAGAGCTTGGCGCAGCGCTCGAGCAGGCGGGAGTGCAGGTAGAAGACGTCACCCGGGTACGCCTCGCGGCCCGGCGGGCGGCGCAGCAGCAGCGACACGGCGCGGTAGGCGTCGGCCTGCTTCGACAGGTCGTCGAAGACGATCAGGACGTGCTTGCCCTGGTACATCCAGTGCTGGCCGATGGCCGAGCCGGTGTACGGGGCGAGGTACTTGAAGCCGGCCGGGTCGGACGCGGGGGCGGCGACGATCGTCGTGTACTCGAGCGCACCGGCCTCCTCCAGGGCGCCGCGCACGGACGCGATGGTGGAGCCCTTCTGGCCGACGGCGACGTAGATGCAGCGGACCTGCTTGTTCACGTCGCCCGAGCGCCAGTTGTCGCGCTGGTTGATGATCGTGTCGACGGCCAGGGCGGTCTTGCCCGTCTGGCGGTCGCCGATGATCAGCTGACGCTGGCCGCGGCCGACCGGGGTCATGGCGTCGACGGCCTTGTAGCCGGTCTCCATCGGCTCGTGCACCGACTTACGGGCCATGACGCCCGGGGCCTGCAGCTCGAGGGCGCGGCGGCCCTCGGTCGCGATCTCGCCGAGACCGTCGATCGGGTTGCCGAGCGGGTCGACGACGCGACCCAGGTATCCCTCACCGACGCCGACGGAGAGGACCTCGCCGGTGCGCTGCACCGACTGTCCCTCCTCGATGCCGCTGAACTCGCCGAGGACGATCGCGCCGATCTCGCGCTCTTCGAGGTTCAGCGCGAGGCCGAGGGTGCCGTCCTCGAACTTCAGCAGCTCGTTCGCCATGGCCGAGGGAAGACCCTCGACCTTCGCGATGCCGTCGCCGGCCAGGCTGACCGTGCCGACCTCCTCGCGCGAGGCCGCGTCCGGCTGGTACGACTGGACGAAGGTCTCCAGTGCGTCCCGGATCTCCTCCGGCCGGATCGTGAGCTCCGCCATCTGGGTTCCCTGCTCTCCTTGTTGGGCCCGAAGTTTCTTAAGGGGTCTGGGGGCCGACCCCCAGGAATCTTCTGCAATCTCTGCACGGCCCAACCGGGCCGCTGTGATGCGTGTTGTGTTGCCGGCGGCTGCTGCCGTCAGCCGGCCAGCCGCCGCTTCGCCTCGCCGAGGCGCTCGGAGACCGTGCCGTCGATGACCTCGTCACCGACTCGCACCGAGATCCCGCCGAGGACCGCGGGGTCCACGTCCAGGTTCAGGTGCATCTCGCGGCCGTACAGCTTCGCGAGGACGCCTCCGAGGCGCTGCTTCTGCTGATCGGTCAGCGGGACCGCCGAGGTGACGACCGCGACCATCCGGTCCCGGCGCGCCGCGGCGAGCTTGGACAGGGACTCGAGTCCCGCTTCCAGGCTACGTCCCCGGGGCTGGGTCACCAGACGGACGACCAGACGCTCGGTGGTCGTGTGGGCCTTTCCGCCGAGCAGGCTGCGGAGCAGCTCGCCCTTGGCGGTGGCCTTGGCGGTCTTGTCCGTCAGCGCCGAGCGGAGCTCGGTGCTGGAGGACACGATCCGGCCGAACCGGAACAGCTCGTCCTCGACGGAGTCGAGGGCGCCCGCCTTCTGGGCCGCGGTGAGGTCGGCGGTGTTCGCCAGCTCCTCGGCCGAGTCGACCAGGTCGCGCGAGCGCGACCAGCGGGACCGGACCATGCCGGAGACCAGATCGACGGTCTCCCCGCCCACCTGACCGGTCAGGAGTCGCTGCGCGAGCTCGGCCTTGGCCTCACCCGACTGCGCGGGATCGGTCAGGACCCGGCGCAGCGACACCTCACGGTCGAGCAGGGCGGTGACTGCGGCCAGCTCGTCCGCCAGCTTCGTCGCGTCGACCGAGGTGTTGTCGGTCAGTGCGTCGAGGGACTCGCGGGCGGCGGCCAGTGCCTCACGGCTCGCTCCGTTCATCGGACGGCCTCAGCCTTCTCCTCGAGCTCGTCGAGGAAGCGGTCGATCGTGCGGCTCTGGAGGGCGGCGTCCTCGAGGGACTCGCCGACCAGCTTGCCGGCCAGGTCGGTGGCGAGCTTGCCGACGTCCTGGCGCAGCGAGGCGGCCGCGGCCTTGCGGTCGGCCTCGATCTGCGTGTGGCCGGCGGCGATGATCTCCTCGCGCTGGCGCTGGCCCTCCGCCTTCATCTCCTGGATGATCGCGGTGCCCTGCTCCGTCGCCTCCTGGCGGAGACGCGCGGCCTCGTGGCGGGCCTCGGCAAGCTGTGCCTTGTACTGCTCCAGCACACTCTGAGCCTCGATCTGGGCCGACTCGGCCTTCTCGATGCCACCCTCGATGGCCTCGCGGCGCTCGACCAGAACCTTGTTGATGTTCGGGAGGAGCTTCTTGGCGAGGAAGCCGAAGACGATGACGAAGGCGATCAGGCCGATGACGAGCTCGTCAAGATGCGGGAGGAGGGGGGGCTGGGGCTCCCCCTCGGCCGCAAGAAGCAGAGCGTTCACATCAGTGCCTTCCGTGAAAATGTGGCTGTCGTCGAGAAGCAGGCTTAGTAGACGAAGCCCATGACGATGCCGATGAGGGCGAGCGCCTCACAGAAGGCGAAACCCATGATCTGGTTGGTGCGGATCAGGCCGGCCGCCTCGGGCTGGCGGGCGAGGGCCTGGGTGCCGTTACCGAAGATGATGCCGACGCCGACGCCGGGGCCGATCGCGGCGAGGCCGTAACCGATGGCGGCGACGTTGCCTTCGACAGCAGCAAGGGTCTGGAGAGCGGACATGCCGGTTCTTCCTTCTCTTTCAAGGACCCGGTGGGGGTTGGCCACCGGAGACTGCGGGGTGGGTGGTGGAGCTGGTCCGTGGCAGGGGGCTCAGTGGTGCTCGGAGAGCGCGCCCTGGACGTAGCTGCAGGCCAGGAGGACGAAGACGTACGCCTGGACGGCCTGGATGAAGAGCTCGAAGGCGGTCATCACGAGCACCATCACGAAGGAGGTGCCGGCGTAGATCACGCCGATGCCGTTGAGCAGGTACCAGGAGGCCAGCGAGAACATCACGATCAGCAGGTGACCGGCGAACATGTTCGCGAACAGTCGGACCGCGTGCGTGAAGGGCCGGATGATCAGGTTCGAGAAGAACTCGAGGACGACGACCAGCGGGAGGATCGGGCCGAGGGACTTGTCCCAGCCGACGATGTTCTTCCAGCCGCCGACGAAGCCGTGCTTCTTGAAGGTCAGCGTGACCCAGAGCACGTACACGATCAGCGCGAGGGCCGCCGGGAAGGCGATCAGCGAGGTGACCGGGAACTGGGCGAGCGGGATGATCGACCAGAGGTTCATCATCCAGACGAGGAAGAACATCGAGACCATGAAGGGGACGTACTTCTCGCCGTCCTTCTTGCCGATGATCTCGTAGACGATGCCGCGGCGCACGAAGTCGTAACCGGCCTCGCCGACCATCTGCATCTTGCCGGGGACCAGCTTCGGCTTGCGGAAGGCCGCCCAGAAGAAACCGACCACCACGACCGAGCTCAGGACCGCGAGCAGCATGGGCTTGGTCAGCTCGAAGCTGCCCCACGTCGCGATCGGCTCGTAGATGAACGTGTGCAGGCCCGGAGCCGGGAAGCCACATCCGGTGAAGATGTGGCAATCCGGGTCGAAGGCAAGCGTCTGGTCAGCACTCACCGCGGGCTCCTTCAGCGTGGCGCATAGGTACGGCAACCTCGTTGTGTCGGCGCGGCGCGCAGCCGCGGGTCGGCACTGGACTGGTCTTACGGATAAGGGGGCGGCGGTTCGGCATCGAGCCTCGCGCTGGGACAGGCGCCTCTTCGGATGCCCGCGCCCGCAGTGCCGCAGTTGGCACCGGACGATAGCAGGAAGCAGAACGCGTCTTTATACCGGCCCTACCCCTCACGGCTTCGAACCCGTTTTCTCGGGCTCGACGTACGCGATCTTGGCCTTCATGTAGGCACGGGCCTGGGCCGCGACCCACACCACGGTCGCCGCGAGCAGCGTGAAGGCGAACGCCTTGAAGTCGAACACCGTGGTGCCCTTCAGCAAGGCGAGGAAGACGAACAGCACCAGCAGCTGGGTCGTGTAGAGCAAGAGCCCCATGGCCTGGAACAGCTGCGGAAGCTTCTTCGCCGTCCGCTGGAGCACCAGCATCCCGATGCCCATGAAGAGGATCACGACCAGGGTGCCGAGCACGGCGCCGATCGCCCCCTTCCCGCCGGCGACGATCCCGCTGACGACCGTGGCGATGGCGCCGACGGCGGCAGTGGGTACGACGGCCGAGAGAAGAAGGCGTGCGTCGGTGGAAGGCATGGCGGTGTCTCCGCTTGCTGGAGGGGGCGATGGTGTCGTCAGGGACGAGCGTATGCCCGGTCCGAGGTGGGTCTCGGGGCCAACAGACCGTCGCACTACGGTCTTTCGGCACTGTCGCCGGGTCTCGTGAACCGTATCACAAACTATTTGAATAGGTCTTTACTCATGGGTGTGCCAACTGTCACACATGAGGGGTACAACGCGCGGTTGTGCGCGACAGCGGGGTGGCTTGTCTGGTATTGGGCTTCGCTGCGGCTTTCGGGCGGGCGGGCAGGGCGCCGCGTCAACTCGGCGTTCCGGCCTTCCGCCGGTCGGAGAAGCGCGAACGGTGACCGATGGCCGTCGAACCGTGCAGCCCGGCCGGCACCGGAACCCGCTCGTCCGCCGCGGCCTCGTGCTCCGGCTCCGGTTCGGGGACCGGCTTGCGGCGCCGGTACCGCGGCGGGACGACGGCCTCCGCCCAGCGGGGCGCCCGCGGCGAGAAGCGCGGCAGCAGGAGCAGCACCAGACCGATGGCGCTCAGCACGGTGATGACCAGCACGATCCACATCGACGTCGAGTGCACCGAGTACGCGAGGGTGCCGAAGGCGATCAGCGCCGACCAGAAGTACATGATCAGCACCGCCCGGCTGTGCGAGTGGCCGATCTCCAGGAGCCGGTGGTGCAGGTGCCCGCGGTCGGCGGCGAAGGGCGACTGGCCCTTCCAGGTGCGCCGCACGATCGCCAGGACCAGGTCGGTCATCGGGATCGCGATGATGGTCAGCGGCAGGATCAGCGGGATGAAGACCGGCAGGGCCGCGTGGGTCGCCTCCCGGGTCGAGCCCTCGAAGATCTTCAGGGTGTCGGGGTCCACCTGGCCGGTGATCGAGATGGCGGACGCGGCCAGGATCAGGCCGATCAGCATCGAGCCGGAGTCGCCCATGAAGATCCGCGCCGGGTGCATGTTGTGCGGCAGGAAGCCCAGGCACATGCCCATGAGGATCGCGGCGAAGAGGGTCGCGGGGGCCGCCGCCTCGATCGTGTAGCCGTACCAGAGCCGGTACGCGTACAGGAAGAAGGCGCCGGTGGCGATGCACACCATGCCGGCGGCGAGGCCGTCGAGGCCGTCCACGAAGTTGACCGCGTTGATCGTGAGGACCACCAGGGCCACCGTCAGCAGCGTGCCCTGCCACTGGGTCAGCGCGACCGTCCCGACACCGGGGATCGGCAGCCACAGGATCGTCAGGCCCTGCGCCACCATGACGCCGGCGGAGATCATCTGGGCGCCCAGCTTGATCAGCGCGTCCAGCTCGAACTTGTCGTCCAGGACGCCGATCAGCCAGATCAGCGCGGCGCCGGAGAGCAGCGCCCGCGGCTCGTTCGACTGGTCGAAGACGCTGTTGAGGTTCTGGAGGTGGTCGGCGACGAGCAGGCCCGCGCAGAGCCCGAAGAACATGGCGATGCCACCGAGCCGCGGAGTCGGTTCTCGGTGCACGTCACGCGCGCGGATCTCCGGCATCGCGCCGGTCGCGATGGCGAACTTCCGCACCGGACCGGTCAGCAGATAGGTCACCGCGGCCGTGACACAGAGCGTCAGCAGGTAATCACGCACGGGCTGTCCCCACAGGAATCGCTGGCCATCTCAGCCCCACACCCTAGCCGTGCCGTCCATGTGGTTGGAGACATCGGGGGCCGCGGAACGGTTGCGGCAGCCCCCCGCTCACCGTCCATACGGGGGAAAACTCCTGGTCAGCTCCCGTACCTCGGCCCGTACCCGAGCCGTCTCCTCCGGTTCATCGCGCAGCGCCGCGGTGAACAGGGCGGCGATCCTGGCCATCTCCGGGGCGCCCATCCCCTGGGTGGTGACCGCGGCGGTGCCGAGCCGGATCCCGCGCCCGTCCCCGTACGGAAGGGCGCAGGTGTCCAGGACCATGCCGGCCGCGGCGAGCCGGGCGCGGGCGGTGCGGCCGTCGACGCCGAGCGGGGAGGCGTCGGCGGTGATGAGGTGGGTGTCGGTGCCGCCGGTGGTCAGCGCGAAGCCCTCGGCGGAGAGCGCGGCCGCCAGCACGCGCGCGTGGTCGACCACCCGATGGGCGTACCCGGTGAACGCCGGAGTGGACGCCTCCCCCAGGGCCACCGCCTTCGCGGCGATGGTGTGCATCTGCGCGCCTCCCTGGGTGAACGGGAAGACCGCCCGGTCCACCCGCTCGGCCAGCTCCGCCGTGCACAGCACCATCCCGCCGCGCGGACCGCGCAGCACCTTGTGGGTGGTGGCGCAGACGACGTCGGCGTACGGGACCGGGTTCGGCGCCGCTCCCCCGGCGACCAGCCCGATGGGGTGGGCGGCGTCGGCGATCAGATAGGCGCCGACCTCGTCGGCGACGGCCCGGAAGAGCGCGTAGTCGGGGTGGCGGGGGTAGGAGATCGAGCCGCAGACGATCGCCTTCGGCCGGTGGTGGCGGGCGAGCGCGGCGAGCTGCTCGTAGTCGATGAGCCCGGTCTCGGGGTCGACGCCGTACGGGACGAAGTCGAACCAGCGGCCCGAGAAGTTCGCCGGCGAGCCGTGGGTGAGGTGCCCGCCCTGGTCCAGGCCCATGGCGAGGACCGTGTCACCGGGCCTGAGAAGGGCCGCGTACGCCGCCAGGACGGCCGAGGAGCCGGAGTGCGGCTGGAGGTTCGCGTGATCCGCTCCGAAGAGCGCGGTGGCCCGTTCCACGGCGATCCGCTCGGCCGCGTCGGCGTACTCGCAGCCGCCGTGGTACCGGGCGCCGGGGTACCCCTCGGCGTACTTGTTCGCCAGCGGCGACCCCAGCGTCGCCAGCACCGCCGGCGAGGTGAAGTTCTCCGCCGCGATCAGCTGCAGCGTCTCGGCCTGCCGCCGCGCCTCCCCCAGCAGCACGTCGGCGATCTGCGGATCCTGCCGCCGCAGGACGTCGAGGACCTCATCGGGGGGCGCGCTGACGGACATGGCTGACTCCGTGCCTGGAGGGACGTAGCACCAATGTAGGCGCGCCCTCCCCCAGGCGCCCCCCGGGAGATCAGCCCCTGCTCGGCACGCCCGTCAGGGCGGTGACCACCGGGGGCCAGCCGGGGCCAGCCCTGGACGCGCCGCTTGCGCCGCTCGACCCCGGGGCCGCCCGGGCTTCGGGGCGCTGCGGCGTCCTCCGGCCGCGGAATCGGGGACCGGGCGTACGATCCCGCGTCAGCGCCTGGTCGGCACGCCCGTCAGGGCGGTGACCACGGGGGGCCGGCCCTGCACGCGCCGCTCGCGCCGCTCGGCCCGGGGGCCTCCCGGGCTTCGGGCCGCTGCGGCGGCCTCCGGCCGCCGGCGCAGCGGGGTGCCGGATGGTCGCGTCAGCGCCGCGTCGGCACGCCCGTCAGGGCGGTGACGACGGGGTCCAGGGCCTCCTGGATCTCGTCGCCGATGGAGCGGAAGACGGTGATGGGGGCGCCGTAGGGGTCGTTGACCTCGTCGGCTTCGGCGGAGGGGGCCAGGAGCCACCCGCGTAGAGCGGCGGCCGCGCGGACCAGCGCGCGGGCGCGTTCGACCACGCCGTCGCGCGGGTCCGGGAGGGTCGCGGGGTCGATGGCGCGGACCAGCCGGGTGAACTCCTTCAGGGTGAAGGTGCGCAGGCCGGCCGAGTGACCCATCGAGATGACCTGCGCGCGGTGGTCGCGGGTCGCGGTGAGGACGAGGTCGGCGCGGATGACGTGCTCGTCGAGGAGCTCGCGCCCGACGAAGCCGCTGTGGTCGGCGCCGAAGTCCGCGAGGACCAGCTCCGCGTTGGTCTCCATGGGGGCGCCCTCGTGGCCCCAGGTGCCGGCGCTCTCCACGATGAGGCCCCGGCCGAGCCCGTCGCCGAGCCGCTGGCCCAGGGCGTGGCGGGTCAGCCGCTCGGTGATGGGCGAGCGGCAGACGTTGCCGGTGCTGACGTGGAGGATGCGGAAGGTGCCGACGTGCTGCTCGTACCCCGCTATGCCACGCCCCTCAGGGGCGGTCAACTGGCCACCTCGAGGTCGGGTACGACCTTGCGGAGCTCCTCCGGTGACAGCGCGCCCTCGCGCAGCAGCACCGGGACCTTGCCCGTGACGTCGACGATGGAGGAGGGGACGATGCCGGGCGTCGGGCCGCCGTCGAGGTAGACGGAGACGGCGTCGCCGAGCATCTGCTGGGCCGCGTCGCAGTCCTCCGGCGCGGGGTGCCCGGTGAGGTTGGCCGAGGAGACGGCCATCGGGCCGACCTCGGTGAGCAGCTCGATGGCGACCGGGTGCAGCGGCATGCGGATGGCCACGGTGCCGCGGGTGTCGCCGAGGTCCCACATGAGGGACGGCTGGTGGCGGGCGACGAGGGTCAGCGGGCCGGGCCAGAAGGCGTCGACGAGCTCCCACGCCTGCTCGGAGAAGTCGGTGACGAGGCCGTGCAGGGTGTTCGGGGAGCCGATGAGGACCGGCGTGGGCATGGTGCGGCCCCGGCCCTTGGCGGCGAGCAGGTCCGCGACGGCCTCGCCGGAGAAGGCGTCCGCGCCGAGTCCGTACACGGTGTCGGTGGGGAGCACGACGAGCTCGCCGCGGCGGACGGCCGACGCGGCTTCGCGCAGGCCGGTCGCGCGGTCGGTCGCCTCGTTGCAGTCGTATCGACGTGCCATCAGTCGCGCTCCTCCTCTGTGGTGGTGCGGTGCCGGCTCATGGCATCGCCTTGCGGGCGGTCGCGAAGCGCGGCCGGTTGTTGAGGTCGGGGTGGTCGGCGGCGTCCGCCCAGCCGGCCTCCTCGTTGAAGATCCACGGCACCTGGCCGCCCTGGGTGTCGGCGTGCTCGATGACGACGAGGCCGCCGGGGCGGAGCAGCCGGTGCGCGGTGCGCTCGATGCCGCGGATGGTGTCGAGGCCGTCCTCGCCGGAGAAGAGGGCCATCTCGGGGTCGTGGTCGCGGGCCTCGGGGGCGACGTACTCCCACTCGGTGAGGGGGATGTACGGCGGGTTGGAGATGACCAGGTCGACCTGGCCGTTCAGCTCCGGGAGCGCGGTGAGCGCGTCGCCCTGGTGGACGGTGACGCGGGAGCCCTCGGCGTTCTTCCGGGTCCAGACGAGGGCGTCCTCGGACAGCTCGACGGCGTGGACCCGGGAGCGCGGCACCTCCTGGGCCATGGCGAGGGCGATGGCGCCGGAGCCGGTGCAGAGGTCGACGATGAGCGGCTCGACGACGTCCATGGCGCGCACGGCGTCTATGGCCCAGCCGACCACGGACTCGGTCTCCGGCCGGGGCACGAAGACGCCGGGGCCGACCTGCAGCTCCAGGTAGCGGAAGAACGCCCGCCCGGTGATGTGCTGGAGGGGTTCGCGCGCCTCGCGGCGGGCGATGGCCTCCCAGTAGCGGGCGTCGAAGTCGGCGTCCTTGACGTTGTGCAGCTCCCCCCGCTTGACGCCGTGCACGAACGCGGCGAGCTCCTCGGCGTCGAAACGCGGTGAGGGAACGCCGGCGTCGGCCAGCCGCTGGGTGGCCTGGGCCACCTCGGCGAGCAGCAGGTTCACGCGGTCCTCCGTGGTGCGGGGTGGGGCTGGGGAGTGGCCTTGCTCAGGTCGCGGCGAGCTTCGCCGCCGAGTCGGCGTCGACGCACGCCTGGATGACGGCGTCGAGCTCGCCGTCGAGGACCTGGTCGAGGTTGTACGCCTTGAAGCCGACGCGGTGGTCGGAGATGCGGTTCTCCGGGAAGTTGTACGTGCGGATCTTCTCGGAGCGGTCGACCGTGCGGACCTGGCTGCGGCGGGCGTCGGCGGCCTCGGCCTCGGCCTTCTCCTGGGCGGCGGCGAGGAGCCGGGAGCGCAGGATGCGCATGGCCTGCTCCTTGTTCTGGAGCTGGCTCTTCTCGTTCTGGCAGGAGGCGACGATGCCGGTCGGCAGGTGGGTGATGCGGACCGCGGAGTCGGTGGTGTTGACCGACTGGCCGCCGGGGCCGGAGGAGCGGTAGACGTCGATGCGCAGGTCGTTGGCGTGGATCTCGACGTCGACCTCCTCGGCCTCCGGGGTGACGAGCACGCCGGCGGCGGAGGTGTGGATGCGGCCCTGGGACTCGGTGGCGGGCACGCGCTGCACGCGGTGGACGCCGCCCTCGTACTTGAGGCGGGCCCAGACGCCCTGGCCGGGCTCGGTGGCGCCGTTGCCGCCCTTGGTCTTCACGGCGACCTGGACGTCCTTGTAGCCGCCGAGCTCGGACTCGGTGGCGTCGATGATCTCGGTCTTCCAGCCGACGCGCTCGGCGTAGCGGAGGTACATCCGGAGCAGGTCCCCGGCGAAGAGGGCGGACTCGTCGCCGCCGGCGCCGGCCTTGATCTCCAGGATGACGTCCTTGTCGTCGCTGGGGTCGCGCGGGATCAGCAGGAGGCGGAGCTTCTCGGTGAGCTCCTCGCGCTGCTTCTCCAGCTCCTTGACCTCGGCGGCGAAGTCGGGGTCGTCGTGCGCGAACTCGCGCGCGGTCTCGATGTCGTCCCCGGTCTGCTTCCAGGAGCGGTACGTGCCGACGATCGGGGTCAGCTCGGCGTAGCGCTTGTTCAGCTTGCGCGCGTTGGCCTGGTCGGCGTGGACCGACGGGTCGGCGAGCTTCTTCTCGAGGTCGGCGTGTTCGCCGACCAGTTCCTCGACCGCCTCGAACATCTCGGGCTCCTGGTTTCGTCAGTTGCTACGGGGACGCCAAAGCGCCGGTCCCGGCCGCCCCGCTCGGGGGCGGCCGATGACCGGCGCGGGGGCTCGCTACTTCTTGGCGGAGCCGGCGGCCTTGCCGAAGCGGGCCTCGAAGCGGGCGACGCGGCCACCCGTGTCGAGGATCTTCTGCTTGCCCGTGTAGAACGGGTGGCACTCGGAGCAGACCTCGGCACGGATGGTGCCCTCGGTGAGGGTGCTGCGGGTGGTGAACGACGCGCCACAGGTGCAGCTGACCTGGGTCTCGACGTACTCGGGGTGGATCTCGCGCTTCAAGGTGTCTCCTAGTTCCGGGAGGGCGCCGGGTCGTCGCCGCGGGTTGCGGCGGACGTGAACCGGGGCCGACGTACCAGTCTGCCAGGACCGGCCGCATCTCCCCAAACCGGGGTGGGAGCGCCGGTATTCCCGGGGGTCCGCGAAGGGGCTAGCGGACGACGCCCTCGGCCTTGCCGGTGGCGGTGTCCTTGGTGGCCGAGGCGGGGATCGGGAGGTCGCCCTCCAGGGCCGTCCAGACCTGCCCGGCCTTCTCGTCGACGGGGACGACCCGGTTGGGGTCCGCGGGGTCGTACCGGACGGGGAGGGTCACCATGTGGACGTTCCCGGCGGAGAGGCCGGTGAGGCCCTGGGCGAAGCCCATCAGCTCCTGGACGGAGTCGAGCTCGGAGTCCGGGGTGATGGCCTTGGTGGCGGCGTCGGCGACGTCCAGGAGCTTCTTGGGGTTGGTGCCGAGGCCGAGGCCCTTGACCTGGTCGATGAACGCCTTCATGAACGCCTGCTGGAGCTGGATGCGGCCCAGGTCGCTGCCGTCGCCGACGCTCCTCCGGGTGCGGACGAGGCCGAGGGACTGCTCGCCGTCGAGGGTGTGGGTGCCGGGCTCCAGGTCGAGGTGGCTCTTGGAGTCCCTGATGGCCTGGGTGGTGGTGATCTCGACGCCGCCGAGGGTGTCGATGAGCTTCTTGAAGCCGGTGAAGTCGACCTCGATGTAGTGGTCCATGCGGATGCCGGACATCGCCTCGACGGTCTTGACGGCGCAGGCGGGGCCGCCGACCTCGTACGCGGTGTTGAACATGGCGCGGCTCTCGCCGGCGACCTCGGCGCCCTGTCCGTCGGTGCAGGCGGGGCGGTCGACGAGGGTGTCGCGCGGGATGGAGACGACGCTCGCCTTCTTGTGACCCTCGTAGACGTGGACGACCATCGCGGTGTCGGAGCGGGCGCCGCCCTCGTCCTTGCCGTAGGCGCCGTTGTCGCCGGAGCGGGAGTCGGAGCCGAGGACGAGGATGTCCATCGAGCCGTTGTCGACGTTCTTGGGGCGGTCGGTGCCCAGCTGGGCGTTGATGTCGACGCCCTGGATGTTCCCGTCCAGCTTGAGGAACACGTAGCCGAGTCCGGCGCCGGCCAGGACGAGCACGGCGGTGGCGCCGGACACGGCTATGCCCACCCGGCGGCGGCGTTTGGCGGGCTGTTTGCGGCGGCGTCCGGTGGCGCCTCCGCGTGCGCGCCCGCTCTGGTTCTGCTCGGTCATCGTCTTCCCTCGGGCCTATGGTTCACCTTTTGTGACGGCGAAGCACCCGAAAGGGTTGCATACGGACCTGTGGGGTTTCGGTGAGCGAGCTGCCGACAACGCGCTGTGCCCGCCACTCGATGAGTGGCGGGCACAGTGTTCGCGCAGGTCACGAACGGATTACGGCCCGGGGGCCGGTCTCCGCGATGTGACGCGGGTCTCCTCGACGACGTCAGTCGTTGTTGCCGCCCGGCGTCGTCTTCTGGATCTGCAGCAGGAACTCGCCGTTCGACTTCGTCTGCTTGAGCTTGTCCAGGAGCAGCTCGATGGCCTGCTGCTGGTCGAGCGCGTGCAGCACGCGGCGGAGCTTCCAGGTGACGGCGAGCTCGTCGCTGCCGAGGAGGATCTCCTCCTTGCGGGTGCCCGAGGCGTCGACGTCGACGGCCGGGAAGATCCGCTTGTCGGCGAGCTTCCGGTCGAGCTTGAGCTCCATGTTGCCGGTGCCCTTGAACTCCTCGAAGATCACCTCGTCCATGCGCGAGCCGGTGTCGACCAGCGCGGTGGCCAGGATGGTCAGCGAGCCGCCGTCCTCGATGTTGCGCGCGGCGCCGAAGAAGCGCTTCGGCGGGTAGAGCGCGGTCGAGTCGACACCACCGGACAGGATGCGGCCGGAGGCGGGCGCCGCGAGGTTGTACGCGCGGCCCAGGCGGGTGATGGAGTCCAGCAGGACGACCACGTCGTGACCCAGCTCGACGAGACGCTTGGCGCGCTCGATGGCCAGCTCGGCGACGGTGGTGTGGTCCTCGGCCGGGCGGTCGAAGGTCGAGGAGATGACCTCGCCCTTCACCGACCGCTGCATGTCGGTGACCTCTTCCGGACGCTCGTCGACCAGGACGACCATCAGGTGGCACTCGGGGTTGTTGTGGGTGATCGCGTTGGCGATCGCCTGCATGATCATGGTCTTGCCGGTCTTCGGCGGGGCCACGATCAGACCGCGCTGGCCCTTGCCGATCGGCGACACGAGGTCGATGATCCGCGTGGTCAGCACGCCCGGGTCGGTCTCCAGGCGGAGCCGGTCCTGCGGGTAGAGCGGGGTCAGCTTGTTGAACTCAGGGCGGCCGCGGCCGGAGTCCGGCGCCATGCCGTTGACCGAGTCCAGGCGGACCAGCGCGTTGAACTTCTCGCGGCGCTCGCCCTCCTTCGGCTGGCGGACCGCGCCGGTGAGGTGGTCGCCCTTGCGCAGGCCGCTCTTGCGGACCTGGGCGAGGGAGACGTACACGTCGTTCGGACCGGGCAGGTAGCCGGAGGTCCGGATGAACGCGTAGTTGTCGAGGATGTCGAGGATGCCCGCGACGGGGATCAGGACGTCGTCGTCCGACACCTGCGGCTCGCCGGCGGCGAACTCGTCGCGCCCGCGACGCCCGCGGCGGTCGCGGTAGCGGCCGCGACGGCCGCGACGGCCGCCCTCGAAGTCGTCGTCGTCCTGGAAGCCGCCGCCCTGCGGCCCCTGGCCCTGGCCCTGCTGCTGGCCCTGACCCTGGCCCTGGCCCTGGCGCTGCTGGTCCTTGCGCTGGCCGCCGCCCTGCTGCTGGTCGTCGCCCTTGCCGCGCTCGCGCTGGCGGTCGCGACGGTCACGGCGGTCCCGGCGGCTGCGGCCCTCGGCGCCGTCGACGGCGGCCTCGGCCTTGTCGCCCTGCGGCTCGCCCTTGGCCTCGGTACGCGTCTCGGTACGGGCCTCGGTCTTCACGGCCTGCGCGCCCTCGGCACCCTCCGGCGAACCGGCGGGGGCGGTGGCACGGCGGCGGCGGCGCTCGCCGGCCGGCTGCTCGTCGGCCTCGGCGGACTTCGACGGCTGGCCCGGGATGTCGATCTGCTGCTGGGCGGGGGCCTGCTCGGCCTTCTCCGCCTTCGGCGCGGCGGCCTCGGCGGTCTCGCCCGTGCGGGCCTTGGACGTGGCGCGGCGCTTCGGCTTGGCCTCGGCGGCGGCCTCGGTCTTGGCGGGGGCGGCAGCGCCGGAACCGGCCTGCGCCTCCTTGATGACCTCGATCAGCTGGCTCTTGCGCATCCGCGCGGTGCCCCTGATGCCGAGGCCGGACGCGACCTGCTGCAGCTCGGCCAGGACCATGCCCTCGAGGCCGGTGCCGGAGCGGCGGCGCCGTGCGGTGCCGCCACTGGCAGCACCTGCGGCGGGCGCGGCGGCGTCGACGGTCTCGTCGGCAGTCACGCCCATCAGATCGGTGGTGTCGCTCACGAAGGGTCCTTCCCTGGAGCGGACGTCGGCCCTGTGGCTCGGCGACCGGTTGTGCTGTCCGGCAGCGGTCCTGGTTGGCGGACCGTGTCCGGGGCGGTGGTCCCGCCGGGATGCGGCGAGAGGAGAGAAAACGTGCTGTGGGTCCGGCCCGAGCGCCCCCTGCTCGGCCCTCGCGTGGAAAGAGCGAGGGGTGTCGTGCCGGTTCCGGAGCGTGCTCGAAACTGCTCAGGCAGGCTGCTCAGGCAGTTGGGGAGGCTCCCGGAAGAATGGGTGGTCCCTGAGGGGACACTCCGCACCGCTCCACAAAGAGGTCGGGTGCAGACTTGAGGTTAACACTACCGGCTCCAACAAACATTCCCCCTCTCACTCACCGGCAATCGCGTGTTCAGGACGCTGCCCGGCGTCCCGTACGGCGTCCGCCACCGCGCCGTCAGGGCGTCAGCGGCAGCACGCTCGCTCCGGACGCGTCGAGGTCGAGCCGGTTGGCGGCCCAGCCCTCGCCCGCGAGCAGGGCGACCTTGTCGGCCGTCCCGTTGTCGGCCAGCGCGAGGACCGTGGGGCCCGCGCCGGAGATGACCGCGGGCACGCCGTCCGCCCGCAGCCGGTTCACGAGCGCGATGCTCTCCGGCATCGCGGGGGCCCGGTACTCCTGGTGCAGCCGGTCCTCGGTGGCCGCGAGCAGCAGCTCGGGGCGGCGGGTCAGGGCCTCGACGAGGAGGGCGGCGCGACCGGCGTTGGCGGCGGCGTCCACGTGCGGGACGGTGCGCGGCAGCAGGCCCCGGGCGGTCTCGGTCAGCACGGGCTTGCCGGGCACGAAAACCACCGGAACGATGGAATCCGAGGGATCCATCCTGATCGCCCGCGCGGCGCCGGCCTCGGTCCACGCGAGGGTGAAGCCGCCGAGCAGACAGGCGGCGACGTTGTCGGGGTGGCCCTCGATCTCGGTGGCCAGCTCCAGGAGGGCGGCCTCGTCGAGCTTGGCGTCCCCGCCTATGGTCACGGCGCGGGCGGCGACGATGCCGGCGCAGATGGCGGCGGAGGAGGAGCCGAGGCCGCGGCCGTGCGGGATGCGGTTGGCGCAGACGACCTCCAGGCCGCGCGGCTGCCCGCCGAGCAGGTCGAAGGCCGTGCGCAGGGAGCGTACGAGCAGGTGCTTCTCGTCGCGCGGGAGCGTCTCGGCGCCCTCTCCGGCGATGTCGATGTGCAGCCCGGAGTCGGCGACCCGGACGACGACGTCGTCGTAGAGGCCCAGCGACAGGCCGAAGGCGTCGAAGCCCGGGCCGAGGTTGGCGCTGGTGGCGGGGACGCGCACCCGTACGGCGGCGGCGCGGAACGCGGGACCGGCCATCGCTCGATGACTCTCCTTGACTGCGGCAACGGGGGTGTTCAAGAGAAGTGCTGGGGAACCCGGGGGGCCGTTTCGGCCGTTCGGTCGCGGAGAGGCGACCACGGCGACGACACCGCGCATATGCGCCGGGGCGGGTTCGGTACAGCCTATCGAAGGAAGGTTCTGTGGCGACATAGGGCGCACGGGAGGCGCACGATGCGTGTCGCGCGCCAACCTGTGCGCCTATGTACGTTCCTGATCGGGTTTCGACCAGGAGCCTCACCCGGTCGGGGGAGTTCTCCGCTCGTTCCCGAGCATCCGCTCCCCCGTCCGGGGCATCGGGATCAGGCCAGTCCGAGCCGCTCGGCGGCGGCCGCGGCGTCCACCGGGACGGTGACCGGCTGCGGGGCGCCGGCGACGGCCCAGTCGGGGTCCTTCAGGCCGTTTCCGGTGACCGTGCAGACGATCCGCTGGCCCGGGTCGACCTTGCCCTGCTCGGCGGCCTTCAGCAGACCGGCGACCGAGGCGGCCGAGGCGGGCTCCACGAAGACGCCCTCCTGCGCGGCCAACAGGCGGTAGGCGCGCAGGATCTCACGGTCCGTCACCTCGTCGATGAAACCGCCCGACTCGTCGCGCGCGGCGATCGCGTACTGCCACGATGCCGGGTTGCCGATGCGGATCGCGGTGGCGATGGTCGACGGGTCCTTGACGACCTCGCCGCGCACCAGCGGGGCCGAACCGGACGCCTGGAAGCCCCACATGCGCGGCCGGTGGGTGGCCATGCCGTCGGCGGCGTACTCGGTGTAGCCCTTCCAGTAGGCCGTGATGTTGCCGGCGTTGCCGACGGGCAGCACGTGGATGTCGGGGGCGTCGCCCAGCATGTCCACGATCTCGAACGCGGCGGTCTTCTGGCCCTCGATACGGACCGGGTTGACCGAATTGACCAGCGCCACCGGGTAGTTCTCGGAGAGCGAGCGGGCCAGCGTCAGGCAGTCGTCGAAGTTGCCGTCGACCTGGAGGATCTTCGCGCCGTGCACGAGGGCCTGGCCCATCTTGCCGAGCGCGATCTTGCCCTGGGGCACCAGCACGGCGGAGACCATCCCGGCCCGGACCGCGTACGCGGCGGCGGAGGCGGAGGTGTTGCCGGTGGAGGCGCAGATGACCGCCTTGGCGCCCTCCTCCTTGGCCCGGGTGATGGCCATCGTCATGCCGCGGTCCTTGAAGGACCCGGTGGGGTTGGCGCCCTCGACCTTGAGGTGCACCTCGCAACCCGTGCGCTCGGAGAGGACCTGAGCGGGGACGAGCGGCGTACCGCCCTCACGGAGTGTGACGACCGGCGTCGTGTCCGTGACCGGAAGACGGTCCCGGTACTCCTCGATGATGCCGCGCCACTGGTGGGTGCCCTGGTTGGTCATGGGTCCTTACTCCCCTTCAACACGCATGATGCTGGCGACACCGCGCACGGTGTCGAGCTTGCGCAGCGCCTCGACCGTCCCGGAGAGGGCGGCGTCGGCGGCGCGGTGGGTGACGACGACGAGGCTGGCCTCGCCGTCCTTGCCCTGCTGGCGCACGGTATCGATCGATACGCCGTGCTCGGCGAAGACCGTCGCGACCTGGGCGAGGACGCCCGGCTTGTCGGCCACGTCGAGACTGATGTGGTACCGCGTCACCACGTCGCCCATGGGGCTCACGGGCAGCTGGGTGTACGCGGACTCGCCGGGGCCCGTCGCCTCGTTGAGACGGTTGCGGCAGACGGCGACGATGTCGCCGAGGACGGCCGAGGCGGTCGGCGAGCCGCCGGCGCCGGGGCCGTAGAACATGAGCCGCCCGGCGGCCTCCGCCTCGACGAAGACCGCGTTGTACGCCTCGCGGACGGAGGCCAGCGGGTGGCTCAGCGGGATCATCGCGGGGTGCACGCGCGCGGTGACGGACCCGCCGTCGGCGGCCCGCTCGCAGATCGCGAGCAGCTTGATGGTGCAGCCCATCTGCTTGGCGGAGGCGAAGTCGGCGGCGGTGACCTCGGTCATGCCCTCGCGGTAGACGTCGTCGAGGCGCACGCGCGTGTGGAAGGCGATCCCGGCGAGGATGGCGGCCTTGGCGGCGGCGTCGAAGCCCTCGACGTCGGCGGTCGGGTCGGCCTCGGCGTAACCGAGCGCAGTGGCCTCGTCCAGGGCCTCCTGGTAGCCGGCGCCGGTCGAGTCCATCTTGTCGAGGATGAAGTTCGTGGTGCCGTTGACGATGCCCATGACACGGTTGATCTTGTCGCCGGCGAGGGACTCGCGGAGCGGCCGGATCAGCGGGATGGCGCCGGCGACGGCGGCCTCGTAGTAGAGGTCCTGCCCGTGCTGCTCGGCGGCGGCGTAGAGGGTCGCGCCGTCCTGGGCGAGCAGCGCCTTGTTGGCGGAGACCACGGAGGCGCCGTGCTCGAAGGCGGTGGTGATGAGGGTGCGGGCCGGCTCGATCCCGCCGATGACCTCGACGACGACGTCGATGTCCCCGCGTTTGACCAGGGCGGTCGCGTCGGTGGTGATCAGGGCGGGGTCGATGCCGCCGCGGACCTTGTCGGGCCGGCGGACGGCGACGCCGGCGAGCTCGATCGGCGCGCCGATGCGCGCGGCGAGGTCGTCGGCGTGCGTCGTCATGATGCGCGCCACCTCGGAGCCGACAACTCCACAGCCCAGCAGCGCCACCTTCAGCGGACGCGTACGCATCATCCGACCTCGTTTCTCGTACTTCTGATTCGTATCTCTACGGTTCTGACGGGGGTGGGAACCAGTCTCACTCACCGGACGGGCGATTCAGCCGTCCGTCCGGATCCTGAGACATCGATTCCACCACCCGACTATTTCATCAGCCGACGTCGAGACGCAGGAGATCTTCCTCCGTCTCGCGCCGGACGATGACCCTTGCTTCGCCGTCCCGGACCGCCACCACGGGCGGCCGGAGGGCGTGGTTGTAGTTGCTCGCCATGGAGCGGCAGTAGGCGCCGGTGGCGGGCACGGCGATCAGGTCGCCGGGCGCCAGGTCGGCGGGGAGGAAGGCGTCGCGGACGACGATGTCGCCGCTCTCGCAGTGCTTGCCGACGACCCGGGAGAGCATCGGCTCGGCGTCGCTGACGCGGGAGACGAGGCTGACGCTGTACTCGGCGTCGTAGAGGGCGGTGCGGATGTTGTCCGACATGCCGCCGTCCACGCTCACGTACGTGCGCAGCCCGTCGAGGGGCTTGATGGTGCCGACCCGGTACAGGGTGAAGGCGGTCGGGCCGACGATGGCGCGGCCCGGCTCGACGGAGATCCGGGGGGTGCGCAGCCCGGCGGACTCGCACTCCCGCGTCACGATCTCGCTGAGCGCCTTGGCGATCTCGTGCGGCTCGCGCGGGTCGTCCTCGGAGGTGTACGCGATGCCGAGGCCGCCGCCGAGGTCGATCTCGGGCAGCTCGACGCCGTGCTCGTCGCGCACCTCGGCGAGGAGCTGGACGACGCGGCGGGCGGAGACCTCGAAGCCGGCCATGTCGAAGATCTGGGAGCCGATGTGCGAGTGGATGCCGATGAGCTCCAGGCCGTCCAGCTGCAGCGCCCGGCGCACGGCTTCGGCGGCCTGGCCGCCGGCGAGGGCGATGCCGAACTTCTGGTCCTCGTGGGCGGTGGCGATGAACTCGTGGGTGTGCGCCTCGACGCCGACGGTGACGCGGATCTGGACGCGCTGCCGCTTGCCGAGGGACTGGGCGATGTGGGCGACCCGGACGATCTCCTGGAAGGAGTCGAGGACGATCCGGCCGACGCCGGCCTCGACGGCCCGCCGGATCTCGGCCTCGCTCTTGTTGTTGCCGTGGAAGGCGATCCGCTCGGCGGGCATGCCGGCGGAGAGCGCGGTGGCGAGCTCGCCGCCGGAGCAGACGTCGAGGTTGAGCCCCTCCTCGTGCAGCCAGCGGACGATGGCGCGGGAGAGGAACGCCTTGCCGGCGTAGAAGACGTCGGCGTCCGGGCCGAAGGCGTCGGCCCAGGCGCGGCAGCGGGTGCGGAAGTCGGTCTCGTCGAGGAAGTAGGCGGGGGTGCCGAACTCCTCGGCGAGGTCGGTGACGCGGAGTCCGCCGATGGTCGCGACGCCCTGCTCGTCACGGTCGACGGTCCGCGCCCACACCTTGGGGTCGAGCGTGTTCAGGTCGGCGGGCGGCGCGGTGTAGTGCCCCTCGGGGAGGACGTCGGCGTGCCGGGGGCCGGCGGGGTGGGCGGAACGGCTCATGTCTGGTCAGCTCTTTCAGATCCGGTCGGGTGCGCTGATGCCGAGCACGGAGAGGCCGCCGGCGAGCACCGTCCCGGTGGCTTCGGCGAGCGCGAGCCGGGAGCGGTGGGCGGCCGAGGGTTTCTCGTCGCCGAGCGGCAGAACGGTGTGCTGGAAGCCGAGCAGCGCGTCGGCGACGGCTTCGAGGTGCCGGGCGACCCGGTCGGGGGCGCGGTGGCGGGCGGCGGCGAGGAGGACGGCGGGGTGGTCCCGGAGCAGCCCGAGCAGCGGGCCCTCGCCCTCGGTGCCGTGGACCTCGGTCTCGTAGGCGGGGAGCACGCCGAGCTGCGCGCCGTTGGCGAGGAGCCGCCGGGTGCGGGAGTGGGCGTACTGGACGCGGAAGAGCGCGTTGCGCTCGTGCCGTACGAGGAGCGGGGGCCCGTCGAGGGGCCGGTCGTGGGGCGCGGCCCGCAGCAGCCGCCACCGGGCGGCGTCGCTCCCGAGGAGCGCGGTCTCGTCGGCGCCGGGGTGGACGTACGGCCGCTCGCCGCCGGCCTCGACGCGGGCGTCGGCGCCCTGGCCGCGCAGCAGCCCGGTGAGACAGCCGACGATCACGGTGGCGCGGTCCTCGGCCGGCGGCTCGAACCGCACGGCCTCCCCGGCGAGCGCGTCGCCCTGCCCGTACGCGAGCCCGGCGGTCCGCACGGCCCGGAGGAGTTCGGCGCCGTCCTGGGGCCGGAGGGTGAAGTTCAGGAAGCCGGGCCCGGTGATGTCCACGGCGAGGATCCCGGCGGCGCCGTCCAGCCGCTCCTTGAGCACGGAGGCGACGTCGAGCGCGGGCCGCCCGGCGGGCCGGGCGAGGCTGAGGGCGACGCTGCTGGCGTACTCCCCCACTCCCCCGGGGCGGGCCTTCTCGACCTTGACCCGCGGGGGGACGTCGACCCGCAGCGCACCGTCGTCGACCGCACGGCGCACGGCGTGCTGCACGGTGAGGGAGAGGTCCGCGGGGGTCACGGTCCCAGCCTAGGGGAGGAGGGGGGTCGGAACGCGAACCGGTTTCGCCATCCGGTCACCCGCGGCGCCGCACGCGACGAATCCCCAGGCGGAAACGGTTCACCGGCGACTCACCGCCGACTCACATCCGACTCACCACCCGGCTCACCGCCCGGGGCGTACGCTCCCGGCCGCCGGTCTGCCCTGGCTGCCGTCCCCTGCGGACGGCTCCTCTCCCGCGTCGGGCGCACCGGCCTGTCGCCGCTGCCGGGGCTCCCGGTGCAGCAGCTGCCGGACGACCCGTACGAGCTCCGCCGGCTCGAAGGGCTTGGCGAGGAACGCGTCCGCGGCCGGCGCGGCCTCGCCCTCCCCGCAGGCGCTGATGATGGCCACGGGCAGATGCCGGGTCCGCGGGTCCTCCCGCAGCCGCTGGGCGGTCTTGATGCCGTCGAGCCGTGGCATGACGACGTCGAGGGTGACGACGTCGGGCCGGACGCGATGCACGACGTCCAGACACTCGGCACCATCGGCCGCGGTCACGACCTCGAACCCCTCGAGTTCGAGATTGACCCTGATCAACTGCCGGATGACCTTGTTGTCGTCGACAACGAGCACCCGCCCGGACATGCCTGACACGTGAACGAGAGTAGGCCGCCCCGAGGGGCTGCGTCCGGGTTTTGCCCACTTCCGACCCGTGCGAGCGAACACCCCCCTGGTGACGCCCCGGAAATACCTGTTCACAGGCACCCCGCGAGAGCTGGTAAGGTTTCACCCGTCGCCGCCAAGCAGCGACGAAGCCCCCGTAGCTCAGGGGATAGAGCAACGGCCTCCGGAGCCGTGTGCGCAGGTTCGAATCCTGCCGGGGGCACTTCGCGAGAAGTGCCAGACAGACCCCGTGATCAGCGAAATCGCTGAGAGCGGGGTCTTGTTGTATGCCCTCTTCGCGGCCGGGGGCTCGGGGGCAGGAGGGCCCCCAGCCGGACTCGGGGAGGGTGAGGTCCTGCTCGGCCGGGCCGACCGCTTCGGCGGGCCGGGAGCCGCCGAAGTACACGGCTCGGCGAGGAGAAGCGTGCCCCTCCCGTGCCCGGTCGAGCGGGGAACGCCGGGTGGTCGCGGTGCGCGGACACGGAAGCGGCCCCCGACCAGGTTGCCCGGTCAGGGGCCATTCATGTGCGGCGGCCTTGTCCACCGGGCCGGTCTTCACCCGCCGGCGAGATGCGGGACCGGCGGGCTGACAGCGGATGCGCCGGGTGTGATCACGAGAACCACAGCTCGTGGATGTGGTTGTCCTGGCCGCGGTAGACCACGTGCTGGGTATCGTCCACGTCCCAGGTGTACCCGGCAGGGGTACCGACAGCCTGCATGGAGCCACCCGACGCGACGGTCAGGTCGTTGTGATGCCAGGCGCCGTTGAACCACAGCTCGTGGATGTGCTTGTCACTCCCGCGGTAGACCACGTGCTGGGTCTTGTCCACGTCCCAGGTGTATCCGACCGGATCGGAATGCGCCGCAACCTGACTGCCCGACGCGGTGATCAGGTCGTTGTGGTGCCAGGCGCCGTTGAACCACAGCTCATGGATGCGACTGTCCGGGCCGCGGTAGACCACGTGCTGGGTTCCGTCCACATCCCAGGTGTACCCGGCGGGGTCGCCATCGGCCTCGACGGGGCTGCCGGACGCGACGGTCAGGTCGTTGTGATGCCAGGCGCCGTTGAACCACAGCTCGTGGATGTGGTTGTCCGGGCCGCGGTAGACCACGTGCTGGGTCCCGTCCACGTCCCAGGTGTACCCGTCTGGAAACCCTGCCACCTTCGCGGTGCTGCCGGACGCGGCATTCAGATTGTTGTGGTGCCACGAGCCGTTGAACCACAGCTCCCGGACGTTGCTGTCCTCATCGCAGAACACGACATGCTGGGTCTTGTCCACGTCCCAGGTGTAACCACAGGGGTCGCCGTTGGGATGGGCGCGTTCCGGGCTGCCCGATGCGGCGATCAGATCGTTGTGGTGCCATGCGCCGTTGAACCACAGTTCCTGGATGTGCGTGTTCAGACCGCAGTACACGACGTGCTGGGTCCCGTCCACGTCCCAGGTGTAACCAGAGGGATCGCCGTTCGCCAGCACTTGGCTGCCCGATGCGGTGATCAGGTCGTTGTGGTGCCAGGCGCCGTTGAACCACAGCTCATGGATGCGATTGTCCTGGCCGCGGTAGACCACGTGCTGGGTCTTGTCCACGTCCCAGGTGTATCCGTCCGGGTTTCCGCCGGCAGGTGCCGGGCTGCCCGAAGCGACGGTCAGATCATTGCGGTCCCATCCCACGGTGCTCTCCCTTCATGCCTGTTTCGGCCGGACTCGGCCCATTAGCCAGTCAGACACCGACGAGGCAGCTCGGCATCCCCCGATGCAGGGAGTAGTGCTCTGGGACATGGGGCAGCGACAGACAGTCGAAGTGGCTCCCGCCCGGCAAGGCACACCACGGACGCCCGCCCCTTCCCCTTGCGCACGGAAAGTTACATGAGCGGCACAGTTCGATTTCACTCGAACGGCTTAGTTTCGTCGCTCTCCGTAGCGCGCCCGGCGCCTCCGAGCACAGGTACGTCCATGCCGACTCGGCCTCGGCACCGGAGACGCGGTCAAACGAACGCTGCCGCCGGCTCGACACCGCTCGTCGAGGCACCGTGATCGGCGGTCCATGGGGAGATCGCGTGGGGGCTTGGGCAAGGGGTGTGCCCCCGGCGTCGGGGCCGGGGGCACGGGTGGTCACGTCACTTGACGTTGACGGCCTTCCAGGCGGCGTTGACCGCGTTGTATTCGGAGGAGGTCGCGCCGTAGAGGTCGGACGCCGCGGAGAGGGTGGCGGTGCGGGCGCCGGCGTAGGTGGTGGAGGAGGTCATGTAGGTGGAGAGGGCCTTGTACCAGATCTGGTACGCCTTCTCGCGGCCTATGCCGGTGACGGTGGAGTTGTCGTAGGTCGGGGAGTTGTAGGTGACCCCGTTGATCGTCTTGGTGCCGCTGCCCTCCGCCAGGAGGTAGAAGAAGTGGTTGGCCGGGCCCGAGGAGTAGTGGACGTCGAGGCGGCCGAGGCTGCTGGACCAGTAGTCGGCGGAGTTGCCGTCCTTGCTGGGCTTGTCCATGTAGCGGAGCGGGGTGCCGTTGCCGCGGATGTCGATCTTCTCGCCGATGAGGTAGTCGCCGGCGTCGGACGCGTTGTTCGCGTAGAACTCGACCGAGGTGCCGAGGATGTCGGAGGTCGCCTCGTTGAGGCCGCCGGACTCCTTGCTGTAGCGGAGGTTCGCCGTGGAGGCGGTGAGGCCGTGGGTCATCTCGTGGCCGGCGACGTCGAGGGAGGTCAGCGGCTTGGCGTTGCCGGCGCCGTCGCCGTACGTCATGCAGAAGCAGGAGTCGGACCAGAAGGCGTTGACGTAGGCGTTGCCGTAGTGGACGCGTGAGTAGGCGGCGACGCCGTCGCCGCGGATGCCGTTGCGGCCGAGCTCGTTCTTGTAGAAGTCCCAGGTGACGGCCGCGCCGTAGTGGGCGTCGGCGGCCGCGGTCTCGCGGTTGCTCGCCAGGCCGTTGCCCCAGGTGTCGGTGGAGTTGGTGAAGAGGGTGCCGGTGCCGCTGGTGCCGCCCTTCAGGTCGTACGTCTTGTGGCCGCCGCGGCCGGCGTCCGTGAGGGTGAAGCCGGGCGAGGTGCCGAGGGTGACCTGGCCGCTGTACTGGGTGTTGCCGACGCCCGTCTCGATCGCCTCGTAGGAGTGCAGCTCCTTGCCGGTGGTGGCGTCCGTGATGACGTGGCGCTCGCTCGGCGTGCCGTCGTGCTGGTGGCCGGTCTCCACGGTCTCCCAGGCGAGGACGGGCTTGCCGCCGGCCGCCCAGATCACCTTGCGGGCGCCTTCGCGCGCCGTGGCGGCGGCGGCCGTGGTCGGCACGGAGATGCGGGCCGAGGTCGCCTTGGTGGTGGAGCGGGCGCCGTTCTTCTTCTGGTGGACCACGAGGTCGCCGCCGAGGACCGGCAGGCCGTCGTAGGTGCGCTCGTACC
The DNA here is from genome assembly GCF_000719555.1 of Streptomyces sp. NRRL F-5727. Taxonomy (GTDB): domain Bacteria; phylum Actinomycetota; class Actinomycetes; order Streptomycetales; family Streptomycetaceae; genus Streptomyces. The sequence goes on from NZ_JOGX01000011.1 coordinate 121,354, forward strand.
GCGTGTGGACGGTGCCGTCCGCGTCCTTCACGACGTCGCGGACGACCAGCTTCTCCCGGTCGGCCAGGCCGATCGCCTCGGCGGTGGCGGCGGCCGACGCCTGGGCCTGCTGGATCGCGGCGGCCCGCTGGGGGGCGCTGAGGACGAGGGCGGTGGCCCCGGCCCCGGTGCCGGTCTCGTTGACGACCGCGGCTCCGGCGGTTCCGGTCTGGACTCCGACGACGACCATGGCGGCCGAGGCGACGAGGGCGGCGGTGCGGACGACGGTCCGGCGGTGCGAGGACTGCTGGCGGATCACGCGGGCTCCTTCGCTGAAACGCGTGGGGGTTCATGTGGGGGGTGACGCGGTGGGGAGCGTGCCAGGAGAACGCGTTCTTTGACAGGTATGCAACAAGAATTTGACCATCTGTTGTCCGAAGGACGGGGTGGGGTGTCCGCTATGCGGCATGTCAACCGGGCTCGGAGCGGGAACAGTTGGGGCGGGTCGGGCATGGCTGGGCCCCCTGCCTCCGGAGGGAGGCAGGGGGCCCGTGGTGGTTCAGGGGGCGGGGTCGGCCCGGGGTCAGGCCGTGCGCTTCTTCGGTGCCGCCTTCTTCGGTGCCGCCTTCTTCGATGCAGCCTGCTTGGCCGTCGCCTTCTTCGTCTCGGCCGCCTTCTTCGTCCCGGCCGTCTTGCTCGTCGCGGTCGTCTTCTTGGCCGCCGCGGTCTTCTTCGCCGTCGTCGTCTTCTTCGCCGTCGTCGTCGTCTTCTCGGCCGTCTTCTTCGCCGTCGCCGTCTTCTTCGCCGGGCGGCTCTTGATGTCCGTGACCACGGCCGGCTCGCCCCGGGACTCCTTCGCCTCGCGGACGCTCTTCTCCAGCGCCGCCATCAGGTCGATCACCTGGCCGCCGCCCTCCTCGCCCGGCTCCGGGGGCGCCACTCCCGCGCCGCCCGCCGCCTTCGCCGCGATCATCTCCTCCACCGCCTCGCGGTAGTCGTCGTGGAGGGTGCTGATGTCGACCTCGCCGAGGGTGGCCATCAGGGCGTCCGCCAGGTCGAGTTCGGCGTCGCGGACCGTCACCTGGGTCTCCGGGGCCACGCCCTCCGGCGCGCGGATCTCGTCCGGCCAGAGCAGGCCGTGCATGGCGATCACGTCGTCCACGACCCGGAGCATGCCCAGCCGTTCGCGGCCCCGCAGCGCGTACTTCGCCACCGCCACCTTGTCGCTGCGCTTCAGCGCCTCCCGCAGGAGCGTGTACGGCTTGGCGGCCGGCACCCCGTTCGCCGAGAGGTAGTACGCGGCGTCCATCTGGAGCGGGTCGATGTCGCCGGCCGGGACGAAGGCGACGATCTCGATCGTCTTGGCCGTGGGCAGCGGCAGCGCGGCCAGGTCCTCGTCGGTGATCGGGATCATGGTCCCGTCGGCGTCCTCGTACGCCTTCCCGATCTCGGCCTGCGTGACCTCCTCGCCGTCCAGCTCGCAGACCTTCCGGTAGCGGATCCGGCCGCCGTCCGCGGCGTGGATCTGGCGGAAGGAGACGGACCGGCTCTCGGTGGCGTTCACCAGCTTGATCGGGATGCTGACCAGGCCGAAGGATATGGCGCCGTTCCAGATCGATCGCACGGTTTGTTCCCTTCGTACCGGTTCGGCGGGAAACATGGGAGTCTCATCGTATGACGCCCATCACAGAGGTGGCCGGGCGGCGCATCACGCTCAGTAACCTCGGCAAGGTCATCCACCCCGCCACGGGCACCACCAAGGGCGAGCTGCTGCACTACTACGCCACCGTCGAGGCCGCGATCCTGCCGCATCTGCGCGACCGGCCCGTCTCCTTCCTGCGCTATCCGGACGGGCCCGGCGGGCAGCTCTTCTTCACCAAGAATCCGCCGCCCGGTACGCCCGCCTGGGTGGCCACCACGCCCGTGCCGCGCACCGAGGACCCGCGCGCCCGGCAGGTGATGGTCCAGGACCTGCCGTCGCTGGTGTGGGCGTCGAACCTGGTCGTGGAGTTCCACACCCCGCAGTGGACCGCCGCCTCCCCCGCCGTCGCCGACCGGCTCGTCCTGGACCTCGACCCGGGGCCGCCGGCCACCGTCGTCGACTGCTGCCGGGTCGCGCTCCACCTGCGCGAACGGCTCGCCCGGGACGGTCTGGCCGCCTTCGCCAAGACCTCCGGCGCCAAGGGGCTCCATCTGCTGGTCCCGGTGCTGCCGACGCCGTCCGGGCAGGTCTCCGCGTACGCGAAGCGGCTCGCCGTCGAGACGGAGGCGGAGCTGCCGCGGCTGGTCACGCACCGGATGACGAAGGCCCTGCGCGCCGGGAAGGTCTTCGTCGACCACAGCCAGAACGCCGCCGCCAAGACCACCGCCACCCCCTACACCCTCCGGGCCCGCGAACGGCCCACCGTCTCCGCGCCGGTCACCTGGGAGGAGGTCGAGGCGTGCGCGAACCCCGCGGACCTGGTCTTCGTGATGGACGACATCACGCCACGTCTGGAGCGGTACGGGGAGCTGATGGGGCCGCTGTTCGACGCGGGGCGGGCGGGGGAAGTGCCGTGAGCGGCGGCAGCGGAGTGCGCGGGGGCCACGCCGGGAACGGTGGGAGCGGGGTGCGCGGTGGGCACGGTGGGAGCGGCGGCAGCGGGATGCGCGATGGCCACGCCGGCAGCGGGGTGAGCGGTGGCGGCGGAGTCGTGCTCGTGCCGCCGGTGGAGGTCATGCGGCCGCGGCCGGCGGAGGAGATCCCCCCGCAGGCGCCGCCGCCCCGGGAGCTCCAGTACTCCCTCAAGCTCGACGGCTTCCGGGCGCTCGCCTTCGTCCTGGAGGGCGGGCGGGTGGTGCTCCAGTCGCGGTCCCGGCGCGACCTCGCCCCCGAGTTCCCGGACATCGCGGCGGCCCTGGCGGCCCGGCTGCCGGCCGGGATCGTGCTGGACGGGGAGCTGTGCGCGTACCGCGAGGGGCGGCTCAGCTTCACCGACCTGCTGCGCTCGCACGCCGACCGGGTACGGACCGGGGTGCCCGTCTCGTACATCGCCTTCGACCTGCTCGCCGTGCCCGGCCGGGACGTCCGGGCGCTGCCGCTGCGGGACCGGTGGGAGCTGCTCGGCACGGCGCTGAGCGAGGTCGGGCCGCCGCTCCAGCGGGTGCTGGCGACGGACGACGAGGAGACCGCGCGCGCGTGGTTCCGGGATCTGCGGGCGGCGGGCGTGGAGGGGGTCGTGGCCAAGGCGATGGGCTCGGCGTACCGCTCCGGCGCCACCTGGGCCTGGCGGAAGGTGCGGCATTCCGAGACCGTGGACGCGGAGCTGACCGGGCTGGTCGGCCCGGCCGACCGCCCCCGGGCGCTGCTGGTCCGGCTGCCGGACGGACGGACCCTGACGACGGTGCCCCGGCTGACCGCGGTGCAGGCCCGGGAGGTCGGGGCCCGGGTCGCGGAGGCAGGCGGCGGGCTGACGCCGGAGACCGACCCCGAGCACGGACCGGTGCTGCGGCTCGCGCGGCCGCAGGCGGTGGAGCTGCGGCAGGTCGCGGGACGACAGACCGGCGCCCCCGCGTTCGTACGGTTCCGGGGGGAGGGGGTGTGAGACCCGGCCCCCGGGACCTCCGGGCGGGCGGGCGCCGGGGGGCGTGGAACCCGCTTCCCCGTGACCTCCACGCGCGCGTGCCTGAGGGGGTGGGGGTGACGTGGTTCCGGTCCGCGTGACCTCCACGCGCGCGTGCCCGCGGGGGCGTGGCGCGCGCCCCCGCGACCCCCGCGCGCGCGTGCGTGGGGGTGTTTTCGTCGACAACGGCGGGTCCTCGCACCGTACATGGCGCAAACCGAGCGCAACACTCGCCGGTCGTGGGGTGGGTGGCGCCGGTTCGGCGTCGATGTCCTTCCTGTGGTGCACACTTGCTGCCTGGTAGAGGGCTCACGGGGAAGGCGGCCGGGCAATGCTGACGGGGATCGAGGAGGTCGACTGGGCCTCGCTGGGGCACGCCTACGGCCCCGCGGACGACGTGCCGGCACTGCTCCGCGGTCTCGCCTCGCCCGACCCCGCCGAGCGGGAGGCCGGCCTCGACGGCATGTACGGGGCGGTCCACCACCAGGGCGACGTGTACGACTCCACCCTCGCCTGCATCCCCTTCCTCCTGGAACTGGTCGCCGATCCCGCCGTCCAGGACCGCGGCGGCATCGTCGAACTGCTCACCAGCATCGGCGGGATCGAGCTCGACGACGAGGACGACGACCTGGACGGGCCGGCCGGGACGGGTGTGGACGACGACGGGTTCGTCCCGGCCGCGAACTTCGCGATGGCGGCCGCGGCCGTCGCCGCCGGAGCCGACGTCTTCCTCGGTCTGGTCGACGACGCCGACCCGGAGGTGCGGCTCGCCGCGCCGGTGGCGCTGGCGTCGCTGCACCCGGACCCCGCGCGCGTGCTGACCCTGCTGCGGGAGCGGCTGACCGTGGAGCCGGACACGGAGGTGCGGCTCGCGCTGGTCGAGGCGGTGGGGCGGATCGCGCTGCGGCACGCCTCGCTCTGCGCCGAGACGGTCGACTGGCTGGCCTGGCTGGCGCGGGCGGCCCACGACCCGGGGCTGAGGCTCGCGGCCCTCGCACAGCTCGCGCGGTGCTGCCCCGGCCGGATCCCGGACGACATCGTGGGGCGCGTGACGGAGCTCCTGGAGGAGATCCGGACGGCGCCGGAGCCGGACGACGGGGGCGGCGAGCCGGGTCCCGCGCGGATGCCGGTGACGCTCGTGGGGCAGGTCCGCGAACTCCTGGAGGAGCATGCGGCGGGGCGGCGGACGCCGTGGACCGAGGAGCTGCTGCGGACCCTGCACGGCGCGCTGGACGACCGGGTGGACGACCGGATCGCGCTGATCACGGCGCAGCTGCGCAGCCCCGACCCGGGGCAGCGGTCGGACGCGATCTGGCTGTGCGGCGGGCTGATACGGCTCTGGCGGGGGCGGTACGAGGAGGTCGTACGGCTCGTCGGCGAGCAGCTCGCCGATCCCGACGCGCGGCTCCGGGAGGCCGCCATCTCCTTCCTGGAGCGGCTCTTCGAGCGGGCGGCCCCGGCGGCCGACGCGCTCGCGGGCGTCCTGGCGCGCGGGCCGGGCGGGGCGCCCGCGGCGCCCGGCGGCCTGGCGGAGCTGACCGGCAGGACCGGGCGGGACGGCGCGCTGCTGGCGCTGGCGCGGAGTGGCGACGCCCGTGCCGTACCGCTGCTCGCGCGGGCTCTTGAGGGCCGGGGTGAGGTGCGGCGGGAGCTGCTGTACGCGGTCGACGGGCTCGGGCCGGCCGCGGCGGGCCTCGCGCCGTTGCTGCGGCGGCGGCTGGCGGCGGTCGAGCTGGACGAGGACCTGTACGAGCGGGCGGCGCCGCTGCTGTACGCGCTGGCGGCGGTGCGGGGCGGCCAGGCGCTGCCGGAGGTGCTGCGGCTGCTGCGCGGGGCGCCGGAGCACCGGCGCGCGTGGGTGCGGGAGGCGGCGGCGCGGACCCTCGGCGCGTTCGGGCCCGCGGCCCGGGAGGCCGTACCGGAGCTGCGGGAGCTGCTGGCCGCGGACTCGGCGACGGTCTCCACGACGGCGGCGCGCGCCCTGTGGGAGGTCGAGGGCGACGCGGACGCGGTGGTGCCGGTGCTGGTGCGGTGGCTGCGGCCGGGTGCGTCGGGCGCCGACCGGTGCGCGGCGGCGCAGGCGCTGGGCGCGATCGGCCCGGCGGCGGCCGGGGCGGCGCGGGCGCTGCGGCCGGGGCTGACCTCGCGTGACCTGTGGGAGCGGGTGCGGTGCGCGGCGGCCCTGTGGCGGGTGTCCGGGGAGACGGAGCGGACGCTGCCGGTGCTGCTCGCGGCCTGGGAGGAGAACCGGCACGCGCGCGTGGACATCGCCGAGTGCCTCGCCGAGATGGGTCCCGCGGCGGCGGAGGCCCAGCTGTCGATCCTCACCGAGCTGACCCGCCGCCGCCGGCACAACGCCCGGGAGGGCGCCTCCGGCAGCCATGACATCCACCAGGACGAGAAGCTCCTGACCCTGTGCCGGGCGGCCCTGGCCCGCATGGAGCGGCGGACCCCGTGGCAGGAGGCCCGGCCCCTGGCCGACACGGACCGCCCGGGGGGCCGGGACCCGGACGGCGCCTGACGGGCGCGGGGCCGCCGAGGCCCGCACCCCGAAGGCCGAGGCCCACACACCCCGAAGGCCGAGGCCCGCACCCCGAAGGCCGAGGCCCACACACCCCGAAGGCCGAGGCCCGCACCCCGAAGGCCGAGGCCCACACCCCGGAGACCGAGGCCCACACCCCGAAGAGGGATGTCCTTCTCCATTTGGACATATGGTCTTTCCGAGACCGTCCCTCCGACCCGGGAGCCCCGTGAGCGTCCGCACCGCCGCCCGCACCCTCGCCGCCGTCGCCGCGATCGCCGCGGCGACGGCCGGCTGCGGCGGCGAGGGCGGCCTCAAGAGCGACGGCCCGGTGGAGACGGCGGTGGGGCCGGTGCGGCTCTGGCCGGAGCTGCCGCCCGCCTCGGACCCGCCCGTCGACTACGGGGAGACGGACACCGCCCGGGTGCCGGGGATCGTCGTGCGCGGCGCCGACGTGCGGACCGTGGACCCGGTCGCGGTGGTCCGGGCCGAGGTGGCCGCCCACCCCGACACGTACACCGGCGGCGACGGGATGTACGAGGAGACCGCCCGGGCGATCCTCGCCTGCGACACCGCGCCGGCGGCCTGCCCGGTGCTGTCGCCGTACTACCGGGACCTCACGGGGAACGGCCGGGACGAGCTGATCGTCGGGATCCGGATGCCCGAGCAGCAGGTCGCCGTCCGGGTGTACCTCGCCGAGCGGGGCGGGCTCACCCGGGTGATGTCCACCGTCGAGCAGGTGATCAGCGTGGAGCTGGCCGGCCGGGACCTGATCGTGCGGGCCGCCTCGGCCGGGATCCCGGGGTACGAGTACCGCACGGCCTGGTCGTGGGACGAGCGGCAGCACAGCATGCTCCCGGCGCGCGACGAGATCGTGCCCGTACGCACGCCGTCCGCGGCTCCCCGCCGCGCCTCCCCGCGTTCGGAGCCCGCCCCGTGACCGCGCGCCGCGCCCGCCGGCCCCGGGCGCCCGCCTGGACCGCGACGCTCACCTGGAAGGCCGCCGTCTTCATCGCCGTGATGTGCTGCGCGCTCGCCGCGCTGCTCGGCACGCTGGTGCACGTCTCGGTGACCCGGCAGACCGAGCGGGACGCGCGGGAGAAGGCGCTGGCCCGGCTGGTGGAGGTCACCCGGGTGTACGAGGCGGGCGAGCCGCTGCCGCCGTTCGCCGGGCTCGACCCGGACGGGCTGCCGGAACCGCTGCGGCGGCTGACGGCGCGCGGCGAGCGCGGCACCATGATCGCCGACCACGAGGGCCGGCCCACCATGTGGGCGGCGGGCCCGGCGGACGGGCACGCCCTCGCCGTCCGGGTCGACCACAGCGTGGGCGCGGGGACCATCGACGCCCTGGACCGGTCGATCGTCGGCTCGTCGGTCCTCGCCATCGCGGCGACCCTGGCGGTCGGCGTCCTGGCCGTCACCCGGGTCACCCGGCGGCTGCACGCCACCGCGCAGGTGGCCCGCAGGATCACCGCGGGCGACCTGGACGCGCGCGTGGACGACCCCCGCACGAAGGACCCCCGGCGCCCGCAGGACGAGGTGGCGACGGTCTCCGGGGCGCTCGACACCATGGCCTCCTCGCTCCAGCGCAAGCTCCAGAGCGAGCAGCGCTTCACGGCCGACGTGGCCCATGAGCTGCGGACCCCGCTGACCGGGCTGTCGGCCGCCGCCGAACTCCTGCCGGAGGGGCGGCCCGCCGAGCTCGTGCGGGACCGGGTGCGGGCGATGCGGGGGCTGACCGAGGACCTTCTGGAGATCTCCCGGCTCGACGCCCGCAACGAGACCGTCGATCTGGCCGTGCACGAGCTCGGGCCGCTGGTCGAGCGGGTGGTGCGCGCCTCGGGCACCGACACGGCGGTGCGGATCGTCCGGGACGCGGAGGTCGAGACCGACCGGCGGCGCCTGGAACGCGTCCTCGGCAACCTGGTCGCCAACGCGCACCGGCACGGCCGCGCGCCCGTCGTGGTGACCGTGGACGGGCCGGTGGTGGCGGTGCGGGACCACGGGCCGGGCTATCCGGAGTACCTGCTCACCTCCGGCCCGCAGCGCTTCCGCACCGAGAGCGGCGGCAAGGGACACGGTCTCGGGCTGACGATCGCGGTGGGGCAGGCGGAGGTGATCGGCGCGGAGCTGGTCTTCGCCGACGCCCCGGAGGGCGGGGCCGAGGCACGGATCCGACTGCCGGAGTACGTGCGGCTCACGGACGACGGCCCGGAGGGATGAACGCCCCTGCCGCGTGAACGGCCCGCACCACGTGAACAGCCGCACCACATGAACAGCCCGCACCACATGAGCAGCCCGCACCACGTGAACAGCCCGCACGGCACACCGTCACACAAAAGGGACATACGGCATACGGCTTGCTACGTTGCCGACCATGACCGCACCTCGGACCATGGACGCGCCCCCGGCCGCGCCGCCGCCGGGTGTCCGGGGCCGGAAGCGGCGCGGGGTGGAACTGGTGCTGCTCCTCGGCGCCGTGCTCATCTCCGTCTGCGGCTACGCCGAGGTGGGTTTCGCCCACGACGGGGCCGTGCCGCCGGACGCCGCCCGGTACGGGGCGGGGCTCGGGCTCCTCGCGCTGCTCGCGCACCTCGCCGTGCGGTTCCGGGCCCCGTACGCCGATCCGCTCCTGCTGCCGATCGCCCTGCTGCTCAACGGGCTCGGTCTGGTGCTGATCTACCGGCTGGACCTGGAGACCCCGCACGACCTGGCGGCCACCACCCAGCTGGTGTGGTCGACGCTCGGCGTCGCGCTCTTCATCGTGGTCGTCCTCGTGCTGCGCGACCACCGCGCCCTGCGGGGGTACGCGTACGTCTCCGTGGCCGCCGCGCTCGCCCTGATGATCCTGCCGATCTTCTTCCCGGCGGTGAACGGGGCCAGGATCTGGATCCGGATCGGCGGGCTCTCCTTCCAGCCGGGCGAGTTCGCGAAGATCCTGCTGGCGGTCTTCTTCGCCGCGTACCTCTCCGCCAACCTCAGCGCGCTCGCCTACGCCGGGCGCCGGATCTGGAGGTTCCAGTTCCCCACCTGGCGGGTGCTCGGGCCGATCGTGGCGATCTGGCTGCTCAGCGTCGGCGTCCTCGTCCTGGAGCGGGACCTGGGCACCTCGCTGCTCTTCTTCGGCCTCTTCGTGATCATGCTGTACGTGGCCACCGGGCGCACCGGCTGGATCGCGATCGGGCTGCTGCTGGCCGCCGCCGGGGCGTTTCTCATCGGCTCCGTCGAGCCGCACGTGCACGGCCGGGTGGAGGACTGGCTCGATCCGTACGCCTCCATCCGGGCCGGGGACGGGCCCGGGCAGCTCGCCCAGTCGCTCTTCGCCTTCGCCGCCGGCGGGATGCTCGGCACCGGCCTCGGCCTCGGCCACTCGGTCCTCATCGGCTTCGCCGCCAAGTCGGACTTCATCCTGGCGACGGCCGGCGAGGAGCTGGGGCTGGTCGGGCTCACCGCGCTCTTCCTGCTGTACGCCCTCTTCGTGGCGCGCGGCTACCGGGCCGGGCTCGCGCTGCGGGACCCCTTCGGGCGGCTGCTCGCGGTGGGGCTGGCGTCGATCGTGGCGCTCCAGGTCTTCGTGATCGCGGGCGGGGTGATGGGGCTGATCCCGCTGACCGGCATGGCGATGCCGTTCCTGGCGCAGGGCGGTTCGTCGGTGGTGACCAACTGGGTGATCGTCGCCCTCCTGATCCGGGTCAGCGACTCGGCGCGGGCCCCGCAGCCGGAGGCCGCCGAGACCGGCGAGCCGGCCCGGGTGGAGGCCGGCCGGTGATCCGGTACATCCGGCGGGCCGCCGCGCTCTGTCTGCTGCTGCTCGCCGCGCTGCTGGTCAACGCGGCCCGGGTGATGCTGGTCGAGGCCGGCGAGCTGGACGCGAACCCGGCCAACCGGCGGAGCGCCATCGCCCGCTGGGCCGAGCCGCGCGGCGAGATCGTCGTCGACGGGAAGCCGGTCACCGGCTCCCGGGACAGCGGCCAGCAGCTGCGCTGGGAGCGGACCTACCGCCGGGGCCCGCTGTACGCGCCGGTGACCGGCTACGCCTCCCAGACGTACGGCACCACGATGGTCGAGCACGCGGAGGACGGGATCCTCGCCGGCACCGACCCGATGCTGGCGCCGCTGCCGCTGTGGAACGACCTCACCCGGGGCCGCTCCCCCGGCGGCGACGTGGTGACGACGATCCGCGCGCCGATGCAGGAGGCCGCCTACCGGGGGCTCGGCGGCAAGCGCGGCGCGGTCGTCGCGCTCGAACCGTCGAGCGGGCGGATCCTGACGCTGGTCTCCTCCCCCTCGTACGAGCCCGGCGTGCTCTCCGGCAACGGCCCGGACGTGAAGGACGCCTGGACCCGGCTGACCACCTCGCCGAACCAGCCGATGCTCAACCGGGCGCTGCGGCAGACCTATCCGCCCGGCTCCACCTTCAAGATCGTGACGGCGGCGGCGGCGCTGGACGCGGGCGTGGTGCGGGACGTGGACGCGCCGACGGACACGCCGGACCCGTTCGTGCTGCCCGGCACCCGGCAGGTGCTGCCGAACGCGGCCCGGGGCTGCGAGGACGCCTCTCTCGCGTACGCCCTCCAGTGGTCCTGCAACACCGTGATGGCCGGGCTCGGCGTGGACGTGGGCCTGGCCGGGATGGTGGAGGCGGCGGAACGGTTCGGCTTCGACGACACGACGCTGCGGGTGCCGTCCTGGGTGGCGAAGTCCAACTTCGACCGCGACATGAGCCCGGACCAGCTGGCGCTGTCGTCGATCGGGCAGTTCAACACCACGGCGACCCCGCTCCAGATGGCGATGGTGGCGGCGGCGGTCGCCAACACCGGGGAGATCGCACAGCCGTACCTGGTGGACCGGACGACGACCTCCGGCGGCACGACCGTGGACCGCACCCCGCGCCGCACCTACCGGCAGGCGATGAGCCCGTCGACCGCGCTCCAGCTCCAGCGGCTGATGGTGAGGGCGGTGGACGAGGGGACCGGGTCGAACGCGGCGATCCCCGGGGCCCGGGTCGGCGGCAAGACCGGCACCGCGCAGCACGGCCTCGGCAACACGGGGACCCCGTACGCCTGGTTCATCGCCTGGGCGCAGGCGGAGGACTCGGGCCGGCCGGCCGTGGCGGTGGCGGTGGTCGTGGAGGACGCGGAGGCGTCCCGCACCGACATCAGCGGCGGCGGCAGCGCGGCGCCGATCGCCCGGGACGTGATGCGGGAGGCGCTCCGCCTGGAGGCGGAGGCGCGCGCGTCCGGCACGCCGGGACCGCGCGGCGCGCGGGCGCCGGCCCCGCAGACGAAGGCACCCCGCCCCGCCGGCCCGCCCGGCGGCCGGGCGCCGGAGGCCACACCCCCGCCCCACCCGCGGAAGGCACCGGTCACCCGCCCCGCCGGGGGCCGAGCGGCCACCCCGCCCGCGCCCCGCGGAGCGCCCGGGACGGGCGGGACCAGCGGGACGGGCGGGACCGGCGGGACCAGCGGGACGGGCGGGACCGGCGGGACGGGCTGAGCCGGGTATCGCCCCGCCCCACCCGCGCGGCGCACCAGTCACCCGCCCCGCCGCGGACCGCCGGCGCGGTGAGGGGCCTACTCCGCCGCGCCGTCCGCGACCGCCCGTGCCACCTCCGCCACGCGCTCGCGCTCCTCCGCCGCGAAGCGTTCCGCGTCCAGGCGCTCCGCGATCTCCTCGTCCTGGGTCATGAGGAGGTCGAGGTTGGAGTCGCCGAGGTCGAAGACGCCCATGTCGAGGTAGGCGCGCTGGAGGCGTTCGCCCCAGAGGCCGATGTCCTTGACGCAGGGCACGATCCGGCTGAAGAGCAGCTTCCGGAAGAGGTGCAGGAACTCGCTCTGCTCGCTGTACTCCTCCGCCTCCTTCCGCCCGACGCCGAAGCTCTCCAGGACCTCGACCCCGCGCAGCCGGTCCCGCATCAGGTAGCAGCCCTCGATGACGAACTCCTCGCGTTCGCGCAGTTCGGCGTCGGTGAGCTGCTTGTAGTGGTCGCGCAGGGCCATCCGGCCGAAGGCGACGTGCCGGGCCTCGTCCTGCATGACGTACGCGAGGATCTGCTTCGGCAGCGGCTTGTCGGTGGTGTCGCGGATCATGCCGAAGGCGGCGAGGGCCAGGCCCTCGATGAGCACCTGCATGCCGAGGTAGGGCATGTCCCAGCGGGAGTCGCGGAGGGTGTCGTCGAGGAGGGACTGGAGGTGGTCGTTGATCGGGTAGAGCATCCCGATCTTCTCGTGCAGGAAGCGGCCGTAGATCTCGGCGTGCCGGGCCTCGTCCATGGTCTGGGTGGCGGAGTAGAACTTGGCGTCGAGGTCGGGCGCGGACTCGACGATCCGGGCGGCGCAGACCATGGCGCCCTGCTCGCCGTGGAGGAACTGGCTGAAGTTCCAGGAGGCGTAGTGCCGGCGCAGCTCGCCCTTGTCCTTCTCGGTGAGCTTGGCCCAGTGCCGGGTGCCGTACAGGGCGAGCGCCTCGTCGGGGGTGCCGAGCGGGTCGTACGGGTCGACCTCCAGCTCCCAGTCGATGCGGCGGGCGCCGTCCCACTGCTTGTCCTTGCCCTTCTGGTAGAGGGCGAGGAGCCGGTCACGGCCGGCGTCGGCCATGTCGTACTCCCAGGAGAAGCGGGCCTCTCCGGTGGCCGGGATCTCCCGGCCGGGTCCGGACGGGGGGTTCACGTAGAGCTCGTGGGTCGACATCGACCACTCCTTCCGGCCTGACGGCACGTCAGCCGTCGCCAGCAGGCTCACACGTTGCTGGACGAAGCGTCAACAAGTCGTACACGAGGGATTGACGGGCTTGCTGACGGGCAGTCTGATAGCGAGTGACCGACGGTAACCCGAACCCGCCGCCAGCGAGGTGTCCCCGCCATGAGCCGCGCCACGAGCCCCTTCACCGAGCCCGACCTCACCCTGCTGCGGGACGCCCTGGGGCCGCTCCGCGACCGCGAGCGGCTCGCCGAACGGCTCCTGGAGTCCTCCCGCAAGCACTCCCACGACCCCGACACCGAACTCGACTGGGACGCGCCGTTCGAGGACGGGAAGTGGTACTGGCCGCCGGAGCTGGTCTCGCTCCACGGCACCCCGCTGTGGCACCGGATGTCCGAGGAACAGCGGATCGCCCTCTCCCGCCACGAGGCCGCCTCGCTCGCCTCGCTGGGCATCTGGTTCGAGGTCATCCTGATGCAGCTGCTCGTCCGGCACATCTACGACAAGTCGCTGACCAGCCATCACGTGGGGTACGCGCTCACCGAGATCGCCGACGAGTGCCGCCACTCGATGATGTTCGCCCGGCTGATCCGCAAGAGCGGGACCGGCGAGTACCCGGTGCCGCGGGTCTACCACAACCTCGGGCGCGTCCTGAAGACCGTCTCCACCACCCCCGGTTCCTTCGCCGCCACCCTGCTCGGCGAGGAGATCCTCGACTGGATGCAGCGGCTGACCTTCCCGGACGAGCGGGTCCAGCCGCTGGTGCGCGGGGTCACCCGGATCCATGTGGTGGAGGAGGCCCGGCACGTGCGGTACGCCCGCGAGGAGCTGCGCCGGCAGATGGTGACGGCGCCGCGCTGGGAGCGGGAGTTCACCCGGCTCAGCTGCGGAGAGGCCGCCCGGGTCTTCTCCACCTGCTTCGTCAACCCGGCGGTGTACGACGCGGTGGGCCTGGACCGGCGGGAGGCGGTCGCCCAGGTGCGGGCGAGCGGACACCGGCGGGAGGTCATGCAGAGCGGCGCCCGGCGCCTGACGGACTTCCTCGACGACATCGGGGTGCTGCGCGGCCCGGGCCGCCGGCTGTGGCGCTCGTCGGGACTGCTGGCCTGAGGGGAGGGTGCGCCGGGACGGCGGGGGCGGCTTCCGGCCAGGGACGGGAGCGGCACCGGGCGGGTTCCGGCCACGGTCCGGAGCGGTACCGGGGCAGGCTTCCGGCCGGGGCGCCGGAGCGGGCGGTACCGGGGTTACGCTGCGGGCATGACGAGCGCCGCCTCCCCCGCGTACCGCCGGCTCAGCGTCGAGGAGCGGCGCGGCCAGCTCCTGGAGGCCGCGCTCGGGCTCTTCGCGCACCGGGCCCCCGAGGACGTGTCGCTCGACGACGTCGCCGAGGCCGCCGGGGTCTCCCGGCCGCTGGTCTACCGCTACTTCCCCGGCGGCAAGCAGCAGCTGTACGAGGCCGCCCTGCGCTCCTCGGCGGACGCCCTGCACCGCTGTTTCGCCGAGCCGGCCGAGGGCCCGCCCACCGAGCGGCTCGGCCGGGTCCTCGACCGCTACCTGGCCTTCGTGGACGGCCACGACGCCGGTTTCAGCGCGCTGCTGCGCGGCGGCAGCGTCGTCGAGACCGCGCACACGGCCGCGATCGTGGACGAGGTGCGGCGGGCCGCGGCCGGGCAGATCTTCCTGCACCTGGGCGTGGAGCGGCCGGGCGGGCGGCTCGGGATGCTGGTCCGCACCTGGATCGCGGCCGTCGAGGCGGCCTCCCTCCTCTGGCTCGGCGACGGCAAGCGGCCGGACGCGGGCGAGCTGCGCGACTGGCTGGTCGACCATCTCGTCGCGCTGCTCGCCGCGAGCTCCGCGCGCGACCCCGAGACCGCGGAGGTCGTCCGGCGGCTGCTCGCCCAGGAGACCCCCGACGGTCCGGTCGCCGGTCTCGCCCGCCGTCTCGCGCCGCTCGCCGGCGAGGCGGCGCACCTGCTCTGACCGCCCGCGCCCGGGGCGGCCGGGAGAGACTGGTGGGGTGAGAAGCGAGAACACCCCCTTCCGCGGCGGCCCGCTCGACGGGCGGGTGCTGCCCATCCTGCTCGGCGCGACCGGCCACCCGCCGAAGTGGTACGAGGTGCCGGTGCCGGCCCACGACGGCCGGCCGCCCATGCTGTACACGTACCGGCGCGAGCCCGCGGGCCACACCAAGCGGCTCGGCCTCCAGCGCGGCTGGGTCTACGAGTACGCCCCCGAGGGCCGCGAGCGGCGCGAGCTGAAGTGGCCGTGGTCCAAGCCGACCCCCCGCCCCGACGGTCCCGACGGGCCCGAGGAGCCCGGGCGGTCCCCCGGAGAGCCGAACGGGTGAGTCGGGAGGGCGCGCCCCGCTTCGTACGGTAATCGGATGAATCGACGCGCCATGATGCCTCCGGAGCCCGCTCTGGAGGTGGTGGTGACGTGTCGCGAAGGCTGCTGCGCACGGTCTGTACGGGAGCGCTGGCCGCGCTGACGGCCCTGACCGGCACGGCGGCGGCCGTGCCCGTACCGCCCGGTCCGCCGGCGGACCCGCCCGCCGAATCGGCGCCGATCGCCTGGGCGGACCCGGCGGCGGAACCGGTCGGACCGGTGGACCCGGACGCGGCGGCGGCCGCCGCACGGGACACGGAGACCCCACCGGACGAAGAAGCCGGACCGGACGGAGAAGCCGGACCGGACGGAGAAGCCGGACCGGACGGAGAAGCCGGACCGGACGCGGAAGCCGGACCGGCAGACGCAGCCGAGCCCGGCGAGGCAGCCGCTCCCGCCGGAGAGGCCGCTCCCGCCGCGGAGGCCGACGACGCCGCCGCGCTCGCGCCCTCCGGCGGGGACTCCGTGGCGACGCTGCTCACACGGCTCCGCACCCTCTACCGGCAGGCCGAGGAGGCCACGGAGCGGTTCAACGCCGCCGAGGAGGCGCTGCGGCTCCAGAACACCGCCACCCGGCGGGTCACCGCCGACCTGGAGACCGCCCGGACCGCGCTCGCGCGGGGCCGGGCCGAGGCGGGGCGGCTGGCCCGTGAGCAGTACCAGGGCCGCACCGGCTTCGCCTCCCCGCTGCGGCTGCTCTTCGCCCCGGACCCCCAGTCGGCCCTCGACGCCCGGCATCTGATGGACCGCACGGCCCGCGACCGGGCCTCCGCCGTGCCCCGGCTCCAGGCCGCCGAGCGCCGGGCCGCCGCGCTGGCCGCCGCCTCCCGCACCGCGCTCGGCCGGCAGAAGACGCTCGCCACCCGGCAGCGGACCCGGCGGGACGAGGTGCGGCGGAAGCTCGCCGAGGTCGAGGGGCTGCTCGCCTCGCTCTCCGCCGAGCAGCTGGCGCGCCTGACCGAGCTGGAGCGGGCCGAGACGGCCGGCGCCCAGCGCGAACTCCTCGACTCGGGCGTCCTCGACCCCGCCCTCACCCCGTCCCGGGCGGGCGCGGAGGCGCTGGCCTTCGCCGTCGGGGAGCTGGGCAAGCCGTACGAGTGGGGCGCGGAGGGCCCGGACAGCTACGACTGCTCGGGGCTGACGCAGCGGGCGTGGGCGGCGGCCGGCCGGGAGATCCCGCGCACCAGCCAGGAGCAGTGGGCGGAGCTGCCCCGGGTGGCGCTGGGCGAGCTGCGGCCCGGGGACCTGGTGGTGTACTTCCCCGGCGCCACGCACGTGGCCCTCTACCTGGGTGAGGGCCTGGTCGTGCAGGCCCCGCGGCCGGGCGGGCGGGTGAAGGTCTCCCCCCTCGCGGCGAACCCGCTGCTCGGGGCCGTACGGCCGGATCCCGGCGGCACGGCCCTGGCGTCGTACACCCCGCCGGCCCTCCCGGAGGGCGCCCGGGAGGGCTCGGACGAGGGGTACGACAGGGGGTCCGGCACGAGGTGGGGCGGCGGCGGTCAGGCTCCGGCGACGGACGCCAGGTAGGCGGACGCCTTCTCCGGGTCGAAGAAGAAGTCCTCGAAGTCGGCCGGGTCGTCGAAGCCGTTGGCGAAGCGGTCGGCGACCGGCTGGAGCTGTCCGGCCGCGCCGAGCAGGTTCAGGACGTGCTCCGGCGGCGGCGCCAGCATGGCGTTGGTCCACTTGGTGACCGGCTCGGCGGTCTTCCAGTAGCGGTCGAACGCGGACCGCATCCACTCCTCGTCGAAGGGCCGGTCGCCGTGCTCGACGATGGCCGCGAGGTAGGCGGCGGCGCACTTGGACGCGGAGTTGGAGCCCTGGCCGGTGATCGGGTCGTTGGCGACGACGACGTCGGCGACGCCGAGGACCAGGCCGCCGCCGGGGAGCCGGCCGATCGGGTTGCGGACGGTCGGCGCGTACCGGCCGGCGAGGGTGCCGCCGGCGTCGGTCAGCTCGACCCGGGTGGCGCGCGCGTACTCCCAGGGCAGGAACTTCTCCATCAGCTCCAGCGTCAGCGCCAGGTGCTCGGCGGGGTCCTTGACGCCCTGGAAGGCGTCGACGGGGCCGCCCGGGACGCCCTCCCAGAAGAGGATGTCGGCCCGGCCGCCGAGGGTGAGGGTCGGCATCACGAAGAGCTCGCCGACGCCGGGCACGAGGTTGCAGCGGACCGCGTCGAAGTCGGGGTGCTCGGGGCGCGGGCCGAGCCCGTGCACGTACGCGACGGCGAGCGCGCGCTGCGGCTCGGCGTACGGGGAGCGGTCGGCGTCGCGGCCGAACATGGAGACCAGCTCGCCCTTGCCGGCGGCGACGAGCACCAGGTCGTAGCGGCGGGCGAAGTAGTCGAGGTCGCCGACGGCCGCGCCGTGGATGACGAGCTGTCCGCCGCGCTGGGCGAAGGTCTCCATCCAGCCGGCCATCTTCACGCGCTGGTCGACGGACTGGGCGTAGCCGTCGAGCTTCCCGACCCAGTCGATGAGACGGGCGGAGTCGGGGCCGGCGACGGAGACGCCGAGGCCCTCGATCCTCGGGGCCTGGGACTCCCAGAAGTTCAGGCCGAGGTCGCGCTCGTGCCCGAGCGCGGTGTCGAACATGCACTGGGTGGACATGACGCGGCCGGAGCGGATCTCGTCCGCGGTCCGGTTCGACATCAGGGTGACCTCGTACCCGTGGGACTGGAGGCCGAGGGCGAGCTGGAGACCGGACTGTCCGGCGCCGACTATGAGTATCTTCCGCATGGGTGGAGCTCCTGGCGAGAACGGGGAGGGTGGGGCGGCTACTCGGGCGTCGCGGAGAGCGCGTGCTCGACCATGGCGAGCAGGGTCTCGACGACGCTGTAGCGCTTGCGCGCGTCCATGATCACCACGGGGACCTCGGGGGTGATCGTCAGGGCCTCCCTGACGTCCTCCGGGTCGAACCGCTCGGTGCCCTCGAAGTGGTTGACGGCGACGACGTACGGCAGGCCGCAGCTCTCGAAGTAGTCGAGCGCCGGGAAGCAGTCGGTGAGTCGGCGGGTGTCGGCGAGCACGATCGCCCCGATCGCGCCGCGCACGAGGTCGTCCCACATGAACCAGAAGCGCTGCTGGCCCGGGGTGCCGAAGACGTAGAGGACCAGGTCGTTGTCGAGCGTGATCCGGCCGAAGTCCATCGCCACGGTGGTGGTGAGCTTGTCCGGGGTGGCGGTGAGGTCGTCGGTCTCCTCGCTCGCCCGGGTCATCAGCGCCTCGGTCTGGAGCGGGGTGATCTCCGAGACCGCGCGGACGAAGGTGGTCTTGCCGACGCCGAAGCCGCCCGCGACCACGATCTTCGTCGCGATCGGGGCGCGGGAGTGGTCGAGCTGCCAGTCCTGGGCGCCGTCCTCGGGGTCGGGTTCCCCGGTGGCGGGCCCGGGCTGGGCGGGGATGGCGGCGGTGGGGACGGTCTCCGCCGGGGAGGCGGCGGGGGTGTCGACGGCGGTGTCGACGGCGGTGGCGTCAGAGACGACGGAGTCCACTCAGCACCCTTTCGAGGAGCGCGCGGTCGGGCTGGCCGGTGCCGTGACCGGTCCCGTACACACGGATCTTTCCCTGGTCGGCCAGGTCGCTGAGCAGCACCCGGACGACACCCAACGGCATCTTGAGGAGGGCCGAGATCTCCGCCACCGTCCGCATCCGGCGGCAGATCTCGACGATGGCGCGCATCTCGGGCATCAGCCCGCGCGCGCCGTGGCCGCCGTCCGTGAGGACCTTGCGGGCGATCGGCGCCTCCAGGGCGGCGACGAAGGTCTCGACGAGCAGCACGTGTCCGAACCGGGTGCGGCCGCCGGTGAGCGAGTACGGGCGCACGCGCGCGGGGCGCCGTCCCTCGCCCCGCACGGGCAGCCGGTGGGCGGCGGTCAGCGAGGTCACCGGTGGGTCTCCATCGACTTGCGCAGCTCGCTGCGGACTTCGGGGGTGAGGACGTGTCCGGCCCGGCCCACGAAGAGCGCCATGTGGTAGGCGATGACGCTCATGTCGCAGTCGGGGGTGGCGTGCACGCCGAGCAGCGAGCCGTCGCTGATCGACATGACGAAGACGCTGCCCTCCTCCATGGCGACCATGGTCTGCTTCACGCCGCCGCCGTCCATGAGCCGCGCGGCGCCGACGGTGAGGCTGCCGATGCCGGAGACGATGGTGGCCAGGTCGGCGCTGGAGCCGCGCGGGCCCCGGGGGCGGGCGGGCCCGTCGGCGGCCAGGTCGGCGGCCCGGTCCGGGCGCTCGTCGGGGTCGGAGGAGAGCAGCAGGAGCCCGTCGGAGGAGACGACGGCGACCGAGCGGACGCCGGGTACCTCCTCCACCAGGTTGCCCAGCAGCCATTGCAGGTTGCGGGCCTCCGTGCTCAGTCCGTACGTACCGGTCGTGCTCGTGGTGCTCGTTCCCGTGGCGGTCAACTGCGTGCCTCCTCGACTGTGTCCCCCGTCATCTCCTCTGTGCGCGCGGTGCTTCCTGCTGCTATCTCCGCCTCGACGTCGCGGCGCCCGGCCACGGCGCCGCGGTGGAAGCCGCCCAGGCGGCGGCGCAGCGCCTCGGCGTCCACCGAGCCCTGGCGGGGGGCGGTGGGCGCGGCGGGGCCGCGGACCACCTGCGGGGTCCGCTTGGGCAGGCCCTTGTCGGTCACGCGCTCCCACTGCGCGGGCCGCGGTCCCGGCACCTGCGGGTCGTCGACGGGCCCGGTCTGCTCCGGTACGGACGTGACCTGCGGCTCGGCGGCCCGCTCGTGACGGTCCGGCTCGGGCGGCGGGTCGGGCAGCCGCACCTGCAGGGTCGTCTCGGAGACGGACTCGGCGGGCCGCTGCCCGGCGCTCCCGACGGGCTGCTCGTACGGCTCCGGGGCGGGCGCGTCGGTCTGGTACGCGGGGGCCTCGGGCTCGGTCTCGTACGCGGGCGTCTCGGGCTCGGGCTCGTTCACCGGCTCGGGCTCGTACGCGGACGCCTCGGGCTCGGCCTCGGGCTCGTACGTCGGCTCCGGCTCCGGCTCCGGCTCGTACGTCGGCTCGGCCTCGTACACCGGCTCGGGCTGCGGCTCCGCCGGGGCCGGCTCGGACTCCGCCTCGCGGAAGGCGCGTTCGGCCGCCTCCACGAGCGGGTCGCGGCTGCGGGACGGCAGGGCGTTGGAGTTGGCCTCGGCCTCCGAGCCGGGGAGGTGCAGCACGGGTACGGTGCCGGTGCCCGCGAGCCGTACCGGCTCGGGGACGGCGGCCGGCGGCGCGGTCGGCAGCAGCGGCAGCGGCAGCACCACGACGGCCGCGGTGCCGCCCGGCTTCTGCTCGCGCAGCTCGACGCCGACGCCGTGGCGGGCGGCGAGCAGGGCGACGACGCGCATGCCGAGCCCCTCGCCCTCGAACGCCTCCGGGTCGGCGGCGGCGAGGCGGGCGTTGAGGTCGGCGCGCCGGTGCTCGGGGATCCCTATGCCGGAGTCCTGGACGGAGAGCATGACCTCGCCGGTCTCCAGGAGCCAGCCGGAGAGCTGGACCTCGGCGTCCGGCGGGGAGAACGCGGTGGCGTTCTCCAGGAGTTCGGCGACGAGGTGGCTGAGGTCGTCGGCGGCGAAACCGGCGAGCTGCGCGTGCGGGGGCAGCGACTGGATGGTGACCCGCTCGTACCGCTCGATCTCGCTGACGGCGGCGCGCAGCACGTCGACCAGCGGGACGGGGCCGGTGTGGCCGTGGACGTGCTCGTGCCCGGCGAGGACCAGCAGGTTCTCGCTGTGGCGGCGCATGACGGTCGCCATGTGGTCGAGCTTGAAGAGGGTGGCGAGCCGGTCCGGGTCCTGCTCGCGCTCCTCCAGCTTCTCGATGACCCCGAGCTGCCGGTCGACGAGGCCGAGGCTGCGCAGCGAGAGGTTGACGAAGGTGTGCTGGACGGTGCCCCGCAGCCGTTCGAGGTCGGCGGTGAGCACGGCGATCCGGCCCTGGAGCTCGGCGCGCTGGGCGGCGAGTTCGGCCTGGGCGGCCTCCTCGGCGGCGACCAGGCCGGCCCGCTCGCCGGTGAGCCGGCCGGTGTGGGCGGCGAGGGCGGCGAGCTGTCCGTGGAGGGTGTTGAGCGAGCGGACGACCTGGGCGAACTCGTCGTTGCGGCCGGTGAAGCGGACGGCTTCCTCGGCGGCCGGGTCCGGTGCGGCGGCGAGCCGGGCGGCGCCGAGGCGGAGCACGGCGAGCGGCCGGGTGAGGCTGCGGGCGACGTAGGTGGAGACGCCGACGGCGAGCAGCAGGCAGCCGCCGAGGAAGGCGAGGCGCAGTTCGAGGGCGGTGACGTCGTCGTCGCGCAGCGCGGTGAGCCGTTCGACCCGTTTGGCGGCGAGGGCGGACTCGACGCCGCGCATCTGCTCGATGCGGGCGGAGAGCGCCGAGTCGAGGCCGGACGGGGAGGTGCGGGTCTCGGCCTCGGAGAGGGTGGGCTGGTCGGTGAGGCGGCCGAGGGCCAGTTCGGCGGTCTTGACCTCGGGGCCGGCGACGGTCGCGGCGAGGGAGTCGCGGGCGGCGGGTCCGGCGGACCGGTCGAAGTCGCCGAGGGCGGCGAGTTCGCGGACGCGGGCCTGCTGGGCGGCGGCGCTCAGCAGGTCGCGGGCGCGCTCGGCCTCCTCCTTGCCCTCCGGTTCGTCGGCGACGTAGGTGCCGGTGGTGGCGTCGTAGCGGAGGTCGCCGCTGGGCTCGGGCTGCGGGACGGTGAGCGCGGCGAGGAGGAGGCCGCGGGTGGCGGACGCCTGCTCGACGGCGCGGCCGAGGTCGGCGGGGGCGCGGCCGGTGCCGGTGAGGCCGGGGTCGGTGGCGCGCGGCGGGGTCCGCTCGGCGAGCTCGTCGGCGAGGTCCTGGAGCTTGGCGATGACGTCGCTGTACGCCTTGTGGGCCTCCAGGGCCGTGCCCTTGCCGGTGACGGCGGTGCGGCGGACGGAGGCGATGCCGGCGAGTTCGCGGCGGAGCGCGTCGGGGGCGGCGGACCGGATCTCGTCGATCTGGCGGTCGACCCGGGTCGACTTGGCGGGGGTGAGGGTCCGCCGGTCCTTCTTCGGGCCGGTCTGCTCGTCGCGGCCGGCCGCGACGAAGGCGACCACCTCGTCGCGCTCGTCGGCGAGGGAGTGGGCGAGGGTGACGGCCTGCCGGTCGAGTTCGGCGAGGGTGACCAGGCGCCGGGACTCGTTCAGTTCGGTGGAGGCGGTGAGGACGGCGGGGGCGCCGGCGCCGAGGACGATGACGCCGACGAGGGCGACACCGGCGACGAGGCGGTTGCGGACGCGCTTGGTACGGCCGCCGGGGGTGGGCGCGGGGGCGCCGACAGCGGGGGCGCCGACGGAGGGCGTACCGACAGCGGGTGCGCCGACGACGGGCGTGCCGGTTCCGGTGCCGGTTCCGGCGGACGGCGTACTTCCCGTGTTCGGCGGGGTGCCGGGGGTCGACGGCTCACCGGGGGTCTGGCTCCGCGCGCCGTTCATGCTCCGAGGCCGCTTCTTCTGCACCGGTGCTCGCATTCTTGACTCGTCCGCCACACAGCAGAGGTGACGGCCGGTCACGAGGTTCCGCCCCCACCCCTGGTACGGCTTCCGACCATTCCAGCGCTTCTCGGCAGGGGACGGGCATCGGCCGCTCCGCCACCCGAACGAGTGAACAACACTCCTGAGTTGGCGAACAACTTCCGGCGGCCGCCGCCAGGGGCATGTGCGGAGCCCCGGCTGGATCTTCCGGGCGGGCTTTGGCAGGATGCCCGCCCGCAGCTCGCCGGAGCTGACGGTTCCGGCGTCCGGACGGGCCATCGCTGGTTGGTACAGGCCATTTTCGGCCCTTTGCAGGTGGTGTGAAGACCGTGCGCGAGCCGGGCACACTGGACATCATGCGCAGCGAAGTCGCCACCCTCCCCGGCAGCCCCGAACGCCCCAACGAGGACTGGGCCGCCGCAGCTCTGCCCGCCTCCGGGGACGGGGGGACGCTGGCCCTCCTGGACGGGGTGACCCCTCCCCCGGGCGATGACGGTTGTGTGCACTCGGTGCCGTGGTTCACCGCGCGACTGGGCGGCGCTTTGACCGAACTGTCCGCTTCCCGTGCCGATCTGACGCTGTCCGAGATCCTGTCCCTGGCAATCCGGCGCACCGCGGAGCTCCATGCGGACACCTGTGACCTTTCTCACGTGCGTACGCCTCAGGCGACCGTGGTCCTCGCGCGGTGGGACGCGGAGGCGGTCGACCATCTCGTCCTGTCCGACGCGGTGCTGCTGCTGCAGGCGCCGGACGGCTCGGTCCGGGCGGTGCGGGACGACCGGCTGGACCGGATCCCGCGCGAGGTGCTCCGCTCGCACGAGGCGACGGACCGGGTGCGGAACCGGGAGGGCGGGTTCTTCACGGCGGCCGCGGACCCGTCGGTGGCGGAGCGGGCGGTGACCGGTACGACCCCGCTGGCGGAGGTCCGGGCGCTGGCGGCGCTCACGGACGGGGCGAGCCGCTGGGTGGAGCTGTTCCGGGCGGGCGACTGGACGGAGTGCGCCCGGGTCCTGGCGAAGGAGGGCCCGGCGGGGCTGCTCCAGCGGGTGCGGGTGCTGGAGACGGCGGACGCGGCGGCGGGCAACGTCCGCCGCGGGAAGACCCATGACGACGCGACGGGCGTGTACGTGACGTTCTGAGGCGGCTCAGCCTTCGGAGCGCTGGTTGAAGTGGTGGAGCAGCCGGGCCAGTTCGGCGACCTCGGCGCGGTCCCAGTCGGCGAGCTTCCGGACGTACCGCTCGCGGCGGGCGCCGCGGACGTGCCGGAAGCGGTCGCGTCCCTCGTCGGTGAGCCGGACCAGGGAGGCGCGCCCGTCCGCGGGGTCGGGGTCGCGGGCGACCAGCCCGAGCTGTTCGAGGGCGCGCAGCTGGCGGCTCATGGTGGCCTTGCCGACCCCGAAGTAGGCGGAGAGCTCGGTGGCCCGCTGGGGCCCGGCGTCGTCGAGCCGCACGAAGAGGCCGTACGCGGAGGACTCCAGCTCCGGATGGACCTCACGCGCCATCTCCCCGGACTGCGCCCGAGCCCGCCGCAGAAACACGGCAAGCTCCCGCTCCAACGCGAGAAACTCCCGCTCGGCGGACCCGCGCCCGGCGGGCCCGTCGGGCTCGGCGGACCCGTCGGCGTGAGGACGCCCGGCGGGCGCGCCGACGCGAGGGCCCTCGGCCGGCCCGGCGGCGTGCGGGCGCTCGGCGGGCACGGCGTCCCGGGGGCGTTCGGCGGCCTCCCCCGCCCGAGGGCGGCCGTCGGGCGGGGCAGCGGGCGGGCGCTCGACGGGCTCGGCGTCCCGGGGGCGTTCGGCGGCCTCGCCGGCCTGAAGGCGCTCGGCGGCCTCGCCGGCACGGGGGCTCCCACCGGGCCCGGCGGCGTGCGGGCGCTCGGCGGGCGCGGCGGCGCCGGTGCCGCCGGCGGGGGCGTCGGGGGTTCCCCCGGGCGTGGCGCCGTCTTCACCGGTCGTTCCGCCTGCGCGCACGCCGCACCTCCCACGCGTGTTTCGTCGGCTGAAAGTTTCCCGCTCCGGCGGGTATCGCCGCAGCTCCTTCAGTATTTCGCAGGAGTAGACCAACGGCGGAACCCGGGCCCTCTTCCACCCCGGCTGTCTACGTGCGTAGAGTCGCCGTCGAGCAAGCGACTGGCATGTCCACACCACCCCCACGCCCCCTCGGGAGTCACGCCATGCGTGTGCGCAGATCCGTCTCCACCACCCTGCTCGCCGGCCTCGCGGCCACCGCCCTCGTCCTGCCCCTCGCCGGCCAGGCCGGCGCCGCCGACCCGGGCGCCCGCGCCGCGGTCCCCGCGCGCGGCACCGCCCACATGGGCATGGGCGTCCTCAAGCACGACGGCCGGGGCGTCACCGACTCCGGCGGCGTCTCCACCCTCGCCACCTGGACGGAGGGCGTCGACGTCTCCAGCCACCAGGGCAACGTCGCCTGGTCCACGCTCTGGAACAGCGGCGTGAAGTGGGCCTACGTCAAGGCGACGGAGGGCACGTACTACAAGAACACCTACTTCACGCAGCAGTACAACGGCTCGTACAACGTCGGCATGATCCGGGGCACGTACCACTTCGCCACCCCGGACACGACGACCGGCACCGCCCAGGCCGACTACTTCGTCAACAACGGCGGCGGCTGGTCCAGGGACGGCAAGACCCTCCCCGGCGTCCTCGACATCGAGTGGAACCCGTACGGCGCCACCTGCTACGGCAAGACGCAGTCCGGGATGGTCACCTGGATCCGCGACTTCCTCAACCGGTACAAGGCCCGCACCGGCCGTGACGCCGTCATCTACACGGCGACCAGCTGGTGGAAGCAGTGCACCGGCAACTACTCCGGCTTCGCCTCGACCAACCCGCTGTGGATCGCGCGGTACGCCTCCGAGGTCGGCGAACTCCCGGCCGGCTGGCCGTACTACACGATGTGGCAGTACACCTCGTCCGGCCCGACGGTCGGCGACCACAACCACTTCAACGGCGACCTCTCGCGGGTCCAGGCGCTCGCGAACGGCTGACGCCCGCACGACGGACGCCCGCACGACGGACGCCCGCACGACCGGCGTCCACACACGGCGGACGTCCGCCCGGCCGACGTCCGCACGCATGACCTCCGCACGGCTGACACCCGTACGGCGCACGGCGGTTCCGGGGATGCGGCGGCTCCCCCGGGGCCGCCGTTCCGCGTGCTCAGGGGCTTTTTCCGCCCACCCCCTTGCCCATTGGTATGGACCAATGCGAGTCTCTACCCCGGTCGCCCGGGTTTCAACTTCCGTGCGCCACGCGCGCGTTGCTCGTCCCGTACTCCCCCACGCACGAGAGAGAGCCCCCGCATGCCGTCCACCCGCCGTACCGCCGCCGGCGTCGCCGCCCTGTCCGCCGCCGCGGCACTCGTCACCCTCACCCCCACCACCGCCGCCGCCCACGGAGCCGTCTTCAACCCCGTGAGCCGGGTCGCCGCCTGCTACGCCGAGGGCCCCGAGAGCCCCGACTCGCAGGTGTGCAAGGACCTCGTCGCCGACTCCGGCACCCAGCCGCTCTACGACTGGAACGAGGTCAACATCGCCAACGCCGACGGCAACCACCAGGCCCTCATCCCCGACGGCAAGCTCTGCTCGGCCAACCGCGAGAAGTACCGGGCCCTCGACTGGGCGCGGACCGACTGGCCCGCCACCGCCGTCAGCGCCGGCGCCTTCGGCTTCAGGATCCGTGCCACCGCCGCGCACTCCGGCCGGATGACCATGTACGTCACCAAGGCGGGCTTCGACCCGACGCAGCCGCTCAAGTGGTCCGACCTCGACGCCACCCCCGTCGCCGTGTACGACACCACCCGCACCGCCACCGACGGCTACTACTCCTTCACCGGCACCCTGCCGGCCCGCACCGGCCGCCACATCGTCTACATGGTCTGGCAGCGCAACGACAGCCCCGAGGCGTTCTACAGCTGCTCCGACGTCACCTTCGGCACGTCCGCCGCCTCCACCGCCGCACGGAAGGCCGAGGCGCCGACCGAGGCCGAACTGGCCGCGGGCGCCGAACTGTCCACCGTGAGCCACGCGGGCCACGGCGGCGACGAACAGCCGCCGGCGCTCTCCGCCGAGGCCACCGCCACCCCCGACTCCCCGCTGCCGCTCGCCCTGGCCGGCGCGGGCGCGCTCGCCGTCTTCGGCGCGGGCAGCCTGCTCCTGGGCCGCCGCCGCGACACGTCCGCCTCCTAGACCCACTCCCCCGCCTGGCCCCCCGGAATCCACCTCCGGGGGGCGTTTTCGCGCCATCTGTGCGAGGACGGGTGGAAGACGGGACGTTCGTGGACAGCCTTGGAGAAAGCACGTTCGAACGCCCGTCAGCGCACCACCGTCCGCCCGTGAAGGAGAGCGCTCCATGCGGAACCAGCAGCGGTGGGTCTACCACCGCGGGGAAGGGCTGCGCACGTTCGGGGTGGAGGAGGAGCTCCTCCTGGTCGATCCCGAGACCGGGCTCCCGCAGCCCGTCGCCGGCACCGTCACCGAGATCGCCGCCTGGCACGCCGACGCCGGGCCGCGAACCGAGGGCCCGGAACCGGCGAAGCCCGAGTTGTACTCCGAGCAGCTGGAGATCGGCACCGCCCCCTGCGCCACCACCTCCCAGCTCGCCGACCAGCTGCGGCGGGCCAGGCTCGCCGCCGCGGCGGCGGCCAAGGAGGCCGGGGTGGCGGTCGCGGCCCTCGCGACCCCGCCCGTGGACTTCGGCCCCCTGCTCACCCCGGACGACCGCTACCGGCGGATCCGCGACCGGTACGCCCACCTCGTCGACGAGGAGTACGCCTGCGCCTGCCACGTCCACGTCCACCTCTGCTCGCCGGAGGAAGGGGTGGGCGTGCTCGACCGGATCCGGCCGTGGCTCGCCCCGCTCCTCGCGCTCAGCGCCAACTCCCCCTACTTCCAGGGCGTCGACACCGGTTACGCGAGCTGGCGCCACCAGCTGTGGCAGCGCTGGCCGATGTCCGGCCCGAGCGAGCTGTACGGGGACGTGGAGGCGTACGAGCGGACCACCCGCGAGATGCTCGCCAGCGACGTGCTGGTCGACGACCACATGGTCTACTTCGACGCCCGGCTCTCCCGCCGCTACCCGACGGTGGAGATCCGGGTCGGCGACGTCTGCCTGGACGTGGAGGACACGGTCCTGCTGGCCGTGCTGAGCCGCGCGCTGGTGGAGACCGCGGCCCGCGAGTGGCGACGGCACCGGGTCCCCGACCCCGTGTCGACGGTCGTGCTGCGGCTCGCCGCCTGGCGGGCCAGCCGGTACGGGCTCGGCGGCGAGCTGCTCCACCCGCTGAGCTGGCGGCCCGCCCCGGCCGGGGAGGTGCTGTTCGCCCTGCTCGACCACGTGCGCCCCGCCCTGGAGGAGGCGGGCGACCTGGAGCGCGCCGAGCAGGGCGTGGCCCGGGTCCTGTCCCGCGGCACCGGCGCGGACCTCCAGCGCGCCGCCGCCCACGCCGACGACCCGTCGCTGGCCTCGGTGATCGTCGAGGCCGTGCGCCGTACGACCCCGGCCTGAGCGCGGGCGAGGCCCCCGGTACGCGCGCGTACCGGGGGCCTCGCCGTCGTCGGCGCGGGTCAGGCGACGACCGCCACCGGGACCTCCGCCGGAGCCAGGGCGATCTCCAGGACCTGGCGGACGTCGGTCACCGGGTGGACCTCCAGCTTCTCCAGGACCTCGGCCGGGACGTCGTCCAGGTCGGCCTCGTTCCGCTTGGGGATGACCACCGTGGTGATCCCGGCCCGGTGCGCGGCGAGCAGCTTCTGCTTCAGGCCGCCGATGGGCAGGACCCGGCCGGTGAGGGAGACCTCGCCGGTCATGGCCACGTCCGTGCGGACCAGCCGGCCGCTGAGCAGCGAGGCCAGCGCGGTCGTCATGGTGATGCCCGCGCTCGGGCCGTCCTTCGGGACCGCGCCCGCCGGGAAGTGGATGTGCACGCCCCGGTCCTTCAGACCGGTCACGGGCAGCTCCAGCTCCGCGCCGTGCGAGCGGAGGAAGGAGAGCGCGATCTGCGCGGACTCCTTCATCACGTCGCCCAGCTGGCCGGTGAGGGTCAGTCCGGCGGCGCCGGTCTCCGGGTCGGCGAGGGACGCCTCGACGAAGAGGACGTCACCGCCGGCGCCGGTCACGGCCAGGCCGGTGGCCACACCGGGCACGGCCGTCCGCCGCTCGGCCGGGTCCTGGGCGGACTCGGGCACGTGGTGCGGGCGTCCGATGAGGGCCCGCAGGTCCTCGGGCGTGACCGTGAACGGCAGCTCGCGGTCGCCGAGTTCGTGCTGGGCCGCCACCTTGCGGAGCAGCCGGGCGATGGCCCGCTCCAGGGTGCGGACGCCGGCCTCCCGGGTGTACTCGCCGGCCAGCTTCCGCAGCGACGCCTCCTCCAGGGCGACCTCGCCGGGCTCCAGGCCGGCCCGCTCCAGCTGCCGGGGCAGCAGGTGGTCGCGGGCGATGACGACCTTCTCGTCCTCGGTGTAGCCGTCGAGGCGGACCAGCTCCATGCGGTCGAGCAGGGCCTCCGGGATGGCCTCCAGGACATTGGCGGTGGCCAGGAAGACGACGTCGCTGAGGTCGAGCTCGACCTCCAGGTAGTGGTCCCGGAAGGTGTGGTTCTGCGCCGGGTCGAGGACTTCGAGCAGGGCCGCGGCGGGGTCGCCGCGGAAGTCGGAGCCGACCTTGTCGATCTCGTCGAGGAGGACGACCGGGTTCATCGAGCCGGCCTCCTTGATCGCGCGGACGATCCGGCCGGGCAGGGCGCCCACGTACGTCCGCCGGTGGCCGCGGATCTCGGCCTCGTCCCGGACGCCGCCGAGGGCGACGCGGACGAACTTCCGGCCCATGGCGTGGGCGACGGACTCGCCGAGCGAGGTCTTGCCGACGCCGGGCGGGCCGACGAGCGCGAGCACCGCGCCGCCGCGCCGCCCGCCGACGACGCCGAGGCCGCGCTCGGAGCGCCGCTTGCGCACGGCCAGGTACTCGGTGATGCGCTCCTTCACGTCCTCCAGGCCCGCGTGCTCGGCGTCCAGGACGGCCTTGGCGCCCTGGATGTCGTACCGGTCCTCGGTCCGCTCGTTCCACGGCAGTTCGAGGACGGTGTCGAGCCAGGTCCGGATCCAGGAGCCCTCGGGCGACTGGTCGCTGGAGCGCTCCAGCTTGTCGACCTCCTTGAGCGCGGCCTCGCGGACCTGCTCGGGCAGGTCGGCGGCCTCCACGCGGGCGCGGTAGTCGTCGGACTCCTCGCCGTCCTTCTCGCCGTTCAGCTCGCGCAGTTCCTTGCGGACGGCCTCGAGCTGGCGGCGGAGCAGGAACTCGCGCTGCTGCTTGTCGACGCCCTCCTGGACGTCCTTGGCGATGGTCTCGGCGACCTCCTGCTCGGCGAGGTGCTCGCGGAGCTGGGCGGTGGCGAGCCTGAGGCGGGCGACCGGGTCGGCGGTCTCCAGGAGGGCGACCTTCTGCTCGACGGTGAGGAAGGGCGAGTATCCGGAGTTGTCGGCGAGCGCGCCGACCCCGTCGATCTGCTGCACCCGGTCGACGACCTGCCAGGCGCCGCGCTTCTTCAGCCAGCTGGTGGCGAGCGCCTTGTACTCCGTGACCAGCTCGGTCACGGCACCGGGGAGCGGCTCGGGCACGGTCTCCTCGACCACGGTCCCCTCGACCCACAGCGCCGCGCCCGGCCCGGTCGTCCCGGCCCCGATCCGCACCCGTCCGATGCCCCGGATCAGCGCGCCCGGGTCACCGTCCGACAGGCGGCCCACCTGCTCGACGATCCCGAGCACACCGGTCCCCGCGTACGTCCCGTCCACCCGCGGCACCAGCAGCACCCGCGGCTTCCCGCCCGCCCCGCGGGCGGCGGCCTGAGCGGCCTCGACGGCGGCCCGGACCTCGTTGTCCGACAGATCGAGCGGCACGACCATCCCGGGCAGCACGACCTCGTCATCGAGCGGCAGCACAGGCAGAGTGAGCGGCACGGACGGCTTGGAGACAGAAGCCATGATCTCCCCTTCGGCAGTCAAGTTGAGCTATGCCGACTCAATGCATGTGAGCGCGGGAATGTTCCCCGGGGGTTGTTCGCTCTGAGCGATCATGCGAAGAGCGCCAGGCCGGGGGCCGGTTCCGCCCCGCCCTCGCGCGTTCCGGCTGCGCCCGGACGCGGGGACGGGCATGCTCGGGCCCATGGAGTCTCGTGTGCGGCGTGGACGGGCGTGGGCCGCGGTGCCGGCGGTGGTGGCGGCCCTGGTGGTCGGAGTGGGCGGATGCGCCGACGCCGACCCCCCGCCGGCCACGGACCGCCCCGCGAGCACGGCGACCACGGCCAGCACGGCGACCACGGCGCCCCCGGCCGGCACGGCGCCCCCGGCCGGCACGGCGAGCACGGCGACCACGGCCGGCACGGCGAGCACGGCCACCACCGAAGCCACCGAAGCCACCGCGGACCCGCGCTCCGAAACCGTGCTCGTCGAGATCAGGGTGAGCGGCGGCTTCGCCGGCGTGGACAACCGCCTCGTGGTCCGCGAGGACGGAAGCTGGACCGTCCGGTCCAGGACCGGGGAGCCGCGCACCGGACGCATGACCGCCGCCGACCTCGCCGAGCTGCGCGCCGCCCTCGAAGACCCCGCCTACGCGCGCGTGCCCGACCGCCCGACCGGCCCGCCGGTCGCCGACGGCTTCCAGTACGCCGTCACGTACCACGACCGCACGGTCGTGGCAGGCGACCGCGACCGCCCCGCCGCCCTCCAGCGCGTCCTCGACGCCCTCCCGGAGGGCGGCCCCCCGACCTCTCCGTGAACGAAGGGGCCAGGGCCCCCGGGGGTCACTCCGGCGTCGCGCGGATCGTCGCGTACTGGCGCTGGAGGTAGTCCCGCACCCGGGCGGGCATGTCCAGGGAGTCCGGGTCGAGGGCCCACTGGATCTGAAGGCCGTCCATGACGGCCAGGTACTCCCGGGCGATGCCCTGGCAGTCGATGTCGGGGCGGAGTTCGCCGCGCCGGACGGCCTCCTCCAGGCGTTCGACGCTGTGCGCGAGCACGCGCGCGTACCGGTCCTTGAAGTAGGCGTGGGCGGGGTGGCCGGCGTTACCGGACTCGCCGACGAGGACGTTGAACATGCGGACGATGCCGGGGCGCCGGGTGTTGTCCTCGATCAGCCGGACGAGGGCGTCGAGGAAGGCCGCGTACGACTCCGGTTCGGTGCCGAAGAGGCGCTCGACGTCGTGCTCCTCGCTCTGCGCCAGGACCGAGAGGAGCAGGTCCTCCTTGCTGCGGAAGTGGTGCAGCAGCCCGCCCTGGGTGATGCCGCAGTCATGGGCGATGCGGGCGAGGGAGGAGGCGTGGAAGCCCCACTGCCCGAAGTGGTCGACGGCGGTGTCCAGGATCAGCCGGCGGCGGGCGTCGCCGACGGCGTAACTGCCGCGACCTGCGCTTCTGCCGCTCGCGGTGACCTTCTTCTCCGGCATGCGGACACCTTAGCCCGGCCCTCGACCGGCCCCTCCGGGCTGTGATCCGGCTCACAGATGACAAACCTAGTACCCACTCGGTTTTCGCACTTAGCCTGTGCCCGTCGAGGACGGCGCCGCCCCGTCCGCTCCGTCACGAAAGGCAGGTACGGACGCGATGCCGCACCCCTATCAGGACGCCGGTCGCCCCGTGGACGAGCGCGTGGAGGACCTGCTCTCCCGGATGACGCCGGAGGAGAAGGCCGGTCAGCTCTTCCACACGATCCTGACGATGAACCCGGACGGCACCCCGGTCACCGAGCCCGACGACTCGACCTCCCGCTTCACCACCCCCGAGCTGATCGCCGGCCGCGGCCTCACCCACTTCAACCTGCTCGGCAGCCACGGCCCCCGCGAGATGGCCCGGTGGCACAACGCGGTCCAGTCGATGGCCGCCGAGACCCGCCTCGGCATCCCGGTCAGCCTCTCCACCGACCCGCGCCACGCCTTCACCGACAACATCGGCGCCTCCTTCGACGCCGGCGCCTTCTCCGCCTGGCCCGAACCCCTCGGCCTGGCCGCCCTCCGCGACCCGGAGCTGGTGTTCCGCTTCGCCGACACCGTCCGCCGCGAGTACCTCTCCGTCGGCTTCCGCACCGCGCTCCACCCGCAGATCGACCTCGCGACCGAGCCCCGCTGGTCCCGTCAGTCCGGCACCTTCGGCTCCGACGCGAGACTGACCGGCGAACTGGCGGCGGCGTACGTCCGCGGCCTCCAGGGCGACACGCTCGGCCCGGACTCGGTCGCCGCCATGGTCAAGCACTTCCCCGGCGGCGGCCCCCAGAAGGACGGCGAGGACCCGCACTTCCCGCACGGCAAGGAGCAGGTCTACCCGGGCGGCCTGCGCGACCACCACCTGGAGCCCTTCCGGGCGGCGATCGCCGCCGGCTGCTCGCAGGTGATGCCGTATTACGGACAGCCGGTCGGCACCGACTGGGAGGAGGTCGGCTTCGGCTTCAACCGCGGCGTCATCACCGGCCTGCTCCGCGAGGAGCTGGGCTTCGCCGGGATCGTCTGCACTGACTGGGGCCTCCTCACCGACTCGGTGATCCTCGGCGAACCGCACCCGGCCCGCGCCTGGGGCGTCGAGCACCTGAGCGTGGCCGAACGGGCCGCGCAGGCACTGGACGCGGGCGTCGACCAGTTCGGCGGCGAGCAGTGCCCCGAGGTGATCGTGGAGCTGATGGCGTCCGGCCGGATCCCCGAGGCCCGCGTCGACGCGTCCGTACGGCGCCTGCTGCGCGAGAAGTTCCTGCTCGGCCTCTTCGACGAGCGCCGGTACGTGGACCCCGACGAGGCCGCCGAGACCGTCGGCCGCGCCGACTTCACCGCCGCCGGCGCCGCCGCCCAGCGCCGCTCGCTCACCGTCCTCACCGACGGCCCGCTGCCGCTCCCCGGCTCCCCCCGGCTGTACGTCGAAGGCGTCGACCCCGCGGTCGCCGCCGGCTACGGCGAGGTCGTCGCCACCCCGGACGCCGCCGACCTCGCCCTCCTCCGCCTCCGCACCCCGTACGAGCGGCGCCCGGGCCGCTTCGAGTCCTTCTTCCACTCCGGCTCGCTCGCCTTCGACGCACCGGAACTCGACCGGATCCTCCGCCTCCTCGCCACCGTGCCCACCGTCGTCTGCGTCAACCTGGAGCGCCCGGCCGTCCTCCCCGAGATCGCCGCCCACGCCGCCGCCCTCCTCGCCGACTACGGCGCGAGCGACGCCGCCGTCCTCGACGTCGTCTTCGGCCGCGCCCGCCCCGAGGGCCGCCTCCCCTTCGAACTGCCGCGCTCGATGGCCGCGGTCCGCGCGGCCCGGCCGGACGTACCGAACGACACGGAGGATCCGGTGTTCCCGCACGGGCACGGGCTGACGCTCTGACCTGACGAATGGGGTCCGGGATCCAGCACATCGGATCCAAGATCCAGGAATCGGATCCAGGCTGTCGGATCCAGGATCCAGGCCATCGGATCCAGCACGCCGGATCCGGATCCAGGACATCGGGTCCAGGACAGCCATCGGATCCGATCACAGACCGCGGGGATCCTGACGACCCCGCGCGATCCGGGGCCCGCCCGTGGGGGGCCGGGCCCCGGATCTCCCCGTCCTCCCCGCCCCTTCACCTGTCATGCCCATGAAAGGACGCACCGCCATGCGCCGTACTCTCGCGCTGACCACCGCAGCAGCCGTACTCGCCGGCCTGGGCGCCACCGCCTACGCGACCACCCCCGCCGCCGAGGGGGCACAGGACGGGCGCCGCCCGCTCGCCGGCCTGCGGATCCTCCTCTCCAACGACGACTCCATGCGGGCCGCGAAGGCGAGCAACTCGGACGGGCTCGGCCTGTACGAGCTCCGCCGCGCGATGTGCGCGGCGGGGGCCGACGTCGTGGTGATGGCGCCCTGGCAGGTGCAGTCCGGCAAGGGCACGGCCGTCACCAACGGCGGGGCGCTGACCGCCCAGCGCCGTACCGCGCTGCCCGCCGGGTACGAGGGCGACTGCGCGGGGGCGCCCTCCGGGGGCGCCGTCTTCGGCGTCTGCCTCGCGGAGGGCGGCTGTGCGCCGGACTCCCCCAGCGCGACCCCGGCGGACACCGTGAAGCTGGCCCTGCGCGGCGGTCTGGCGGCGAAGGTCGGCTGGAAGAGCGCCCCCGACCTGGTGCTCACCGGCATCAACTCGGGCCCGAACGTCGCCGCGAGCGTGAACGACTCGGGGACCGTCGGCGCGGCCGTGGCGGCGATCGACCAGGAGGTGCCGGCGATCGCGTTCTCCTCCTCGGGCGACGAGAGCCAGCTGTACTTCCCGCGTGAGAACTACCGGGCGCACGCCGAGTTCGGCGCGCGGTTCGTCGCGGGACTGAGGGAGCGGGGGCTGCTGACCTCCGCCTTCGCCCTGAAGGTCGACTACCCGGACGTGAGCGCCGGGCAGCGGGCGAAGGCCCCGGTGTGGACCCGGGTCGGCGACGGGGCGGTGGCCTACCACGCGTACGAGCAGCGCGGTTCGGGGGACACCTTCGACATCGCGCTGGGCCTGTGCGAGGGCGAGCGGAGCACCGGCGAGTGCGTCGAGCACCGCGCGGACGCGGACTCGACCTGGCTGCTGGGCCGGGGGCACGTGACCGTCGCCCCGATCACCTGGGACCGCACCTACGGCACCCCGGTCGACGCGCGGCGCGAGCTGAAGGCGGTCCAGCGGTACGTGGAGCGCGAGGCGCCGCGCCCGTAGCGGGGCGGTTCCGCTCCGTCACCCGGCGGCTCCGAAACGTGTTTGTCCCGGCCGT
Organism: Streptomyces sp. NRRL F-5727; assembly: GCF_000719555.1. Taxonomy (GTDB): domain Bacteria; phylum Actinomycetota; class Actinomycetes; order Streptomycetales; family Streptomycetaceae; genus Streptomyces. The sequence goes on from NZ_JOGX01000011.1 coordinate 156,780, forward strand.
CCGCGCTCCGCGAGGATGGCCGGGACCACGCGTACCGCACGACGAGACACGGAGTGATCATGAACAGCCCCGTCACCCTCGACCGCCGCGAGGGCCCGTACGGAGAGGTCGTACTGCGGCGCCGGGACGCCGGTGACCGCACCGACTTCGAGATCATCGCCAACGGCACCTTCCTGATGGACACCTCCGACGGGCGCTCCGAGCGGCTGCTCGTGGACGCGGCGATGGAGGCGCTTCCCGCGCGGGCGCGCGCGGGCGCGTCCGTCCTGATCGGCGGGCTCGGCGTCGGCTTCTCCCTCGCCCACGCGGCCGCCGACCCGCGCTGGGGGCGGATCGCGGTGGTCGAGCGGGAGGAGGCGATCATCGACTGGCACCGGAGCGGCCCGCTGGCCGCGCTCTCCGGGCGCGCGCTCGCCGACGAGCGGACCGTGATCCTGCACACGGACCTGGTGGCGTACCTGGAGACGTCCGGCGACACCTATGACGCACTCTGTCTGGACATCGACAACGGCCCGGACTGGACGGTCACCGAGGACAACGAATCCCTGTACGGGGCACGGGGGTTGGCGTCCTGCGCGGCCCGGCTGAACCCGGGCGGGGTGCTCGCCGTGTGGTCGGCGCGGCCGTCCGGCGATTTCGAGGAGTCCTTGCGGAATGCCGGATTCAGCGGGGTACGGACGGAAGAGATCCCCGTTGCCCGGGGCGTCCCCGACGTGGTCCACCTCGGCATCCGGCCTGCGTAGCCGGGACGCCGCCGGTACCTCTAGGCTGCTGCACCGACATCGGCGACGCGAGGCGGGGCAATGGAGCAGACACACACCACTCACCACGGTGCGGCGACTCCGGGGGCCCAGCGGCGCGTCCTGGTCGTCGAGGACGACGCGACGATCGTGGAGGCGGTCTCCGCCCGGCTGCGCGCCGAGGGCTTCCTGGTCCAGACGGCCACCGACGGCCCGGCGGCCGTCGAGGCGGCCGAGGCGTGGCAGCCGGACCTGATGGTGCTCGACGTGATGCTGCCCGGCTTCGACGGCCTGGAGGTCTGCCGCCGGGTCCAGGCGCAGCGCCCGGTGCCGGTGCTGATGCTCACGGCGCGGGACGACGAGACCGACATGCTGGTCGGGCTGGGCGTCGGCGCCGACGACTACATGACAAAGCCTTTCTCCATGCGTGAGCTGGCCGCCCGGGTGCACGTGCTGCTGCGCCGGGTGGAGCGGGCCGCGCTCGCCGCCGTGACCCCGCGCAGCGGGATACTGCGGCTGGGCGAGCTGGAGATCGACCACGCGCAGCGCCGGGTCCGGGTGCGGGCGGAGGACGTCCACCTGACGCCGACCGAGTTCGACCTGCTGGTCTGCCTGGCCAACACCCCGCGCGCGGTGCTCTCCCGGGAGCAGCTGCTGGCCGAGGTGTGGGACTGGGCGGACGCCTCCGGCACCCGGACCGTGGACAGCCACATCAAGGCGCTGCGCCGGAAGATCGGCGCCGAGCGGATCCGTACGGTGCACGGCGTCGGGTACGCGCTGGAGACCCCGGCGTCGTGAGCCGGCCGGGGCGGCGCACCGGACGGTCCCGGCGCCGGATCGTGATCTCGATCAAGACGAAGCTGGGCGCGCTGGTCGTCGGCGCGGTGCTGCTGACCTCGGGTCTCGCCCTGGTGGCGATCCGCACGTCCACCGAGTTCCGGTACATCACGATCTTCGCGATGATCGCGACGCTGCTGATCACGCAGTTCGTGGCGCAGTCGCTGACCGCGCCGCTGGACGAGATGAACACGGTGGCGGGGTCGATCTCGCGCGGTGACTTCTCTCGGCGGGTGCGGGGCGCGGACCGGCGCGACGAGCTGGGCGACCTGGCGTCGACGATCAACCGCATGGCGGACGACCTGGAGGCGGTGGACCGGCACCGCAAGGAGCTGGTCGCCAATGTCTCGCACGAGCTGCGCACGCCGATCGCGGCGCTGCGCGCGGTGCTGGAGAACGTGGTCGACGGGGTCTCGGAGGCCGATCCGGAGACGATGCGGTCGGCGCTGAAGCAGACCGAGCGGCTGGGCCGGCTGGTGGAGACGCTGCTCGACCTGTCGCGGCTCGACAACGGTGTCGTACAGCTGCGGGTGCGCCGTTTCGAGGTGTGGCCCTATCTGTCCGGGGTGCTGCGGGAGGCGAATCTGGCCGCCGCGCAGCGCGGTCTGCCGTCGACGTCCGGTCTGCACCGGCGTACGGACGTGCATCTGCATCTGGACGTGTCGCCGTCCGACCTGACGGCGTACGCGGACGTGGAGCGGCTGCACCAGGTGATGGCGAACCTGATCGACAACGCGGTGAAGCACTCCCCGCCGCACGGGCGCGTGACGGTGCGGGCCCGGCGCGGCCCGTACCCGGAGTCGCTGGAGCTGGTGGTCGAGGACGAGGGTCCGGGCATCCCGGAGCAGGAGCGGCACAAGGTCTTCGAGCGGTTCAACCGGGGCACGGCCCCGGACCGACAGGGGCCGGGGAGCGACGGGGGCACGGGGCTCGGTCTGGCGATCGCGCGCTGGGCGGTGGATCTGCACGGTGGCGGGATCGGTGTGGCCGAATCTTCACGCGGGTGCCGCATCCGCGTCACTCTTCCGGGCAGCCTTCCCCTTCGCGATTGACGTAGGGTTCGAACCGGAAGCGAACGTTCTGCGTGATCAGTGGCAGGACGTGGTCAGGGAACGGCCGAAGGGGGCCGTAGCCCGCGCTTTTCCGTACCCTCACAGATGCGGAACCTCGCTTGTTTCCCGCCATTCACGGCGTCGAAACACGTCGTCAAGTGTGACTTGCACGACGTTGGAGTGCCCGGCCTGCACGTCCCGCCCGGACAGGCGTAGCCTTTATTTCCGCTGTCCATCACCTTGCGAAGCGGAAGAGGGCGGTTGCCGCCGTGTCGTCTCAGTCCCCCAGTACCCCGAGCTCCCCGGCCGACCAAGACGGGCGTGGCGTGAGCCCCGCAGCCGCCTTCGGTGCCAACGAGTGGCTCGTCGACGAGATCTACCAGCAGTACCTCCAGGACCCGAATTCGGTCGATCGTGCCTGGTGGGACTTCTTCGCCGACTACAAGCCGGGTGCGGCGGAGACCCCGTCCGCCCCGGCCGCCACCACGACGGCCGCGCCCTCGGCGCAGCAGGCGGGCCCCGCACAGGCCGCACCTGCCGCTCCGGCCGCCGCCGTGCCC
>NZ_JOGX01000012.1 GCF_000719555.1 Streptomyces sp. NRRL F-5727
AGAACGGCACGACGAATCGCAGCCGTCAGGCTCAGTGGTTCTTGCGGAGTGGCTGTCCGGGGCCGACCGGAGTCGGTGCTCACGTCGGACAACTCGGAGAACAGTACGGACCGGTCAATCCCGTGTCAACCCCCGTCCTGGGGCGTACTCTCTCCGTATGACTACGCGTGCGCACACCACCCAGTGGTGGGCCGCCTGACGGCGGCCCGTACTGACGCATGCACACGGCCGCCGATCCGGCGGCCGTTCGCGTATCCCCCTCCGGGAGCCGGGCCGTCGGGCCGGCTCGGGACGGAGAAGGAGCGGAACGCGATGACGAGGATCTTCAGTGGGGTCAAGCCGACCGGGCATCTGACGCTGGGCAACTACCTGGGGGCCGTGCGGCGGTGGGTCGAGGTGGACCAGCACCGGGGCGAGGCGCTGTTCAGCGTGGTGGATCTGCACGCGCTGACCGTGGAGCACGATCCGGCGCGGGTGCGCAGGCTCAGTCGGCAGGCGGCGACGCTGTTGTTGGCTTCGGGGCTCGATCCGGAGGTCTGCACGCTGTTCGTGCAGAGCCATGTGGACGAGCACGCCCGGCTGTCGTACCTGCTGGAGTGCACGGCCACCGACGGCGAGCTGCGGCGGATGATCCAGTACAAGGAGAAGAGCGTCCGGGCGCGGGAGGCTGGGCAGGGCGTACGGCTCTCTCTGCTCACCTATCCCGTGCTGATGGCCGCCGACATCCTGGCCTACGGGGCCGACGAGGTGCCGGTGGGCGAGGACCAGACGCAGCACGTGGAGCTGACGCGGGACCTGGCGGTGCGGTTCAACCAGCGGTACGGGCACACCTTCACCGTGCCGAAGGCGACGCGGCCGGCGGTGGCGGCGCGGGTGATGGATCTCCAGGACCCCGGATCGAAGATGGGCAAGTCGCATGAGAACGGGGCCGGGATCGTCTATCTCCTCGACGACGCGGACACCGTGCGGCGGAAGGTCATGCGGGCCGTGACGGACAGCGGACGGGAAGTCGTCTACGACCGGGACGTCAAGCCGGGTCTCGCAAATCTGCTCGATCTGATGGCGGCGGCGACGGGTGGGAACCCGGAGGAGCTGGCCGGTGTATACGAGTCGTACGGAGCGTTGAAGAAGGACACGGCGGACGCGGTCGTCGAGCTGCTGCGGCCGGTGCGGGAGCGGCATGCCGAGCTCGCGGCGGATCCGGGGTTCGTGGACCGGGTGCTGCGGGACGGGGCCGAGCGGGCCCGGGGGGTGGCGCGGCCGCTGGTCGACCGGGCCTACCGGGCGATCGGGCTGTTGCCGGCCGTGTGACGGAAGGCGGCGCGGTAGTCGCGCGGGCTGGTGGCGAGGTGCGAGGCGAAGTGCTGGCGCATCGTGACCTCGCTGCCGAAGCCCGCGCGGCGGGCCACTTCGGGGAGGGGATGGTCGGTGAGTTCGAGGAGTTTCTGGGCGGCGGCGACGCGCTGGGCGATGAGCCAGTGGAGCGGGGTCGTGCCGGTGGTGGCCTGGAAGTGGCGGGCGAAGGAGCGGGGGGACATCCCGGCGTGGGCGGCGAGACTCGCGACGGTGTGGGGCTGGTCGAGATGGGCGAGCGCGTGGGCGCGGACGGCGGCGAGCGCGTCCTCGTCGCGGTCGGCCCTGGGGGTGGGGCGCTCGATGAACTGGGCCTGGGTGCCGGTGCGGAAGGGGGCGGTGACCATCGAGCGGGCGACGGTGGCGGCGACCTCGGCGCCGTGGGCCGTACGGACGAGGTGGAGACAGAGGTCGATGCCGGCGGCGGTGCCGGCCGAGGTCCAGATGCCGGTGTCCTCGATGTAGAGCGCCTCCGGTTCGACGCGGATGCGGGGGTGGCGGGCGGCCAGGGTGTCGGCGAGGCGCCAGTGGGTGACCGCGCGGCGGCCGTCGAGCAGGCCGGCGCGGGCGAGGACGAAGGCGCCGGCGCAGAGGGAGGCGACGGGGACGGCGTGGTCGTGGGCGCGGCGGAGGGCGTCGAGGACGGGGGTGGGGACGTCGGCGTCGGGGTCCTCGATGCCGGGGACGAGGACGAGGTCGGTGGGGGTGAGGGTGTCGAGCCAGTCGAGGGGGCGGTCGGGGGTGAGGCTCAGGCCGCCGCGGATCGGGATGGGGATGGTCGGGTCTGCGGCGGTGCGGCGGAGGTCGAAGGCGGGGACGCCGCGGGTGGTGCGGTCGGTGCCCCAGACCTCGGTGACGACGGAGACGTCGAAGGCCCGGATGCCGGGGAAGGAGAGGAGAGCGATGCGCTGGGGGGCCGCCATGGTTGGCAGTAAACCATCGATCGCTGGCTTCGGCGCCTCTGGGACGTGTCCCGGGGCGGCGGCAGGATCGTGGACATGGAGATCAAGGAGAACGCAGCGCTGATCGTCGTCGACGTCCAGAAGGGCTTCGAGTACGCGTTCTGGGGGCGTCGGGACAACCCGGAGGCGGAGACGAACATGACCGCCCTGATCGACCGGTGGCAGGAGACGGGTCGGCCGGTGGTGTTCGTGCGGCACGACTCGGTTCAGGAGGGTTCGCCGCTGGCGCCGGGGACCGCGGGGAACGCGTTCAAGGACTTCGTCGAGGAGCGGCGGGGCAGGGGCGCGGGGCCCGAGGTGCTGGTGACGAAGACGGTGAACTCCGCCTTCTACGGGGAGCCGGATCTGGACGCGTGGCTGAAGGGGGCGGGGATCGACCAGCTGGTGATCGTCGGCATCCAGACGAACATGTGCAACGAGACGACGGCCCGGATGGGCGGGAACCTCGGGTACGACGTGGTGTTCCCGCTGGACGCGATGCACACCTTCGACCTGGCGGGGCCGTTCGGCTGGACGCGGACGGCGGAGGAGCTGACCCGGGCGACGGCGGTGTCGCTGCACGGCGGGCGGTTCGCCCGGGTCGTGACCACGGAGGACGTGCTGAAGGGGACCGTGGCGGAGTAGGGGGTCAGCCGTTGCCGGAGGCGAGTTCGCGGCTGCGGTCGCGGGCGGCTTCCAGGGCGGCGATGAGGGCGGCGCGGACGCCGTGGTTCTCCAGCTCGCGGATGGCGCTGATGGTGGTGCCGGCGGGGGAGGTGACGGCCTCGCGGAGCTTCACGGGGTGTTCGCCGCTGTCGCGGAGCATGACGGCGGCGCCGATGGCGGCCTGGACGATCAGGTCGTGGGCCTGGGCGCGGGGCAGACCGAGGAGGATGCCGGCGTCGGTCATGGCCTCGACGAGGAAGTAGAAGTACGCCGGGCCGGAGCCGGAGAGGGCGGTGGCGGCGTCCTGCTGGGACTCGGGGACGCGGAGGGTCTTGCCGACGCCGCCGAAGATCTCCTCGGTGTGGGCGAGGTGCTCGGGGGTGGCGTGGCTGCCGCCGGAGATCACGGACATGCCCTCGTCGACGAGGACGGGGGTGTTGGGCATGACGCGGACGACGGGGGTGCCGGGGCTGAGGCGTTCCTCGATGAAGGAGGTGGGGATGCCGGCGGCGGCGCTGATGACCAGGCGGTCGGTGGCGACGTGCGGGCCGAGTTCGTCGAGGAGGCGGCCCATGTCCTGGGGCTTGACGGCGAGGATGAGGGTGTCGGCGCGCTTGGCGGCCTCGGCGTTGGTGACGGTCTCGACGCCGTAGCGGTCGCGGAGTTCCTCGGCGCGCTCGCTGCGGCGGGTGGTGACGAGGAGGTGCGCGGGGTGCCAGCCGGCTCGGATCATGCCGCTGAGGAGGGCTTCACCGATCTTGCCGGTGCCGAGGACTGCGACGGTCTGGGTCATGGCTCTGTTCACCTCGCCGGAGGGGGTTACGTGTCGTCATCCTCGCACCGGCGGGGCGGCCGGTGCGCGGGGTGTCCGAGGGGCGGTCAGGCGGTGCGGCGGCGGAGGGTGGCGGCGCCGAGGGCGAGGACGAGGACGGCGCAGCCCGCCACGACGAGGGCGTCGCGGACGAAGGCGGACGTCACGTCGGGGTGGCGGAGGACCTCGTTCATGCCGTCGACGGCGTACGACATGGGCAGGACGTCGGAGATCGCTTCGAGGGCGGGGGCCATCTTGTCGCGCGGGGTGAAGAGGCCGCAGAGGAGGAGCTGGGGGAAGATCACGGCCGGCATGAACTGGACGGCCTGGAACTCGGAGGCGGCGAAGGCGGAGACGAAGAGGCCGAGGGCGGTGCCGAGGAGGGCGTCGAGGAGGGCGACCAGGAGGAGGAGCCAGGGGGAGCCGACGACGTCGAGGCCGAGGAACCAGACGGCGAGGCCGGTGGCGAGGACGGACTGGAGGACGGCGACGAGGCCGAAGGCGAGGGCGTAGCCGGCGATGAGGTCGGCCTTGCCGAGGGGCATGGCGAGAAGGCGTTCCAGGGTGCCGGAGGTGCGTTCGCGCAGGGTGGCGATGGAGGTCACCAGGAACATGGTGATGAGCGGGAAGATGCCGAGGAGCGAGGCGCCGATGCTGTCGAAGGTCTGCGGGCTGCCGTCGAAGACGTAGCGGAGCAGGAAGAGCATCAGGCAGGGCACCAGCAGCATCAGCGCGATCGAGCGGGGGTCGTGGCGGAGCTGGCGGAGGACGCGGGCGGCGGTGGCGAGGGTGCGTGAGGTCGTCATGGGCGGGTCTCCTGGTGGGCGGCGCGGGCCGCGGCGGCGTCGACCAGGTGGAGGAACGCCTCTTCGACGGTGGTGGTGCCGCTCTGCCGGCGGAGGGTGTCGGGGGTGCCTTCGGCGAGGATCTCGCCCTCGCGCATGAGGAGGAGTCGGTGGCAGCGCTCGGCCTCGTCCATGACGTGGGAGGAGACGAGGAGGGTGGTGCCCCGGTCGGCGGCGAGGCGGTGGAAGAGGTCCCACAGGTCGCGGCGGAGGACGGGGTCGAGGCCGACGGTGGGTTCGTCGAGGACCAGCAGGTCGGGGGTGCCGAGGAGGGCGACGGCGAGGGAGACGCGGCTGCGCTGGCCGCCGGAGAGGCGTCCGGCGAGGGCGTCGGCGTGGTCGGTGAGGTCGACGTCGGCGAGGGCGTGGTCGACGGCGGCCCGGCGGGCGGGGCGGTGGGCGCGGCCGGGGAGGAGGACGGAGGCGAAGTAGTCGAGGTTCTGCCGGACGGTGAGGTCGTCGTAGACGGAGGGGGCCTGGGTGACGTAGCCGATGCGGGGGCGGAGGCCGGGGTGTCCCGCGGGGCTGCCGAGGACGGTGAGGGTGCCGGTGACCTTGGCCTGGGTGCCGACGATCGCGCGCATGAGGGTGGTCTTGCCGCAGCCGGAGGGGCCGAGGAGGCCCGTGACGCGGCCGGCGGGGACGGTGAAGCCGAGGCCGCGCAGGACGGTGCGGTCGCCGCGTACGGCGGTGAGGTCGCGGGCGGTGATCGCGGGGTCCGGGTCGGGGGGTTCGGGCTCCCCCACGCTGTAATTCATCATGTGATGAATAGTGGGGACGAAGAAGCCCCCGCGTCAAGGATCGCGGGGGCTTGTCCCGTGGTGGGCCGGGTCCGGGCGCGCCGGACCGTGTCTCACCGTGTCTCTCAGGAGCGCTTGGGCTTCTTGCGGGCGGCCGGGTTGCCGGTGCGGGCGCCGCGCCGCTTCTCGTGGCGGGCGCGGGCCGTCTCGTACTCGGCGCGGCGGAGCTTCTCGCCGGGGGCCTCCAGGAGACACCGGAGGGCGTAGGCGAGGAGCCCTCCGATGAAGCCGATGGCCTTGAGGCTCTTGAGCGAGTCCTCGCGGGCCTGGTCGGCGGGGCGGCGGCCGAAGCCCTCCCAGGTCTTGGCGAAGGCGATGGCCGAGCAGATCGCGAACATCAGGATGACCAGCGTGTTCACCAGACCGCCCACGTCCGCGACCTGGAGTCCCTGGTAGGCGAAGCGCAGGACGAAGGCGCCCGCGGTGGCCGCGACGAGCGCGCCGACCGCGAGGCCGGCGCGCCGCAGGCCGTAGTGGGCACTGTGGTCGACCCAGGTCGTCCCGAAGAAACGGATCTCCTCGGGCTGGGGTCCGCTCGTGCCGGTTCCGGGGGTCTGCTTGTCCTCGCTCACGAGGTCGATTATCCCCGGTGCGGCGCCGGAACGGCCGAGGCGAAGGTCCTCAGGCGCAGCGGGGCGCCACGTAGTCGTCGCTGCCGGTCTTCACGTAGGCGTCGGAGACGTACTGCCCCGGGGCGATGCTGTCCCAGATGCGGGTGGTGCCGTACGGTCCGGAGATCCACTCGCCCGGCTTCTGGCAGTGGATCGGGACGGTCACGCCCTCGGCGAGCACCCGGACCACCGGGTACTGGGTGCTCGGACCGGAGCGGACGTTGAGCCGGTAGCCCGGCGCGACCGGGTAGTACTTCACCGTCATGACTGTTCCCCCTGGCTTCACTCTGTGCGACGCGCGCAGGCTAGCAAGCTCCTCCGACATCGCGGGGACCATCGACTAGGCTCCTCGCGTCGCGCACGCGCGCGTGGCCGGACGCGGAACCACACGGGGGTGGGAGATGCCGCCGTTGAGCAGCACCGACGCGGGACGGGACGCCGAGGGTCCCGAGTACGCCGGGGAGTACCGGCTGCAGGCGGTGCTCGGCGCCGGCGGCATGGGCGTCGTCCATCTCGCCTCCTCGCCCTCCGGGCTGCGGCTCGCCGTGAAGGTGGTGCACGCGCGCTACGCGGAGGATCCCGACTTCCGGGCCCGCTTCCGGCAGGAGGTGGCCGCCGCCCGCCGGGTCAGCGGCGCCTTCACCGCACCCGTCGTGGACGCCGACCCGGACGCCGAGCGGCCCTGGATGGCCACCCTCTACGTCCCCGGCCCCACCCTCGCCGACCAGGTCCGGCAGCGCGGCCCGCTCTCCCCCGCCGAACTGCGCCGGCTGACCGCCGGGCTCGCCGAGGCGCTGCGGGACATCCACCGCGCCGGGGTGGTGCACCGGGACCTCAAGCCGAGCAACGTCCTGCTCACCGACTCCGGGCCCAAGGTCATCGACTTCGGGATCTCCCGGCCCGTCGACAGCGACCTGCACACCGAGACCGGGAAGCTGATCGGCTCGCCGCCGTTCATGGCGCCCGAGCAGTTCCAGCGGCCGCGCGAGGTCGGGCCGTCCGCCGACGTCTTCGCGCTCGGCTCGGTGCTGGTGCACGCGGCGACCGGACACGGCCCCTTCGACTCGGACAGCCCGTACATCGTGGCCTACCAGGTGGTCCACGACGAGCCGGACCTCTCCGGGGTGCCCGCCGAACTCGCGCCGCTGGTCGCGCGCTGCCTCGCGAAGGAGGCGGCCGACCGGCCGACGCCCGCCGAGATCATGGCGGCCCTGCTGCCGCCCTCGTACGCCGCCGAGGCGTTCATACCGGCCCAGCGGCGGCGCCCCGCGCTGCCCGCCGACCCGTTCGCGCCGGACGGCCGTACCGGCGGACCCGCCGGGACCGGCGCGGACGACCTCGCCCGCGGCGACACCACGACCCGGGCCGCCGCGCCCGCCCCGCCCGCACGCCGGCGGCGCTCCCGGCTCGCCCCGCGGCTCACGGTCTCCGCCGCGGTCGTGCTCGTCCTCGCCGGGGCCGGGGTGTACGCGGCGCTGCGCCCGCCGGCCCGGCCCGCGGTCGAGGGGCCCGCCCACCCCGCCGAGGTGGCGACCTCCTTCGACGGCTGGGCCACCCGGCTCCAGCAGTACGGCGGCTCCGCCGCGCCCGCCTGCGCCCACGAGGCCGGCTCCCTCTACTGCGCGGCCCGGGGCGTGACGCTCGCCCGCCTCGACCCGCGCACCGGCGAGGTCCTGTGGAAGCGGACCGGGCCGGTCGACGCGGAGATGCCGGACGCGCCCGTGCCGCTGGCCGGCGGGCCGGACCCGCTGGTCGGCGCCGCGCCGAAGGCCGGCCCCCTGCGCGCGTACGCCGTCGAGGACGGGGCGCCCGGCTGGACCGCGCGCGCGGACGTGCCCGAGACGTACCGGCCGGCCGGGCCGGTGGTGGTCCTCTCCGACGGGCGCGGGGCGCTGCGGGCGGTGGACGCGCGGACCGGTGCCCGGCGGTGGGCGCACCGCCTGGCCGGGTTCGACGCGCCGGTGCTCGGCACGTACGACGCGCCGACCGGGCTGCTCACCGTCTCGGAGACGGCGGCGGACGGGCGGAGCAGCCGGATCGCGGCCCTGCTGCCGGCGACCGGCGAGATCGTGTGGAGCCGGGTGGTGACCGGGGACGCGGCCCCGGTGGGCCGGACCGGCGACGGGACGCTGGTCCTCGCCACCCGGTACCAGGGCCACCTGGTCGACGGGCTCGTGCTGCTCGCGCCGGGCGATCCCGGCGACCCGGGCAGCGGTCCCGACGCCGGTGCGGAGCGCCGGGTCGGGATCCAGGAGCGGATGCAGCTCAGTGGCATCGCCGTGCGGGGCCGGGTGGTGTACCTGCTCTCGCTGGACGGGCGGCTGCTCGCGCTGGACACGGCGGTGGAGCAGGGCAGTCGGCTGTGGGAGCTGGAGACGGGGGCCTCCAACGTCTCCGTGCCGGTCCTCGGCCCCGACGACCGGCTCTATCTGTCCGCGGCGGACGGGCGGCTGTTCGCGGTGGACACCGCGCGCGGGGCGGTCGTCGGGCAGACCCGGCCGCGGCTGCGGAACGGGCGCCTCGGGTACGCGACGCAGGTGCCGGCCCCGCTGGTCGCCGGGGACCGGGTGTTCGGGTCGGCGCCGGACGGCTCGGTCTTCGCGGTGGACGCGCGCGTGGCCGAGTCCTGGTAGACCGCCGTACCGACTACGCGCGCGGGGAGCGGCGGGCTCTCCGGCCGCTCCCCGCGCGCGTGCGTCAGCCGAGCTTCGTCACGTCCCGGACGGCGCCCTTGTCGGCGCTGGTCGCCATCGCCGCGTACGCGCGCAGGGCGGCCGACACCTTGCGCTCGCGGTTCTTCGGCGCGTAGACGCCGCCGAGGGCCTCGCGGCGGGCGGCGAGGGTGGCGTCGTCGACGAGCAGCTCGATGCTGCGGTTCGGGATGTCGATGCGGATCCGGTCGCCGTCCTCGACGAGGGCGATGGTGCCGCCCGAGGCGGCCTCCGGGGAGGCGTGGCCGATGGAGAGGCCCGAGGTGCCGCCGGAGAAGCGGCCGTCGGTCACCAGGGCGCAGGTCTTGCCCAGGCCCCGGCCCTTGAGGAAGGAGGTCGGGTAGAGCATCTCCTGCATGCCCGGGCCGCCCTTGGGGCCCTCGTACCGGATGACGACCACGTCGCCGTGCGTGACCCGCTTGTTGAGGATCTTCTCGACGGCCTCCTCCTGCGACTCGCAGACGACGGCCGGGCCCTCGAAGGTCCAGATCGACTCGTCGACGCCGGCCGTCTTCACGACGCAGCCGTCGACGGCGATGTTGCCGCGCAGGACGGCGAGGCCGCCGTCCTTGGAGTAGGCGTGGGCCGCGTCGCGGATGCAGCCGCCGGCGGCGTCCAGGTCGAGGCTCTCCCAGCGCTCGGACTGGGAGAACGCCTCCGCGGAGCGGACGCAGCCGGGGGCCGCGTGGAACAGCTCGACGGCCTCGTCGCTGGGGGAGCCGCCGCGCACGTCCCAGGTGTCCAGCCACTCCTTCACGGAGCGGGAGTGGACCGCGTGGACGTCCTCGTTGAGCAGCCCGGCGCGGTACAGCTCGCCGAGGATGGCGGGGATGCCGCCGGCCCGGTGCACGTCCTCCATGTAGTACGTGCCGCGCGGGGCGACGTTCGGGGCGACCTTGGCCAGGCAGGGGACGCGGCGCGAGACCTCGTCCATGTCGGACAGGCCGTAGTCCAGCTCGGCCTCCTGGGCGGCGGCGAGCAGGTGCAGGATCGTGTTGGTCGAGCCGCCCATGGCGATGTCCAGCGCCATCGCGTTCTCGAAGGCCGCGCGGGTGGCGACGGAGCGGGGCAGGACGGAGGCGTCGTCCTCGTCGTAGTACCGGTGGGTGATCTCGACGACCGTGCGGGCCGCGTTCTCGTACAGCGCGCGGCGGCCGGTGTGCGTGGCGAGCATCGAGCCGTTGCCGGGGAGGGAGAGGCCGATGGCCTCGGTCAGGCAGTTCATCGAGTTGGCGGTGAACATGCCGGAACAGGAGCCGCAGGTCGGACAGGCGTTCTCCTCGATGCGGAGGATGTCCTCGTCCGAGATCTTGTCGTTCACGGCGTCGGAGATCGCGTCGACCAGGTCGAGCGTGCGGACCGTGCCGTCGACGAGGGTGGCGCGGCCGGACTCCATCGGGCCGCCGGAGACGAAGACCGTCGGGATGTTCAGGCGCAGCGCGGCCATCAGCATGCCGGGGGTGATCTTGTCGCAGTTGGAGATGCAGATCAGGGCGTCGGCGCAGTGGGCCTCGACCATGTACTCGACGCTGTCCGCGATCAGGTCCCGGGAGGGCAGGCTGTAGAGCATGCCGCCGTGGCCCATGGCGATGCCGTCGTCGACGGCGATCGTGTTGAACTCGCGGGCGATGCCGCCGGCGGCGGTGATGGCCTCGGAGACGATCCGGCCGACCGGCTGAAGGTGGGTGTGGCCGGGGACGAACTCGGTGAAGGAGTTCGCCACGGCGATGATCGGCTTCCGCCCGATGTCCGCGCCCGGTACACCGGAGGCGCGCATAAGGGCGCGGGCGCCCGCCATGTTGCGGCCGTGGGTGACTGTGCGGGACCTCAGCTCGGGCATCGTCGCTCGCTCCTCGTGATGGGTGTGCTTCTCTCGAGCGTACGCCGACGCTCCAAGATCTGGACAGGTCGTCCGGAATACGGGACAGGATTTCAGGGATCGGTCAGGGGCCGGTCAGGGCCCGCTCGGGGTCGAAGCGTCGAGAACGGTCGGGCTTCGACCGGGATCGATCAGACTTCGGTCAGGCTTCGGTCAGGTACCGCTGGAGCGTCGGGGCCACCTCGGCCACGATCCGCTCCGGGTCCGCGGAGGCCAGCGGCTCGACCCGGATCACGTACCGCAGGATCACGATCCCGATCATGTGGGAGGCCGCCAGCTCGGCCCGGAACCTGGGGTCCGGTACGGCGAGGTCGGCGGCGATCCGCTCCAGGAGCCGGCGCAGCACGAAGCTCCGCAGCACCTTGGCCGCCGCCTCGTGGGTGACCGCGGAGCGGATGATCGCCAGCAGCGGGGCCCGGGACACCGGGTTCTCCCAGACGCCGATGAAGAAGCGGGCCAGCCGCTCGCCGACCGCCTCGCGTGGGCCGTCGAGGATGGCGGGGACGACGAGCGTCGGCTCGAAGGAGACCTCGATCGCCGCCGCGAAGACCTCGTCCTTGGTCCCGAAGTAATGGTGCACCAGCGCCGGGTCGACCCCTGCGGCCTTGGCGATGCCGCGCACCGAGGTCTTGTCGTAGCCCCGCTCCGCGAACTGCGTCCGCGCCGCCTCCAGGATGCGCTCGCGCGCGCCGGGGCCACTGTCGTCGGTCGCGCCGCGCGCGGGACGGCCGCGCCGCCGGGGGGACGCCTCGCTCACGCGCGCGTGCCCCGGGTCGCCGAGGCGAGGTGGAGCCGGGTGAAGGCGAGCGCCTCGGCGAGGTCGGCCTCCCGTTCGGCGGCGGACATCGCGCGCCGGGTGTTGACCTCGATGACCACGTGCCCGTCGAAACCGGTCACGGCCAGCCGCTCCAGCAGCTCGGCGCAGGGCTGGGTGCCGCGGCCCGGCACCAGGTGCTCGTCCTTGGCGGAGCCGCGCCCGTCGGCGAGGTGGACGTGGCCGAGCCGGTCGCCCATGCGGTCGATCATCGCCAGGGTGTCGGTGCGGGCGGTCGCGGTGTGCGAGAGGTCGATCGTGAAGTGCCGGTAGTCGTCCTTGGTGACGTCCCACTCGGGGGCGTACGCGAGCATCTCGCGGTCCCTGTACCGCCACGGGTACATGTTCTCGACGGCGAAGCGGACGTCGGTCTCGTCCGCCATCCGCCAGATGCCGGTGACGAAGTCGCGGGCGTACTGGCGCTGCCAGCGGAACGGCGGGTGGACGACGACCGTCGACGCGCCGAGCTTCTCGGCGGCCGCCTGGGCGCGCTGGAGCTTGACCCAGGGATCGGTGGACCAGACGCGCTGGGTGATGAGCAGACAGGGCGCGTGGACGGCGAGGATCGGCACCTGGTGGTAGTCGGAGAGCCGGCGCAGGGCCTCGATGTCCTGGCTGACCGGGTCGGTCCACACCATGACCTCGACGCCGTCGTAACCGAGGCGCGCGGCGACCTCGAAGGCCGTCGCCGTCGACTCCGGGTAGACCGAGGCCGTCGACAGGGCGACCTTCGCATCCGGGACGCGCACCGCTGGTTCTGCCACGAGAGACAGGGTACGGGGCGCACCTGGGCGCGGGAGGGTGGTTCCGGTCACCCTCCGCACGCCGCCGGTACGGCTCCGGCACGCGTACGGTCACCCTCCGCACGCCGCCGGTATGGCTCCGGCACGCGTACGGGCGCCGCACGCGCGCGTGCGGGGCGCGGTGACTCGGCCTCGGGCGCCGTACGCGCGCGTGCGGCGCCCGGGGACCGGTCAGGCGCCGTGCGGGAGCTCGGGAAGGTGGTCGAGGCGGCGCAGGATGACGCCCTCGCGCAGGGCCCAGGGGCAGATCTCCAGCTGCTCCACGCCGAGCAGGTCCATCGCGCCCTCCGCGACCAGGGCGCCGGCGAGCAGCTGGGCGGCGCGGCCCTCGGAGACGCCGGGCAGGGCGGCGCGCTCGCCGCCGGTCATGCCGGCGAGCTTCGGCACCCACTCCTCCAGGGAGGCGCGGGTCAGCAGCCGCTCCACGTACAGCCCCTCGCTGGAGCCGGGCGCGCCGGCGATCCGGGCGAGCTGCTTGAAGGTCTTGGAGGTGGCGACCACGTGGTCGGGCTTGCCGAAGCGGCTGAACTCGCCGACCGTCCGGGCGATCTGGGCGCGGACGTGCCGGCGCAGCGCCTTCACGTCCTCCGTGGCGGGCGGGTCCCCGGGCAGCCAGCCGGCGGTGAGGCGGCCCGCGCCGAGGGGCAGGGAGACGGCGGCGTCGGGGTCCTCGTCGATGCCGTAGGCGACCTCCAGGGAGCCGCCGCCGATGTCGAGGAGGAGCAGCTTGCCGGCGGACCAGCCGAACCAGCGGCGGGCGGCGAGGAAGGTGAGCCGGGCCTCCTCCTCGCCGGTGAGGACCTGGAGGTCCACCCCGGTCTCGTCCCTGACCCGGGCGAGGACCTCGTCGGCGTTGGTGGCCTCGCGGACGGCGGAGGTCGCGAAGGGCAGGACCTCCTCGCAGCCCTTGTCCTCGGCGGCCTGGAGCGCGTCCACGACGGTCCCGATGAGCCGCTCGACGCCGCCGGGCGCGATGGCCCCGCGCGGGTCGAGGAGTTCGGCGAGCCGCAGCTCCGCCTTGTGGGAGTGGGCGGGCAGCGGGCGGGCGCCGGGGTGGGCGTCCACCACGAGCAGGTGCACAGTGTTCGAACCGACGTCGAGGACTCCGAGTCTCATGGCGGAAACGCTACTGCTCCCGCCCGCATACGCTTGGCGTTGTGCCAAAGACGAAAAAGGCGAAGCCGGGCAAAGACAGTGCCCCCGGCGGCGACGGTGCCGCACGCGGCGAGGCCGCGCACGACGTGCGGGACGTGAAGTACGCGCGCGATGTGACGGGCGCGAAGCCGCCCGTCAAGGGCGTGACGAAGCAGCGCAAGGGCGCGGAGCCGGACGAGCAGGGGCTCGACTTCCCGCGCGCGTGGGTGGAGTTCGCGGATCCCGCCGACGAGGAGCAGCTCTTCCGCTGTGACCTGACCTGGCTGACCTCGCGCTGGACCTGTGTCTTCGGCAGCGGCTGCCAGGGCATCCAGGCGGGCCGGGCGGCGGACGGCTGCTGCACGCTGGGCGCCCACTTCTCCGACGAGGACGACGAGAAGCGGGTCGCGGAGCACGTGGCGAAGCTGACGCCGGAGCTGTGGCAGTTCCACGACGTCGGCAGCGAGACGGGGTGGACGCAGGTCGACGAGGACGGCGACCGGCAGACCCGCCGCTGGAAGGGCTCCTGCATCTTCCAGAACCGGCCGGGCTTCGCGGGCGGCGCCGGCTGCTCGCTGCACATCCTGGCCCTGAAGGAGGGCCGGGAGCCGCTGGAGACGAAGCCGGACGTGTGCTGGCAGCTGCCGGTGCGCCGGACGTACGACTGGATCGACCGGCCCGACGACACGCGCGTGCTCCAGGTGTCGATCGGCGAGTACGACCGGCGGGGCTGGGGCCCGGGCGGTCACGACCTGCACTGGTGGTGCACCTCGGCGACCTCGGCGCACGGCGGCGGGGAGCCGGTCTACGTCTCGTACCGGCCGGAGCTGATCGAGATGATGGGCAAGGACGCGTACGACGTGCTGGTCGGGCTCTGCGAGGCGCGGCTCGCCTCGGCGCTGCCGATGGTGGCGCCGCACCCGGCCGACCCGAAGCCGTAGCCGAGCCGCTGCCTCCTCCTTTCAGGAGGAGGACCGCGCGGCTCAGGACGAGGGCTGGGGGGCCGGCTCGTCCGTCGTCGGCTCGGCCGTCGGGGGCGGGGTGGTCGGCTCCTCCGTCGTGGGCGGCGGGGTGGTGGGCGGCTCCGTCGTCGGCGGTTCGGTCGTCGGGGGCGGGGTGGTGGGTTCGGTGGTCGGCGGCGGAGTGGTGGGCGGCTGCGTCGTCGGCGGGGGCGTCGTCGGCTCCGTGGGCTCCGTGGGGGCGGTCGGGCCCGGGTCGACCGGCCCGCCGGTGGGCGGTGGCGCGGTCGGCGGGGTGGTGGGGTCCGTGGTGACCGGCGGGAGCGGGATCACCCGGTCGTCGATCGGGGCCGGCCCCCGGCCGCTGATCCGCAGCACCGCGCCGGTGGGGTCGACGCCGATCCGGGCGCTCCAGGGGCCGCGCGGTTCGCGGGCCCGGTCGACGCGGACGGCGACGGTGACGGTGTCGCCGGGGCCGAGGGTGCCGGACGCCTGGCTCACGTACAGCCAGGGCGCGTCCGTCCACAGCGACCAGTCGACCGGGGTGCCGCCCTCCCCGGTGAGCGTGATGAGGGTGACGTCGGCGAGGCAGCGCGCGGTGACGCCGATCCAGCCCGGCACCGGGTCTCCGGGCCGCGCGGGGGCGACCGGACCGGCGGACCGGGCCGGGGTGACGACCTCGACGGAGACGTCGGGGGAACGGCTCCCCTGGGTGGCGCGGGGGTCGGGGGTCGTACGGGCGTTGCCGGTGTTCTCGTACCGGTCGTACGGGCGCCCCTCCTCCGTCCCGTCGCCGCGCTCGCCGGCGCTGACCCGGGAGCCGTCCCGGCCGACCTCGGCACCGGCGGGGACACCCCGGTACGAGGTCCACAGGGCGAGCACCGGGGCGGCCACGACGGCGGCGACCACCGTCGTGGTGACCGCGCGGGCCCGCATCCGGTCGCGGCGGGCGACGAGGTCCTTCGGGTCGATCGGGAAACCGGTCGGGGCGAACCGGGGGGCACCGGCACGCGCGCGGGGGACGTGCAGCATCGCCATGTAGGCGGCGGCCCGGGGCGCCTCGACGAGCGGCAGGCGGTCCTGGACGGCGCGCGCCCCGCCGCCCGGCCAGGGGGCGGTGGCGCCGACCCGCTCGGCGGTGCGGCGGCAGACCGGGCAGTCGTCCACGTGCCGGACGAGTTCGGCGCGCAGCGCCGCCGAGAGGATCAGCTGCCGGTCGCCGGTGAGGAGCCGGGCGACGGTGGGGCAGCTGCCGGTGGAGACCACGGCGAGCGCGGCCCTGGTGCGCTCGACCTCGCAGGCGGCGGTGGCGAGCAGTTCGCGGGCGGCCGACGGGTCGAGGGCGAGGACGGCGGCGACCTGGCGCGGGCTCAGGCCGTGCCGGACGGCCAGTTCCAGCGCCTCGCGCTGCTCCGGGGTGGTGCCGGCGGCCTCGGGCCAGGCGAGGGCGGCCAGCTCCGCGCGGCGCCGCTCGGCGGTCTCGGCGGAGACCGGCGGCGGGGCGGGCGGGGTGACGGCGGGACGGCCGGTGTGCGCGCCCTGGCGCCGGCGGCGCTGCTCGCCGAGGCTGCGCAGACAGGCCCAGCGGGCCAGCGCGTACAGCCAGGCGGTGCGGCCCTCCTCGTCGGAGGGGCAGCGGCCGTGGTGGCGCTCGGCGGCGGCGAGGACGTCGCCGAGGACGGCGGTGGCCGTGTCGTGGTCGCAGAGGACCGAGAGGCAGTACGTGAAGAGCCCGTCGAGGGCGGCCTCGTAGCGGGCGGGGGGTCGCTGGCCGAGCGTGCGCGGTCCCTGCTGCGGGCCGCGGCGCGCCCGGTGGGCGCCCGGGGTGCGGGAGGAGTCCAGCCTGCTGCTCGTCACTGGGCGACCGTAGGCGCGTAAGGGGGCACTCTTCATACCGGATCCGCTGTTCTCAGCCTTACGGGTGAAGCCATCACTCGAAAGGGGACAGGAACGAGGTGTTCCGCTGCCGTCGCGACGGCCTGAGCGCGGATCGAGGACGAACCGCGAGCGCGGATCGGGGGCGGGATCGGGGGCAGGGGGCTGATCGGGAGCGGGGGTCGGGGTCGGATCGGGGGCGGCTGTCCACAGGTCGTGGACGGCTGTCCACAGGACGGGAGCGGGCGGCGGTCCGCTGTCGGTGGCGGCGGCTACGGTGTGGGGCATGGCTGCCCGTACGAAATCCACCAAGGACCGTCCGTCCTACCGCTGCACCGAATGCGGCTGGCAGACGGCCAAGTGGCTCGGCCGCTGCCCCGAATGCCAGGCGTGGGGCACGGTCGAGGAGTACGGCGCGCCCGCCGTCCGGACCACCGCCGCCGGCCGGGTCTCCACCGCCGCGCTCCCCATCGCCCAGGTCGACGGCCGGCAGGCGACCGCCCGCACGACCGGTGTCGACGAGCTGGACCGGGTCCTCGGCGGCGGTCTGGTGCCCGGCGCCGTCGTGCTGCTCGCGGGCGAGCCCGGCGTCGGCAAGTCCACGCTGCTGCTCGACGTGGCGGCGAAGGCGGCGAGCGACGCGCACCGCACGCTGTACGTGACGGGCGAGGAGTCCGCGAGCCAGGTCCGGCTCCGCGCGGACCGGATCAACGCGCTCAGCGACCATCTGTACCTGGCGGCCGAGACCGACCTGTCCGCGGTCCTCGGCCATCTGGACGAGGTCAAGCCCTCGCTGCTGATCCTGGACTCGGTGCAGACGGTCGCCTCGCCGGAGATCGACGGCGCCCCCGGTGGCATGGCGCAGGTCCGCGAGGTCGCGGGCGCGCTGATCCGGGCCTCCAAGGAGCGCGGGATGTCCACGCTCCTCGTCGGCCATGTGACGAAGGACGGGGCGATCGCCGGTCCCCGGCTCCTGGAGCACCTGGTCGACGTCGTCCTGCACTTCGAGGGCGACCGGCACGCGCGCCTGCGCCTGGTCCGGGGCGTGAAGAACCGGTACGGGGCGACGGACGAGGTGGGCTGCTTCGAGCTCCACGACGAGGGGATCACCGGTCTCGCCGACCCGTCCGGGCTCTTCCTGACCCGCCGGGACGTGGCCGTGCCCGGCACCTGCCTGACGGTCACCCTGGAGGGCCGTCGGCCGCTGGTCGCCGAGGTGCAGGCGCTCACCGTGGACTCCCAGATCCCGTCCCCGCGCCGGACCACCTCCGGCCTGGAGACCTCCCGGGTCTCGATGATGCTGGCGGTCCTGGAGCAGCGCGGCCGGATCAGCGCGCTGGGCAAGCGGGACATCTACAGCGCCACCGTGGGCGGGGTGAAGCTGTCCGAGCCCGCCGCCGACCTGGCCATCGCGCTCGCGCTCGCCTCCGCCGCCAGCGACACCCCGCTGCCGAAGAACCTGGTCGCGATCGGCGAGGTCGGCCTCGCGGGCGAGGTGCGGCGGGTCACCGGCGTACAGCGCCGCCTCGCCGAGGCGCACCGGCTCGGCTTCACCCACGCGCTGGTCCCCGGCGACCCGGGGAAGGTGCCGCCGGGCATGAAGGTGACGGAGGTCGCGGACATGGGGGACGCCCTGCGGGTCCTGCCGTCCAGCCGCCGCGCGGCCCGGCGGACGGAGGAGGCGGGGGGCTGACGGAGGAGGAGGCGGGGCTGACGGAGGAGGCCGAGGGGCTGACCTACGGAGCCCCCGGCGGTGCTCGGGGCGGGCGCCGTCAGGGCCGTCCGGGGCGGTGCCCGGGTACTCCGGTGGGGTCGCGGAGGGGTAGGCACGCGGCCGGGCGGGTAGGGCGGATCGCGACCGGGCCGCCCCGGCGGGTGCCCCTCCGGAGCACCCCGGACCGGCGTGCGGCCCAGGGCGGCGGGGTGGTGTCGCTAGACTTTGCCCTGGTCTCGCCCATCCGTACGAGCCGGAGGAGTGCAGTGGCAGCCAAGGACGGGGCAGCAGCTCCTGGAAAGTCCGGCGCGGGCTCCGGCAACGAAGCACTGATGCGCGCGGCGCTGAGCGCGGTCGCGCCCGGCACCGCCCTGCGCGACGGCCTGGAGCGGATCCTCCGCGGGAACACCGGTGGGCTGATCGTCCTCGGCATGGACAAGACGGTCGACTCGATGTGCACCGGCGGCTTCGTCATCGACGTCGAGTTCGCCGCGACGCGCCTGCGCGAGCTGTGCAAGCTCGACGGGGCGCTCGTCCTCGACAAGGACATCACCAAGATCCACCGGGCCGGTGTGCAGCTGGTCCCGGACGCCTCCATCCCCACCGAGGAGACCGGCACCCGCCACCGCACCGCGGACCGGGTCTCCAAGCAGTGCAACTTCCCCGTCGTCTCCGTCTCCCAGTCGATGCGGCTGATCGCGCTGTACGTGAACGGCGAGCGGCGGGTCCTGGAGGAGTCGGCCGCGATCCTCTCCCGGGCCAACCAGGCCCTGGCGACGCTGGAGCGGTACAAGCTCCGGCTCGACGAGGTGGCCGGCACGCTCTCCGCGCTGGAGATCGAGGACCTGGTGACCGTCCGGGACGTCACCGCCGTCGCGCAGCGCCTGGAGATGGTCCGCCGGATCGCCACCGAGATCGCGGAGTACGTGGTCGAGCTCGGCACCGACGGCCGGCTGCTCTCGCTCCAGCTCGACGAGCTGATCGCGGGCGTGGAGCCGGAGCGCGAGCTGGTGATCCGGGACTACGTGCCGGAGCCGACGGCGAAGCGTTCCCGCACGGTCGCGGAGGCGCTGACCGAGCTGGACGCGCTCTCCCACACCGAGCTCCTCGAACTGCCCGTCGTCGCGCGGGCCCTCGGCTACAGCGGCTCCCCCGAGACCCTGGACTCGGCGGTCTCGCCGCGCGGCTACCGGCTGCTCGCCAAGGTGCCGCGGCTGCCCGGGGCGATCATCGAGCGTCTGGTGGAGCACTTCGGCGGGCTGCAGAAGCTGCTCGCGGCGAGCGTCGACGACCTCCAGACCGTGGACGGCGTCGGCGAGGCCCGGGCCCGCAGCGTCCGCGAGGGCCTGTCGCGGCTGGCGGAGTCGTCGATCCTGGAGCGGTACGTCTGACGGCCGGCGCCCGCGCGGAGGCCGTCCGCACGGAGGCCGTCCGCACGGAGGCGGTCGGCACGGAGGCGGTCGGCGCAGATGCCGTCCGCACGCGCGGTGTGCCCCGGCTCAGTCCTTGGCGAGGGCGAACGGCGCCGCGACCGTCTTCTCGCCGGGCACGGTCGCCTCGACCAGGTAGTTGCCCGGACCGGCCGCGCCCGCGGGGGCGGTGGCGCACTGCGGGGCGCTGCGGCGCAGGTCCCACTCCACGGTGTGGGTGATCGTGGCGCCCGCGGGGACCTTCAGCAGCACCGGGTCGCCGGGGCGCGGGCAGTCGTCGGAGGCCCACAGCCGCTCGTTCCGCGGGTCGCTGATCTTCAGCACCGCGGCGCGGGGGCCGAGATCCGCCTTGCAGTCGGCGTCCGAGGTGTTCTTGACGACGAGGTGGAAGCGCGGCTTCTCGCCGGGCTCGTACGTGAGCTTGGCGCTGCGCAGCGTCAACTCCAGGGATCCCGCCGGGCAGTTCGGGAGCGGCGAGCCGGCCGGGACGCGCTGTCCGGCCCCGGCCCCCGCGCCGCCGTCGCCGCCCGCGCCGTCGGTGTCGCCGTTCTTGCCCGGCGTACCGGAACCGGCCGAACCGGAACCGTTCGAACCGGAGGCGTCGCCGTCCCCTGAGCCCGCGCCCGCGTCCGTACCGGAACCGGCGTCGGAACCGGAACCCGCGCCGTCGCCGCCGTCGCCCGCACCGGAGTCGCCCCCGTCGCCGGAGTCGCCCGACTCGTCGCGGCCGCCCGGCTGTTGGCTGATGGCCGGGCCGGTCCCGGCGGGGCCGGGAGTGATGGAAGGCGCGGGGGCCGAGCCGTTGGCGGCGTCGTTCGTCTTCTTCCCGCCGCCGTCACCGGAGGTGACGGCCCATAGCGTGAGCAGGGCGAGCAGCGCGATCAGGCACAGCGCGACCGCCCTCCGTCGCCAGTAGATGGTGGAGGGAAGCGGCCCGACCGGATTGCGCAAAGATCCCACGCCCCGAACCTTACGAGAGATCCGGCCCAACTCCCGCCCCACCCGCCGCCCTAGAGCCCAAGTTTTGCCGATGATCACATCCTCCGGAGACGGGAACTCTCCCCGCCATGGCCGGAAATCGACCCTGCCGTCGCCCCTCCCCCACTTTCGTCAGGGGTCGTATCGTTCCTTGGCCCGGGGCGCGACGGTCCGGATTCCGGTTAGCGTCATGCACCATGGACAACCTCCTCGACCTCTCCGACCGGCTCTACCTCGACATCCTCGACTTCGCGCACACCACACCGCACTGGTTCCAGTGGCTCGCCGAAGTCTGGACGGAGCTCGGACTGCTGCTGTTCGGCGCGCTGTTCCTGGCCGGGTGGTGGCGCTCGCGGAACGGATCGAGCCAGGCGATGGCCCTCGCGCTCCTCGCCCCCCTCGCCACCGCCTTCGGTTACGTGGTGAGCGAGGGCCTGAAGTCGCTGATCGACGAGGAGCGGCCGTGCCGGGCCGTCGCCGGGGCGCCCGCCGCGCTCATCGACTGCCCCGCCTACGGCGACTGGTCCTTCCCCAGCAACCACTCCGCCATCGCCGGGGCCGCCGCCGTCGCGCTCGCCCTCTCCTGGCGCGGCATCGTCTGGCTGACCGTGCCCATGGCGATCCTCATGGCCTTCTCCCGCGTCTTCGTCGGCGTCCACTACCCGCACGACGTCACCGCCGGCCTGCTCCTCGGCGGCCTGGTCGCCTTCCTCGTCATGCGGGCCGCGCGCCGGCCCATGGCGGCACTGGTGGAGACGGCCCGGTCGAGCCGGAGCGCGGCGGTCGTGTGGTGCGCGGGGCGGGGGCCCGCGACCCCGGCGCACGCCTCCGCGCGCCCCGAGCGCCGTTCGCGGGCGCGCCACGGCGCGTACTGATCGCTCCCCGGACGTGCCAGGATCGGGGGTGCCATGACTTCCATCGATGCCCCCGCCTCCCTGTCCGTCCCCGCCGGGGCGGCCCCGCCCGCCGTCGCCCCGGCCGAACTGCACGGGCCGGTCCTCGCCTGGTTCGACCGGCACGCCCGTGACCTGCCCTGGCGCCACCCCGAGGCCGGTGCCTGGGGCGTCATGGTCAGCGAGTTCATGCTCCAGCAGACCCCCGTCGTCCGGGTGCTCCCGGTGTACGAGCAGTGGCTGGCGCGCTGGCCCCGCCCGGCCGACCTGGCCGCCGAGCCGCCCGGCGAGGCCGTCCGCGCCTGGGGCCGGCTCGGCTACCCGCGCCGGGCCCTGCGGCTGCACGCGGCGGCCGTGGCGATAAGGGACCGGCACCGCGGCGACGTGCCGAGCGACCACGCGCAGCTCCTGGCCCTCCCCGGCATCGGCGAGTACACCGCCGCGGCCGTCGCCTCCTTCGCGTACGGGCAGCGGCACGCCGTCCTCGACACCAACGTGCGCCGCGTCTTCGCCCGCGCGGCGAGCGGCGTCCAGTACCCGCCGAACGCCACCACCGCCGCCGAGCGGCGCCTCGCCCGCGCGCTCCTCCCCGACGACGACGGCACCGCCGCCCGCTGGGCCGCCGCCTCGATGGAGCTGGGCGCGCTGGTCTGCACGGCGAAGAACGAGGACTGCGGGCGCTGCCCCATCGCCGACCGCTGCGCCTGGCTGCTCTCCGGCAAGCCCGCCCACGACGGCCCGCCCCGGCGCGGCCAGACCTACGCCGGCACCGACCGCCAGGTCCGCGGCCGGCTCCTCGCCGTCCTCCGCGACGCCCCCGGCCCGGTCCCCCAGTCCGCCCTCGACGCCGTCTGGGACGAGCCGGTCCAGCGCGGCCGCGCCCTGGACGGCCTGGTCGCGGACGGTCTGGTGGAGCCGCTGGACGGCGGACGGTACCGGCTGCCGCTGACCTGAGGCGAGGGGAATCGGATCCAACCTCCGAGATCTCGGATCCAGGGCCTTGGATCCGAGAGCCGAAATCCTGGATCCGGGATCCGGGATCCACCCTCCGAGATCTTGGATCCAAGATCCTGGCTGTTACACAACCGATGGGTAGCCGTGCGTCCACCGACGGCTGCCCCGCACACCCCCGTGACAACCGCTCCGTAGCGTCGTCGTCGACACGGAGAACAAGCAGGTCACGGGGATGTGGAGGCGGCTGGGATGAGCCAGGGCGAGGTGCTCGACTTCGAGGAGTACGTCCGCACGCGGCAGGACGCGTTGCTGCGCAGCGCCCGCCGGCTCGTCCCGGACCCGGTCGACGCGCAGGACCTCCTGCAGACCGCGCTGGTCCGTACGTACGGCCGGTGGGACGGGATCGCGGACAAGTCGCTGGCGGACGCGTACCTGCGACGGGTCATGATCAACACGCGGACGGAATGGTGGCGGGCGCGCCGGCTGGAGGAGGTGCCCACCGAGCAGCTTCCGGACGCGCGCGTGGAGGACCCGACCGAGCAGCACGCCGACCGGGCCCTGCTGATGGACATCCTGAGGGTGCTGGCGCCCAAGCAGCGCAGCGTCGTGGTGCTGCGGCACTGGGAGCAGATGAGCACGGAGGAGACCGCGGCGGCCCTGGGCATGTCGACGGGTACCGTGAAGTCGACGCTTCACCGCGCGCTCGCCCGGCTCCGCCAGGAGCTGGAGAGCCGGGACCTGAACGCCCTCGCCCTGGGGCGGCCCGTGGAGCGGACCGGAGGACAGCGGTCGGCTGCGGCGGCCGTGCGAGGTGACGAGGGAGGGCGCGAGCGGTGCGCGGCCTAGACGACGGCGCCGGCGAAGTCGGCGACGGCAGAACCGGCGGAGACGCCGGGGCGGGAGCCGGGTCCCGGGGCGGTTCGCCCCTGGGGGCCGGTACGAAGGCGGCGGGTGTCACGGCGATGGCCGGACTCGCCGCCCTCGGCCTGTTCGTGGCCGCGTGCTCGACCGGCGGCACGGGTTCGCGCGACGAGGGCGCGGCGCGCGCCGACGCGACGGCCGCCGCCGCCCCCACCCCGCCCGCCGCGGACTCGGGCTCGGCGAAGGCGGCCGAGCGGGTGGACCCGATCGCGCTGCTCAAGGGCGACCCGAAGATCGGCGCGCGGGTGAAGGACGACCTGAAGCCGTGCGTGGCCGACGCGTACCCGGTGGACACCTCGTACGGCAACCTCACGAACGGCACCGCGCCCGACGTCGTCGTCAACGTCATGACCTGCGGGGACGCGGTCGGGATCGGCACCTACGTCTACCGCAAGCAGCCCGGCGGGAGCGCCGCCCGGGACTCGGCCACGGCCGACGGCTACGAGAACGTCTTCATGGCCGAGGACGCGGCGGTCTACGGCACCATCGACCGCGGCGACCTGATCGTGACGAAGCAGGTGTACGCGGAGGACGACCCGGTCGCGTACCCGTCGGGCGAGGACGTCATCACGTACCGCTGGTCGGGGAACAGGTTCACCCAGCACGACTGGGTGCACAACGACTACAGCCGGGCCGTGGGCGAGGGCGACGGCGCCACCGAGCAGCCGGCGCCGGAACCGTCCGCCGCCGGCTGAGCCCCCGTCCCGCCGGCCGAGCCCCCATCCCCCCCACCCACACCGAAGGACCCCGCACGATGGCCGAGACCCATGTCCTGTTCGTCGAGGACGACGACGTCATCCGTGAGGCCACCCAGCTCGCCCTGGAGCGGGACGGCTTCCGCGTCACCGCCATGCCCGACGGGCTCTCCGGGCTCGACGCCTTCCGCGCCCACCGCCCGGACATCGCGCTGCTCGACGTGATGCTGCCCGGCATGGACGGGGTCAGCCTGTGCCGCCGCATCCGCGACGAGTCGACCGTGCCGGTGATCATGCTGTCGGCGCGCGCCGACTCGATCGACGTCGTCCTCGGCCTGGAGGCCGGGGCGGACGACTACGTGACCAAGCCCTTCGACGGCTCCGTGCTGATGGCCCGCATCCGGGCCGTGCTGCGCCGCTTCGGCCACGCGGCGGGCAACGGGACGGGCGACGGGACGGCGGAGCACGCCGGCGACGGCGGGCCGCTCGTCTTCGGCGACGGCGACCTGGAGGTCGACACCGAGGGCATGGAGGTGCGGCGGGGCGGCGAGCCGGTGGCGCTGACGCCGACCGAGATGCGGCTGCTGCTCGAGTTCTCGTCCGCGCCGAACACCGTGCTCTCCCGCGACAAGCTCTTGGAGCGCGTCTGGGACTACGGCTGGGGCGGCGACACCCGGGTCGTCGACGTCCACGTGCAGCGGCTGCGGGCCAAGATCGGCCAGGACCGGATCGAGACGGTCCGCGGCTTCGGCTACAAGCTCAGGGGCTGATCGGTGAGAGCGCTCCCGCTCCGCACCGGCGTCCGCTGGAAGATCGCCCTGGCCATCGCGGCGGTCGGCGCGCTGATCGCGGTCACCCTCAGCGTCGTCGTGCACAACGCCGCCCGCATCTCGATGCTGGACAACGCGCGCGAGGTGCAGATGGAACGGCTGCTCTTCGCCCAGCGCCTGTACGAGACCTCCAAGCCGAAGGAGCCGCGCTTCGGCGCCAAGCTCAACGACCCGGCGCTGCCGGACCAGCTCGACCAGCTGATGCGCGACCAGCGGCGGGGCACGTACGTCCAGGAGCACCGGCACGGCGGGCCGCCGGACGTCTGGGCGGCGGTGCCGCTGGCCAACGGCGACGTGCTGTCGCTGCACATCCCCTTCGCCGACCGCAGCGCCACGATCATGAAGGACCTCGACCGGGCGCTGGTCATCGGCTCGGTCTCGGTGGTGTTCGGCGGCTGCGCGCTCGGCATCCTGGTCGGCGGGCAGCTCTCCCGGCGGCTGCGGAAGGCCGCGGCGGCGGCCGGGCGGGTCGCCCAGGGCAACGGCGACGTCCGGGTGCGGGACGCCGTCGGCGGAGTCGTACGGGACGAGACCGACGACCTCGCGTGGGCCATCGACTCGCTCACCGACGCCCTCAACGAGCGGATCGAGGCCGAGCGGCGGGTCACCGCGGACATCGCGCACGAGCTGCGCACCCCGGTGACCGGGCTGCTGACGGCGGCCGAGCTGCTGCCCCCGGGGCGTCCGACCGAGCTGGTACGGGACCGGGCGCAGGCGATGCGGACGCTGGTCGAGGACGTCCTGGAGGTGGCCCGGCTCGACGGGGCCTCGGAGCGGGCGGAGCTCCAGGAGATCGCGCTCGGCGAGTTCGTGGAGCGCCGGGTGCGGTCGATGTTCCCGGACGCGGAGATCCGGGTGGTGCACGAGTCCTGGGTGTCGACGGACCCGCGCCGGCTGGAGCGGATCCTCGGCAATCTGCTGGCCAACGCGGCCAAGCACGGCAAGGGCCCGGTGGAGGTCACCGTAGAGGGCCGGGTGGTCCGCGTACGGGACCACGGCCCCGGCTTCCCCGAGGCGCTGCTCCGCGAGGGCCCGAGCCGCTTCCGTACCGGCACGAGCGACCGGGCGGGGCAGGGCCACGGCCTGGGCCTGACCATCGCAGCCGGTCAGGCGCGGGTCCTCGGCGCCCGGCTGACCTTCCGGAACGTGGCCTTCGAGGCGGCGCCGGAGGGGGTCGGCGGGGCCGTGGCGGTGCTGTGGCTGCCGGACCACGCGCCGACGAACACGGGCAGCTTCCCGATCCTGCGGCTCCCGGAGTAGCGGGCCGGTACGCGCGCGTGGGGCCGGGTTTCCGAAGAGACCCGGCCCCACGCGCGTGCGCACTGCCTTCTAGACGGTCTCGGCGACCTTCGCCGAGCCGTCCCCGGCCGGCTGCTCCGCGGGCGCGGGGCCGGCGCCGCGCAGCGCCACCTCCTTGACGAAGAAGGCGAGGACGAAGCCGATCACCGCGACCGCCGAGCCGACGAGGAAGGCGGAGTGGGTGCCGACGGCGACCGCGTGCTGGTACGCCTCGCGCAGCGCCTCCGGCAGCTTGGCCAGGCTCGCGGCGTCCAGCTGGGCGGTGCGCTCGGTGACGGCGGAGCCGCCGCCGGCGGCCATCTCGTCCTGGACCCGGCTGGTGAAGAGCGCGCCCATGATGGCGACGCCGAAGGAGGAGCCGAGGGTCCGGAAGAGGGTGGTGGAGCTGGAGGCCACGCCCATGTCCTTCATCTCGACGCTGTTCTGGGCGACGAGCATGGTGATCTGCATCAGGAAGCCCATGCCCGCGCCGAGCAGCGCCATGTAGACCCCGGAGACCAGACGGGTCGTGCCGGTATCCATCGTGGAGAGCAGGAACAGGCCCACGATCATCAGGGCGCCGCCCGCGAGCGGGAAGATCTTGTACTTGCCGGTGCTGGTGGTGACGCGGCCGACGACCAGCGAGACGACCATCATCGACAGCAGCATCGGCAGGAGCAGCAGGCCGGAGTTGGTGGCCGAGGCGCCCTGCACGGACTGCTGGAAGATCGGCAGGTAGAGGACCGCGCCGAACATGACGAAGCCGGTGATGAAGCCGATCAGCGACATCAGCGTGAAGTTGCGGCTGCGGAAGATGTGCAGCGGCATGATCGGGTCGCTCGCTCGGGTCTCCACGTACAGGAAGGCGGCGAGGGCGGCCACGCCTGCGACGGCGAGGCCGACGATGGTGGCAGAGCCCCAGGCGTACTCGGTGCCGCCCCAGGTGGTGACGAGGACGATCGCGGTGATGCCGACGGTCAGCAGCGCGGCGCCGAGGAAGTCGATCCGGGTGCCCTTCGCCCGCTGCTTCTTCGGCAGGTGGAGGACGGCGGTGACCATGGCGAGGGCGACGGCGCCGAGCGGCAGGTTGATGTAGAAGGACCAGCGCCAGCCCCAGTGGTCGGTGATGGTGCCGCCGACCAGCGGGCCGCCGATCATGGCGAGGGCCATCACGCCGGCCATCATGCCCTGGTACTTGCCCCGCTCCCGGGGCGGGATCAGGTCGCCGATGATCGCCATCACGCCGACCATCAGGCCGCCCGCGCCGAGGCCCTGCACCGTGCGGAAGGCGATGAGCTGGCCCATGTCCTGGGCCATGCCGCTGAGCGCCGAGCCGATCAGGAAGATCACGATCGAGGTGAGGAAGACGCCCTTGCGGCCGTACATGTCGCCGAGCTTGCCCCAGATGGGGGTGGAGGCGGCGGTGGCGAGGGTGTAGGCGGTGACGACCCAGGAGAGGTGCTCCAGGCCGCCG
Source organism: Streptomyces sp. NRRL F-5727 (assembly GCF_000719555.1). Classification (GTDB taxonomy): domain Bacteria; phylum Actinomycetota; class Actinomycetes; order Streptomycetales; family Streptomycetaceae; genus Streptomyces. The sequence goes on from NZ_JOGX01000012.1 coordinate 27,370, forward strand.
AGCTCGCCGACGATGGTCGGCATCGCGGTGCCGATGATCATGTTGTCCAGCATCGCGAGGAGCATCGCGATCATGAGGGCGAGGAGGACCACGCGCACGCTGCGCTGCGCTTCCGGCTGCTCCTGCGCCTGTTTCGATGCCGCCGTGTCCGTCATGACCGTCCCCTTACTTGCCGCCCGGCTAGTTACTACACTGGGGACGGTAGGCGTGTCACTTGCCGGTCGTCAAGTAAGTTTTGTGGAAAGTGGGAGTGAACAGCCATGGCCCGAGGCAATACCCGCCAGCGCATCCAGGACGTGGCTCTCGAGCTCTTCGCCGAGCAGGGCTACGAGAAGACCTCGCTGCGGGAGATCGCGGAACGCCTCGACGTCACCAAGGCCGCGCTGTACTACCACTTCAAGACCAAGGAAGACATCATCATCGGGATCTTCCAGGACCTCACGCGCCCGATGGACGAGCTGCTCACCTGGGCCGCCGAGCAGCCGCGCACCCTGGAGACCAAGCGGGAGATCCTGCGCCGCTACCAGCTCTGCCTGCTCGCCGCGGCCCCGCTGTTCCGCTTCATGCACGAGAACCAGGCGACCGTGCGCGAGCTCAGCATCGGCCTCACCTTCAAGGAGCGGCTGCTCGCGCTCTACGAGTACATCCAGGAGCCCGAGGCCCCGATGAAGGACCGGGTCCGCGCCATGAGCTCGATCTTCACCCTGCACGCGGGCACGTTCTTCATGCAGAACGCGGACGAGGACGACCCCGAGGAGAAGCAGGAAGCCGTCCTCGAGGTCGCCCTCGATCTGATCGAGCAGGCCCACCGGGCCTGATCCGCGTCAGCGTCAGATGGTCACGCCGTGGTTCCGCAGGAAGGCGGCCGGGTTGACGGCGGAGCCGTAGTTCGGGGTCGTACGGATCTCGAAGTGCAGGTGCGGGCCGGAGGAGTTTCCGGTGTTGCCCGAGAGGGCGATCTTCTGGCCGGCGGCGACCTTCTGGCCGACGTGGACCTGGATCTTCGACAGGTGGGCGTACTGCGAGTACGTGCCGTTGGCGTGTCGCACCACGATGGCGTTGCCGTACGCGGGGCCGTCGCCGCCGCCGTTCGGGCCGGCCTTCACGACGGTGCCCGAGCCCGCGGCCTTGACCGGGGTGCCGACCGGGACGGCGAAGTCCTGGCCGGAGTGCTTGTGGGACCACATGGCGCCGCCCTGGTTGTAGCTGGCGGTGAGGGTGTACGCGGTGACCGGCTTGACCCAGCCCTTGGCCTTCTTCGCGGCGGCCGGCTTGGCGGCGGCCTTCGCGGCCGCGGCCTTCACCTTGGCGGCCTGAGCGGCCTTGGCGGCCTTGGCGGCCTTCGCCTGGGCGGCGACCTTCGCCTGGGCGGCGACCTTGGCCTGGGTGACGGCCTGCGCCTCGACGGCGGCGGCCGCGGTACCGGCGACCGGGGCGGCCTTGCTCTCGGCGGCGAAGGCGGACCCGGCTCCGGCCACCAGCGACGCTCCCAGACCCGCGGTGGCGAGGGCGACGGCGGTGACTCGGACGGCGGGGTTCATGACGCGCTTCGACATACGGGGGAAGACCTCCGGACAGAACGGGACCCGACGCGATCGGTGCGTTGCGCCGGGCTGGCTGTTCCTTGGTAACCCGGCACCCAGGTCATCCCAAAACACCCCATCTACGACACCGGGTCGTAGCGATCTCCACAGGAATACGGCCCTTGACACCCCGGGAGACCGCCCGCGAAATCGGACATACCGTCCCAAGCTTCCGGGTTTAGCCGCATGTCGCCGGTGCGGGGAAAGGCCCGAAAGACGGCGCGGCGCCCGATTCGACCCACTCGGGACCGAGGTCCCGTTGGTTGACGCCTGAACGTCCCGATTCGCCCCTTATCAGGGCTACGATCCCGTCTAGTACCCCCTGAAACCCCTGTGCGCCTTGTCACCGCGCCGGCCCTGCCATTGGGACCTGGGTCACGCAACCGGAGCCGCCGGAAGCCCGTCGGAAGGGCGCCCGGAGACCATCCTGCGGACTCCTCTCGGACCCTGAGGCCGTCCCGACCCCGCCCCGCCCGGAGTCCGTCCCGAAGCCCGCCCGGAGACCGTCCCTCGGACTCGTCGAACTCCCCTGAGGCCCCCCAGGCCGCGCCCGAGCCCCGCCCGCCCCGCCCCGAGAGCCCGCCCCGAACCCGCCAGGGAGGCCGCCCCGGCCCCTGAGCCGTCCGGAGGCCGTCCCGAGGCCGTCCGGAGCACCCTCAGACAGCATCACGAAAAGGGGCGGCCCCGGAACCGTCTGGTTCCGGGGCCGCCCCTGAGGTGGCGCTACACGCTCCGCGCGTGCGTCACGCGTCCTTGGACAGGTTCGGGCCCGAGTCGCCCGCCGCGACCGGCGGAGCGTCCGGCAGGGCCGACTTCTCCTCGCCGCGGAAGGTGAACGCGCGCTCCTCGCCCTCGCCCTCCGTGTCCACGACCACGATGTGGCCGGGGCGGAGGTCGCCGAAGAGGATCTTCTCGGACAGGGTGTCCTCGATCTCGCGCTGGATCGTCCGGCGGAGCGGGCGGGCACCCAGGACCGGGTCGTAGCCCTTCTTCGCCAGGAGCTCCTTGGCGGACTGGGAGAGCTCGATGCCCATGTCCCGGTCCTTGAGGCGCTCGTCCACGCGGCCGATCATCAGGTCGACGATCTGGAGGATGTCGTCCTGGGTCAGCTGCGGGAAGACGATGACGTCGTCCACACGGTTGAGGAACTCGGGGCGGAAGTGCTGCTTCAACTCCTCGCTGACCTTCGCCTTCATCCGCTCGTAGTTGGACTTCGTGTCGCCCTGGGCCGCGAAGCCCAGGTTGAAGCCCTTCGAGATGTCCCTGGTCCCGAGGTTGGTCGTCATGATGATGACCGTGTTCTTGAAGTCCACGACCCGGCCCTGGGAGTCGGTCAGGCGACCGTCCTCCAGGATCTGGAGCAGGGAATTGAAGATATCGGGGTGGGCCTTCTCGACCTCGTCGAAGAGGACGACGGAGAACGGCTTGCGGCGCACCTTCTCGGTGAGCTGGCCGCCCTCTTCGTAGCCGACGTATCCGGGCGGCGAACCGAAGAGACGGGAAACCGTGTGCTTCTCGCTGAACTCCGACATGTCGAGGGAGATCATCGCGTCCTCGTCGCCGAAGAGGAATTCGGCGAGCGCCTTGGAAAGCTCGGTCTTACCGACACCGGACGGACCGGCGAAGATGAACGAGCCACCGGGACGCTTCGGGTCCTTCAGACCGGCCCGCGTGCGCCGGATGGCGCGCGAGAGGCCGATGACGGCGTCCTTCTGGCCGATGACGCGCTTGTGGAGCTCGTCCTCCATGCGGAGCAGGCGCGAGGACTCCTCCTCGGTCAGCTTGAAGACCGGGATGCCGGTGGCGGTCGCGAGGACCTCGGCGATCAGATCGCCGTCGACCTCGGCGACGACGTCCATGTCGCCGGCCTTCCACTCCTTCTCCCGCTTGGCCTTCGCGGCGAGGAGCTGCTTCTCCTTGTCGCGCAGGGACGCGGCCTTCTCGAAGTCCTGCGAGTCGATCGCGGACTCCTTGTCGCGGCGGACGCCGGCGATCTTCTCGTCGAACTCGCGGAGGTCCGGCGGCGCGGTCATCCGGCGGATGCGCATCCGGGAGCCGGCCTCGTCGATCAGGTCGATCGCCTTGTCCGGGAGGAAGCGGTCCGAGATGTACCGGTCGGCCAGGGTCGCGGCCTGGACGAGGGCCTCGTCGGTGATGGAGACGCGGTGGTGCGCCTCGTACCGGTCGCGCAGACCCTTGAGGATCTCGATGGTGTGCGGCAGCGACGGCTCGGCGACCTGGATGGGCTGGAAGCGGCGCTCCAGCGCGGCGTCCTTCTCCAGGTACTTGCGGTACTCGTCGAGCGTGGTGGCACCGATGGTCTGGAGCTCACCGCGGGCCAGCATCGGCTTGAGGATGCTGGCGGCGTCGATCGCGCCCTCGGCGGCGCCCGCACCCACGAGGGTGTGGAGCTCGTCGATGAACAGGATGATGTCGCCGCGGGTGCGGATCTCCTTGAGGACCTTCTTCAGGCGCTCCTCGAAGTCACCGCGGTAGCGGGAGCCGGCGACCAGCGCGCCGAGGTCCAGGGTGTAGAGGTGCTTGTCCTTGAGGGTCTCGGGCACCTCGCCCTTGACGATGGCCTGCGCCAGGCCCTCGACGACGGCGGTCTTGCCGACGCCGGGCTCGCCGATGAGGACCGGGTTGTTCTTGGTGCGGCGGGACAGCACCTGCATGACCCGCTCGATCTCCTTCTCGCGCCCGATGACCGGGTCGAGCTTGGACTCGCGCGCCGCCTGGGTGAGGTTGCGGCCGAACTGGTCGAGGACCAGGGACGTCGAGGGGGTGCCCTCGGCAGGACCGCCGGCGGTGGCGGCTTCCTTGCCCTGGTAGCCGGAGAGCAGCTGGATGACCTGCTGCCGCACCCGGTTGAGGTCGGCGCCCAGCTTCACGAGGACCTGGGCGGCGACGCCCTCGCCCTCGCGGATCAGGCCGAGCAGGATGTGCTCGGTGCCGATGTAGTTGTGGCCGAGCTGGAGGGCCTCGCGGAGCGACAGCTCCAGGACCTTCTTGGCACGAGGGGTGAAGGGGATGTGCCCGGACGGGGCCTGCTGGCCCTGGCCGATGATCTCCTCCACCTGCTGGCGGACCGCCTCGAGCGAAATCCCGAGGCTCTCCAGGGCCTTAGCGGCGACACCCTCACCCTCGTGGATAAGGCCCAGAAGGATGTGCTCGGTGCCGATGTAGTTGTGGTTGAGCATCCGGGCTTCTTCCTGAGCCAGGACGACAACCCGCCGCGCGCGGTCGGTGAACCTCTCGAACATCGTTAATCGCTCCTCAGAGCGGTCAGTCAGTTAGGGGTCGATCCCCTCCCTGTCCTTCCGCAGCTTAGTCCCGCAAGCGGGGACCGCTCATTCCAACTGCCGACATCCGTCCGGATCACCCCCTTGTCGCTGGGGTGTCCCGCTGCCGAACAGCCGACAAATGCTCCAACTCGATGGTGCGAGACGATGTTCCCGCAGGCCAAGCAGTTACCCCCGCCTTGAGTACGCCGATGGCGAACGTGAGACGGCCCGGCCGTACGGGTCACCCCTCTCCACTAGGAATGTCTTACCCGTAGGGTCCGACACTCCATGCGGCGCACCCGGGGTCCCTCCGCTACCAGCGAACACGGTCGCGTCGCCGAATGCACTCGTACGCCCCATTACCGGACACCTCGGGTCCCCGGACCGGAACGTTACGTCACCGGTGACGCCCGGGGCCGTAACCAACCCGGCTCCCCGGGAGTTCCCCGGGCATGGCCCTCACCGTCCCGCTTCCCCGCTCGCCGATCGACGGCGGACGGGCGCTCGCGCTCTGGTACGAGCGGGAGCTCGGCTGGGCGACGGTGCCGGGCCCGCCGGTGCAGCTGGTGACGGGGCTCCGCTTCGACGTGCTGGAGCTGCCCGCGGCGGCCGGCCGGGAGGTGCTGCGCCGGGTGGGCGCGGCGACCGGGCCGGTGGCGCTGATGGGGCGCCGGATGCGGTTCCTGGTGGCCGCGGGGGCCTCGGAGGACCTTCCCGGCCTGCTGGAATGGCTGGAGTGGGGCGGGATCTCACTGGATCTCGTGGCGCTGGGCGCCGACGGCCGGATGACCGCTCCCCTGCCTCCGGGGCGGGGTGGCTCCGGCGCGCCGGGCGCCGCCGTGTGGCTGCGGGCCCCCGAGCCGGGGCGCGAGGTGGAGTCCTCGCTTCCGGCGGTGAGGTCCGGGCCGTGGGGCCGTGCGGAGGCCCCGTGCCTGACGCGCCTGGTCGCCGCGGCCGCGGTGGAGTGCCATCGGCTGCGGCTGCTGAGCGCCCGGGCCGACGGACCGGCGGCTCAGCGGGGGACGCCTCAGCGGTTCGCGTCCTCGTAGGCCGCCTTGACGTGGGCGGGGACGCGGCCGCGGTCGTTGACCTCCATGCCGTTCTCCTTGGCCCACGCGCGGATCTTCGCCGTGTCCTGGCTGCCGGAGGCGGCGACGCGGCCCTTGCCGCGGCCCGTGGTGGTGCGGCCGCCGGTGCGACGCCCGTTCGTGGTGTACGGCTCGAGCAGGCCACGGAGCTTTTCCGCGTTGGCGGTGGTGAGGTCGATCTCGTAGGTCTTGCCGTCCAGCGCGAACGTCACGGTCTCGTCCGCCTCGACGCCGTCGAGGTCGTCGACAAGAAGGACCTGAACCTTCTGTGCCACCGGATTTCCTTTCATCGAAAATGCAGTACGCGGAAAGGAAACCGCTTTTCCCGGAAAAACACAAACCCCTGGCAGAGGTTCAGAACCCCGGCAACGCGGGAAACGTGCGCGATTCGGACATAGGGATCCGTCTTGGGTTCCGTCGCGGGTTCCGCCGGGGGTTCCGTTCAGGCTTCCGCCGGGCTTCCGGTCACAGGTGCAGAAGCATCCGGCTGTTGCCCAAGGTGTTCGGCTTCACTCGTTCGAGACCGAGGAACTCGGCGACGCCCTCGTCATAGGAACGGAGGAGCTCGGCGTAGACATCTCCGTCGACCGGGGTCTCGCCGATCTCGACGAAGCCGTGCTTCGCGAAGAAGTCCACTTCGAAGGTGAGACAGAAAACCCTGCGCACACCGAGCCAGCGCGCGGTCTGCAACAACTTGGTGAGCAGCTGATGACCGATGCCGGCGCCCTTGAACTCGGGATCGACGGCGAGCGTGCGGACTTCCGCGAGGTCTTCCCACATGACGTGCAGGGCGCCGACTCCGACGACCTCGGCGTCCTCGTCGCGTTCCGCTACCCAGAACTCCTGGATGGCCTCGTAAAACGTCACCGTGGCCTTGTCGAGGAGGATGCCGCGGCGCGCGTACGGATCGACCAGGCGTCGCACGGCGGCGACGTCGGAGGTGCGGGCACGGCGTACGGTGACGGCTTTCGACATGGGGGGACGGTACCGCTAGGAGGCCGCCGGTTCCCCGCCGCCCTCCTCGGGCGCGGGAAGGGGGTTGTCGCGCTGGACGATGCGGATGGCGTCGTTCAGGGACTCGCGCTGTTCCGGGGACATCATCCCGAAGAAGGCGACCAGGGCGGCCGCGGGGTTGTCGCTCTGCGCCCAGGCTTCGTTCATGAGCGCGGCCGAGTAGGCGGCGCGGGTGGAGACCGCCGTATATCGATAGGCGCGGCCTTCGACTTCCCTGCGCACCCAGCCCTTCTGATGAAGATTGTCCATGACGGTCATGACGGTGGTGTAGGCGATGGAGCGTTCCTGCTGGAGGTCTTCCAGGACTTCCCGGACGGTCACCGGGCGGTTCCATTGCCAGACGCGCGTCATGACGGCGTCTTCGAGTTCTCCCAGGGGACGGGGCACGGACTCAGCCTAGTGGGAGAAACCGTGAATAACGCCCATTGATGGTCGAAGTGCTGCCAGAAGGCGACAAAAGGGGCGCCGACCGCAGACGGTCGTGCGCCCCTCGGGTTCCGCGGGTCCTACGCGTCGGTGCCGTCCGCCTGGCGGGCGGACTCCGCGCGGGCGAGGGCGGCGTCGACCGCGGCGTCCTCCTTGGCCTTGTTCGGGCCGCCCTGGGTCTTGACGATCACGACGATCAGGGCGATGAAGAACGCGGCCATCACGACGGGGGGCAGAAGCGCGGATACGTAGTCCATGGCGTCCAGACTAGCTAGCCCGCGACCCGTTCCTCGGGCGGGGGCGGGGGCACGGGGCGGCGGCGCGGCGGGAACACCTCGGAGGGCTTGGGCACCGGACGCTCGGTCGGGGTCGGGGTCGGCGGCTTGGGCCGGGGCTCCTCGGCGGCGCGCCCGCCGGGCAGGGCCAGCAGCCGGGCCCGGGAGACGGACGGGGTGCTCGCGGTGGCCTGGGAGACGCGGGCGAGGCGGGCCCGTACCGAGCGCTCGGCGAGGGCCTGGCAGCGGGCCAGCAGCCGGGCGGCGGCCGGGTTGCCGCGCAGGGCCCGCAGGGCGGCGAGGTCGTCGGCCGCGGGGTCGTACCCGTCGGCCAGGGCGTCCTCCAGGAGGTCCAGGTAGCCGGTGAGCGAGCCGGGGAGGGCCTCGCGGTAGCGGGCGAGGTCGTCGAGGAGGAAGGCGCGCAGCCGCCCGGCCTCGCGCACGGCCTCGTCCACGGAAGCGGCCAGGCGGAGGGCGTCGCGGACGTCCTCGTCCGGGAGGGGGGCGGGGTGGAGGGCGTTGGCGAGGGCGCGTCGGAGCACACGCAGCTCGTCCGCGCTGAACGCCATGCCGCCGCGGGATCCGTATGGCGTGGGCATGGGGCGACGATACGCGCTAATCGGACAAATTTCCCTTAGCGATCATCCGGCGCGTCGGTTCCGGACCCCTGCCACCTGCGGATTCCCGCCCCACGCGCGCGTGGGGCGGTCACGACCACCCGAGCGGTCACATGCGGGAGACGTTCCGCTCGTAGACCAGGCGCAGGCCGATCAGCGTCAGCCAGGGCTCGTGCTCGTCGATCTCCCGGGAGTCCGGGAGGACCACCGGCGCCAGCCCGCCCGTGGCGATCACCGTGACGTCCGAGGGGTCGCCGTCCGGACCGACCAGCTCGCGCCGCATCCGCGCGACCACCCCGTCGACCTGGCCCACGTAGCCGAAGACGATGCCGGACTGCATCGCCTCCACCGTGTTCTTCCCGATCACGCTGCGCGGCCGGACCAGCTCGACCTTGCGGAGCATCGCGCCCTTCACGCCGAGCGCCTCGACCGAGATCTCGATGCCCGGGGCGATCGCGCCGCCCGCGTACTCGCCGCGCGCGGTGACCGCCTCGTACGTCGTCGCCGTGCCGAAGTCCACCACGATCGCCGGCCCGCCGTAGAGCTCCGCCGCCGCGACCGCGTTGACCACCCGGTCCGAGCCGACCTCCTTCGGGTTGTCCGTGAGGATCGGCACGCCCGTCTTCACGCCCGGCCCCACGAGGACCGCCGGCACGTCCCCGTAGTAGCGGCGGGTCACCTCGCGCAGCTCGTGCAGGACCGAGGGGACCGTCGCGGCGATCGCGATGCCCTCGATGCCGTCGCTCAGCTCGGCGCCGAGCAGCGGGTGCATGCCCATCAGGCCCTGGAGCAGGACCGCCATCTCGTCGGCGGTCCTGCTGGGATCGGTGGAGATCCGCCAGTGCTCGACGATCTCCTCGCCGTCGAAGAGCCCGAGGACCGTGTGCGTGTTGCCGACGTTGATGGTGAGCAGCATCAGCCGCGCACCTCGCGCAGGTCGAGACCGATGTCGAGGATCGGGGAGGAGTGCGTGAGGCCGCCGACCGCCAGGTAGTCCACGCCGGTCGCCGCGTACGCCGCCGCGTTCTCCAGGGTCAGCCGGCCGGAGGACTCCAGGACCGCGCGGCCGGCGACCAGGGTCACGGCCTCCTCGGTCTCGTCCGGGGTGAAGTTGTCCAGCAGGATCAGGTCGGCGCCCGCGTCGATCACCTCGCGGACCTGGTGCATGGTGTCGACCTCGACCTCGATCGGCAGCTCGGGGAACGCCTCCCGGACGGCCTTGAACGCCTCGGCGACCCCGCCGGCCGCCACCACGTGGTTGTCCTTCACCAGGGCGGCGTCCGAGAGCGACATCCGGTGGTTGACGCCACCGCCGCAGCGGACCGCGTACTTCTCCAGGGCGCGCAGCCCCGGCGTCGTCTTGCGGGTGTCGCGGACCTTGGCCTTGGTGCCCGCCAGGGCGTCCGCCCACGCGCGCGTGGCGGTGGCGATGCCGGAGAGGCGGCACAGGATGTTCAGCGCGCTGCGCTCGCCGGTGAGCAGGTCGCGGGTGCGGGCGGTGACGCTGAGCAGCAGGTCGCCGGGCTCGACGCGCTCGCCGTCCTCGCGGTGCCGCTCGACCTCGAACTCCTCGGTGCAGACGATCGACAGGACCGCCTCCGCCACCCGCAGACCGGCGACCACGCCGGACTCGCGGGCCACGAAGTCCGCGGTCGCCACCGCGTCCTCGGGGACGGTCGCCACCGTCGTCACGTCCACGCCGCCGTCGAGGTCCTCGGCGATCGCCAGGTGGGCGATGTCCTCGACCTGTACGGGGTCGAGGCCGGCGTCGGCGAGCAGCTGGGCGAGCGCGGGGTCGAGCCCGCACTCGTACTCCTCGGCGTCTCCGCAGCCGCAGCCGTCGCCGCAGCCGCCGGACTCCTCGTAGGAGCTGATCTGGATGAGAGGGACGTCCACGGGCTCGGGACGGGCTTCCTCGGGCGTGCTCACGGCTGCGGCTCCCTGGGGGCTTCGGGGGTTACGGGCGGAAAGTCCGCGGTCTCGGTGGTGCGCACCACCGGCCGGCGGTCGGGCGTGAGGCGGACGACCAGGTGGCGGCGCCACCGCTCGTCGTCCCGGTCCGGGCGGTCCTCACGCCAGTGGCAGCCGCGGGTCTCCTCGCGCGCCAGGGCGGCCGCGGTCAGGACCCGGGCCACGCAGAGCAGGTTGGTGGTCTCCCAGGCGTCGACGCCCGGCTCGGCCGCCTTGCGCTCCTCCTCGGCGTCCTGCCGGAGTGCTTCGAGGGCGTCGGCGGCGGCCGTCAGGGAGGCCGCCGAGCGCAGCACGCCCGCGTCCCGGGTCATCACCCGCTGGATCTCCCGGCGGACCTCGGGCGCGAGCAGCGTCAGCACCGTGCCCCGGGGCTCGGTGTGCGACACGCCCTCGCGGTGCGGGCCGTGCTCGGCGATGTCCGCGGCGATCCGCTCCGCGAAGACCAGGCCCTCCAGAAGCGAGTTCGAGGCGAGCCGGTTGGCGCCGTGCACGCCCGTGCAGGCGACCTCGCCGCACGCGTACAGGCCGGGGACGGTGGTGCGGCCGCGCAGGTCGGTGCGGACGCCGCCGGAGGCGTAGTGGGCGGCCGGGGCGACCGGGATCGGGTCGGTGACCGGGTCGATGCCGTGCGCCCGGCAGGCGGCCAGGATCGTCGGGAAGCGGTGCTCCCACATGTCGGCGCCGAAGTGCCGGGCGTCCAGGTACATGTGCTCGGCGCCCTGCTGCTGCATGCGGCGGGTGATCGCCTTGGCGACGATGTCCCGGGGCGCCAGCTCGGCCAGCTCGTGCTGTCCGAGCATGAAGCGGACGCCGTCCGCGTCCACCAGGTGGGCGCCCTCGCCGCGTACCGCCTCGGAGACCAGCGGCTGCTGGCCCTCGGCGCCCGCGCCGAGGAAGAGCACGGTCGGGTGGAACTGGACGAACTCCAGGTCGGAGACCTCGGCGCCGGCGCGCAGCGCGAGGGCGACGCCGTCGCCGGTGGAGACGGACGGGTTGGTGGTGGCGGAGAAGACCTGCCCCATGCCGCCGGTGGCGAGGACCACGGCGGGGGCGCGGACGGCGCCGACGCCGTCGTGCTGGCCCTCGCCCATGACGTGCAGGGTGACGCCGGCCGTGCGGCCCTCGTCGTCCTTGAGGAGGTCGAGGACGAGCGCGTGCTCGATGGTGCGGACGCCCTGCTCCCGGATGGCCTCGACCAGCGCGCGGGAGATCTCGGCGCCGGTGGCGTCGCCGCCCGCGTGCGCGATCCGGCGGCGGTGGTGGCCGCCCTCGCGGGTGAGCGCGATCTCGCCGTCGTCGGTGCGGTCGAAGTCGGCGCCGGTGGCCATCAGACGGCGGACGGCGTCCGGGCCCTCGGTGACGAGGGCCCGGACGGCCGGCTCGTCGCAGAGCCCGGCGCCGGCGACGAGGGTGTCGTCCAGGTGCTGACCGGGGGTGTCGCCCTCGCCGAGCGCGGCGGCGATGCCGCCCTGGGCCCAGCGGGTGGATCCGTCGTCCAGGTTGGCCTTGGTGACGACGACCGTACGGAGCCCGGCGGCGGTGCAGCGCAGGGCGGCCGTCAGACCGGCGACGCCGGAGCCGACCACGACCACGTCGGCGTCGATGGCCCAGCCCGGTTCGGGGGCGTGCAGCCGTATTCCGGTCACGAGGCGGCTCCCTGGGTGGGTCCGAAGGTCAGCGGGATGTTGTCGATGAGGCGGGTGGTGCCCACGCGCGCGGCGAGCGCGAGGATGGCCTCGCCCCGGTGGGTGTCCTCGACCTCGGTGAAGTCGGCCGGGTCGATCAGGGCCAGGTAGTCGAGGACCAGCGGCGGCTGCGCCTTCGCGGCCTCGTCGAGCACCGCCCGCGCCGCCGCCCGTACGGCCTCGGCTCCGGCGCCCTCGGCGGCCTGCGCGACGGCGTGGGTGTCGGCGGCGGCCCGGGCCTCGCCGAGCCGGGACAGCGCCTCGGCGCGGGTCTCGGCCCGCCCCTGGGCGCCGGGCAGGGCGAGGGCACGCGCGTGCAGCGCCTCCTGCGCGGCGAGCCGCTCGCGGGCGGCGAACAGGGCGCGGGACAGGGCCAGGGCGGTCTGCCGCTCGGAGGCCGACAGGTAGCGGTTGCGGCTCGACAGGGCGAGCCCGTCGGTCTCGCGGACCGTCGGGACGCCGACGATCTCGACCGGGAAGTTCAGGTCCGTCGTCATACGGCGGATGACGGCCAGCTGCTGGGCGTCCTTCTGGCCGAAGAAGGCCAGGTCGGGCCGGGTGAGGTGGAGCAGCTTGGCGACGACGGTGAGGACGCCGTCGAAGTGGCCGGGGCGGGAGGCGCCCTCCAGGCGGTCTCCCATGGGTCCGGCGGTGATCCGGACCTGCGGCTGCCCGCCGGGGTAGACCTCGTCGACGGAGGGGGCGAAGACGGCGCTCGCGCCGGCCGCGAAGGCCAGCTCCAGGTCGGCGTCGAGGGTGCGCGGGTAGCGGTCGAGGTCCTCGCCCGCCCCGAACTGGAGCGGGTTGACGAAGACGGTGACGACGACGAAGCCGTTCCTGCCGACCCGTTCGCGGGCGGCCCGGATCAGGGTGGCGTGGCCCTCGTGGAGGGCGCCCATGGTCATCACGACGGCGTTGTGCCCCGGCTTGCCGCCGAAGTGGGCGCGCACGTCCTCCAGGTCCTCGACGGTGGAGACCAGCTCCGCCGGCGCGTGCCGCGCGGGGCTCTTCGGGGTGGACGGGCGGCTCATCGGTCGTCTCCTCGCGGCCCGTCGGCGGGGCCGGTCGTGTCGGCGGCGGGGTCGGCGGCGAGGACGCCCAGCAGGTCCTGGGCCAGCTCCGGCTTGAGCAGACCGTGCGCGAGCGCCCGGTCGGCGGTGGTGCGGGCCATCGCCAGATAGCCGGCGACGGTGCCGGGCGCGTGCTTGCGGAGCTCGGCCACGTGGGCGGCGACGGTGCCGGCGTCGCCGCGGGCGACGGGGCCGGTCAGGGCCGCGTCGCCGGACCGCAGCGCGTTGTCGAGCGCGGCGCCCAGGAGGGGGCCGAGCATCCGGTCGGGGGCGGCGACGCCGGCCGTGCGGAGCAGCTCCATCGACTGGGCCACCAGGGTGACCAGGTGGTTCGCGCCGAGGGCGAGGGCCGCGTGGTAGAGCGGCCGGGCCTCCTCGGCGATCCACTCGGGCTCCCCGCCCATCTCGATGACCAGCGCCTCCGCGGCGAGCCGCAGCTCCTCGGGGGCGGTCACCCCGAAGGAGCAGCCGGCCAGCCGCTGGACGTCGACGGCGGTGCCCGTGAAGGTCATGGCCGGGTGCAGGGCCAGCGGGAGGGCGCCCGCGCGGCGGGCCGGGTCCAGGACCCGGGCGCCGTACCGGCCCGAGGTGTGGACGATCAGCTGGCCGGGCCGGATCGCCCCGGTCCCGGCGAGGCCCTCGACGAGGCCCGGGAGGGCGTCGTCCGGGACGGTGAGCAGGACGAGGTCGGCGAGGGCGAGCACGCGCGCGGGCTCCACCACCGGCACGTCCGGCAGCAGCTCGGCGGCGCGGCGCCGGGAGGCGTCGGAGACCGCGGAGACGGCGACGGGGCGGTGCCCGGCGAGCCGGAGGGAGGCGGCGAGGGCGGGGCCGACGCGGCCGGCGCCGACGACTCCGACGGTGAGCCGGGCGGGCCGGTCCTCGGCCCTGGGCTCTGGCGCTGCTGGTGCGTTCACGGTGGTACGGGCCTTCCGTTCCAGTCCTCGGCGGGTACCGGACGATTTCTCGCCATGCTACGCCAGCGTTTCGTCCCTCCCCCCGGCCGCCCGAAACCCGGAGGCGGGGGTGCCGGTGGCGGTGTGATGATCTCCCCATGGACAGGGAAGAGCTGCCACCGGAGACGCCCGGTGAGGTGACCGGCGGGACCGCTGCGGAGGCGCCCGACGAGGGTGCGGCACGGCGCTACCGGGCCCGGGTGTGGGGCGGGGCCGCGCGCTCGCTGTGGCGCCCTTCCGTGGACGGCACGGTCGGCGGGCGGCTGCGCGAGCTCGCCGACTGGACGGACGCGGCGGGCCTCGCGGACGCGGACCTCGACGCGTACGGCGACGGTCTCGTGGAGGCCCTGGAGGAGCGGGTCGCCGAGGAGCTGGGCATGCCCGCCGCGGTCTTCTTCCCCACCGGGACCATGGCCCAGCAGGTGGCGCTGCGCTGCTGGGCCGGACGCACCGGCAACCCGGTCGTCGCCCTCCACCCGCTGGCCCACCCCGAGGTCCACGAGGACGACGCCTTCAGGACCGTGTCGGGGCTGCGCACGGTCCACCCGACGGACGCGCCCCGGCTGCCGACGGCCGAGGAGGTACGGGACCACCCGGAGCCCTTCGGGACGCTGATGCTGGAGCTGCCGCTGCGGGACGCGGGCTTCGTGCTGCCGTCCTGGGAGGAGCTGACCGCGACGGTCGAGGCGGCCCGGGAGCGGGAGGCGGTGGTCCACTTCGACGGCGCCCGGCTCTGGGAGTCGGCGACGCACTTCGGGCGTCCGCTCGCGGAGATCGCCGGGCTCGCGGACAGCGTGTACGTCTCGTTCTACAAGTCCCTCGACGGTCTGTCCGGGGCGGTGCTCGCCGGGCCCGAGGACCTGGTGGAGGAGGCCAGGGTCTGGCTCCACCGGTACGGGGGCCTGCTCTTCCAGCAGTACCCGGCCGCCCTCGCCGTGCTGCGCGGCCTGGACACCGAGCTGCCCCGGCTGCCGTCGTACGTGGCCCACGCGCGCGTGGTGGCCGGCGCGCTGGGCGACGCGCTCGCGGAGGAGGGCGGTCCCGGCTGGTTCCGGGTCCATCCGGAGGTGCCGCACACCCACCAGTTCCAGGTGTGGCTGCCCTACGAGCCGGACGTCTTGACGGCGGCCTCGCTGGCGCTGACCGAGCGGACCGGGACCTGCCTCTTCCGCCGCTGGTTCTCGCCGGGCGCGGGCGGTCCGCCGGGGGTCGCCGTCACCGAGGTGACGGTGGCCGCGCCGGGCCTGGAGTGGACGGCCGAGGACGTCAGGAAGGCCGTACGGGACTTCCTGGCGCTCGTCCGCGGCTGAGCTCCGCCTGCTCGTCCCCAGCCGGGCGCGCCTGCCCTTTCCGCGGCCGGGCGCTCCGCGTGCGCGTCCGCGGCGGGGCGCTCCGCTTCGGGCGGGGGCTCTCAGCGGCGTCCGAGGCGTGCCGCGGCCCGGGACAGGGCGGCGCGGAGGCGGCCGGTCGCGGGACGGCCGGCCACCACCCGCTCGAAGCGGCGGCGGTCGCGCAGCTCACGCAGCACGGCCAGGTCGTGGGTGCCGGGGGCGGGCGGCGCGGGCTCGCCGTGCCGCGCGGCCCGGTAGCTGTCGAAGAGGTGCTGCTGCAGCGCGTCCATGGGCTCACCCTGGGGCCGGGTCCGGCGGGCCCGCGCCTCGATTGACGGGCCTCGTCAATCGGAGCGACGGGCTCCCGGGTGCGTCCCGCACCATGGGGGCGTGAGCGTGACCATCGACATCACCGGAGTGCCGGCCGAGCGGATCGTCTTCTGCCCCTCGCCGCTGGCCGAGCTCGGCAACGCCGTCCACGTCCTGGCGGAGCCCGGCCACCATCCCGGCCACCACGCGTGGGCGACGGCGACCGCCGCCGCGCTCGAACCGGGCCTCGCGGACCGGCTCCTGGAGGCCGACTTCATGTGGCGGTCGACGCGCTCCGACTTCCTGCTGCCCGCCCGGCCCCGGGAGACCCTGGCCGAGGAGCTCGACGACCTGGACCGGATGGACGACGAGACCTTCGTCGGCGCCGCCCTGGAGATCTCCTGCAGCCCCCTCTACGCCCGGGGCGGCATACCGTCCCCGCTGGTCGACGAGCGCTCCCGGCGGCGGGCCCTGGACCTGGCCGCCGCGCGCGGCCCGCGCCAGGCCGCGTTCGCGGAGCGGATGATCGCCGCGCCCACCGCCACGCGCGCGTGGATCCGGCGGCTCCTGGAGGACTGCGACGAGGCGTTCTTCGCCGACGCCTGGCGGCGGATCCGGGTGCAGCTGGCCGCCGACGCCCGCCACAAGACGGAGCTGATGCGCCACAAGGGGCTGGCCGAGGCGCTGGCGGACGCCTCGCGGGCGCTGACCCTGGAGGAGGACGGGGACGGCACCCGGATCGTGGTCGACAAGCTGATGGAGGCCCGGGCGGACGCGCGGGCCGGGGCGCTGACCCTGGTCCCGAGCGCCTTCGGCCGGCCGCACCTCATCGCCCTGTACTCGCCGGGCTGGCAGCCGGTGATCATGTACCCGGCGGCGAGCCGCGAGGTCGGCGGCCTGGAGACGGTGGAGACGGTACGGCTCCGGCTGGAGGCGCTCGCGCACCCGGTGCGGATGCGGATGTGCCGCAGCCTGGCGCGCGGTCCGTACTCGACGAGCGAGCTGGCCGACGCGTACGGCATCACCGCCCCCGAGGTCTCCCGCCACCTCGCCGTCCTGCGCAGGGCGGGCCTGCTGACCACCCGCCGCCGCGGCCGGTACGTCCTGCACCAGCTCGACTTCTCGGTCGTCGCCCGCCTGGGCAGCGACTTCCTGGAGTCGGTGCTGCGCTGAGCCGCCGGGCGCTCAGCCCTTGGCGCCGCCGGCGCGGACCAGGCCCGTCTCGTACGCGAGGACGACGACCTGGACGCGGTCGCGCAGGCCCAGCTTGGTGAGGATGCGGCCCACATGCGTCTTGACCGTCGCCTCGGAGAGGACCAGCCGGGCGGCGATCTCGCCGTTGGAGAGGCCCTGGGCGACGAGGAGCATGACCTCCCGCTCCCGCTCGGTCAGCTTCTCCACCTCGCGGTGCTCCGGCTCGCGGCCGGAGGACGGCAGCATCGGGGAGAAGCGGTCGAGGAGGCGGCGGGTGGTCGAGGGGGCGACCACGGCGTCGCCGCTGTGCACCGAGCGGATCGCGCCGAGCAGCTCGGCCGGGGGCACGTCCTTCAGCATGAAGCCGCTCGCGCCCGCCTTCAGGCCGGAGAAGGCGTACTCGTCGAGGTCGAAGGTGGTCAGGATGAGCACCTTCGGGGCGTCGGGGGCGGCACAGATCCGGCGGGTCGCCTCCACCCCGTCGAGGCGCGGCATCCGGACGTCCATGAGGACCACGTCGACCTTGGTGGCCCGCAGCACCTCCAGGGCCTCCGCCCCGTCGCCCGCCTCCGCCACGACCTCCATGTCCGGCTGGGCGGCCAGCACCATGCGGAAACCGGTACGGAGCAGCACCTGGTCGTCGACGAGCATCACACGGATGGACATGGGGTTCCTTCGGTGGGTGGGGACGGGCGCGGTGGGTGCGGGCGGGTCAGGCTCTCAGTGTGCGGGCTTGAGCGGCAGCAGGGCGCTGATCCGGAAACCGCCGCCGGGGCGCGGGCCCGCGTCCAGGGTGCCGCCCACCATGCCGACCCGCTCCCGCATGCCGATGAGGCCGTGGCCGGCGCCGTCGGCGCCGCCGTCCTCGTACATCTCCTGGGGGGCGCCCCGGCCGTCGTCCTCGACGAGCAGGCCGAGGCCGTCGTCGAAGTAGACGAGCCGGACGCTGGCGCCGGCGTCGGGGCCGCCGTGCTTGCGGGTGTTGGTGAGGGCTTCCTGGACGATCCGGTAGGCGGTCAGGCCGACGCCGGTGGGCAGCTCGCGCGGGGTGCCCTCGACGGTGAGGTCGACGGTCAGGCCGGCGCCCCTCACCTGCTCGACCAGCTCCTCGATCTGCTCCACGTCGGGCTGCGGCACGTACTCCCCCGCCTCCTGGTGCTCACCGGTGCGCAGGATGCCGAGCAGCCGGCGCATCTCGGCGAGCGCCTGCCGGCCGGTGGTGGAGATGGTCTCCAGGGCCTGCTTGGCGGTCTCCGGGGAGGAGTCCATGACGTAGGCGGCGCCGTCGGCCTGCACCACCATCACCGAGACGTTGTGCGCGACGACGTCGTGCAGCTCGCGGGCGATCCGGGCCCGCTCGGCGGCGACCGCGACCTTGGCCTGCGCCTCCCGCTCCCGCTCCAGCCGGGCGGCCTTCTCCTCCAGCTGCGCGAAGTAGGCGCGGCGGGTGCGGAGCGAGTCGCCGAGGACCCAGGCGAGGGCGAACGGCACGGCCATGATCACCGTGAAGAAGACCCGGGCGGGCACCGAGACGCTCTCCTCCAGCGGCCAGCGCAGCTGGGAGAGCGGGGCCGCGAAGAGTCCGCCGACGAGGGCGAGCCGGGAGGCCCAGCGGGGTCCGTCGTGGGCGGCGACGGTGAAGATGATGACGAGCATGGCGAAGTCCGCCATGAAGGGCTCGACGTCGAGGACCAGCTGGACGACGCCGAGGGCGACGGCCAGGACGAGCATCCGCTCGGGCGCCTTCCGCCGCAGGGCCACGACCAGGGAGAAGAGCGTGGCGACCACCCCGTAGCGGGCGGAGTGGTCGAGGGACGGGGTCATCGACCCGATCCACAGCGCGGAGAGCCCGAGGAGGACGACGGCCCAGAAGACGTCGACGCCCGTCGGGTGACTGCGGATGAAGTCGTAGAGGCGCTGCACGTAACCCAGAGTAGGGAACGTGTGCGGGCGGGGGATCAACCGTGCGGTCGATCCTGGCGGCGGGACCCGTACGCCCCGGGGTGGAGACTGGGGCGCGTGACGGATGAGGTGACGGACGGGACGGGCCTGCCGGCGGACGGCGGGCGGGAGTGGCGGGGCTGGCGGGAGGCGGCGGAGCGGGCGCTGTACGGCCCCGGGGGCTTCTTCCTGCGCCCCGAGGGTCCCGCGGGCCACTTCCGCACCTCGGTGCACGCCTCGCCGCTCTTCGCCGCCGCGGTGGCCCGGCTGCTCGTCGCGACGGCGGAGGAGCTGGAGACGGACGAGGTCGCCCTGGTGGACATGGGCGCGGGCCGGGGCGAGCTGGTGACGGGGGTGCTGGCGGCGGTCCCGGCGGGGCTGCGGGTGCGGGCGTACGCGGTGGAGCGGGCCGCCCGGCCGGACGGGCTCGACCCCCGGGTGGAGTGGACCGGCCGGCCGCCGGAGGGGGTGCGGGGTCTTCTCTTCGCGAACGAGTGGCTGGACAACGTGCCGGTGGACGTGGCCGAGGTGGACGAGGACGGCACGGTCCGGTACGTGGAGGTCCGCGCCGACGGTGCGGAGCGGCCGGGCGTGCCGGTGACGGGGCCGGACGCGGAGTGGCTGGCCCGCTGGTGGCCGCTGTCCGCGCCGGGCGAGCGGGCCGAGATCGGCCGGCCCCGGGACGAGGCGTGGGCGGCGGCGGTCGGCTCGCTGGCGGCGGGCCGCGCGGTGGCGGTGGACTACGGGCACGTACGGGGCTCCCGGCCGCCCTTCGGGACGCTGACCGGCTTCCGGGCGGGCCGTGAGGTGGCGCCGGTCCCGGACGGCACCGGCGACCTCACCGCGCACGTGGCCCTGGACGCGTGCGCGGCGGCGGTGCACGCGCGCGTGCCGGCGGAGCTGACGACCCAGCGGGAGGCGCTGCGCGGGCTCGGGGTCTCCGGCGGCCGGCCGCCGCTGGCGCTCGCCTCGACCGACCCGGTGGCGTACGTGCGGGCGCTGTCCGCCGCGGGGGAGGCGGCCGAGCTGACCGCGCGCGGCGGTCTGGGCGACTTCCTGTGGCTGAGCCAGCGGGTCTGACGGGGGTCCGGCGGTCCGGCGGGGGCGTGTCGTCCACAGGCGGGGAGGGCGGCCGGCGGGTTGTCCACAGGCGGGGGCCCTCGCCCGTCGGCGGGCCGCGCGGCGGGGGATACTGTCCGGCATGACGGAGACCACGGTCGGCATCGGCGGCGCGGCGGAGAGCACCGACATGGTGCTGAACATCGGCCCGCAGCACCCCTCCACGCACGGCGTGCTCCGGCTGCGGCTCGTGCTCGACGGCGAGGTGATCCGGCACGCGGAGCCGGTGGTCGGCTATATGCACCGGGGCGCCGAGAAGCTCTTCGAGGCGCGGGACTACCGCCAGATCGTCATGCTGGCCAACCGGCACGACTGGCTGTCGGCGTTCTCCAACGAGCTCGGTGTGGTGATGGGCGTCGAGCGGATGCTCGGCATGGAGGTGCCGGAGCGGGCCGTGTGGCTGCGGACGCTGCTCGCGGAGCTGAACCGGGTCCTCAACCACCTGATGTTCCTGGGGTCGTACCCGCTGGAGCTGGGCGGGATCACCCCCGTCTTCCACGCCTTCCGGGAGCGGGAGGAGCTCCAGACGGTGATGGAGGAGGTCTCCGGCGGCCGGATGCACTACATGTTCAACCGGGTCGGCGGCCTCAAGGAGGACCTGCCGGCCGGCTGGCTCGGCCGGGCCCGGCAGGCGGTCGCGGACGTGCGGTCGCGGATGGACGTGTACGACCGGCTGGTCCTCGGCAACGAGATCTTCCGGGCCCGCACGCGCGGGGTCGGCGTCCTGGCCCCGGAGACGGTGCACGCCTTCGGGGTGTCCGGGCCGATCGCCCGCGCCTCCGGCGTCGACTTCGACCTGCGGCGCGACGAGCCGTACCTGGCGTACGGGGAGCTGCAGGACACCCTGCGGGTGGTGGTCCGCGAGGAGGGCGACTGCCTGGCCCGCTTCGAGTGCCTGCTCGACCAGACGCACAACTCCCTGGAGCTGGCGGACGCCTGTCTCGACCGCCTGGCGGAGCTGCCGCGGGGGCCGGTCAACCAGCGGCTGCCGAAGGTGCTGAAGGCGCCGGAGGGGCACACGTACGCCTGGACCGAGAACCCGCTCGGGCTGAACGGCTACTACCTGGTGTCGAAGGGCGAGAAGACCCCGTACCGGCTGAAGCTGCGCTCGGCCTCGTACAACAACATCCAGGCGCTGGTGGAGCTGCTGCCGGGGACGCTGGTCGCGGACATGGTGGCGATCCTGGGGTCGTTCTTCTTCGTCGTCGGCGACATCGACAAGTGACGGACGCCCCGGCCCCTCAGGGGCGGCGCATCACGACGTAGTCCCGGGTCTCCCGGCCGGGGCGGCGGCGGTCGACGACGGTCCAGCCCCAGCGCGCGTACCGGTCCGTCAGCTCCGGCACGTCGAGGGTCATCAGCAGCGCGGGCCCGGCCGCGGCGGCCGCCAGCAGGGCGTCGTGGAGGGCCCGGCCGAGGCCGCGGCCCTGGTGGGCGGGGGCGACGACGAGCTCGGCGAGCTCGAAGGCGGGGCCCGCGCCGGAGAGGGCCGTGTCGGTCCAGCCGGCGGCGAGGCCGAGGAGTTCGCCGTCGGGGCCGAGGGCGGCCGCCGCGTGGAAGTCGGGGCGGCGGGCGGCGGAGTCCAGCAGCCGGTCCACGGTTCGCACGGCGCCGAGCGGCGTGTCGTGCCAGGGAGCGCCGGCGAACGCCTGGGCGCACAGGGCGATCAGCTCGTCGCGGCGGTCCCGTGCCTCCTCCGGGAGGAGGAGGCCGAGGCGGTGGGTCACTGGTTGACGGCGCCGCGCAGCTCGGCGAGGTCGAGCTGCTCGGTCTCGTCGTGCGCGGTCAGGTCGATGACCTGGCCGATCGGGCCGGCGGCGGAGGGACGGACCAGGACGGGCTCGTCGTCGGCCTGCGCCTCGCCCGCGCGCTCGGCGGCGCCGGGGGCCGGGACCGGGGTCAGGGCGGGGGCGGCGGGGGTCTGCGGGAGGGCGGCCGCGCGGGCCTCCTCCAGGACCTCCTCGCCCACCACGTCGGCGAGGTCGGTGTCCTGGACGGCCTCGATGGCCGCCCTCTGGGTGCCGCTCTGGGTGCCGTTCTGCGTGCCGTTCTGGGTGCCGAAGAAGTCGAAGCCGCCCTCGGTGCGCTGGACGGGCTTGCGGGCCGCGTACGGGACGATCGCGCTGGCCACCGGGACGGCCGGGGTCCGGTCCTGGGCCGGGGCCGCGGGAGGCAGGGCCTTCGCGGGGGCCGCGCCCGGGGTGAGGGCCGCGGGGGCGTCCTGGCCCGCCGGGCGGGCGTGCTGCTCGCCGGCGGCGTGCCGGCCGCGCGGCTCCTCCGCCTGGGCGGCGCGCTCGGCGAGGTCGCGGGCGCGGGCCGCCTCGGCGGTCCGCCGGGCCTGCTGGGCGGCGGCGTTGCGGGGCAGGTCGCGCAGGGCCTCGGCGGCGCGGCGGTACGCCTCCGGGGTGGGCGTCGAACCGGCGGCGGGCAGCTCCTTGGGCGCCTCGGCGCCGGCCTGGGCCAGGACGCGCTGCCCCTCCAGGGCGCTGGCGCGCTCGGTCTCCGCGGTGGCGTAGCGGCGCAGCAGGTCGGCGTGCTCGCCGCGCAGCCCGGCCAGTTCGACGCGCTTGGCGCGGAGCTTGGCGTCCAGGCGGATGCGCAGGGCGCGGGACTCCTCCAGGTCCGCCTCCAGTTCGGCGAGGCGCTCCTCGGCCTTCCACTGGTCGGCGGTGCGGGCCCGGGTCAGCTCGGCGACCTGGCGGCCGGCGCTGCGGTCCCAGCCGCGCATGAGGACGGCGCCGGTGACGGCGGCGGCGGCCGCCGCCGTCGCGAGCAGCCGGACGACCACGAGTTCCCCGGGGATCCAGGCCGCCGCGGCGCACACGGCCGCGGCGCCGGCGACCGCGGAAGGCGGCATCAGCTTGTGCAGAGGCGGGGAATGGCGGTGGCGTCCACGTGGCATGGCCTGAAATTTACCGTGCGTAGGCACGGAGTGGGGGGTCGGCCCGGCAATCTCTTGGCCACTTCTCGACAACGGAATCGGAGAGACCGCGTTCCGCTTCCGCTTCGGGCCGACTTCCCCTCTCCGGCGCCTACTTGCCGACCAGCCCCTTCTCCTTGAGATAGGCGGCGGCGACGTCCTCGGGCTTGGCCCGCTCGGCGTCGACCTTGCGGTTGAGTTCGGCGAGATCCGCTGTGGTCAGCACCTCGGTGATCTTGTCGAGGGCGGCGGTGACCCCGGGCGCCCCGGCCTCCTTCGCGTTCACCACCGGCAGCACGTTGTCCGCGTTCTGCAGGTGCTTGTCGTCCGCCAGGAAGACCAGGCCGAAGCCGTCCACGGTGGCGTCCGTGGTGGTGGTCAGGACCAGCTGGTCCACGCCGTCCTTGACGGCCTGCTTGGCCTGCGGGGTGCCGACGCCCTTGGGGTCGATGCCGGTGACGTCGATCCCGTAGGTCTTCTTCAGACCCGGGGCGCAGAAGGGGCGGACCGCGCATTCGTCGCCCGCCGCGATCTTCACCTTCAGCTTCGCCGCGCCGAGATCGGAAAGGCTCTTCAGGCCGTTCTTCTCCGCGAATTCCTTCGACACCGCGAAGGCGTTCTGGTCGACCGCCTCGCCGGCTTCCAGGACCTTCAGTCCGCGCGGTTCCGCGAGCTTCCTCAGCGCCGCCACGGTGGCCTTCACGTCACCGGAGGCGACCGGCTTCTCCTCGGGCGCCTGGGGGCCGTTCGTCTTCGCGTTGAGGAATTCCGCGAGCGTCGCCGCGTATTCCGGTACGACGTCGATCTCGCCCTTCTCCAGGGCGGGCTCGTACAGCTCCCGGTTCTTCACGGTGGTGACCGAGACCGTGTAGCCCGCGTCGCGCAGCAGCTGCGCGTACAGCTCGGCGAGCACCTTCGACTCGGTGAACGCGGCCGCGCCGACGACCAGCGATCCCTTGCCGCCGCCGGAGCCCCCGGACGTCTTCTCCTTGCCCTGCTCCAGGCTGTCGCCGCCGCACGCGGCGAGCGAGACGGCCAGCGCGGCGGTGCCCAGCAGCGCGCCGGCGGCGCGCGAGATCCTGTTCACGGGTTCAGTCCTTCGCTCTCGGTGTCCTGAGGTACGTCACGTCCGGGGCGGGCGGGGCGCCCGGGGTACGAGGAGCCGGTCCAGGCCGATCAGCAGGCCCTCCACCACCAGCGCGAGCAGCGCCACCAGGACGGCGCCCGCGACGACCTGGGCGGTGTCGTAGAGCGCGAAGCCGGCGGTGATGATCCGGCCGAGGCCGCCCTGCCCGACCATGGCCGCGATCGTCGCGGTGGCGACCACCTGCACGGCGGCGGACCGGATCCCGGTCATCACCACCGGGGCGGCCAGCGGCAGTTCGACCCGGCGGAAGACCTGGCCGCCCGTCATCCCCATCCCCCGGGCGGCGCGGACCGCCGCCCGGTCGACCTCGCGCACGCCCACGTACGCGTTGGTCAGCAGCGGCGGTATCGCGAAGAGGACCAGGGCCGTCACGGTCGGCACATAGCCCGCGTTCCGCAGCGGGGAGACCATGAAGAGGGCGAGGACGGCGAAGACCGGGACCGCACGGCCCACGTTCGACACGTTGACCGCCAGCGCGCCGCCGCGCCCCACATGGCCGAGCCACAGCCCGAGCGGCAGCGCGACCGCGCCGGCGATCAGCAGTGCCAGCACACTCACGTACGCGTGCTCGGCGAGGCGCGCGGCGACGCCCTCCTCGCCGGTCCAGTGCGCACCCGTCGTGAGCCAGGCCCACGCGTCCGTCACGACCCCCACCTCAGCCACCCCCCGGCGCGCCCTGCGCCCGCGACCAGGGCGTGAGCAGCCGCTGGACGCCCAGGAGCAGCAGGTCGGCGGCGACGGCGAGCAGCACGCACAGCACGGAGGCGGCGAGCACCTGCGCCTTGAAGAAGGTGGGCAGCGCGTCCTCGATGAGATTGCCCAGGCCGCCGCGGCCGACGACCGAGCCGATGGTGGTGAGCGCGATCGTGGAGACCGTCGCCATCCGGACGCCGGCCATCAGGACGGGCAGCGCGAGGGGCAGTTCGACCTGCCAGAGCAGCCGCCAGGGGCCGAAGCCGAGGCCGCGGGCGGCCTCCCGGGTCTCCGCCGGGACGGCTTCGAGACCGGCCAGCGTGTTGCGGACCAGGATCGTCAGCGCGTACAGCACCAGCCCGGTGACGACGAGCGCGGAGGAGAGCCCGAAGACGGGCAGCAGCAGCGAGAACATGGCGAGCGACGGCACCGTGTAGAGCAGCGTCGTCAGCCCGAGGACCGGGGCGGCGAAGCGGGGCCGGGCCCGGACGAGGAGGGCCAGCGGCACGGCGACGAGCAGCGCGACCACCACCGCGGCGGCGGTGATGCCGATGTGCTGCACCAGGGCGTCGGTCAGCTCCTCGCGGCGGGTGCGCAGGTACTCCGCGCAGATCCAGTCGTTGGCGACCAGGCAGTTCGGCGCGCTCATCCGGACCTCCCCCAGGTCGTCGCCGTTAGAACGTGTGTATGGCGACCCTAACCGCCGCCACCGACAATCGGGGCCGATCCGGAGCCCGTGCCGCCGATCCGCCACCTCCCCGCAACACCGCCTTCACACCCGCCGGGTGACGAGGGGCCAGAATGGGCCCATGATCCGGTTCGAACAGGTGACCAAGCGCTATCCGGACGGCACCACCGCGGTCGACGACCTCTCCTTCGAGGTCGCCGAGGGTGAGCTCGTCACGCTCGTCGGCCCGTCGGGCTGCGGCAAGACGACCACGATGATGATGGTGAACCGGCTGGTCGAACCGACCGCCGGCCGCGTCCTCGTCGACGGCCGGGACGTCGCCGGGGTCGACCCGGTCGCCCTGCGCCGCAAGATCGGCTACGTCATCCAGCAGGTCGGGCTCTTCCCCCACCGCACGGTCCTCGACAACACCGCGACCGTCCCGGCCCTGCTCGGCTGGAAGAAGGCCGCCGCACGCGCGCGTGCCGCCGAACTCCTCGAACTCGTCGGCCTCGACCCCGCCGTGCACGGCCCCCGCTACCCCGCGCAGCTCTCCGGCGGACAGCGCCAGCGCGTCGGCGTGGCCCGCGCGCTCGCCGCCGACCCGCCCGTCCTCCTCATGGACGAGCCCTTCGGCGCCGTCGACCCGGTCGTCCGCGAGCGGCTCCAGAACGAGTTCCTCGCCCTCCAGGCCACCGTCCGCAAGACCGTCCTCCTCGTCACCCACGACATCGAGGAGGCCGTCCGGATGGGCGACCGCATGGCCGTCTACGGCCAGGGCCGCATCGAGCAGTTCGACACCCCCGCCACCGTGCTCGCCTCCCCCGCCACCCCGTACGTGGCCGACTTCGTCGGCGGCGACCGCGCCCTCAAGCGGCTGGCGGTCACCCCCGTCACCGCCGAGGACCTCGACCCGCTGCCCGACACCGCCGCCACGCGCGCGCGTACGGACGGCGCCCCCGCCCCCGTACCGCACTCCGTCCCGCTCGGGGCCACCCTCAAGGACGCGCTCGCGCTGCTCCTCCAGGACGACTCCGGCCGGCTGGCCGTCACCGACGCGGACGGGCGGCCGCTCGGCACCCTCACCCCCGCCGGGGTGCACCGGGCGCTGCGGCGCGCCGCCGCGTAGCGGTCAGTCCCCCCGGAGCTTCCCGCTCATCCACACCAGGCCGGGCGGGATCTCCCGGTTCCAGGTGGTGAAGTTGTGCCCGCCGCTCTCCAGCGTGATCGAGGAGACCCGCGCCGGGCTCTTCACCTTCCGGATGAACTCCTGGGTCCCCTTCAGGTTCCCCTCGCCCGTCTTCGACGTCGTCACCAGGAACGACGAGGCCGGCTGCGGCCGGTGGTCCAGGCTCCACAGCAGGTCGGCCCGGTGCCGCAGCGCCTGGTCGCCGTGGAAGAGGTCGCCCGTCGTCACGTCCTCCGCCGCCTTGTAGTACGCGGAGAAGCCCGCGCCCGCCACGAAGCGGTCCGGGTGGTTCAGCGCGATCTTCAGCGCGCAGTACCCGCCCGTCGAGTTCCCCATGAACCCCCAGTTCCGCGGCTTCGAGCCCACCCGGTACGCCGCCGAGACCGCCCGCGGCAGGTCCTCGGCGAAGAAGGTCTCCGTCTGCGGGCCGCCCGGCACGTCCACGCACTCGGTGTCCCGCGGCGGCGCCACCGTCGGCCGCAGCATGACCAGGACCATCGGCTGCATCTTCCCCTCCTGGGCCTGGAGGTAGGCCGTCCGCGGGTACTTCAGCCCTTTGATCAGGTTCTCCGCGGTCCCCGGATACCCCGTCAGGACCACCGCCGCCGGGAACGACCGCTTCGCGTACCGCTCCTGGAAGTACTCCGGCGGCAGATAGACGAAGGCCGGCGAGGTGATCCCCGACCGGTCGCCCCGGACCACCACCTGCTGGATCTGCCCGCCCACCGACGGCCGCGCGCCGCCCGGCACGTCCAGGGCGCGCGTCCCCACCACCCGTACGTCCTTCGAGGCGGCGCCGTGGTCGACCACCACCCCCATCTCCTGCTCCTGGCCGAACAGGTCCGCCCACGAACCGTAGAAGAGGAAGGAACGGTTCGCCGCGAGCCCCACGGCCGCGAACAGCGCGAGCTGCGTCGCCAGCAGCAGCCCCACCCTGCCGCAGACCGGCCGCCACCCCCGCCGGGCCAGCCGGGGCCACAGCACCACCGTGACCGAGAAGAGCGCGACGGCCACCGCCACCGCCGCGACGAGGGCTTTCCCGCTGGTGAGACCCATCAGACGTCCGAACCTTCCTGCCTGCGACTTCCCGGACGTCCCGACGACTTCCTGAGAATTTCCTGTGCCCGAATGAACCCGCCCCCGCGCAGCCCCGTCCTAAGGGGAGCCCCGAACAGGGCCGGAAAACGACCACAGAAGAACGGGAAGCGCGGGAAGCGATGTCTGTCACGGTAGATGGGGACAAAACATCATCGGTTCCGGTCCGGGTCCGCCGAATTCTGAGCGGCCCGGCCCCGGAGAAGGTCCCCTCCCTCGTCGGAACGGCCTGCACTCTGATCGGACTCGTCGACATCGCCGCCGGGGTCTTCCCCCGGTTCCGCGCGAGCCGGGTCCACGCCCTCGCCGAGGTCCTCCCCGGCACCCTCGGACCGCTCTCCGCCGCCGTCTCGCTGAGCGCCGGCGTCCTCCTGCTCCTCCTCGCCCACGGCCTCAAGCGGCACAAGCGCCGCGCCTGGCGGGCCGTCGTCCTGCTCCTCCCCCTCGGCGCCGCCGCCCAGTTCGTCTGGCGCCACTCGGTCCTCGGCTCGGTGCTCTCGCTCGCCCTGCTCGCCCTGCTGCTGCGCCACCGCGACCAGTTCGCCGCCCTCCCCGACCCCCGCAGCCGCTGGCGGGCCCTCGCCAACTTCGTCGTGATGGGCGCCGGCTCGCTCGCCCTCGGCCTCGTCGTCGTCAGCGCCCACCCCCGCCGCGTCGTCGGCGACCCCAGCCTCACCGACCGCCTCGAACACGTCCTGCTCGGCCTCTTCGGCATCGAGGGCCCCGTCGCCTACACCCGCGGCGTCGACTGGACCGTCGGCTACTCCCTCGGCGCCCTCGGCATGCTCACCGCCCTCACCACGCTCTACCTCGCGCTCCGCCCCGAACACCCCGCCGCCCGCCTCACCGACGAGGACGAGACCGCCCTCCGCGCCCTCCTCGACCGGCACGGCGGCCGCGACTCGCTCGGCCACTTCGCCCTCCGCCACGACAAGGGCGTCGTCTTCTCCCCCAGCGGCAAGGCCGCCGTCTGCTACCGCGTCGTCTCCGGCGTCATGCTCGCCAGCGGCGACCCCATCGGCGACGTCGAGGCATGGCCCGGCGCCATCGAACGCTTCATGGACGAGGCCCGCGCCCACTCCTGGACCCCCGCCGTCATGGGCTGCTCCGAGACCGGCGGCCAGGTCTGGACCCGCGAGACCGGCCTCGACGCCCTCGAACTCGGCGACGAGGCCGTCATCGACGTCGACTCCTTCTCCCTCTCCGGCCGCGCCATGCGCAACGTCCGCCAGATGGTCAAGCGGATCGAACGCAACGGCTACACCACGCGCGTGCGCCGCGTCCGCGACCTCGACGCCGCCGAGCTCGCCCTCGTCCGCCGGGCCGCCGCCGACTGGCGCGGCACCGACACCGAACGCGGCTTCTCCATGGCGCTCGGCCGCATCGGCGCCCCCGGCGACGGCGACGCCGTCATAGCGACCGCCCACCTCACCGACCCGGACGGCGGCCCCGAGGGCCCCTACGGCGACCTCAAGGCCGTCATCCACTTCGTGCCCTGGGGCCCCGACGGCATGTCCCTGGAGCTCATGCGCCGCGACCGCTCCGCCGACCCCGGCATGAACGAGCTCCTCATCGTCGCCGCCCTCCAGGCCGCCCCCGCCCTCGGCATCCGGCGCGTCTCCCTCAACTTCGCCATGTTCCGCTCCGCCCTCGCCCGCGGCGAACGGATCGGCGCGGGACCCGTCCTCCGGCTCTGGCGCGGCCTGCTCCTCTTCCTCTCCCGCTGGTTCCAGATCGAGTCCCTCTACAAGTTCAACGCCAAGTTCCAGCCGCGCTGGGAACCCCGCTTCGTCGTCTACCGCGCCGGCCGGGACCTCCCCCGCATCGGCCTCGCCGCCATGCAGGCCGAAGGCTTCCTCACCCTCGCCCTGCCCCGCCCCTTCGCCCGCCGCCGCCCCGCCAGGACCCCCCGCCCCTGCGCCCACGTGGTCGCCCCGCGCGGCAGCCGCGAGCACGAGGTCAGCACGGCCTGAAACCGCCCCTCACCCCGACGGGCCCTACGCTGGTCGTATGAGTACGACGATCGACCGGGGCGCCCCCCTCGGCCTCCTCGAGTGGGACCGCTGCGCGGTCATGGGCGTGGTCAACGTGACCCCGGACTCCTTCTCCGACGGCGGCCGCTGGTTCGACACCACGGCCGCCGTCAAGCACGGCCTCGATCTCGTCGCCGAGGGCGCCGACCTCGTCGACGTCGGCGGCGAGTCCACCCGGCCCGGCGCCACCCGCGTCGACGAGGACGAGGAGCTCCGCCGGGTCGTCCCCGTCGTCCGCGGCCTCGCCGCCGAAGGCGTCACCGTCTCCGTCGACACCATGCGGGCCTCCGTCGCCGCCGCCGCCGTGGCCGCGGGCGCCACCCTCGTCAACGACGTCAGCGGCGGCCTCGCCGACCCCGGCATGGTCCCCGCCGTCGCCGCCGCCGAGGTCCCCTTCGTCGTCATGCACTGGCGCGGCTTCAGCGAGAACATGAACAGCCTCGCCGTCTACGACGACGTCGTCACCGAGGTCGTCACCGAGCTCCGCACCCGGATGGAGGCGGTCGTCGACGGCGGCATCGCCCCCGAGCGGATCGTCATCGACCCCGGCCTCGGCTTCGCCAAGCTCGCCCCGCACGACCTCGCCCTCGTCGCCCACCTCCCCGAGCTGCGCGCCCTGGGCCGCCCCCTCCTGGTCGCCGCCTCCCGCAAGCGGTTCCTCGGCCACGTCCTCACCCGCGAGCCCGGCGCCACCCCGCCGCCCGCCCGCGAGCGCGACGCCGCCACCGCCGCCGTGTCCGCCCTCGCCGCCCACGAGGGCGCCTGGGCCGTCCGCGTCCACGAGGTCCGGGCCAGCGCCGACGCCGTCCGCGTCGCCCGCGCCGTCGAAGGAGCCCGGTGACGGGCGGGCGCGAGGCCGGCCGCGCCGCCGACCGGGCCGCCGTAGAGGCCGCCAACACCGCCTTCTACGCGGCGATGGAGGAGGGCGACTTCGACCGGCTCGAAGACCTCTGGCTCGACGACGGCGCCACCGACATCTCCTGCGTCCACCCCGGCTGGCCGGTCCTCACCGGCCGCGGCGAGGTGCTCCGCTCGTACGCGCTGATCATGGCGCACACCGACTACATCCAGTTCTTCCTCACCGACGTCCGCGTCGCCCTCTCCGGCGACACCGCGCTCGTCACCTGCACCGAGAACATCCTCAGCGGCGGCCCCGCCGAGGACGGCGCCGAGCTCGGCCCCCTCGTCGGCCAGCTCGTCGTCGCCACCAACACCTTCCGCCGGACCCCCGAGGGCTGGCGGATCTGGTCGCACCACGCCTCCCCGGTCATCGCGGACCCCGACGACGACACGCCCCCGGCGGCCGGCGCCGACGACCCCGGACCCTCCGCCTGACGGCCCCGACAGCAAGCGCTGTCGGTGCCCGCAGGTAGATTCGATGGAGGACACCCGGCCGTCCGCACCCGGCTGCGTGCCTCCGCAACTACGACAGCAGGAGTGATTCGCGTGGATCGTGTCGCGCTGCGCGGCCTCAAGGCCCGAGGTCACCACGGCGTCTTCCCCAAGGAGCGCGAGGAGGGGCAGACCTTCATCGTGGACCTGGTCCTCGGCCTCGACACCCGCCCGGCGGCCGCCGACGACGACCTCACCAAGACCGTCCACTACGGCGTCGTCGCCGAGGAGGTCGTCGACGTCGTCCAGGGCGAGCCCGTCGATCTGATCGAGACCCTCGCGGAGCGCATCGCCCAGCAGTGTCTCAGCCACGCCGGCGTCCAGGAGGTCGAGGTGGTCGTCCACAAGCCGGACGCCCCCATCACCGTCCCCTTCGACGACGTCACCGTCACGATCACCCGGAGCCGACGATGAAGCCGACCCAGAGCGACCCCACCGTCCAGCCCGTGCCCGCCTCGGTCGTCGCGGCCGTCGACGCCGCCGACAGCACCCTCTCCAACCCGCGCTGGGCCGTCCTCGCCCTCGGCGCCAACCTCGGCAACCGCCTGGAGAACCTCCAGGGAGCCGTCGACGCCCTCGCCGACACCCCCGGCCTGCGCGTCAAGGCCGTCTCGCCCGTCTACGAGACCGAGCCCTGGGGCGTCGAGCCGGGCAGCCAGCCCTCGTACCTCAACGCCGTCGCCGTGGTGCGGACCACCCTGCCGCCCTCCTCGCTCCTGGAGCGCGCCCAGGCCGTCGAGGAAGCGTTCCTGCGCGTCCGGGACGAGCGCTGGGGCGCCCGCACGCTGGACGTCGACATCATCACGTACGCGGACGTGGTCTCCGACGACCCCGTCCTCACCCTCCCGCATCCCCGCGCCCACCAGCGCGCCTTCGTGCTCGCCCCCTGGCACGACGTGGACCCCGAGGCCCAGCTCCCCGGCCACGGCGCGGTGGCGGCCCTCCTGGCCGCCGTCGACCGCGCCGGCGTGACGCCCCGGACCGATCTGGAACTCCGTCTCCCCGAGTAGTCGTTACGCTACGTGGCAGACCCCCCGCGACCACGTGAAGGACACCCGGTGAAACAACTGCGGCTCAAGGTGCTCGCCGGACTCTTCGTGGTCGCCGGCATCCTCTCCTGGGGCGGCGCCCGCCTCTGGGACTCCGTCGGCACGCTCCCCAGCGTGCCGCTCGCCGCGCCCGTCGTCCTCGCCGTGATCGCGGTGGTGCTCACGGCGACCGCCCTCTCGATCCGGGCCCGCCTCAAGGCCCAGCGGGAGCGCCGCCCCGGCGCCAAGGGCGTCGAACCCCTGATGGCCGCCCGCGCGGTCGTCTTCGGCCAGGCCAGCGCCCTGGTCGCCGCCCTCGTCGCCGGCCTCTACGGCGGCGTGGGCGTCTTCCTGCTCGGCTCCCTCGACGTCCCGGCCCGCCGCGACCAGGCCCTCTACGCCGCCGCCGCGGTGGTGGCCGCCTTCGGCGTCATCGCCGCCGCCCTGTTCCTGGAGCGCGTCTGCAGGCTCCCGGAGGACGACGAAGGCCCGGGCGGAGCCCGGGCCTGAGACCTCCGCCGGAGGGCGTCAGCGCGCCATGATGAGGCTCATCGCCTCGGCGCGGGTCGCGGGGTCGCGCAGCTGGCCCCGGACCGCCGAGGTGATGGTCTTCGCGCCCGGCTTGCGGATGCCGCGCATCGACATGCACATGTGCTCGCACTCGAAGACCACGATGACGCCGCGCGGCTCCAGGATCTCCATCAGCGAGTCGGCGACCTGCGTGGTGAGTCGTTCCTGCACCTGGGGACGGCGGGCGTAGACGTCGACCAGCCGGGCCAGCTTCGACAGGCCCGTGATCTTGCCCGTGGTGGAGGGGATGTACCCCACGTGGGCCACGCCGCGGAACGGGACGAGGTGGTGCTCACAGGTCGAGTACACCTCGATGTCCTTGACCAGCACCATCTCGTCGTGGCCCAGGTCGAACGTGGTCGTCAGCACGTCCTCGGGCTGCTGCCACAGACCGGCGAATATCTCCTTGTACGCGCGCGCCACGCGCGCCGGCGTCTCCCGGAGGCCCTCGCGGTCCGGGTCCTCGCCGACCGCGATGAGGAGCTCTCGTACGGCGTTCTCGGCGCGCTTCTCGTCGAACTCGCCGATCGTGCCCTCGCCGTCCAGCGTCACCGGGTCGGTCATCTGTGCCTCGTTCCGTCTGGTCTGACATGGCGCGAAAAAAGCCGCGCCCCCACAGGCTAGAACCTGTGGGGGCGCGGCTTCCATTCCGGGGGCCGGGGCTCAGGGCTCCGGGGTGTCCTCGGGGGCGATGTCGATGCCCTTGGTGGTGTCCACCGGGGACGTGCCGTTCGCGCTGTTCGTCAGGGCCAGCTCCTTGGGGGAGAGGACCGGCGGGCGCGTGGACGGGGTGCGGCGGGCCGAGCCGGTCCAGGCCGGACGGGCCGGGCGCTTGACGATCGGGGCGAAGATCTCGGCGATCTCCTCCTTGCCCAGGGTCTCCTTCTCCAGGAGGGCCAGGACCAGGTTGTCGAGGACGTCGCGGTTCTCGACCAGGATCTCCCACGCCTCGTTGTGCGCGGTCTCGATGAGCTTCTTGACCTCTTCGTCGACCAGCGCGGCGACCTCTTCCGAGTAGTCGCGCTGGTGCGACATCTCGCGGCCCAGGAAGGGCTCGGTGTTGTCGCCGCCGAACTTGATGGCGCCGAGCCGCTCGGTCATGCCGTACTGGGTGACCATCGCGCGGGCGGTGGCCGTGGCCTTCTCGATGTCGTTCGCGGCGCCCGTGGTCGGGTCGTGGAAGACGAGCTCCTCCGCCGCGCGGCCGCCCAGCATGTACGCCAGCTGGTCGAGCATCTCGTTGCGGGTGGTGGAGTACTTGTCCTCGTCCGGGAGGACCATCGTGTAGCCCAGGGCGCGGCCGCGGGACAGGATGGTGATCTTGTGGACGGGGTCGGCGTTCGGGGAGGCCGCCGCGACCAGGGCGTGGCCGCCCTCGTGGTACGCGGTGATCTTCTTCTCCTTGTCCGACATGATCCGGGTCCGCTTCTGCGGGCCCGCGACCACGCGGTCGATCGCCTCGTCCAGCATGTGGTTGTCGATCAGCTTCTTGTCCGAGCGGGCGGTCAGCAGCGCCGCCTCGTTGAGGACGTTGGAGAGATCGGCACCGGTGAAGCCGGGGGTGCGGCGGGCGACAGCGGCGAGGTCGACGTCGGGCGCGACCGGCTTGCCCTTCTGGTGGACCTTGAGGATCTCCAGACGGCCCTGCATGTCGGGGCGGTCGACCGCGATCTGGCGGTCGAAGCGGCCCGGGCGCAGGAGGGCGGGGTCGAGGATGTCGGGGCGGTTGGTGGCGGCGATCAGGATGACGCCGCCCTTCACGTCGAAGCCGTCCATCTCGACCAGGAGCTGGTTGAGGGTCTGCTCGCGCTCGTCGTGTCCGCCGCCGAGGCCGGCGCCGCGGTGGCGGCCGACCGCGTCGATCTCGTCGACGAAGACGATGGCCGGGGCGTTCGCCTTGGCCTGCTCGAAGAGGTCGCGGACACGGCTGGCGCCGACACCGACGAACATCTCGACGAAGTCGGAGCCGGAGATCGAGTAGAAGGGGACCCCGGCCTCGCCGGCGACGGCGCGCGCGAGGAGCGTCTTGCCGGTTCCGGGCGGGCCGTAGAGCAGGACGCCCTTGGGGATCTTGGCGCCGACGGCCTGGAACTTCGCGGGCTCCTGGAGGAACTCCTTGATCTCGTGGAGCTCCTCGACGGCCTCGTCCGAGCCGGCGACGTCGGCGAAGGTGGTCTTGGGCGTGTCCTTGGTGATGAGCTTCGCCTTGGACTTGCCGAAGTTCATGACGCGGGAGCCGCCGCCCTGCATCTGGTTCATCAGGAAGAGGAAGACGACCACGATGAGGACGAAGGGGAGGAGCGAGAGCAGGATCGAGACGAAGGGCGACTGCTTCGTCGGGGAGACGGTGTAGCCCTTCTCGATCTGCCCGGCCTCGAACTTCTCCTGCAGCTTGTCGGCGATGTCGACGCCCTGGCTGCCGATGTAGCTGGCCTGGACCTTGTTGCTGCCGTCGATCTTCGTGTCGCCGGTGAGCTCGATCTTGACGATCTGCTCGTCACCGGTGGTGATCTTTGCCTGCTTGACCTGGTTCTTGTCGATCGCCTGGACGACCTTGCCGGTGTCCACCGTCTTGTAGCCCTCGGACGAGCCGACGACCTGCATCAGCACGACCACGGCGAGGACGGCCAGCACGATCCACATGACCGGCCCACGGAAGTATCGCTTCACGTCCATCCATACGGAGCGAGTTCGCTCCGTCCCTCCTGCCCGTAGGTAAATGCCTCTGTGAGAAAAGCGGTGTGAAAAGCGGTGTGAGAAAAGCTGTTCTTCGGACGGTACCTCAGCATCGTCGCCCGCGACCGCCTTCCCGTGGTTCAACGGAGGGAAGGCGGTGCGGGTTCCCCGGGGACGGGGGAGGCTCAGCCGCCGTAGACGTGCGGGGCGAGCGTGCCGACGAAGGGGAGGTTCCGGTACTTCTCGGCGTAGTCGAGGCCGTAGCCGACGACGAACTCGTTGGGGATGTCGAAGCCGATCCACTTGACGTCGATGGCGACCTTGGCGGCCTCCGGCTTACGCAGCAGGGTGCAGACCTCCAGGGAGGCCGGCTCGCGCGAGCCGAGGTTCGACAGGAGCCAGGACAGCGTCAGGCCGGAGTCGATGATGTCCTCGACGATCAGGACGTGCTTGCCCTTGATGTCGGTGTCGAGGTCCTTGAGGATGCGGACGACGCCCGAGGACTGGGTGCCGGCGCCGTAGGAGGAGACGGCCATCCAGTCCATGGTGACGGGGGTGGACAGGGCGCGTGCCAGGTCCGCCATCACCATCACGGCGCCCTTGAGGACTCCGACGATGAGCAGGTCCTTGCCCGCGTATTCCGCGTCGATCTTCGCGGCCAGCTCGGCCAGCTTGGCGTCGATCTCTTCCTTGGTGATGAGCACCGACTGGAGGTCGGTGCCCATGTCCTTCTCGTTCACCCGGGTCACTTTCGTTGCAGCGTGCGTCAGCCTTGCCGGATGACCAGTCTGCCACCCTGGCGGCGGGCTTCGACGCGGCCGGGCAGGTTGATGGCGCCCTGACCGCGCCATCCGGTGATGAGCCGGTCGAGTTCCTCGATGTGGCGGGCGAAGAGGGATCCGGCGGGGGCGCCCTCGGCGATCACGGCGCGGCGCAGGACGCGGCGGCGTACGGCGGGGGGCAGTCCGTGGAGCTTGGCGCATTCGAGGGCGCCCGCCTCGTCGCGTACGGCGGTCTCGGCGTCGGCGGCCCAGGTGTCGAGGGCGTCCGCGTCGTCGCGGGAGAGCTGGGCCGTTCGGGCGAGGGCTTCGACGACGCCCTTGCCGAGGGCCTTCTCCAGCGCCGGGAGACCTTCGTGGCGGAGGCGGGAGCGGGTGTAGGCGGGGTCGCTGTTGTGCGGGTCGTCCCAGACGGCGAGTTCCTGGGCGATGCACGCCTTCCGGACGGTCTGGCGGTCGAGCTGGAGGAAGGGGCGGCGGTAGCGGCCGCGGGCGCCGGAGACGGCGGCCATGCCGGAGAGGGAGCGGATGCCGGAGCCGCGGGCGAGGCCGAGGAGGACGGTCTCGGCCTGGTCGTCCCGGGTGTGCCCGAGGAGGATCGCGGCGGCGCCGTGGCGTTCGGCGGCGGCGTCGAGGGCGGCGTAGCGGGCGTCCCGGGCGGCGGCCTCGGGACCTCCTTCGCGGCCGACGGTCACCGAGACGGCTTCGACGGGGCCGAGGCCGAGGGCGGTCATGCGGCCGGCGACCTCGTCGGCGCGGCCGGTGGAGCCGTCCTGGAGGCCGTGGTCGACGGTGATGCCGCCGGCGCGGACGGGGAGCTTGCGCGCCTCGAAGGCGAGGGCGGAGGCGAGCGCCATGGAGTCGGCTCCGCCGGAGCAGGCGACGAGCACGAGGGGGTGCGTGTCGCGGGGGGCGGCGGGGTCGGTGGGGTGCTCGGAGAGGACGTCGTGGAGTACGCGGCGGACCGCCAGGCGTATCGCCGCGACCGCAGGATGGGGACCCATGGTTCGGTGCCCTTCGTGAATGGGGTGGGGTGCCTCGGTCGGAGTCTTAACGGTCGGAATGGGGTGTTCGGTCACTCAGAGTGCGTCGATGGTGACAGAAACGTGGCCCTTACCCGAGCATTGCACGCCTCACCCCACGCCCAGGGTCCCTCGGATGGGTGATTGGTGGGGCGCGCGCCGGTGTCGTCGTGCCGTGCGGCGCTCCCGCCCCAGGAGTCTGCCGTACGGTTCCGCCTCCCTCAGGAGTCGGCCCGGCGGTGGACCCGGGCGATCCAGTCGGCGGGGGCGGCGATCTCGCTCTTGGTGGGGAGCGTGTTGGGGGAGGTCCAGACGCGGTTGAAGCCGTCCATGCCGACCTGGTCGACGACGGCGCGGACGAAGCGTTCGCCGTCGCGGTACTGGCGGAGCTTGGCGTCCAGGCCGAGGAGCTTGCGGAGCGCGAGGTCGAGGCGGGAGGCGCCGCGGGCGCGGCGCTGCTGGAACTTCTCGCGGATCTCGGCGACGGAGGGGACGACCTGGGGGCCGACGCCGTCCATGACGTAGTCGGCGTGGCCTTCGAGGAGGGACATGACGGCGGTGAGGCGGCCGAGGATCTCGCGCTGTTCGGGGGTCTGGACGAGTTCGACGAGGGAGGGGGCGGGGTCGCCCTCCTCGGCCTCGGGGCGGCCGCCGGCGAGGGTCTGGGCGGCGTCGCGGAGGCGTTCGACGAAGGTGCCGGGGTCGACCTCGGTGGCGGCGAGGAATGACTGGATCTCGCCCTGGAGGTGGTCGCGGAGCCAGGGGACGGCGGTGAACTGGGTGCGGTGGGTCTCCTCGTGGAGGCAGACCCAGAGGCGGAAGTCGTGCGGGGAGACGCCCAGTTCGCGCTCGACGTGGACGATGTTGGGGGCGACGAGGAGGAGCCGTCCGCCGCCCTCGGGGGCGCCGGGGAGGTCGCGGGTGACCGGGGCGAAGGTCTCGTACTGGCCGAGGATGCGGGAGGCCAGGAAGGAGAGCAGCATGCCGAGCTCGACGCCGGTGACCTTGCCGCCGACGGCGCCGAGGACGGCGCTGCCGGGGGCCGTGGCGCGGCGCTCCTGCATCTTGCCGAGGAGCGGGGTGAGGAGTTCGCGGAAGCCGGCGACGTTGGCCCTGATCCAGCCGGCCCGGTCGACGACGAGGACGGGCGTGTCGTGGGCCGCGCCGGTCTCGGGGAGCATCCGGGTGTAGGCCCGGACGTGTTCCTCGGCGGCCTTGGCGTGCCGGCGGAGCTCGGCGACGACGGCGCGGGCCTCGTCGCGGCCGACCTCGGGGCCGGGCCGGACCAGCCTGGTCGCGGTCGCCACCGCGAGGTTCCAGTCGACCATTCCGGACGTGCCTGCACCACCGATGCTCGTCATGCGTCAACCGTACGGGTTCGGGGCGGGAACGGGCCCCGTCCGGCGGGTCGCGCGGGGGTCACTTCTGGCCGGTGAGGGCGGCGGAGAGGCGGTCGAGGGCGGGCTGGGCGAGGTCCGGGGAGGGGGTCCGGCCGGCGAGGAAGGCGAAGGCGAGGAGGCGTCCGTCGGCGGTGACGACGGTGCCGGCGAGGGTGTTGACGCCGGTGAGGGTGCCGGTCTTGGCGCGGACGAGTCCGGCGCCGGCGGGGGCCTGGCCGAAGCGGCCGGCGAGGGTGCCGGTGAAGCCGCCGACCGGGAGGCCGGTGAGGAGGGGGCGGAGCTCGGGGCGGTCGGGGTCGGCCGCGCGGGTGAGGAGTCCGGTGAGGAGGGCGGCGGAGACCCGGTCGCGGCGGTCGAGGCCGCTGCCGTCGGCGAAGCGGGCGCCGGCGAGCGGCAGGCCGAGCGTGCCGAGCTGGTCGCGGACGGCCTTCTCGGCGCCGCGGAAGGACGCGGGCTGCTTGCGGGCGAGCGCGGTCTGCCGGGCGAGGGCCTCGGCGAGGTCGTTGTCGCTGTGGGTGAGGGTGCGCTCGACGAGGTCGGCGAGCGGGGCGGAGTGCGTACGGGCGAGCGGGGCGGCCTTCGGGGTGCGGCCGGGCGCGGGGGCGCCGGTGACCTTCACGCCGGCGTCGGCCAGGTGGGCGGCGAAGGCGGTGGCGGTGTCCAGGGCGGGGTCGCCGGAGCGCGGGGCGGGGCCGCTGTCGCTGTCGTCGAGGCGCCCTCCGTCGGTCATCAGCGCGGTGACGGGGGCGAGGTTCTCGTTGGGCCCGATGGGGTGGAGGGCGTCGCCCCGGTAGAGGCTCGTGTCGTAGGCGAGGCGTACGGAGGTGTGGCCGGCCTTCCTGAGGGCGCGGGCGGTGTCGGCGGCGAGGGTCTTCAGCCGGGCCGGGTCGAGCGTGGGGTCGCCGCCGCCGGTGAGGGTGACCGCCTTGCCGTCGGGGGCGGCGGTGACGGTGGTGGCGATGCGGTGGTCGGTGCCGAGGGCGGAGAGGGCCGCGGCCGCGGTGGCGATCTTGACGGTGGAGGCCGGTGTCATCGGGGTGCCGGCGCCCTCCCCGTACAGCTGCTTCCCGGTGGCCGTGTCGACGACGGAGGCGGTGCGCGCGGTGCCGAGGCCGGGATCGGCCAGCAGGGGGACGAGGGTGCGGGCGAGGTCGTCCGGGCGGGCGGCGGGGACGGCCGGTCCCGACAGGGCGGCGAGGACGCCGGGGGCGCTGGGCGCGGGGGCGGGTTCGGCGGGCTTCGGGGCGGCGGCCGGGGCGGGGGGACGCCCGGGGTGACGCTCGCCACCCGCCGCGGGGGCGGCGGCCCGGGCCCGCTCGGCCGTACGCTGGCCTCCGTCCCAGGGGCCTGCCGCGGTCGCCGCCGCGGCGGCGAGAGCCAGACCGAGCACGGCGGAGCCCGCCGTGAGCTGCCACACCCTCGGCTCCGGCATTGCTGACCAGCCCCTTTCGCGATCACGTACGTGCGTGAGAGACACTTAATCACCGCGCGTCGTCGCGAGCATTCACTTGTGTTGATTCAGGAGGAGCCCCACCGTGGAGTTCGACGTTCTCATCGAGATCCCCAAGGGATCGCGGAACAAGTACGAGGTCGACCACGAGACCGGTCGCATCCGTCTGGACCGTCGCCTCTTCACGTCGACGGCCTACCCCACCGACTACGGCTACGTGGAGAACACGCTCGGCGAGGACGGCGACCCGCTGGACGCGCTGGTCATCCTCGACGAGCCCACCTTCCCGGGCTGCCTCATCAAGTGCCGCGCCATCGGCATGTTCCGCATGACGGACGAGGCCGGCGGCGACGACAAGCTGCTGTGCGTGCCGGCGACGGACCCGCGCATGGAGCACCTGCGCGACATCCACCACGTGCCGGAGTTCGACCGCCTGGAGATCCAGCACTTCTTCGAGGTCTACAAGGACCTGGAGCCGGGCAAGTCGGTCGAGGGCGCCGACTGGGTCGGCCGCGCCGAGGCCGAGGCCGAGATCGAGAAGTCGATCGCGCGCGCCAAGGAGCAGGGCGCTCACTGACGCCCCTGGTCTTCGCGGAAGGCGGTGCACCCTTCGGGGTGGACCGCCTTCCGTGCTTTCGGGCGTACCGCCTTTCGCGCATCCGCCTTTCGCACACCCGTCGGAGACTCATACTGGAATCCACGATTCCCTGGGTGTGAGGCGGAGAGAGTGGTGGCGGAGCCGGAGGGCCCCGAGGAGGCTCCGGAGGACCGGAAGCCCCTGTCGGACGAGGCGACCTCGGAGTTCGCGCTGCCGAAGGGGCTGGTGCCGGAGCCGCCTCCCGAGCCGGAGGGCTCGGCGTTCACGGTGCCGGAGGGGCTGGCGCCCGAGCCGGCGCCGGAGCCGGAGGGCTCGGCCTTCGCCGCGCCGTCGACGTACTCCGTCAAGGACTCCCCGCCGGCCTTCACCCCGGCCTACGGGGTGCCGCTGTCGCGGCTGCCGCACAACGCGCCGTGGCAGGACCGGATGCGGACCATGCTGCGGCTGCCGGTGGGCGACCGGCCGGTGGTGCCGGAGCCGGCCGACGCGAAGGGCGAGACGGGGCCGTCGGTGCCGCGCGTGCTCGACCTGAGCCTCCGCATCGGGGAGCTGCTGCTGGCGGGCGGGGAGGGCGCCGAGGACGTCGAGGCGGCGATGTTCGCGATCTGCCGCTCGTACGGTCTGGACCGCTGCGAGCCGACGGTGACGTTCACGCTGCTGTCGATCACGCACCAGCCGTCGCTGGTGGACGACCCGGTGACCGCGAACCGGACGGTACGGCGCCGGGGCACCGACTACACCCGGCTGGCGGCGGTCTACCAGCTGCTCGCGGACATCAACGCGCCGGCGCACGAGGTGTCGCCGGAGGAGGCGTACCGGCGGCTCGCGGAGATCCGGCGCAACCGGCATCCGTACCCGGGCTGGGTGCTGACGGCGGCGGCCGGCGTGCTGGCGGGCGCGGCCTCGACGCTGCTCGGCGGCGGGGCGTGGGTCTTCTTCGTGGCGGCGCTGGGCGCGGTGCTCGGCGACCGGCTGGCGTGGCTGTGCGCGGGGCGCGGGCTGCCGGAGTTCTACCAGTTCCTGGTGGCGGCGATGCCGCCGGCCGCGATGGGGGTGCTGCTCACCCTGCTCCACGCGGATCTGCGGCCCTCGGCGGTGATCACGGGTGGCCTGTTCGCGCTGATCCCGGGGCGGGCGCTGGTCGCGGCGGTGCAGGACGGCCTGACCGGCTTCTACATCACGGCCTCGGCGCGGCTCCTGGAGGTCGCCTACTTCTTCGTGGCGATCGTGGTGGGCGTGCTGTCGGTGCTGTACGTCGCGGTGCAGTTCGACGCCCAGCTCAATCCGGAGGGGACGCTGAGCCCGGTCGAGCGACCGGTGACGCAGATCCTGTCGTCGATGGTGCTGTGCGCGACCTTCGCCGTCCTGCTGCAGCAGTCGCGGGCGACGGTGCTCTTCGCGACGCTCAACGGCGGGGTGGCGTGGGTGGTGTACGCGTCGATCGCGATCACCGCGGAGGGTTCGGCGGTGATGGCGACGGCGGTGGCGTCGGGACTCGTGGGTCTCTTCGGGCAGCTGATGGCCCGCTACCACCACACGTCGTCGCTGCCGTACGTGACGGCGGCGATCGGGCCGCTGCTGCCCGGTTCCGCGACGTACTTCGGGGTGCTCGCCATCGCCCAGAACAACCTGGACCAGGGGTTCACCTCGCTGGCGAAGGCGGCGGCCCTGGCGCTGGCGATCGCGATCGGGGTGAACCTGGGAGGCGAGCTGGCCCGCCTCTTCATGCGGGCCCCGGGCGCCGGCTCGGCGCGCAGCGCGGCGAAGCGGACCCGAGGCTTCTGAGCCGCCCTCCCGGCGGGCGGGACGAAGCAGCCCCGCCCCGGGCCGGAGGGCCTGGGGCGGGGCTGCTGTCGGTTCGGTGTCCTAGCGCTGGGCGGGCCGGCCGTCGCCGCCGTGCGGCGGCGGGTTCTGGCCGCCGTAGCCGCCCTGGTCGCCGTAGCCGGGCTGCTGGCCATAGCCGGGCTGGGCGGGCTGCTGGCCGTAGCCGGGCTGGGCGGGCTGCTGTCCGTAGCCGGGCTGGGCGGGCTGCTGTCCGTAGCCGGGCTGGGCGGGCTGCTGTCCGTACGCCGGCTGGGCGGGCTGTCCGGGCTGCTCGCCGTACGCGGGCTGCCCCGGGTGACCGCCGTAGCCGGGCTGGTCGCCGTAGCCGGGCTGGGCGCCGTAACCGCCCTGATGGCCGTAGCCGCCCTGGTCGCCGTAGCCGGGCTGGTCGCCGTAGCCGTGGCCGGCCTGGTTGCCGTAGCCGCTCTGGTTGCCGTAGCCGCTCTGGTTGCCGTAGCCGCCGTAGCCCGCCTGGCCCGCGTACCCGCCCTGGCCGGCGTAGCCGTCCTGGTTGCCGTAGCCGCCCTGGTCCTGCCGACCGCCGTAGCCGCCCTGGTCGCCGTACCCGCCCTGGTCGCCGTACCCG
This sequence comes from Streptomyces sp. NRRL F-5727, assembly GCF_000719555.1. GTDB lineage: Bacteria > Actinomycetota > Actinomycetes > Streptomycetales > Streptomycetaceae > Streptomyces. The sequence continues at coordinate 70,302 of NZ_JOGX01000012.1, forward strand.
CCCTGGTCGCCGTAGCCGCCCTGGCCGGGCTGCTCGCCGTAGGCGGCCTGGCCGTGGCCGGGCTGGGGGCCGTAGGCGCCCTGGTCGCCCTGGTCGCCGGGGGCGGCGGGGGCGGCGGGCGCCGCCGGGTCGGCGGGGGCCGTACCCTCGGCGGCGGCCTTCTTCGACTGGGAGCGGGCCCTGAGGTACTCGATCACGATCGGGACGACCGAGATGAGGACGATCGCGATGAGGATCGCCTCGATGTGCTTGTGCACGAAGTCGATCTTGCCGAGGGAGGCGCCGAGCAGGGTCACGCCGGCGCCCCAGAGGACACCGCCGATGATGTTGAAGGTGATGAACGAGCGGTAGTTCATCCGGCTGACGCCGGCGATGATCGGCGTGAAGGTGCGGATGATCGGCACGAACCGGGCCAGGATGAGGGACTTCGGGCCGTGCTTCTCGAAGAACTCGTGCGCCTTCTCGACGTTCTCCTGCTTGAACAGCTTGGAGTCGGGGCGCCGGAAGAGCGACGGACCCACCTTCCGGCCGAACAGGTAACCCACCTGGTCGCCGAGGATCGCCGCGGCGACGACCAGCGTGCAGACCAGCCACAGCGGCGTGTCCAGCTTGCCGGTGGTGACCAGGAGGCCGGTCGTGAAGAGCAGCGAGTCGCCGGGCAGGAAGAACCCGATGAGCAGGCCGGACTCGGCGAAGACGATGGTGAGGACACCGATCAGACCGAAGGTCTGGATCAGGTAGTCCGGATCCAGCCAGCTCGGTCCGAGGGCAAGCGTGTTCACGGTTCCGGGCTCCTGCGGTTCGGGGGGAGGGCATGTCGAGGGGAGGGCGGGACATGCCTGCGGCGCGCCCCAAGCTATCAACGTGGAGCGGCGGCCCCCGGTTCCGCCCGGGGCGCACGGGATGCGGACGGGCCGCCTCGCGGCGACCCTGGGTGACCAGGAGGTGAGTGCCGATGGGCATCGAGGAGTACGGAGGCGGTCAGGGACCGCACCCCGACGTGCTGGTGGTGACGACGAACGACGTCCCCGGGTTCGAGGTACGGCAGGTGATCGGCGAGGTCTTCGGGCTGACGGTCCGGTCCCGCCATCTGGGCAGCCAGATCGGCGCCGGTCTGAAGTCGATGATCGGCGGCGAGCTGAAGGGCCTGACGAAGACCCTGGTGGAGACCCGGAACCAGGCGATGGACCGCCTGGTGGAGCAGGCCAGGGCACGCGGCGCGAACGCGGTGCTGATGTTCCGCTTCGACGTGACCGAGGCGGCGGATGTCGGTACCGAGGTCTGTGCCTACGGCACAGCCGTCGTCATCGGCCCGCAGCCCTGACCCTCGGCCGGTCCGCGGGCCCGGGCGGCAGGTGGCCCGGGCCCGCGTCCGCGTCCGTGCGGCGCTGGGGGCTCCTTCTCTGTCGGTACGCCGTCGGCCCCGGTCCTGACGTGGCGTGAGGTGCGCGGCCGGAGGCGCGGCCTTTCGAGGTGTTGTGCGGCATTTGCTCACTTATGGTGGGCCGGTGGCCACCGATCACGACGCGACCGCCCCCGCCGGAACCCCGGTACGGATCCTTCTCCCGCAGGTGCTGCCCGCCCTCCTGGTGGGCGTCGGATCGGGCCTGCTGTTCCTCGGCGTCAGCGCGCTCGCCGAGGAACTCCAGTCGGTGCTGTGGGAGACCGTGCCCGACGCCCTGGACATCGGCCGGTACTCCTCGCTGTGGATGATCACCGTCCTCACCGTCACCGGAGTCGCCGTCGGCCTCGTCGTCTGGAAGGCGCCGGGGCACGCCGGACCCGACCCGGCCTCGGAGGGGCTCGGCGGGCCGCCGCTGCCGCCCCTCGTGGTGCCCGGCCTCCTCGCCGCCTCCGCCCTCGCCCTCGCCGGCGGCGTCAGCCTCGGCCCCGAGCAGCCGACCATCGCCGCCGCGATCTCGCTGGCCGCCTGGCTGGGCCTGCGGGCCGCGCCGGACGTCCCGGGGGCCTTCTGGGTCTCCCTCGCCATCGCCGGCACCTTCGGCGCCCTCTTCGGCACCCCCGTCGCCGCCGCCCTGGTCCTCTCCGAGGCGCTCACCGGGCAGCCCGGCCGGGGCTCGCTGTGGGACCGGCTCTTCGCGCCCCTCCTCGCCGCCGGCGCCGGCGCGATGACCACCCAGCTCCTCTCGGACCCCAGCTTCGCCATGGGCCTCCCGCCGCTCACCGACCCCGGCTGGGAGGACCTGCTCGCCGCCCTGGTGGTGGCCACCCTCGGCGCCCTGTTCGGCCTCCTCGGCTGCTACGCCTTCCCCCACCTCCACCGGGCCTTCGGCCGGCTGCGGCACCCCATGCTGATGCTGCCCGCCGGCGGACTGGCGCTGGGTCTGCTCGGCGCCTTCGGCGGACACCTGACCCTCTTCAAGGGGCTCCACGAGACCAAGGAGCTCGTCGGCTCCATCGGGGTGTACACCTCCGGCGAGCTGGCCCGGCTGGCCGTCGTGAAGCTCGCCGCCCTGCTGGTGGCCGCCGCCGCCGGCTTCCGCGGCGGCCGGGTCTTCCCCGCCGTCTTCCTCGGCACCGCCTTCGGGCTGGTCGCCCAGGCCCTCGTCCCGGAGATCCATCCGGCCGTCGCCGTCTCCTCGGCCGTCCTCGGCGTCCTCCTCGCGACCACCCGGCAGGGCTGGGTGAGCCTCTTCGTCGCCGCCGTCATCGCCTCCTCCCCCGCGATGCTCTCGCTGCTCTGCCTGGCCACCCTGCCGGCCTGGCTGGTCGTCACCGGCCGCCCGCAGCTCCAGCTCGACCACCGGGGCGAGTCCCTCCGCTGACCTCCCCTTCCACCGCACCGCCCCGCCCCCCGCCACAGAAGGAGCTCCCGATGGCCCTGCACAAGGGATCCGACGACACCGACTCCGCCCCCTTCCGCCGGCTCGCCCTGAACCCCTTCTACGGCGAGGCCGACCCCGTCGGCGGAATGACGGAGGCGCCGCCCCACCACCGGCTGCCGGACGGACCGCTGGCCCCCTCCAGCGCCTACCAGCTCGTCCACGACGAGCTGATGCTGGACGGGAACTCCCGGCTCAACCTCGCCACCTTCGTCACCACCTGGATGGAGCCCCAGGCCGGTGTCCTCATGGGCGAGTGCCGCGACAAGAACATGATCGACAAGGACGAGTACCCGCGCACCGCCGAACTCGAGCGCCGCTGCGTCGCCATGCTCGCCGACCTCTGGCACGCCCCCGACCCGACCGCCGCCGTCGGCTGCTCCACCACCGGCTCCAGCGAGGCGTGCATGCTCGCCGGCATGGCCCTCAAGCGCCGCTGGGCCAAGCGGAACGCCGACCGCTACCCGGCCACCGCCCGCCCCAACCTGGTGATGGGCGTCAACGTGCAGGTCTGCTGGGAGAAGTTCTGCACCTTCTGGGAGGTCGAGCCGCGGCTCGTCCCCATGGAGGGCGACCGCTACCACCTCGACGCCGCCTCCGCCGCCGCCCTGTGCGACGAGAACACCATCGGCGTCGTCGCCGTCCTCGGCTCCACCTTCGACGGCTCCTACGAGCCCGTCGCCGAGATCTGCGCCGCCCTCGACGAGCTCCAGGCCCGCACCGGCCTCGACATCCCGGTCCACGTCGACGGCGCCTCCGGCGCCATGGTCGCCCCCTTCCTCGACCAGGACCTGGAGTGGGACTTCCGCCTCCCCCGCGTCTCCTCCATCAACACCTCCGGCCACAAGTACGGGCTCGTCTACCCGGGCGTCGGCTGGGCCCTCTGGCGGAGCGCCGAGGAACTCCCCGAGGAGCTGGTCTTCCGGGTCAACTACCTCGGCGGCGACATGCCGACCTTCGCCCTCAACTTCTCCCGCCCCGGCGCCCAGGTCGTCGCCCAGTACTACACCTTCCTCCGGCTCGGCCGGGAGGGCTACCGGGCCGTCCAGCAGACCAGCCGGGACGTCGCCCGCGGCCTCGCCGAACGCATCGACGCCATGGGCGACTTCCGCCTCCTCACCCACGGCGACCAGCTGCCCGTCTTCGCCTTCACCACCGCCGAGGACGTCACCGCCTACGACGTCTTCGACGTCTCCCGCCGGCTCCGCGAACGCGGCTGGCTCGTCCCCGCCTACACCTTCCCCGCCCACCGCGAGGACCTGTCCGTCCTGCGGATCGTCTGCCGCAACGGCTTCTCCGCCGACCTCGCGAGCCTCCTCGTCGAGGACCTGCACCGGCTGCTCCCCGAACTCCGCAGCCAGCCCCACCCCCTCACCCACGACAAGGACGCCGCGACCTCCTTCCACCACTAGAGGCCGTCCTCCTCCCCGCAGGCCAGCAGGAACTCCGACCAGCGGACGCCGTCCCGCGTCACCTCGTACCGGCAGCGCGAGCCCTCCCGCAGGAGTCCGACGCCGGTACGGCGGACGTACGCGGAGCCGTCGTCCAGCTCCCGGAAGGTCCGGCCGCCGTCCAGGCTGCGGTAGCCGGACCACTGGGCGGCGAGCTCGATCCGGCCGCCCGGGCCCGGCACCGGAAGCCCCTCCAGCGAGCGCGGCTCCTTCACCGGGCCCGTCGTCCACATCCGCTGCCAGGTCCTGCCGCCGTCGAGGGAGCGGTGCAGGGCCCGCAGCGGGTTCTTCACCGGCTCGCCGCCCTCCAGCTCGCCCAGCTCCGCCGCGTACACGGCGTCCGGACCCACCACCACCGACGTGTGCCAGGCCGGGGTGCCCGCCGGAACCGGGCTCGGCAGCCGGCTCACCGACCAGCTGCGGCCCCGGTCCCGGGAGACGGCGACCGCCGACCGCTCGGTCCCCGGCACCACCCCCGACACCCACCAGGAGCCGTCCGGCTCCGCGACCGCCGCCGGCCGGGGGTGCGCGCCCAGCGGCGGCTGCGCCACCAGCTCCCGCCGCCGCCCGTCCCGGGGCGAGATCACCGTCAGCCGCTCCCGGGGACACTCCTCCACCGGGGCGGCCCGGTCCACGCACTCGGCGGTGAGCACCGCGCCCACGGGTATCTCCGGGGTCCGGCCGGCCGGGCGCGGATCGACGCGCCGCCAGCTCCGCCCGCCGTCGGCGGTGAACCAGTCCCGCAGCGGCTTCTCCCCGCCGCCGTCCTCGATCAGCGCGCGCCCCGGCCCCAGCACCCACAGCTGCGCCGACACCCCTTCCGTACCACGCAGTTCGGGCAGGGGCGAGGCGCGCTGCTCCCAGCGCTCCGCGCCCGGGTCGAGCACCGCGACCCGCTGGCGGCAGAAGCCGTTCGCCGGCCGCGCCGGGTCGCTCACGCACTCCGCGAGGAGCGTGAAGCCGCTGCCGTCGGCGGCGAAGCCGAGACCGGACGCCCAGCCGGGCAGCCCGGCGCCGTCCGCGATCCTCGGCGGCGCGCCGAACACCCCGTCGCCGGCGGGCCGTTCACTGCTCCGCCCGGGCGCCGGGCCTCCCGTGCAGGCGGCCAGCAGCCAGGCGAGCAGCAGTGCCACGAGCGCGCGGAGCGGAGCCGGCGCCCGGGAAACGGGAACGCGCATCGGACTTCCCCCTGTCCGTCGGGCGGTTCGCGGTGAACCGTCTGCTCCTGGTACACCGCTCACCGCCTCCGGGTTCCCACCCGGGGGAGGATTTCCGCTACTTCTCGCGCTCCAGGGCGATCAGCTCGAAGGAACCCTTGCCGTCGAGGGATTCGCGGATCACGTCCGCGTGCCCGGCGTGCCGCCCCATCTCCTGGACGAGGTGCAGCAGCATCCAGCGGACCGTGACCCGCCCGTCCGCCGGGAACCAGGGCGCCGGCGGCAGCGGGAAGGTGTCGTCCAGGCTGGGGACCGTACGCACGAACTCCTCGGTCTCCTTGGCCACGCCGTCCCAGAAGGCGAGGACCTCGGGGATCGTCTCGCCGTCGACGAGCCGGAACGCCTCGCCCCAGGTCTCCTGGCTGCGCTGCTTCTCGTTCTCCCTCTCCTGCGCGAGCCGCAGCCAGTTCAGCTCCACCTCGGCCACGTGCTTGACCAGGCCGGAGAGGCTGAGCTCGCTCGCGCTGGGCCGGCTCGCCGCCTGCTCCTCGGTGAGGCCGAGGAGCGCGCGGCGGAGCGCCGCGCGCTGGGCCTCCACGAAGTTGAGGAACGCGCCGCGCTCGTCGCCGGGGGCCTCCGCGGGAACAAGAGCCACCATGATGTCCGCCTTCCGTACGGGTTCCGCCCGTGTGCTTCCCGGGCAGAACCCACGTTACGAAAGAACTAGGACAGATCTGGTCCTAGAAGGGGAACCGGCTCCGCCCGTGCTGGATGGAGATCCACTTCTGGGTGGTGAACGCGTCCACCATCGCGTCGCCGTTGAGCCGACCGATGCCCGAGTGCTTCTCGCCGCCGAAGGGGACGATCGGCTCGTCGTGCACGGTGCCGTCGTTGATGTGGATCATGCCGGTGTGGATCCGCTTGGCCACCCGGACGCCCCGCTCGACGTCGGCGGTGTGGACGGCGCCGCTGAGCCCGTACGGGGTGTCGTTGGCGATCCGTACGGCCTCGTCCTCGCCGTCGAAGGGGATGATCAGGGCCACCGGGCCGAAGATCTCCTGGCCGAGGACGGGCGCGTCGGCCGGGACGCCGGTGAGCACGGACGGGGAGACGAGGTTGCCCTCGACCGTGCCGTGCAGCAGGGCGGTGGCGCCGGCCGCCACGGCCTGGTCGACGACGCCGGAGACCGACTCGGCCTGCTGGGAGTTGATGAGCGGGCCGATGTGGGTGCCGGGGTCGGCCGGGTCGCCGACCCGCAGGGTCTTCACCTTGGCCACGAACTTCTCGGTGAACTCCGCCTCCAGGCGGCGGTCGACCAGGATGCGGTTGGCGGCCATGCAGACCTGGCCCTGGTGGACGAAGCGGCTGAAGACGGCGGCGTCGACCGCGTAGTCCAGGTCGGCGTCCTCGAGGACGATCAGGGCGCTGTTGCCGCCGAGTTCGAGGACGGCGTGCTTGAAGTTCTCGGCGCAGACGGTGGCGACGTGGCGGCCGACCTTGTCGGAGCCGGTGAAGGAGATGACCTTCGGGACCGGGTGGGTCAGCAGCGCGTCGCCGATCTCGGCGATGTCGGTGACGACGACGTTGAGCAGGCCGGCGGGGAGGCCCGCGTCCTCCAGGATCTTCGCGACCAGGGTGCCGCCGCAGACCGGGGTGTTCTGGTGCGGCTTGAGGACGACCGCGTTGCCCAGGGCGAGCGCCGGGGCGACCGACTTGATCGAGAGGAGGAAGGGGAAGTTGAAGGGGGAGATGACGCCGACGACGCCGACCGGGAGGCGGTAGACGCGGTTCTCCTTGCCGTCGACCGGGGACGGCAGGATGCGGCCCTCGGGGCGCAGCGCCAGCTGGATCGCCTCGCGCAGGAACTCCTTGGCGAGGTGGAGCTCGAAGGCGGCCTTGAGGCGGGTGCCGCCGAGCTCGGCGACGATCGTCTCGGCGATCTCGTCCTCGCGGTCCTCGACGATCCGCAGGGCGCGCTCGAAGACCAGCCGCCGGGTGTAGGGGTTGGTGTCGGCCCACGCGGCCTGGGCGCGCTCGGCGGCCCGGTAGGCGCGGTCGACCTCCTCGGCGGTGGCCACCGTGATCGAGGCCAGCTTCTCCCCGGTGTACGGGTTGAAGTCGATGATGTCCCAGGAGCCGCTGCCCGGCTTCCACTCGCCGTCGATGAACTGGTGGGCCAGGTCGGTGAAGTGCGACATGGACGTGAGGACCCCTCTGCCGGCTGCCGGTCGGCCGGGAGCGCGCGGGCGCCCGGTCGCCGGGGCTACTGATGCGCCGTCATCGTACTGATGTCTCAGGAGAGTTGGAGGAGTCCACGGAGAAGATCACGGCTTTCGGCCGGATCCGGACTGTCCTTCGCGAGCTTCTCCATCACGGCGGCGTACTGGGCGACCTCCTCCCGCTTGTCGAGGTAGAGGGCGCCGGTGAGCTGCTCCAGGTAGACGACGTCGGAGAGGTCGGACTCGGGGAAGCTGAGCATGGTGAAGGAGCCGCTCTCGCCGGCGTGACCGCCGAAGCTGAACGGCATCACCTGGAGGGTCACCCCGGGGTGCTCGGAGACCTCGATGAGGTGCTTCAACTGCCCGCGCATGACGGCCCGGTCGCCGTACGGACGGCGGAGGGCGGCCTCGTCGAGGACGACGTGGAAGTGCGGGGCGCGCTCGGAGACGAGGACCTTCTGGCGCTCGACGCGGAGCGCGACGCGGCGGTCGATCTCGGCCTGGGAGGCGCCGGGCATGCCCCGGGAGACGACGGCGTGGGCGTACTCCTCCGTCTGCAACAGGCCGTGCACGAACTGGACTTCGTAGACGCGGATGAGGGAGGCGGCGGCCTCCAGGCCGATGTACGTCTGGAACCAGCCCGGCAGGACGTCGCCGAAGCTGTGCCACCAGCCGGCGAGGTTGGCCTCGCGGGCGAGGCCCAGGAGCGCACCGCGCTCGGTCTCCTCGGTGACGCCGTAGAGAGTGAGCAGATCCTCTATGTCCCGGGCCTTGAAGCTCACCCTTCCCAACTCCATGCGGCTGATCTTGGATTCGGAGGCGCGAATCGAGTAGCCGGCGGCCTCGCGGGTGATGCCCCTCGATTCGCGCAGGCGCCTCAGCTGGGAGCCCAGAAGGATGCGCCGGACGACGCTCCCGCCCGCTCCGTTCATTTCGCCTGCGGTCACGGCTCCAGCCTTCCCTTCACGGTGACGAGCCCCCGTCGAGCCCCGGATTCTGCCACCAAACGCTTCAGCGCGTACACATCTGGTTACGCAAGGGGAGGCGGAGGGGTGAGATCCGGACGGGATCCGGAGACCTCCGCGTCCCTCCGCGTCAAGAAGATTTCCACAGATTCGCCACAGGGTCGGACAGGTCCGGCATCCGGCGGCCGCGTGCACGTGCATCTGCCCTTGCATCCCGTGGGCGCATTCGGAAGCATGGACCCCGCGCAGCCGCGTACTCGTTCGCGTTGTCGTGTTGTCGCAATGTTTCGCACTGTTCGCACCGTTGTCGCACCACCACCGCGATTCCCGGGAGTGCCTCGCATGGGGACGAATGGATCGACCGTGCTCGAGCCTTTACGGCAGGGTCTCCCGCCGATCGATCCCGGCGCCGTCTCCACCTCCGCCTCCTGCGCCCTGCCCGCCCGGTACGAAGCCGTGCGCGGGGCCCGGAAGTTCACCAGCGCGACGCTCGACGAGTGGAACCTGGCCGACCGCTTCGACGACGTGGCCCTGGTGGTCTCGGAGCTGGTCACCAACGCGCTGCGGCACGCCGCGCCGGACGGCGGCGGCCCCGACGAGGCGCAGGGTCCGCCGGTGCGGCTGCACCTGATGCGCTGGGCGTCCCGGCTGGTGTGCGCGGTGCGCGACCCCAGCCAGGAGAGCCCGGAGCCGCGCGGCGGCGAGGAGGACTTCGCCGCCGAGTCGGGCCGGGGCCTGTTCCTGGTGGAGTCGTTCAGCGACAGCTGGGGCTGGCACCCGCTGGCCGGGCGGCTCCAGGGCAAGGTGGTGTGGGCGCTGTTCCGGGTCGGCCCGGAGGAGTAGCGCCCGCCCGCGCCTCCTGTACGTACGCAGAGAAGGCCCCGGCGGTCACCGCCGGGGCCTCTCGCCGTTCCTGGGCCGGGTGGGTCAGACCAGGTGGTCGAACTCCCCGTCCTTGACACCCAGCAGCAGCGCCTCGATCTCGGCCGGCGTGTAGACGAGGGCGGGCCCGTCCGGGTGGCGGGAGTTGCGCACGGCAACGTTTCCCCCCGGCAGTTTGGCGAACTCGACGCAGGAGCCCTGGGAGTTGCTGTGCCTGCTCTTCTGCCAGACGACGCCCCGCAGCTCCGTGGCCGCCATGCCGTTGTACGCGTGGTGCGCGTGGTGCACTGGTAGCTCCCCGAGTTGCTTGGTACAGGTGTCAACTTCCCCGGATCATAGCTGCGTTCATATGCGGATGCATGAGCAGATGCACGTGCACGAGGCGTGGTGTAGCCACTACGCGACTCAGCGTGTGACGTCTCCGGAGCGACGGGCGCGCGTGGACGGCCGCCCCCGCGATCTTCCCATCCGGGTGGACGGGCTCACGGGGGCGGGGGTTCCCTGCGGGGCGGGTACGCAGGTCAGACCGCGGGCAGCTCCGACAGGAGGCGGCCCGCCCGGTCGTGGAGGCGGACTCCCGCCGCGGTCTCGTCGGGGGCGACGGCGTACCAGACGCCCCAGCCGGGGCTGCCCGGCAGGGTGAGGAGGGTCGCGGGGGTGGTCCGGCCCCGGGCGTCCACGAGCTCGACCCGGCCCGCGTCGCGCGTCCCGTAGTAGAGGCCGGAGTGGAAGGTGCCCTCGCTCTGGTGGCTGACGGCGGGTCGGGTGAGGTCGATGTTGCCGTCGGTGACGCTGCGGAACTGTTCGAGGCCGTCGACCCCGCCCTTCCAGTGCTTGCCCCGGTCCGTGAGCCACACCGTCCACCCCGGCGCGGCGGCGACCCGCTCCCCCGCCGCCACGGTCCGCACGGGGCTCGGGACCTGCGCGCCGGTGGCGGAGGTCCGGGGCACGGAGGGCACGGCAGGGGCGTCGGAGGCGGGCGGGTCGGGGGCGGACGGGTCGGGGCCGTTCGTGGCGGGGGCGCTGGTGGCGGGGGCGGTGGCGGTGGCCGGGACCGGCGGGGCGGCGTAGCCGGCGGCGGGGTGCGGGTCGCGGGTCAGGGCCGTACCGGCGGCGACGGCGGCCGAGACGCCGAGGACGGCCAGGAAGGAGAGGGCGACGGTACGCCGCCGGCGGCGGGCGCGGCCCTCGCGGACGACCGCCTCGACGGGCGCGGGACCCGGGGTCACGTCGTCGGCGGCGCGGGCGAACTCGGCGCGGAGCAGGTCGTCCCACGCCTCGGCGGCGTCGGGCCCGGCGTCGGGTGCGGGGGTCATGGGCGGGCTCCGTAGGGGGTGCGGAGGGGCGGGCCCGGCAGGGGCGGAGCGGCGGAGGCGAGCCGGGGGTGGGCGCGCAGGGCGGCGAGGCCGCGCCGGGCGTGGGTCTTCACCGTGCCGAGCGAGCACTGGAGGACGTCGGCGATCTCCTGCTCGGTCAGGTCGTCCCAGTACCGCAGGACCATCACGGTGCGCTGGCGGACGCTGAGATCGGCCAACGCCTCGAAGAGCACGGTCCGTTCCTCGACGTTCGCGGCGTGACCCGCGTCCCGGTGCCGGGCGGGCTCCGGCAGCACCGGGACGAGCAGGTGGGCGACCCGGCGGCGGCGCAGGCGGCTGAGGTTGTTGTTGACGAGGGCGCGGCGCACATAGAGGTCGATCTCGGCGCGCGGGACCTTGTGCCAGCGGCCGTACACCTTGGCGAGGGTCGTCTGCACCAGGTCCTCGGCCTCGTGGAAGTCGCCGGTGAGCAGCCGGGCCGTGCGGACGAGCCGGGGCCAGGCGGCGACGGCGAAGTCGGCGAAGTCGGCGTCGGTGCCGGCCTCGGGAGCCGGTGGGTGGGTCACGGTGGCGGACCTCGCGATCGGGAGGTGGTGCGGCGGGGCCCGCCCCGTGCCGGGCCCCGCCGCGGGTGGGAGACGGCCCGTCAGGCGTAGCTGCCGGGCAGCTCGACCAGGAGCCGGCCGTCGGCGGCGTGGAAGGCGACGGAGACGTCGTGGTCGGACGGGGCGGTGTGGGCGTACCAGACGCCCCAGCCGGGCCGGCCGGGCAGCTGGAGCAGGGTGGCGCGGGTGACCCGGCCCTCGGCGTCGGTCACCTCGACCCGTCCGGGGAGTTCCGGGCCGCCGTAGACGCCCGAGTGGAAGGTGCCCTCGCCCTGGTGGCTCAGGGCGGGCCGGGTGAGGTCGAGGTTGCCGTCGACGACGCTGCGGAACTGTTCGAAGCCGTCCGGGCCGGTCCAGTGCTTGCCCTGGCGGGTGAGCCAGAGGGTGTAGCCGCCGCCGGCGTCGACGCGCTCGCCGGAGCGGACGGTGCGCCATGCGGCGGCAGGGGCGGCGGCGACGGACGCCGAGGCGGAGGTGGAGGTGGAGGTGGAGGTGGTGTCGCGGGCGGGTGCGGCGGGGGGGGGGGGGGGCGGGGGGGGGGGGGGGGGGGCCGCCCCCCCCCGCCGTCGGGGGGGCGCCCGCCGCGAGCAGGTACTTCTTCATGGGTTCGCTCCTGGTTCCGGACGGTCTTCCACCCTTCTCAACTCTCCCCGCACCGGCTCCGGATGACAGCGCGGCGGAAGATTCTCGCGTGGGGCGGGGGTGGCGGTCAGCCGGTGGCGAGGGCGGCCGAGAGCTCGTCCAGGGCGGCCAGGAGCAGCCGCGCCGCCTTCCGCAGCAGCGGGTCGCCGACCTCCGTGTCCCATCCGGCGACGGTCTCGCGGAGGTCGTCCCAGGCGGGCGCCCTGCGCTCGCGGACCGCCTTGGCGCCCCGCTCGGTCGCCTCGCGCAGCGCCTCGGCGAGGCCGGCGGCGGCGGGCACCGGCGGGGCGCCGCGGTCGGGGAGGTGGGCCTCCAGGAGCATGGCGGCCCGCCCGAACTCGGCGATCGCGTGCCCCGCGTCCTCGGCCGCCGCGTGCGACAGCCCCCGGTGCCGCACCGGTTCGTGGACGGCCCGGCCCAGCGCGTCCTGCCAGGCCACGCGGGCGGCGCGGGCGGCGAGCAGGGCCTCGCGCACATCGGGGCTGCCGGGCCCGGCGGGGGCGGCGTACCGGGCGGCGACGGCCGCCGCGTACCGCCCCGAGGCGGCCAGCCAGTCGGCGAGCCGGCCGCGCAGCCGGGGCGTCTCCCAGGCGGGGTAGAGGGCGTAGCCGAGCATCGCGAGGAGGCCGCCGAGGAGGGTGAGGGTGACCCGGTCCCGTACGGTCTGGGTCACCCCGGAACCCTCCATTCCGAGGAGGAAGACGACGTACGCGGCGACGCAGACCTGGCTGACGGCGTACCCCGTCCGCATCAGCAGGTACATGCCGAAGGCGGAGAGGACGGCGAGGCCGGCGGAGAGGTACGTCCCCGGGTGCGCCGTCCGCACGACGGCGGTGGCGAGCGCGACGCCGACGAGGGTGCCGCCGAAGCGGGCCACCGAGCGGGCGTACGTCTGCGAGAAGTCCGGGCGCATCACCATCACGGACGCCATCGGCGCCCAGTACCCGTGGCCGAGGGGCAGCACCAGGCCGAGGAGATAGCCGGCGGCGGTGACGGCCGAGACGCGGAGGGCGTGCCGCAGGATCGGCGACCCCGGCCGCACCTCGGCCCGCATGGCGGCGAGGGCGAGCGGGGCGAGCCGGAGGAGGGTGGGGCGGGTACGGGCGGGCGGGGTGCCGTTCGCCGTGGTCGCCGCCGTCGTCGTCGCGCTCGCCGTACTCGCGTCCGCGCTCGCCGTACCCGCGCCCGCGCTCGCCTTCGTGCCGGTCTCCGTCCGGGGTTCCGCCGTCTCCACGACGTCGCCGAGGAGGGCGGCCAGGCGGAGGGCGGCGCGGTGGGAGCGGTCGTCGAGGATCGTGCCGGTGTCGGGGGTGCGGAGCGCGGCGACGGCGGCCGGTGGCAGCCGCACCGGCTCGCCGTGCCGGATGGCGTGCGCGGCGGCGTCGAGGACCTCCCCGGCCGCGGCCAGCAGTTCGCGGACGCGGTCGCGCTGCGGGCCCTCGGCGGGGGCGCCGACGGCCGGGTCCGCGAGCGAGGCGAGCACCGGCCGGATCCGCTCGGCGAGCCGCCGGGGCCCGTGCAGTTCGGCGGGGCGGCGCCGGGCCTGCCGGGGGGTGACGGCGGCGGCGCTGCGGGCGGTCATCAGCGGCACCGGGTCGAAGGGGGCGACCGGGTCGTGGCGCAGCCGGCGGGCGTAGTCCGCCTCGGCGGCGAGCGCGTCGGCGAGGGCGTCGCGCTGCGCGCCCCACGGCCGGACGGGGAGCAGCACGATCAGCGCGGCCTGGACGACCCCGCCCGCGAAGATCATGACGGCGTGGCCCGCGGCGGTCGCGACGGAGGTCGGCAGGGTGACCGTGACCAGCATGATCGCCACGTTGGAGGAGGCGATGAGGCCGGCCGTGGGCCCGGCCGCCCAGGCGAGCCCGGAGAGGAAGGTCCACAGCAGCAGGAGGGCGAGGAAGAGGAGCGTGTGGGCCCCGGTCAGATAGCCCAGGAAGGTGGAGACGGCGAGGCTGCCGCCGGAGGCGAGCGCGAGGGTGGGCCGGGGCCGCCAGGACCGCTGGAAGGTGGCGATGGCGGCCTGGAAGGCGCCGAACGCGGAGGAGGCGGCGACGGCGGGCCCGAAGAGCGCCAGCGAGAAACCGATGACGAGGGCGAGCCCGAGGGCGCCGCGGGCGGCGATGGCGGGGGCGAGCCGCCGCCGCTCGACGCTGAGGCCGGAGCGGGCGGTCTCCCTCAGCGCCCGGAGCCAGCTCATGATCCGAGCGTAGCGACGATCTCCCCGTAACCCGACATTTCACCCCACGGTTCAGCCCGGGGTACGGCGCTGCCCCACGACGTGGCTACGGCGATACGGCCGGGTTCCGCCCTGGCTAGCCGCGGCGGATACGGCGATTCGCCCGGGTTCCGCCCTGGCTACCCGCGGCGGTCCAGGCGGGCACGGTCCGGGGTGAGGGCGGCGGACTCGGCGGCGGTGGCGCCGTGGTTCCAGCCGTCCTCGTCCCACATCGCGCGGACCCGGGTGGCCCGCGTCTCCGGGAAGAGCTCGTCCGTGCGGGCGGACACCGCTACCTCGCGGGAGGCGAGGACCGGCAGGAGGGTCGGCGCCTCGGCGGCGACCCGCCGGGAGGTCGCCTCCAGGCGGGCGCCCAGCCGGTTCGCGTACGCGAGCAGGAAGGACTGCCGGAAGGACTTGGTGCGCTTGCGGCCGCCCTTCCGCTGCTCCGCCTCCGCGCGGGTCATCGCCGCCGTGCCCTGCACGAGCAGCGAGGTGTACAGCAGCTCGACCGGGTCGAGGTCGGCCTCGAAGCCGACGACCGTCGAGAAGCCGTACGTCTCGTTCCACACGGCCCGGCAGTGGTTCGCGGTCGCCACGGCGTCGAGCAGGATCGCCTTCGCCTGCTCGTACGGGGGTTCCACGCCGATCCGGATCGCGCCGGGCGTCTGCGCCGACGGGGCGCCCGCCGCGAGGCCCGCCTCGTCGAGGCTGTGCCGGGCCATCAGCTCCTGCGCCTTCGCGGTCAGCGCCTCGGCCTCCTCCGGGTAGCCGGTGGCCTCCGCCTTGGCGAGCAGCGCCCGGATCCGGGTGAGCATCCGCGGCTCCCCGACGGCCGCGGGCGGCAGGGTCTCGCCCGGTACGGGCCCCACCGCGTCGAGCCGGGGCAGCCGGACCAGCAGCCGGTACAGCTCCAGGACGGCCGTCGCGTACGAGAAGCGGTCGGCGGGCCCGTCCGCGCCGGCCGCCGCGTCCAGCGCGTCGAGCTGTCCGCGCCAGCGCCGGGGCAGGGTCGCGTACCGGGCCGTCTCGGCCCGCACCAGCCCGGCGAGCAGCCGCAGATGCTCCTCCGCCAGCTCGCGGCGGACCGTCCGCGCCAGGTCGGCGGGCTGCCAGCCGCGCTCCCACAGGGTCCGTACGAACTCCTCGCCGCGCCGCGCGAGACCGGCGTCGGCGGCCGGGTCGGCGGCGAGCAGGGACGCGGCCGTGTCGAGGGAGCGGTCGTCGCGGGCGTGCAGCGACTCCCGCAGCGCCCGTTCGACGGTGGACTCCCGTGCCTCGTCCCGCATGCTTCCCGTGCCCTCTCCGTACCCCGCGCCGACTCTCCTCCTCCGATGGTCTCAGGGCGGCGGGAGACGCCCGGCGCCCGGGCGGGGTACGCCCGGCCCAGCGGGGTACGCCCTGCCCCCGGTCGGGGTATGCCTGGCCCTACCCCCGGGACGCCCGGCAGACGGCGTGACCCGGGGGGTGCCGGAACGGTTCGCTGGAGCCATGACCAGCAGCCTTCCTCCCTCCGCCCCCGCCGCCGCCGTGCGGCTCCGGGGCCTCGTCCGGCGGCACGGGGACGTACGGGCCCTCGACGGCGTCGACCTCGACGTCGCCGCCGGGACGTTCACGGCCGTCATGGGCCCCTCCGGCTCCGGCAAGTCCACCCTGCTGCGCTGCGCCGCCGGGCTCGACCGCCCGGACGCGGGCCGCGTCGAGGTCGCGGGCACGGCCCTGGAGGGGCTGAGCGAGCGGCGGCTGACGCTGCTGCGGCGGGATCGGATCGGCTTCGTCTTCCAGTCCTTCAACCTGCTGCCGACGCTGACGGCCGCGCAGAACGTGGCCCTTCCGCTCCGGCTCGCCGGCCGCCGCCCGGCGCGCGGCGAGGTCCGGGCGGCGCTCGCCCGGGTCGGGCTCGCGGGCCGCGAGCGGCACCGGCCCGCCGAGCTCTCCGGCGGCCAGTGCCAGCGGGTCGCCATCGCCCGGGCGCTGATCGCCCGGCCCGCCGTCCTCTTCGGGGACGAGCCGACCGGCGCGCTCGACTCCACGACCGGCGCGGAGGTGATGGACATGCTCCGGTCCCTGGTGGACGAGGAGGGCCGGACGCTCGTCATGGTGACCCACGACCCGCTCGCCGCGGCCCGCGCGGACCGGGTCGTCTTCCTGGTCGACGGCCGCCTCGCGGGCGAGCTCGTCGCCCCGACGGCGGACACGGTGGCCGCGACGCTGGCGGCGCTGCGGCCGGCGGGGGCGGCGGCCGTGGGGGCGGCTGCCGTGGGGGCGGCTGCCGTGGGGGCGGACGAAGGCGGCACGGGCGCGGGCGCGCGCGTGGGGGCGGCGGAGACGGCGGGGTCGGCATGCTGAGCGTCGTACGGGGCGGGCTGCGGGCCCGCTGGGCCTCCTTCCTGGGCGGGTTCCTCGCGCTGGCGCTCGGCGTCGGGCTGCTCACGGCGACCGGGCTCGGCCTCGCCGCCGCCCTGGACCCGCCGGCCCACGCCCCCGAACGGTTCGCCTCCTCCCCCGTCGTCGTCCTCGGCCAGGACCGGCTCACCGTGGAGGTGCGGCGGGGCCCCGGAACCGCCCTCGTCTCCAAGCCGCTCGACCGTCCACAGCCTGTGGACACAGACCTGCTGCGCGAACTCCGCGCCCGGTGGACCCTGACCGAGACCGAGACCGAGACCGCGACCGCGACCGAGACCGCGACCGAGACCGAGACCGAACCCGGGCACCCGGTCGGCGCCACCGCCACCGCCACCGCCCCCGACGCCGTCGGGCTCGACGCCCCCGCCGACCAGGTCCGGGCCGTCGTCGGCGACCGGGCGCAGGTGCTCACCGGCGACGACCGCCGCCGCGCCGACCCCGGTCACGAACGCGACGGGCACGAACTCACCGGCCTCAACGCCCTCCTCGGCACCGCCGGCGGCGTCGCCGCCTTCGTCTCGGTCTTCGTCGTCGCCTCCGTCTTCGCCTTCTCCGTGGCGCTGCGCCGCCGCGAGTTCGGACTGCTCCGCACCGCCGGGGCCACCCCGGGCCAGGTGCGCCGGCTGCTGCTCGCCGAGGCGGCGGTGCTGGGCGTGACCGCGTCCGCGACGGGCTGTGCGCTCGGCGCGCTCGCCGCGCCGCCGATGGCACGGGCCCTGGTGGCCCGGGGCCTGGCGCCCGACTGGTTCGCGTCCGCCGCCGCCGGGAGCGCCGGATGGCCGTACCACCTGGGCTTCTGGACGGGCCTCTGCGTCGCCCTCGCCGGCGCGGCCGCCGCCGCCCACCGCGCCGGACGGACCGGCCCGACCGACGCGCTGCGCGAGGCCGACGTCGACCGGGACGTGCTGCCGCCGGGCCGGGCGCTGCTCGGCGGCGGGCTGCTCCTGGCCGGGCTCGGGCTGCTGGTGTGGACGTACGCCACCGAGCCGGAGGCGCTGCTCAAGCGGAAGACGTACACGACCCTGCCGATGCTCCTGACGGGCGGCGCGGCGCTGCTCGCCCCGCTGCTGGTGCGGCCCGTGGCCCGGCTCCTGCCGGTCCCGCGCGGCGGGGCCGTCGGGCTCCTCGTCCGGGAGAACGGCGCGGCGGCCGTCCGCCGGACCGCCGCCGTCGCCGCGCCGGTCCTGGTGACCGTGGCGCTGGCGGGGACGCTGTTCGGGGCGTCGGAGAGCGTGACGCTGGCGAAGGAGACGGAGGCGCGGGACCGGACGGCGGCGCCGTACGTCGTCGAGGGACGGACGGTGGAACTCCCCGGGACGGTGGAGGGGGGCGCCGTCGTCGCCGCCTCCGGGCCGACCTCCCTCTTCGTACGGGACGGGGCCGAGGCGCTCGTGAAGTACCAGGCCCGCGCGGTCGCCGACCCGGCCTCCTTCGCCGCCCTCGCCCGGCTCCCCGTCGTCGCCGGCGACCTGCGGGACCTCGACGACCGGTCGATCGTCGTCAACGAGGAGTTCGAGAAGCGGAAGGTCGGCGAGCAGGTGGAGGTGTGGCGGGCCGACGGCAGCGGTCCGGTACGGCTCCGGGTGGCGGCGGTGCTGGCCCGCGGCACCGGCGACAACGGGCCGTACGTCACCCGCGCCCAGGCGCCCGGCTCCGTGCTCGACCGGCTGGAGTCGGACCGGCCCCTGCCGGCGGCCGGCACCTCCGCCGCGGCGGCGCCCGTCAACGAGGCGGCCCGGACGGGGCTCCGCCTGATCCTCGTCCTGGTCCTCCTCTACACGGTGATCGCACTGGCGAGCACCCTGCTCATGGCCACGTCGGTACGCGGCGGCGAACTGGCCTCGCTCCGGCTGGCCGGCGCCACCCGCGCGCAGGCCCTGCGGGCGGTGACGGGCGAGGCGGTCCTCGCGGTCGCCATCGGCACGGCGCTCGGGCTCGCCGTGACCGCCGCGGTCCTCGGAGCCCTCGGCGCGGGGCTCGCCGCGCTCTCCGCGCCGGTCGCGCTGGCGGTCCCCTGGGCGCAGACGGGCGCGGCGGCGGGGGTCTGCGCGGTGGTCGCCGTCGCCGCGTCGGCGGTCCCCGCGTGGCGCCTCACGCGCTGACCGTCCATCGTGGAACAGGGCGGTGGCCGGGGTCGGAGCCGGGCCACCGCCCCCCCACCCACTGGCAACCTCGGCGTCGCCTCCCGCGGCGAGGCGGCGGCCCTCTTCCACGCGGCCGCGTAGACCTCGCCGCCGCGTAGACCTCGCCGCCGCGTAGACCTCGCCGCCGCGTAGACCTCGCGGCGGCGTAGACCCCACGGCCACCTCGCCGCGGCGTAGACCGCACGGGCCGTCCGGGATGTCGCGATCCGTCGCTGTCAGTGGCGGATGCCAGACTCGCACCCATGAGCGAGAGGTGGGCGCTGGCCCCGGAGCCGGAGGGGGAGGGCGCGGTCCTCGCCCCCCTCGGGCCGGACGGCACGCCCGCCGCGGAGCCGCGCCGCGAGCCGGACCTGGCGGCCGCCGTCCGCGCCCGGCCGGAGGTGGCGCGCTGGGTGTGGCGGTCGACGGCCGAGGTGTACCCGAGGCTGCTCGCGGCCGGCGTCCGCGTCGAGCGGTGCTACGACATCGAGGACGCCGAGCAGCTGCTCCTCGGCCACGAGGGCCGGCTCGGCGAGCCCCGCTCCGCCGCCGCCGCGTGGGCCCGGCTGCATAACGCCCCGGTCCCGCCCGACCCGCCGCAGCGCACCGCCGAGCCCGGCTCCCAGGACTCCCTCTTCGAGCCGAGACCCGTCGCCTCCGTCCCCTTCGAGGGCCTCCTCGCCGTCTACGCGGAGCAGCAGCGCCGCCACGACCGGGCGGAGCACCCGGGCCGGATGCGGCTGCTCACGGCCGCCGAGTCGGCCGGGATGCTGGTGGCCGCCGAGATGCACCGGTCCGGGCTGCCCTGGCGGGCCGACGTGCACCGGGAGCTGCTGCACGAGCTGCTGGGCGAGCGGTACGCGGGCGGCGGCGAGCCGCGCCGGCTGGCCGAGCTCGCGGACGAGGTGTCGGCCGCCTTCGGCCGCCGGGTCCGGCCCGATCTCCCCGCCGACGTGGTGAAGGCGTTCGCGCAGGCCGGCATCCGGCTGCGGTCCACCCGCCGCTGGGAGCTGGCGGAGATCGACCACCCGGCGGTGGAGCCGCTGATCGCCTACAAGAAGCTGTACCGGATCTGGACCGCGCACGGCTGGTCCTGGCTGGCGGACTGGGTGCGGGACGGCCGGTTCCGGCCGGAGTACCTGCCGGGCGGCACGGTCAGCGGCCGCTGGACGACCAACGGCGGCGGGGCGCTCCAGATCCCCAAGGTGATCCGGCGGGCGGTCGTCGCCGACGAAGGCTGGCGGCTGGTGGTGGCCGACGCCGACCAGATGGAGCCGCGGGTGCTCGCCGCGATCTCCCGCGACCCGGGTCTGATGGAGGTCGCCGGGCACCCCGACGACCTCTACACCCGCCTGTCCGACCGGGCCTTCTCCGGCGACCGCGACCACGCCAAGATCGCCCTGCTGGGCGCGATCTACGGCCAGACCAGCGGCGACGGCCTGAAGAACCTGGCGGCGCTGCGCCGCCGCTTCCCCCGCGCGGTCGCCTATGTGGACGAGGCGGCGAAGGCCGGCGAGGAGGGCCGGCTCGTCCGCACCTGGCTCGGCCGGACCAGCCCGCGAGCGGTCGGCGCGGGCGACGACGGCGAGGCGGGCCTCCCCCAGGAGGGACCCGAACAGCCCGTCGCGGAGGACGGGTTCACCCCCGGCTACGCCTCCGGGAACGCCCGGGCGCGCGGCAGGTTCACCCGTAACTTCGTCGTCCAGGGCAGCGCCGCCGACTGGGCGCTGCTGATGCTGGCGGCGCTGCGCCGGAGCCTGTCGGACGCCGGGATGCGGGCCGAGCTGGTCTTCTTCCAGCACGACGAGGTGATCGTGCACTGCCCGGCGGAGGAGGCCGCGGCGGTGACGGAGGCGATCCGGGCGGCCGGCGACGAGGCGGGCCGGATCGCCTTCGGGGCGACCCCGGTCCGCTTCCCCTTCACGACGGCGACGGTGGAGCGGTACGCGGACGCCAAGTAGCGCCCGCGTACCGCCGGTCCCGCCGTTCCCCGTTCCCCCGTCGCCCCCGTTCCCCCGCCCCCCGTCACACCGTCCGGCCTACTTCGCGGGCACCTTGGCCCACTTCGGGTCGAGCGCGATCGCCTTCAGCTGCTCCATGGTGAGCGCGGGCTCGGCCCGGGTGGCCGCCTCGTGCTGGGAGCCGGTGTTGAAGGCGCCGACGACGACCCGGAAGCCGTCCTTCGTCATGGTGTCGGCGGTCCACCAGACGACCCCCGCGCCGCCCTTCTCGCCGGGCTGCCGGGTGAGCTTCACCTTGCGGCCGTCGGGCAGGGTGGTGACGTCGCCGGAGCCGAAGAGGTCCCCGGCGACGTCGCCCATCCCGTACTGGACGTTGATCTGGACGAGGCTCCTGCCCTTGCCGTCGTCGACGACCACGTAGCCGAACTCGCCCTCGCCGCCCTTGCCGACGACCGTGAGCCCCTTCGGCATCAGCGAACGCAGCGTGTTGGTCACGCCGTTGCCGACGATCTGCGGCGGCGCCTGGCGCACCTTGCCGGGCTGGGCGGGCGCGGTGGGCAGCGGCGGGATCTGCTCGAACAGCGGCCGCCACGCGTCGGCGGTGACGAGCGCCCTGAGCTGGGCGGCGGTGAAGGGCGGGTTCTCGCGGCTGATCGCGGCGCCCTTCTCGGCGGGCGCGTTGTACTCGCTCGCGTCGATCAGGAAGCCGTCCGCGGTGAGCAGCACGGCCCGCCAGTTCTTGGTCTCCTCGCGCTTGTCGGGGTACTCGTACCCCTGGAAGACCATCCACCGGGAGCCGTCGGGAAGCTTCCCGGTGTCGCAGTCGTCGTGGGGGACGTACACCTGGTCGGGGCAGGTCACCATGTCGACGCCCGCTTCCGGGGAGCGGCCGGCGCGGGAGAGGAAGACGCTGACGCCGGCCTCGCCCTTGCCGTCGTCGTACACGCCGCTGATGCCCTGGCCCTTGCCGCCGAGGTCGTTGAACCGCCATTCCCCGGCGGGGGTGTTGGCCTTGACGACGTCCGCGATCTCGGAGAGGGGGATCTCCGCCATGCCCGGCTTCAGCGAATCGGAGGCCGCTTCCCCGCTCGACTCCGGGCTCGGCGCGGCGGTCGGCGAGCCGCTGGTCTTCGGGGCCGCGGCCACGCCCGCCTTGTCGGCGGGTCCGGCGGGGGTGACGACGGAGCCGGCGTACACGCCGCCGACGCCGACGGCGGCGAGCGCGAGGGCTCCGCCGGTGACGGCGAGGCGGCGGCGGAGCAGCCTGCGGCGGCCCCGGGCGAGCCCGCCGGAGACCAGCTCGGGCCGGCCGTCGAGGGCGAAGCTCTCGCCGGTGGTGCGCAGGGCCGAGCCGAGTTCGCCGGCGAACCCGGCGTCGGGGTCGTGGTGGTCGTGCTGGGACATGACGAGATCACCGTCTCTGCTTCGGAGGTAGGTAAAGGGTCTCGGGCGTCGGTGGACGGCCCGCCCGAGAAGGTGAAGGGGGCTCGGTGGCCGGCTAGCGCGTGGCGAACTCGGCGATGCTGCCGCCGAGCCGCCGGCGCAGTTTGCCGAGCGCGCGGGTGCAGCGGGTGCGGACGGCCGCGGAGCTGGTGTGCAGGGCGTCGGCGGTCTCCTCGACGCTGCGGTCCTCCCAGTAGCGGAGCACCACGACCGCCCGGTCCTTCGGGGGCAGCGCGGCGAGCGCGTCGAGGAGGGCGATCCGCAGCAGCGGGTCGGTGCCGTCGTCCGGGGTGTGGTCGGGCAGTTCGCCCAGCGGGCGCTCGGTCGCGGAGCGGCGGCGCTGGTGGCTGAGGAACGTGCGGACGAGGACGGTCTGGGCGTACGCGGCGGGGTTGCCGATCCGGGACACCCGGCCCCAGAGCGCGTACATCTTCCCCAGCGTCTCCTGCGTGAGGTCCTCGGCGAGGTGGACGTCCCCGCTGGTCAGCAGGCAGGCCGAGCGGAACAGCTGGCCGGTGCGTGCCGAGGCGAACTCCATGAACTCGTCCGCGCGGGACCTTCTCATGCCCCTCCTCTCCCTGGCGGTCGCGAGTGGTCACGGGCGGTCGCCCTGTGCGAGCGCCCTTCTCGCTGTCGTGCCGTACACCCCATCGACGCGACGGAGCCGGGGAAATGTTTCACCGCCGCCGGGAGAATCCGACGGCGACCGGAGAATCTGACGAGGAGAGGCATCCGAAGAAGCGGAATCGGGTAATCCTTTTGGTATGAACACTCTCAGCGCAGAGATCCTGGCCGCTGGGGTTTGGCAGTCAGGTCTGGGACAAGTGCTCGGCGGCCTGATCCTCGTCGCCGTCCTGATCGCGGCCTTCTGGTTCGGCTACCGCATCCGCACGCGGGAGCCCCGTCCACCGCAGCCCGACGAACAACCACACCGCCCGGACACCGGTGCGATCCCGGGCGAGATGTCGGAGTACCGCCGTCCGGCCGAGATGCCGCACACCGACGGCGAGCACCGGCTCATGCCGTACCAGCTCAAGGACAGCGGAACCTCCGGCACGGAGACCTCGCCCGATCCCCCGAGCGAGGAGAAGCGCAAGTGGGGCGGCATCTCCAGCGGTGGCTTCGGCAGCGGAGGCACCGGACACGGCGACTGACGTGCACACCGATCCGCGCACCCGGACCCGGCTGCGGGCGATGGCCTACGGCCTGCTCGGCTCCGCCCCGGAGGCGGACCGGGCGGTCCGGGCCACCGACGGCCTCCTCGCCTCGTACGGCCCCGGCCCCCGCGCCCGCCGGGGCCCCGGGCCCGTCCCCGACCCGGGACCGCCGCCCGAGGCGGTCCTGGCCCGGGTCTGCCTGGGCCGGCTGCGGGCCCGCGAGGCCCGCCGCACCGATCCGTGGGATCCCTGGTCGGACGCGCCGGACGCGCCCGTCCTGACCCCGGCGGAGCGGCTCGTCCTCGTCCTCCACGACCTCTTCGGCGTCCCGTACGAGGATCTCGCCCTCGCCCTGGACCGCGCCCCGGCGGCGGTCCGCCAGATCGGCGCCCGCGCGAGGGCCCGGGTCCGGGGCGCCGAGGAGATGCCCGCACCCGACCCGGCCCGGCTCCGGGCGGCCGTCGACGCGGTCCTCGCAGCCGCCCGGGAGGGCGACACGGCGGCCCTCCGCGCCCTGCTCGACCCGGACGCGGTGCTGCGGGCCGACACGGGGGCCGTACGCGGCGGAGTCCGGCCCGCCCACGGCGCCCCGGCGGTCGCCCGCGTCCTCGCGGCCCGCGCGGCGGTGGCCCGCCCGGTCCTGGTGGACGGCGCCCCGGGCCTGGTCGCAGCGCCGGACGCGGTCTACCGCTTCACGGCCCCGGCCGGCCCGATCACCTCGATCGACGTCCTGGCGGACCCGCCCCACCTGTCCCGCCTGACGATCTCGTCCTAGACGCCGTCTCCGGCCCGCTCGTCCGCCCGCCGGCCGGCCCGCCCGGCGATGTGCCCGGGCACGGCGGCGGCGAGCTCCGCCGGCAGCGCGGGATCCGGCACGGGCGTGCCGAAGGTGGTCACGACCGGCAGCACCCCGGCCCACAGGCCCAGCTCCGCGTCCTCGGAGTCCCCGTCGTCCGGCGGCCCGCTCCGCGTCTTCACCGACGCCTCGGTCAGGTCGAGCGCGAGCAGCGAGGTGGCCGCCAGCTCCTTCCGGCTGGGCCGGCGCACGTACTCCCACTGCCCCGGGCTGCTCTGCTCGGTCAGCGCCCGCAGCCCCCGCAGCTTCTCCTCGGGGTCGGTCACCAGCTCGGGCACGCCGTAGACCATGGCGCACCGGTAGTTCACCCCGTGCTCGAACACGGACCGCGCGAGGACCAGCCCGTCCACGTGCGTCACCGTCACGCAGACGGTGGACCCCGGCGCCTGGACGAGACTCCGGCTGGCCACCGACCCGTGGACGTACAGCCGGTCGCCCTCGACGCCGTACGCGGTGGGCACCACCATCGGCACCCCGTCCACGGTCACCCCGAGATGGCACAGCCACCCGGCCGCCAGCACGGCGTCCAGGTCCTCCCGCCGGTGCGACCCCTTCTCCCGCATCCGCCGCAACCGCGTCCGCTCGGTCGCGCCCAGCCCACTCCCGCCCACGCCGCCCCCTGCACGTCGAGTCCTCGAACCACGAAACCCCAGGTCAGAGTAGTTCTGACCTGGGGTTCCAAGTGAGCCGCCTTCGGGATTCGAACCCGAGACCTACGCATTACGAGTGCGTTGCTCTGGCCAACTGAGCTAAGGCGGCGCGCTGCGCGTCACCATGGTCGGTGCAGCAGCGTCGCCAAGTCTACACAGTTTCCGGGAGTGCTCCGACCAGGGTCGGAGCGGGGCGGTCCGGGGGTCATGAGCAGCGCTTTCCCTCGGCGGGCGGGGTGCCCTCCAGGAGGTAGGTGTTGATCGCGGTGTCGACGCAGTCGCTGCCCCGGCCGTAGGCCGTGTGGCCGTCGCCCTCGTAGGTGAGGAGGGTGCCGGAGGAGAGCTGGTCCGCGAGGGACTCGGCCCACTTGTAGGGGGTGGCCGGGTCGCGGGTGGTGCCGACGACCAGGATCGGGGCGGCGCCCTCGGCGGTGATGCGGTGCGGGCGGCCGGTGGCCGGGGCGGGCCAGTAGGTGCAGTTCAGGGCGGCCCAGGCGAGACCCGTGCCGAAGACCGGGGACGCCTTGTCGAAGGACGGGACGGCCCGCTCGGCGGCCGCCGGGTCCTGGTAGGCGGCGGGCAGGTCGAGACAGTTCACGGCGGCGTTGGCGAACATCAGGTTCGCGTACGAGCCGTCCGGCTCCCGCTCGTAGTAGCTGTCGGCCAGCGCCAGCAGCGCCGAGCCCTCGCCGCCGATCGCCCGGGTCAGCGCCTCCCGCAGCTGCGGCCAGGCGCCCTCGTCGTACATGGCGGCGATGACGCCGGTGGTGGCCAGGGACTCGCCGAGCTCGCGGTCCTCGCCGGTGGGGACGGGCGCGGCGTCCGTGGCGCGGAAGAAGGCCCGCAGGGCCTTCCCGGCCGCCGCGACCGAGCCGGTGCCGAGGGGGCAGTCGGGCCGGGTGACGCAGTCGGCGGCGAACGCCGTGAACGCGGTCTCGAAGCCGGCCGTCTGGTCCCGGTTGAGGTCGAGCGCCGAGAGGGACGGGTCCATCGCCCCGTCGAGGACGAGCCGGCCGACCCGCCCGGGGAACAGCTCGGCGTAGGTGGCGCCGAGGAAGGTGCCGTACGAGGCGCCGACGTAGTACAGCCGCTCGTCGCCCAGCACCGCCCGCAGGACGTCCATGTCCCGGGCCGTCTCCACCGTGGAGACGTGCGGCAGGACCGCGCCGCTGCGCTTCTCGCACCCCGCCGCGAACCGCCGGAACGAGGCCGCCAGCGCGTCGACCTCCGCCGGGTCGTCCGGCGTCTGGTCGACCTGGGTGTACGTGTCCATCTCCGGGCCCGTCAGGCAGTCGACCGGCTCGCTGCGGCCGACCCCGCGCGGGTCGACGGCCACCATGTCGTAGCGGGCCCGCACCGGCTCGGGGTAGCCGATGCCCGCGTACCCCTGGAGGTAGTCGACGGCCGAGCCGCCGGGCCCGCCCGGGTTCACCAGCAGGGAGCCGATCCGCTGCCCGGGGCCGCTCGCCCGCACCCGGGAGACGGCCAGCTTGATCTCCGGTCCGTCCGGGCGGGCGTAGTCGAGCGGGGCGCGGAGCGTCGCGCACTGGAAGCCCTCGACGCCGCAGTCCCGCCAGGCGAGCCGCTGGCCGTAGTACTTCCTCAGCGCCTCGGGCGACGGCGACGGCGAGGCGGCCGGGCGCGCGGAGGCGGACCCCGGACCCGCCGGAGCGGCCGCGTCGCTCCCTCCCGTACAGCCGGAGAGGATCAGCCCGGCGGCGGCGAGCGCCGTGGCGGAGGTACGGAGGAGACGCCTGGAGTCCATTCCCGGAGCGTATCCGGACGGGTACGCACCGTGTCCAATCGCCGGTTCCCGCGAGGTCTCAGCCGCGGAGGGCCATCGTCATCGCCTCGACCGCGAGCAGCGGCGCCACGTTCCGCTCCAGGGCCTCGCGGCAGGCGAGGACGGCCTCCACGCGGCGCAGGGTCCGCTCCGCGGTGGTGTCCCGGGCGATCCGCTCCACCGCGTCCCGCACGTCCTCGTTGGCCAGCGCCGAGCCGGTGCCGAGCTGGAGCGTCAGGACGTCCCGGTAGAAGCCGGTGAGATCGGTGAGCGCGAGGTCCAGGCTGTCGAGCTGGGTCCGCCGGCCCCGCCGCTTCTGCTTCTCCTCCAGCTCCTTCATCATCCCGGCGGTGCCGCGCGGCATCCGCCCGCCCTGCGCGGCGCCGAGCGCCGCCTTCAGCTCCTCGGTCTCCTTGCCGTCGATCTCCTCCGCGACCTGCTTCGCGTCCTCCGCCGCCGCGTCCACCAGCTCCTGCGCGGCCTTGAGGCAGCCGCCGATGTCCGCCACCCGCAGCGGCAGCTTCAGGACGACGGCGCGGCGGGCGCGGGCCCGCTCGTCGGTGGCGAGCCGCCGGGCCCGGTCGACGTGCCCCTGGGTGGCCCGGGCCGCCGCGTGGGCGATCTCCGGCTCGATGCCGTCCCGCCGGATCAGCACGTCGGCGACGGCCGCGACCGGCGGGGTCCGCAGGGTCAGGTGGCGGCAGCGGGAGCGGATCGTCGGCAGCACGTCCTCGACCGAGGGGGCGCAGAGCAGCCAGACCGTGCGCGGGGCGGGCTCCTCGACGGCCTTCAGCACGGCGTTGGCCGACTTCTCGTTGAGCCGCTCGGCGTCGGTGACGAGGATGATCTGCCAGCGGCCGGTGGCCGGCGAGGTGAAGGACTTGCGGACGGTGTCCCGCATGTCCTTGACGAGGATCTCCGTGCCGACGGCGGAGACCGTCGTCACGTCGGCGTGGGTGCCGACCAGCACCGTGTGGCAGCCGGTGCAGAAGCCGCAGCCCGGCGCCCCGCCCAGCGCCCGGTCCGGGCTCACGCACTGCAGGGCCGCGGCGAAGGCGCGGGCGGCGTCGACCCGGCCCGCGCCGGGCGGGCCGGTGAACAGCCAGGCGTGCGTCATCTTCGACGCCTCGGGGCCGGGCTCGCCCGCGGCCTGGGCGGTGACCAGCGCGTCGGCGTCCCGCGCGGCGGCGGCGAGCTGCTCCTCGACCCGCTCCTGTCCGACCAGGTCGTCCCATACGGCCATGTCTGCCCCTCCTGAAGGTACGTCCTCCATTGTGGGGCAGCCCTCCGACAACGACCGCCGTCGCCCGGGGCCGGAGCGGGCCCCGCCCCCGGGTCCGGGCCCGCTCAGCGGCGGCGCCGGCGGCCGTCCTGCTCGTCGTCGTCGCCGTCGTAGCCGCCGAACAGCTCGTCCGCGAGCGTCGGCAGGTCGTCGAGCGGGGTCTCCTCGGCCCAGTCCGAGCGGCGGCGCGGCCGGCCGGTCTCGTCGAGCTGGGGCAGCTCGCGGGTGACGTCGTTCGACCCCGCCCCGCCGGCCTCCGGCTCGTCCCGGAAGAAGTCCCGCGGCACCCGGTCCGCCGGGTCGGCCCGCCGCGCGTCCCGCACGGGCGGCAGCACGGCCGTCTCGTCCGGGGCGGTGTCCCGCACGGGCGGCAGCACGGCGGTCTCGTCCGCCGCGCGGTCGCGCACCTGCGGCAGGACCGCGGTCTCGTCCTCGGGGCGGCGCGGGTCCTCGGGGCGGACGACCGGGGTCGGCACGGTGACCTCGTTCGGCGGGACCGTCGGGGCGTCGTCCGCCGCCGCCGGAGCCGTACCGGCGTCCTTGCCGAGGTTCACCACCGGCGTCTGGACGGTGATCTCGTCGGCCGACTCCGCGGCGGCCCTCCGCTCGGCGGCGGCGCGCTCGGCCGCGGCCTTCTCCCGCGCGGCCCTCTCCGCGGCGTCCCGCTCGGCGGCGGCCCTCGCCGCGGCCTCCGCGGCCGCCTTCTGCGCGGCGGCCCTCGCGGCCTGCTCGGCGGCGCGCCGCTGCGCCGCGGCGGCCTCCTCGGCGGCCTTGGCGGCGGTGGCCGCGGCGGCGAGCCGGCGGGCCTCCTCCGCGCGGAGCAGGGCCTCCTCGGCCTTGCGCTGCTTCTCCTGGCGGAGCGCCTCGGCCTCGGCGCGGAGCCGGGCCTCCTCCTCGGCCTGCTTGCGGAGTCGTTCCTCCTCCTCGCGGCGGGCCTTCTCCTCGGCCGCGCGCCGGCGGGCCTCCTCCTCGGCGGCGAGCCGGGCCTCCTCGGCCTTCCGCCGGGCCTCCTCGGCCTGCCGCTCGGCCTCCAGCCGGCGCGCCTCCTCCTCCTCGCGCCGCTTGCGCTCCTCCTCCTCGGCGCGCAGCTTGGCGAGCTGCTCCTGGCGCTCGCGCTCCAGGCGCTCCTCCTCGGCCTTGCGGGCGGCCTCCTCCTCGGCCTTGCGCCGGGCCTCCTCCTCGGCCTTCCGGCGGGCCTCCTCGGCGGCCTTCACCTCGGCCTCGGAGAGGGGCAGCATCCGGTCGAGCCGGTGGCGTACGACGGTGGTGATGGCCTCGGGCTCCTGACCGGCGTCGACCACCAGGTAGCGGGAGGGATCGGCGGCGGCGAGGGCGAGGAAACCGGCCCGCACGCGCGCGTGGAACTCGGGCGGCTCCGACTCCAGCCGGTCCGGCGCCTCGGTGAACCGCTCCCGCGCGGTCTCGGGGGAGACGTCGAGGAGGACGGTCAGGTTCGGCACCAGGCCGCCGGTGGCCCAGCGGGAGATGCGGGCGATCTCGGTCGGCGAGAGGTCGCGGCCCGCGCCCTGGTAGGCGACGGACGAGTCGATGTACCGGTCGCTGATGACGACGGCGCCCCGCTCCAGGGCGGGCCGGACCAGCGAGTCGACGTGCTCGGCGCGGTCGGCGGCGTACAGCAGCGCCTCGGCGCGGTTGGACAGGCCGGCCGACGAGACGTCGAGCAGGATCGAGCGGAGCCGCTTGCCGATGGGGGTGGCGCCGGGCTCGCGGGTGACGACGACCTCGTGGCCCTTGGCGCGGATCCAGTCGGCGAGCGCCTGGACCTGGGTGGACTTGCCGGCGCCGTCGCCGCCCTCCAGGGCGATGAAGAAGCCGGTGGCGGACGGGGCCTGCGCGGGGTCGGCGCCGCGCAGCGCGTCGCGCAGGTCGCGGCGGAGCGGCACGCCCGCGCGGTCGTCCGTCTTGGCGAGGACGAGCGCGGCGACGGGCAGCAGCAGGGCGCCGACGAGGGCGAGGGTGAAGGCGGCGCCGCCGTGGTCGAAGACGAACTTCCCGGAGTCGGAGACGAAGCGGTGCGGGCCGATCGCGGCGGCGAGCAGCGGCGCGGCGAGCGCGCCGACGGCGATGCCCACGCGCGCGGTGGCCTGGAGGTGCGCGGTGGTGCGCTCCCGGCGCGGCTCCTCGGTCTCCTGGTCGATGAGGGTGTGCCCGGTGTGGGCGGCGACGCCGGCCGCGTATCCGGCGAGGACGGCGAGGAAGAGCACGGTCGCGGTGTCGGGCACCAGGCCGACGGCGATCAGGGCGACGCCGGTGACGGTGATCGCGAGGGCGAGCAGCCGGCGCCGGGAGAGCACCGGCAGCACGGAGCGGGCGGTGCGGATGCCGACGGCGGTGGCGCCGCTGAGCGCGAGCACCAGCAGGGCGTAGGTGACGGGGCCGCCGTCGAGGTCGACGGCGTGCAGGGCGGCGAGCGAGGCGGCGGCGCCGATGGCGCCGGCGACGGTGGCGCAGGCCAGGACGAGCAGGGGTACGGCTCCGGTGCGGCCCTTCTCGGCGGCGGGGCGGCGCAGCCCCTCCAGCGGCGAGCGGGGGCGCGGCGTCTGGCCGCCGGGCAGGGTGATCGCGGCGAGGACGCTGACGGAGGCGGCGAAGAGGCCGGCGGCGACGTAGCCGCCGAGCGCGGCCTGGTGGAGCGAGAACCACTCGACGCCGGAGCCCAGCAGGTTGGAGACGAGGGTGGCGGCGAGCAGGACGGCGGCGGCGGCCGGGACGGCGAGGAAGGCGGTGCGCTGGGTGAGGGTGCGCAGGGCGCCGAGGTGGTCGGGGAGCGGCCGGACGGCGTCGCCCTCGACGGGCGCGGCGGGCAGCAGCGCGGGCGCGGCGCCGTCCCGGCAGACGGCCCAGACGCGCTCGGCGGCGCCGGTGAGGAAGACCGTGCCGAGCACGAACCACAGGGCGCTGCCGGGGGTCCAGTCGATCCACAGGGGCGCGATGACGAGGAGCGCGATCCGCAGCCCGTCGGCGCCGATCATGGTCCACCGCCGGTCGAGGGCGGCGCCGGGCGCGGTCAGCGCGGTGAGCGGGCCGAGCAGGACGGCGCCGAAGAGGACGGTGGCGAGCAGCCGGGCGCCGACGACGGCGGCGACCGTGAAGGCGGCGCCCCGGTAGCCGCCGCCGAGGGCGCCCTCGGTCAGCGCGGCCTGGAGGCCGAGGAGGACCAGGACGAGGAGGGCGAGGGCGTCGCCGACCCCGCCGACGGCCTGGGCGCTCCACAGCCTGCGCAGCGGCTGATGGCGGACGAGGGCCCGTACGGCGCGCTCCCGGGAGTCCGCGACGAGGGCCGCGTCGGAGACGGGGGCGGCGCCGGGGGCGGGTGCGGCTTCGGAGTCGCCCAGAAGCTCTGGCTGCTCTGCTCGCGTCATCCGTCCACCCTATCCGGACGGCCTTGCTCACCGGGGCCGCGGCCGAACAAACGTGGGAAGGCCGGGAGCGCGGCTCCCGGCCTTCCCACGTTCGCAGCGTCGCCGCGGCGGACTACTCCGGCTTGGCCGCCGCCGTCTTCTTGGCGGCCGCCGTCGTCTTCTTGGCCGTCGTGGTCTTCTTCGCCGCGGTCTTCTTGGCCGTGGTGGTCTTCTTCGCGGCCGTCTTCTTGGCCGCGGTCTTCTTCGCCGGGGCCTTCTTGGCGGTCTTCTTCGCCGGGGCCTTGGCCCGCTTCTCGGCGAGCAGCTCGTAGCCGCGCTCGGGCGTGATCGTCTCGACGCTGTCGCCGGTGCGCAGGGTCGCGTTGGTCTCGCCGTCGGTGACGTACGGGCCGAAGCGGCCGTCCTTGACGACCACGGGCTTCTCGCTGACCGGGTCGGTGCCGAGCTCCTTCAGCGGCGGCTTGGCGGCGGCCCGGCCCCGCTGCTTGGGCTGGGCGTAGATCGCCAGCGCCTCCTCCAGCGTGATGGTGAAGAGCTGGTCCTCGCTGGTGAGGGACCGCGAGTCGGTGCCCTTCTTCAGGTACGGGCCGTACCGGCCGTTCTGCGCGGTGATCTCGACGCCCTCGGCGTCGGCGCCGACCACCCGCGGCAGCGACATGAGCCGGAGGGCATCCTCCAGGGTGACCGTGTCCAGGGACATGGTCTTGAAGAGGGAGGCGGTGCGCGGCTTGACCGCGTTCTTGCCGGTCTTCGGGACGTCGTCGGGAAGGATCTCGGTGACGTACGGGCCGTACCGGCCGGCCTTGGCGACGATCTGGTGGCCGCTGACCGGGTCGGTGCCCAGCTCGAAGTCGCCGCTCGGCTTGGCGAGCAGCTCCTCGGCGTACTCGACGGTGAGCTCGTCGGGCGCGAGGTCGTCGGGCACGTCGGCGCGCTGGTGGCCCTCCTGGTCCTTCTCGCCGCGCTCGACGTACGGGCCGTAGCGGCCGACGCGCAGCACGATGTCGTTGCCGACGGGGAAGGAGGAGATCTCGCGGGCGTCGATGGCGCCGAGGTCGGTGACCAGCTCCTTGAGGCCGCCGAGGTGGTCGCCGTCGCCGTTGCCGGCGTCGGCGGCACCGCCGGTCGCCCCCTCGCCCTCGCCGAAGTAGAAACGCTTCAGCCACGGCACGGACTGGGCCTCGCCGCGGGCGATGCGGTCGAGGTCGTCCTCCATCCTGGCGGTGAAGTCGTAGTCGACGAGCCGGCCGAAGTGCTTCTCCAGCAGGTTGACCACGGCGAAGGAGAGGAAGGACGGCACGAGGGCCGTGCCCTTCTTGAAGACGTAGCCGCGGTCGAGGATGGTGCCGATGATCGAGGCGTACGTCGACGGGCGGCCGATCTCGCGCTCTTCCAGCTCCTTGACCAGGGTGGCCTCGGTGTAGCGGGCGGGCGGCTTGGTGGCGTGGCCGTCGGCGGTGATCTCCTCGGCGGCGAGCGCGTCGCCCTCGGCGACCTGCGGCAGGCGCCGCTCGCGGTCGTCGAGTTCCGCGTTCGGGTCGTCGGCGCCCTCGACGTACGCCTTCATGAAGCCGTGGAAGGTGATCGTCTTGCCGGAGGCCGAGAACTCGGCGTCGCGGCCGTCGGCGGAGGTGCCGCCGATCTTGACGGTGACCGAGTTGCCGGTGGCGTCCTTCATCTGGGAGGCGACGGTCCGCTTCCAGATGAGCTCGTACAGCTTGAACTGGTCGCCGGTCAGACCGGTCTCGGCCGGGGTGCGGAAACGATCACCCGAAGGCCGGATCGCCTCGTGGGCCTCCTGCGCGTTCTTGACCTTGCCGGCGTAGACGCGCGGCTTCTCCGGCAGGTAGTCGGCGCCGTACAGCTGCGTCACCTGGGCGCGGGCCGCGGCGACGGCGGTGTCGGAGAGCACGGTGGAGTCCGTACGCATGTAGGTGATGAAGCCGTTCTCGTACAGCTTCTGCGCCACCTGCATCGTCGCCTTGGCACCGAAGCCGAGCTTGCGGCTGGCCTCCTGCTGGAGGGTGGTGGTGCGGAAGGGCGCGTACGGGGAGCGGCGGTACGGCTTCGACTCGACCGAGCGGACGGTGAAGCGGGTGTCGGCGAGGGAGGCGGCGAGCGCGCGGGCCTTCTCCTCGTCGAGGTGGAGCACGGTCTCGCTCTTCAGCCGGCCGTCGGCGCCGAAGTCGCGGCCCTGCGCGACGCGCTTGCCGTCGACCGCGGCGAGCCGGGCGGTGAGGGACGAGGGGTCGGAGGGGTCGCCGGCGCGGCCGGTGGAGAAGGTGCCGGTGAGGTCCCAGTACTCGGCGGAGCGGAAGGCGATGCGCTCGCGCTCGCGCTCGACGACGAGCCGGGTGGCGACGGACTGCACGCGGCCGGCGGAGAGGCCGCGCATGACCTTCTTCCACAGCACCGGGGAGACCTCGTAGCCGTAGAGGCGGTCGAGGATGCGGCGGGTCTCCTGGGCGTCGACCATCCGCTTGTTCAGCTCGCGCGGGTTGGCGACGGCGGCCTGGATCGCGTCCTTGGTGATCTCGTGGAAGACCATCCGGTGGACCGGGACCTTGGGCTTGAGGACTTCCTGGAGGTGCCACGCGATGGCCTCGCCCTCGCGGTCCTCATCGGTGGCGAGGAAGAGTTCGTCGGACTCGGCGAGCAGGTCCTTGAGCTTCTTGACCTGCGCCTTCTTGTCCGCGTTGACGACGTAGATGGGCTGGAAGTCGTGCTCGACGTCGACGCCGAGGCGGCGCACCTCGCCGGTGTACTTCTCCGGCACCTCGGCGGCGCCGCTGGGGAGGTCACGGATGTGCCCGACGCTCGCCTCGACGACGTAGCCGGGGCCGAGGTAGCCCTTGATCGTCTTCGCCTTGGCAGGCGACTCGACGATGACGAGTCGGCGGCCGCCGTGTGCGGTCTCGCTGGTCGGGGACAACTTCGCTCTTCTCTCCGGTCGACGCGGTCTGCGCTGGCACGCACGTCAGCGACACGCATGGTGACGCTGGCGTCGCTGCGGAGTGTGACGGTACAACCCGCCCCCGTGTCAAACAGGGAAAGCCCGCAACGGCCACTCGAACGGTAACCCGACTCCTGCCCTTCCTGCCGCCCGGACTGCCGGACCGGCGGGGCGGTTCGATGTGGGGCGGGTCTCAGCGGGTGGCGCGACCGGCTGCTCAGAGGCGGCCGAAGCACCAGAGGCCGAGGCCCAGGAAGAGCGCCCCGGCGAGGCCCGCGAAGGCGGCGGCGGCGCGGGGCGCGACGCCGAGCGCGACCGGCTCGCCCTGCCGGACCCGGACGGTGGTCCACAGCAGCAGCGCGCCTCCGAACAGCGTGAACGCCGCCCCCGCGAAGATCGCCGGCCCGCTCTCCATGCCCTTACCCGCTTCCCGTCCCGGCGCCGTACCCGCGCGGTGTCCGTCTCCCTGAGGTGTCCTGGAAGGGAGGCTGACACCTCACGGCGTCAGGGACGCGAATTCCGGGTGAACGACGCGGGCCGGGCCGTACGGTTTCACGAAGATGGCCGGTAGTGCCCCACTACTCCGGCGCTGCTCCGCGGGCTGCTCCGGGGCTGCTCCGCGGCCGCTCCGGGGCTACTCCGCGGCCGGCTTCTCGTCCGGAAGCAGCGACTCCGGAGTGAGGAAGCCCTCCTCCACGAGGAGGCGGATGGACTGCGGCGTGCGGTCCCGCAGCAGCACCGGGTCCTCGCCCATGAGCTGGGCGATCGCGTCGAGGATCCGGCCGGCGCTGAGGGTGCCGTCGCAGACGCCCGCGAAACCGGCGCCCACGTGGTCGACCCGGGTGGCGCGGCGCATGCCCCGGTTCTGCCGCAGGACGACGTGCTCGGGGTCCTCGGCGCCGGGCAGCCCGACCTGCTCCTGGACCACCTCGGGGGCGAGCGTGAAGCTGTCCGCGAGCAGGGCGGCGTCGTCGTGGGTGCGGAGGTAGTCCTGGCGCTCGAAGTGGGCGCGGACGGCCGGCCCGAGCGGCTGTTCGACGGGGTGCGGCCACTCCTCGATGACGATCGACGGCTCGGCTTTCCCGGCGGCCACCGCCGGGTCGCGCCGCAGGGTGATCCAGCCGAAGCCGATCGACCGGGTGCCGCTCGCCTCGAAGGCGTCCAGCCAGCGGTCGTACGCCGCCCGGTACGCCTCCGGGTCGCCGCGGTGGTCGCCGCTGTCGCGCAGCCAGAGCTCGGTGTACTGGGTGACGTCCTGCACCTCGCGCTGGACGATCCAGGCGTCGCAGCCACGCGGCACCCAGGACCGGAGCCGGTCCTGCCAGTCCTCGCCGTCGACGTGCTGCCAGTTGGCGAGGAACTGGGCGTACCCGCCGTCGTTCAGCCGCTCGCCGGCCTGCTGGACGAGGGTGCGGCACAGGTCGTCGCCGCTCATCCCGCCGTCCCGGTAGGTGAGGCCGGAGCCGGGGGAGATCACGAACGGCGGGTTGGAGACGATCAGGTCGTACGTGTCGCCGTCGACCGGCTCGTACAGCGAGCCCTCCAGGAGTTCGGCCTCACGGGCCCCGGAGAGGGCGAGGGTCAGCCTCGTGAACTCCAGCGCCCGCGGGTTGAGGTCGGTGGCGGTGACCAGGGTGCTGTGCTGGGCGGCGTGCAGGGCCTGGATGCCGGAGCCGGTGCCGAGGTCGAGCGCGGCGGCGACCGGGGTGCGGACGGTGATGCCGGCGAGCGTGGTGGAGGCGCCGCCGACGCCGAGGACGACGCCCTCCTCCTTCGAGCCGATGCCGCCGGCGCCGCCGACGGCACAGCCCAGGTCGGAGACGATGAACCAGTCCTCGCCGTCCGGGCCGCCGTACGGCCGCACGTCGACGGTGGCGCGCACGGCGCCGTCCTCCTCGACCACCCAGCCGTCGGCCAGGGCCTCCTCCAGCGGGAGGGCGGCGGCGGCCCGGGCGGGCTCGACGGCCCGCTGGAGCAGGAAGAGCCGGACGAGGGTCTCCAGCGGGGAGTCGCCGCGGGTGGCGCGCAGGGCGGGCACGGTCTCGCTGCGGGCGAGCGCCGCGTAGGCGGCGGCGCCGAGCCGGTCGAGCAGACCGTCGGCGGTGAAGTCCGCGGCGAGCAGGGCCTCGCGCAGACGGTCGGCGTGCGCGGGCACCGGAAGGCTGGTGGTCAGGCTAGTCGTACTCACGGTCTCCATTGTGACGGCCGCCACCGACAACCCGGACACCGACAGCCCGGCAACCGGGGCCCGCCGCCCGAACGACGACTCTGACGACCCCGACGGTCCGGACGGCGCTGATGGCCCTGACGACCCCGACGGTCCGGACGGCCCTGACGACCCCGGCGGTCCGGACGGCGCTGACGACCCGGCGGTCCGGACAGCGTGTCGGCCGGCCCCGGGTGCCCGGGGCCGGCCGGCGCGAACGCCTCTGCGGGGGTTACGACTCCGAGGACGCGGACGCCTTCGCCTTCGGCGAGGCCGAGGTGGTGGGCGTGGCCGTGCCGCCCGCCTTCGGGGAGGCGGAGCCGGACGGCGTCTTCGGCACCGACGGGGTCGGCTTCTGGCAGCCCGGCTGCTTGGCCATGGCCTGGCCCAGCTCGCCGTTCTCCAGGTTGGCCAGCGCGTTCTGGTCCATCTTCTCGATCTTGGTGAGGCCGTCGGCGACGTCCTTCAGCCCCTCGGCGAACTTCTGCTGGTTCGTCGGGTCGAGCGCGTCGACCTGCTTCTTCAGCCCGTCGTAGGCGAGCGCGGTCGCGTTGAGCTCCGCGATGACGTCCTTCTGGACCTTCTCGCCGTTCTCGATCGGCGGGACGCCGGCCGTCTCCACGGCCTTGGCGAGCGCCCGGTCGGCGTCCGCGATGTCCTTGAACGCCTTGGAGTCGGCGGCCTGGATCTCCGCCGGACGACTGTCGGCCGCGGTCGAGATGATGATCTGGTGGGCGTCGGCCCGCTTCTGGATCTGCGGCTTCGCCTGGTCGCAGAACGACTTGGCCCAGTCGTTGACCTTGTCGCCCTCGTCGTCGCTGCAGCCGGACAGCACGAGCACCAGTACCGCACCGCCGGACAGCGCTGCCGCAAGCTTCTTGTTCACCGGATCGGTCCCTTCCAAGACTCTCGGCCCCGGAACATACACGCCGCGCGGACGACTTCCACCTTTCGTGCGAGGGATTCCTCCCGTGTTGAATCCGTTTGAACCAAGCGGCGCCGGGCCTCCGGGGGACCCGCGCGACCCGGAAATGAGACGGACGCCACGTCAGGCGACGGCCACCGGACGCCGCTTGGAGGCGCGGACGGCGACCGTCACCACGAGCAGCGCCAGGACCGCGATCCCGGCCCGCGCCCAGGCGTTCGCGTCCTCGCCGTAGCAGAACCGCACCACCGCCGGGGCGATCAGCAGCGCCACCAGGTTCATCACCTTCAGGAGCGGGTTGATCGCCGGCCCCGCGGTGTCCTTGAACGGGTCGCCCACCGTGTCGCCGATCACCGTCGCCTCGTGCGCCGGACTGCCCTTGCCGCCGTGGTTGCCGTCCTCGACCAGCTTCTTCGCGTTGTCCCAGGCGCCACCGGAGTTGGCGAGGAAGACCGCCATCAGGGCGCCGGTGCCGATCGCCCCGGCGAGATAGGCGCCGAGCGGGCCGACGCCGAGCGCGAAGCCGACGGCGACCGGGGCGGTGACGGCGAGCAGCCCGGGCGTGGCGAGTTCGCGCAGCGCGTCCCGGGTGCAGATGTCGACGACCCGCCCGTACTCGGGGAGTTCGCTGCCGTCCATGATCCCGGGGTGCTCGCGGAACTGCCGCCGCACCTCGTACACCACCGAACCGGCCGACCGGGAGACGGCGTTGACGGCCAGTCCGGAGAAGAGGAAGACGACGGAGGCGCCGACGATCAGCCCGACGAGGTTGTTGGGCTGGGAGATGTCCATGGAGAGGCTCAGCTCGCCGGCCTTCGCGCCGACCTCGGCGACCGAGGTGGCGATGGCCTCCCGGTACGAGCCGAAGAGCGCGGCGGCGGCCAGGACGGCGGTCGCGATCGCGATGCCCTTGGTGATCGCCTTGGTGGTGTTGCCGACCGCGTCCAGCTCGGTGAGGACCTGCGCGCCGGCGCCCCTGACCTCCCCGGACATCTCCGCGATGCCCTGCGCGTTGTCGGCGACCGGGCCGAAGGTGTCCATGGCGACGATCACGCCGACCGTGGTGAGCAGCCCCGTCCCGGCGAGCGCGACCGCGAAGAGCGCCAGCATCACGGAGGCGCCGCCGAGCAGGAAGGCCCCGTAGACGGAGAGGGCGATGAGCAGCGCCGCGTACACGGCTGACTCCAGGCCGATGGCGACGCCGGCGAGGACGACGGTGGCGGGGCCGGTGAGCGCGGACCTGCCGATGTCCTGGACGGGCCGGCGGCCGGTCTCGGTGAAGTAGCCGGTGAGCCGCTGGATGAGCGCGGCGAGCAGGATCCCGATGGCGACGGCGACGAGGGCGAGGACCCGGGGGTCGCCGTCGTGCCCGGTCAGTCCCGGTTCGGTGACGCCGGCCAGTCCGGCGTAGGACGACGGCAGGTAGACGAAGGCGGCGACCGCGACGAGCACCAGGGAGACGACGGCGGAGACGAAGAAGCCGCGGTCGACGGCGCGCATCCCGCCGTGGTCGGAGCGCCGGGGGGCGACGGAGAGGATGCCGATGACGGCGGTGAGGACCCCGATCGCGGGCACGATCAGCGGGAAGACCAGACCGTGGTCGCCGAAGGCGGCCTTGCCGAGGATGAGCGCGGCGACGAGGGTGACGGCGTACGACTCGAAGAGGTCCGCGGCCATGCCCGCGCAGTCCCCGACGTTGTCGCCCACGTTGTCGGCGATGGTGGCGGCGTTGCGCGGGTCGTCCTCGGGGATGCCCTTCTCGACCTTGCCGACCAGGTCGGCGCCGACGTCGGCGGCCTTGGTGAAGATGCCGCCGCCGACCCGCATGAACATGGCGATGAGGGCGGCGCCGAGGCCGAAGCCCTCCAGGACCTTGGGCGCGTCGGCGGCGTAGACGAGGACGACGCAGGCCGCGCCGAGCAGGCCGAGACCGACCGTGCACATGCCGACGACGCCGCCGGTACGGAAGGCGATCCGCATGGCCCGGCGGGCGGCCTCCGCGGGGTCCTGTCCGGGTTCGCCGGGGGCCGGGGCGGCCTCCCGGGCGGCCGCCGCGACCCGGACGTTGGCCCGTACGGCCAGCCGCATCCCGACGTATCCGGTGACCGCCGAGAACAACGCCCCGACCAGGAAGAACAGCGAACGGCCGGCCCGCTGCGACCAGGAGTCGGCGGGCAGCGCCATCAGGAGGAGGAAGACGACGACGGCGAAGAGGCCGATGGTGCGCAGCTGGCGGGCGAGGTAGGCGTTGGCGCCCTCCTGCACGGCGGCGGCGATCCGCCGCATCACCGGGGTGCCCTCGTCGGCCTTGAGCACCTGGCGGCCGAAGAGCCGGGCGGTGACCAGTGCGGCGAGGGCGACACCGGCGACGACGGCGACGATCGTCCGGTTCCCGCTGGTGAGCACCGCCGCGGCAAGGGCGGCGGGTGCCTGGGCCAATTCCGGTTCCGGGTCCATGAGCACGGATCATAGGCACCCGAAGCAGGACAAACCTGCTCCCCGGGGCGGCACCCCGCCGGAATCCATCGATTGCCCCGGGGCACGGCCCCCGACGCGCGAAGAGGCCCTGCCGTGTGCGGCAGGGCCTCTTCGTGTACGTCTCTGGGGGCGCGGCGTCAGGACAGGACGTCGACGTCCGCCTCCGCCGGGGTGGTGGGCCAGCTCATCCGGATGGTGCCGCCGTCCTCGCCGGCGGTCACCTCGACGTCGTCGACGAGCCCGCGGATCACCGCGAGACCCATCTCGTCCTCGGCACCGGTGTCGTCGAGCTCCTCGGGCGGCGCCTCGGCGCGCGCGCCGGGAACACCGCCCGCCGCGCCCGCACCGGGCACCTCGTCGCCGACCTCGATGGAGAACGTCTTCTCCTCCTCGGTCAGCACGACCCGGATGGGCGTGGTGAGGCCGTTGCTGCGGTGCAGCCCGACCGCACGGGAACACGCCTCGCCGACGGCGAGCCGCACCTCGTCGAGAACCGCCTCGTCCACCCCGGCCCGGCGGGCGACCGCGGCCGCCACCAGGCGGGCCGTGCGGACGTGCTCGGGCTGGGCACTGAAGCGGAGTTCAACGGTGGCCATGGGATCCCCCCGGTCAGTCGACCGCGTTGACGGCCTCGTCGACCGAGGTGTGGATCGGGAAGACCTTGGTGAGGCCCGTGATCCGGAAGATCTTGAGAATGCGCTCCTGGTTGCAGACCAGGCGCAGCGAGCCCTCGTGCGCCCGCACGCGCTTCAGACCACCCACGAGCACGCCGAGGCCGGTGGAGTCGAGGAAGTCCACCCCCTCCATGTCGACGACCAGGTGGTAACTGCCGTCGTTCACCAACTCGACCAACTGCTCGCGCAGCTTGGGCGCGGTATAAACATCAATCTCGCCACCGACCTCGACGACCGTACGGTCGCCGCCAGCTCCGGGCACAGTGCGAGTCGACAGGGACAGGTCCACGGATCCTCCAGCACCTTGCTATCGGGCGTTCGCCCCCTCGGATCTCCCGGGCGGAGTCGGAGAACGAATCGCCAGCCGCGATGGCATTCAATCACTTACCAGCAGCCATGCACGACGCCTTGGAAGCATTGTCCGTCACGCCGGTGACACACTCGGTGCCGATGGCCAAGAATCAGCGCACCGCTCGACCCGCCGGGGACACGGGCAGCCGCCCTTCCCCGCACCGGGTCCTGGAACGGCTCACCTCCGGCGAGAGCCGGGCCGCGCGCATCACTCATATGGAGCACATGCCCGCCCGGGCGGGCCGTCATGCCGTCTGGCCGGACCGCATCCGCTCCGAGGTGATCGCCGCCGTCCAGGCCGCCGGGATCGAGCACCCCTGGGCCCACCAGGCCGAGGCCGCCGAGCACGCCCTCGACGGCGAGTCCGTGGTGATCGCCACCGGCACCGCCTCGGGCAAGTCGCTCGCCTACCTCACCCCCGTCCTCTCCACCCTCCTCGACGGCGCGGAGGCCGCGAACGGACGCGGGGCGACCGCCCTCTACCTCTCCCCCACCAAGGCCCTCGCCGCCGACCAGCGCCGGGCCGTCCGCGAGCTCGCCGCCCCGCTCGGCAACCGGATCCGGCCCGCCGTCTACGACGGCGACACCCCGGTCGAGGAACGCGAATGGGTCCGCCAGTACGCGAACTACGTCCTCACCAACCCCGACATGCTGCACCGGGGCATCCTCCCGTCCCACCCCAGGTGGTCCTCCTTCCTGCGCTCGCTGCGCTATGTCGTCATCGACGAGTGCCACACCTACCGGGGCGTCTTCGGCTCCCACGTCGCCCAGGTCCTGCGCCGGCTGCGCCGGATCTGCGCCCGGTACGGCTCCGAGCCGGTCTTCCTGCTCGCCTCCGCCACCTCCGCCGACCCGGCCCGCGCCGCCGGCAGGCTCACCGGCCTCCCCGTCACCGAGGTCTCCGACGACGCCTCCCCGCGCGGCGAACTGCTCTTCGCCCTGTGGGAGCCGCCCCTCACCGAGCTGCACGGCGAGCGCGGGGCGCCGGTCCGCCGCAGCGCCACCGCCGAGACCGCCGACCTGCTCACCGACCTCACCCGGCAGGGCGTCCGCTCGGTCGCCTTCGTCCGCTCCCGGCGCGGCGCCGAGCTGATCTCGGTGATCGCCCAGGAACGGCTCGCCGAGACCGACCGGGCCCTCGCCCGGCGGGTCGCCGCCTACCGCGGCGGCTACCTCCCCGAGGAGCGGCGTGCCCTGGAGCGGGCCCTGCACTCCGGGGAGCTCCTCGGCCTCGCCGCCACCACCGCCCTGGAACTGGGCGTGGACGTCTCCGGCCTCGACGCCGTCCTCATCGCCGG
This sequence comes from Streptomyces sp. NRRL F-5727, assembly GCF_000719555.1. Classification (GTDB taxonomy): domain Bacteria; phylum Actinomycetota; class Actinomycetes; order Streptomycetales; family Streptomycetaceae; genus Streptomyces. The sequence continues at coordinate 112,526 of NZ_JOGX01000012.1, forward strand.
CTATCCCGGCACCCGGGCCTCGCTGTGGCAGCAGGCGGGCCGGGCGGGCCGCTCCGGCGAGGGCGCCCTCGCCGTGATGATCGCCCGTGACGACCCGCTGGACACCTTCCTCGTCCACCACCCCGAGGCGATCTTCGACCAGCCGGTCGAGTCGACCGTCCTGGACCCCGACAACCCCTACGTCCTCGCCCCCCATCTCTGCGCCGCCGCCTCCGAACTCCCCCTCACCGAGGCCGATCTCGCCCTCTTCGGCCCCGCCGCCCCCGGCCTGATGCCCCAGCTGGAGGCGGCCGGGCTGCTGCGCCGCCGCGCCGGCGGCTGGTACTGGACCCGCCGCGAGCGGGCCGCCGACCTCGCCGACATCCGGGGCGGGGGCGGCAGCCCGGTCCGGATCGTCGAGGAGGGCACCGGCCGGCTCCTCGGCACGGTCGACGAGGCCGCCTCCCACACCGCCGTCCACGAAGGCGCCGTCCACCTCCACCAGGGCCGCACCTACCTGGTCAGGAAGCTGGACCTGGAGGACTCCGTCGCCCTCGTCGAGGAGGCCGTCCCGCCGTACTCGACCACCGCCCGCGACACCACCTCCATCCGCGTCCTGGAGACCGACACCGAGGTCCCCTGGGGCTCGGGGCGTCTCTGCTACGGCTCCGTCGAGGTCACCAACCAGGTCGTCTCCTTCCTGCGCCGCCGGCTGATCACGGGCGAGGTGCTGGGAGAGACCAAGCTCGACCTGCCGCCCCGCACCCTGCGCACCCGGGCCGTGTGGTGGACGGTCACCGAGGACCAGCTCGACGCCGCCCGGATCAACCCGGAGATCCTCGGCGGCGCCCTGCACGCCGCCGAGCACGCCTCCATCGGCATGCTGCCGCTCTTCGCCACCTGCGACCGCTGGGACATCGGCGGCGTCTCGGTCCCGCTCCACCCGGACACCCTGCTGCCGACCGTCTTCGTGTACGACGGGCACCCGGGCGGCGCCGGGTTCGCCGAGCGCGCCTTCCACACCGCCCGGGCCTGGCTCGCCGCCACCCGCGAGGCGATCGCCTCCTGCGAGTGCGAGACCGGCTGCCCGTCCTGCATCCAGTCCCCCAAGTGCGGCAACGGCAACGACCCCCTCCACAAACGAGGCGCCGTCCGCCTCCTCACGGAACTCCTCCGAGAGGCACCGGAGAAGACGGAGTCCCCGGCGGCGGAGGCACCAGTGGCAGAGGCCCAGGCGGCGGAGGCACCGCCGAGGCAGGCCCCGCCCGCGCCCTGACGGCCGGGGCCCAGGGTCCCCGGACCACCCGCGCCGTCACCTCCGCCTCCCCGCCGGCCACCCCGCACCTCACCAGCTCGGCCCCGTGCGCGGCGGCGACCCGGACGGCCGCCGCGCACGCCACCTGTTCGCCCCACAGAGCCCGGTCCGCGGCGGCGAGGGCCGCGAGGTCGGCGGCACCGCCCGCCCGGTGCCGGACGGCCACCGCCTGCCCGAGCGCCAGCACCGCCCCGAAGACCACACACAGCGCACAGGCCGCGAACGCCGTCCACACGGTCGCCGCACCCCGATCGCCGTCCCCGCCGCCCCGGCCTCCTCCGTCCCGGACGCCCCGGTCGCCGTCTCCCCGTCCACGGCTCACGCCGGGCCACCTCCTCCCGCCACGTCCTCGGCGAGCGCCGCCGCTCCGGCCCGCAGGGTCACGCCCAGGCCGCCCGGTCCCGGCGCGGCCGCCTCCACCGTCACCCGCCACAGGTCTCCCTCCCGCGCCACCGCCACCCGGGCACCCTCGGGCGCGGCGGCCCGGGCGGCGGCCGTGACGGCCGCCGCGGGCTCCGAACGGGCGGCCGCCCGCGCCCCGGCCCTGGCCGCGTCCACGCACCGGATCTGTGCGGCGGACGCGGCCAGCGCCCACAGCAGCGCCATCGCGAAGAGCGCGAGCACCGGCAGTACGATCGCCGCCTCCACCGTCACCGAGCCACGGTCCCGAGCCTCAGCCCGCGCCCGCGCCCGGTCCGCGTCAGAACGGCGCATCGAGCGCCTTCGTGACCATCGCCTCCAGGGCGCCCGAGACGCTCCCGCCCGTCATGACCTTGTAGAACATCACCGCGACGCCCGCCGCCGTGAGCAGGCCCAGCGCGTACTCGACGGTGCTCATCCCGGTGTCGGTCCGCAGCGCCGCCCGCCGGGTGGCCCAGAACGCCCCCAGCGCCTTCCGCACCCGCTCGTACGTCTTCCCCATGTCGTTCTCTTCCCTTCGGTGTCGTGCGTGTCGTGTGTGTCGTGTGTGCCGCACGTGTCATGCGTGTCGTGTGTCAGTCGCCGAGCAGGCCCGACGCCAGGCCGATCACCACCGGGGCCACCCCGACCGCGAGGAACGCAGGCAGGAAGCACAGCCCCACGGGCGCGCTGATCAGGACCTGGGCCCGGCGGGCCCGCGCGGCGGCGGCGCGGGCGCTCGCCGCCCGCAGTCCGGCCGCGTGCCGGGCGACCGCGTCGGCTGCGGGCGCCCCGGAGGCGCCGGCCCGCTCCATGCAGCGGGCGAGCCCCTCGGCTCCCGGTATCGCGCCGAACCTCCCCCACACCTCGGCCGGTTCGCCGCCGAGCCGCAGTTCGGCGGCGGTCCGCAGCAGCCGCTCGCCGAGCGGTCCGCCCATCGACCGCCCCACGGCCTCCGCGGCCTCCGCCGGCCCGGCCCCGGCGGACGTGCAGGCCGCCAGCAGATCGGCCGCCTCGGGCAGTCGGCGCACCGCCTCCCGTTCGTCGGGCGGCACCCTGGAGGCCGCTGTCCGCCGTGTCCACCACCGGGCGCCGAGCACACCGCCCGCGCCCGCCACGAGGGCCGCCGGCCAGCCGAGGACCAGGCCCGCGGCGAGCACGCCTCCGACGACCGCGGCGCGCACCGGCCCCGGCACCTCCCGCAGCGAGCCCGCCAGTCGCGCCCTGGCCCCTCGCACCCTCCGCGGGACGGACGGGCTCCCGAGCCGCCCGCCCCGCCCGGCCGGCGACAGGCCGCCGAGGCGCCGCCGGGTGCCGCGGGCCCGTCGCGCCCGCTCCAGCCGGCGCCAGGCCCGGCCGAGCAGCCAGCCCGCCAGAAGCAACAGCGGTGCGGCTCGCACCAGTTCACTCCACATCGCCGCCTCCTCCCCGCACGATCCGCGCGGCCCACCACAACCCGGCCGCCTCCAGTCCGCAGCCCACGAGGAGACAGATCCCTCCGGCGGGGGTGTGGAGCAGGATCCGCAACGGCTCCGCGCCGAGAGCGGCGCCCATGCCCAGCCCGGCCAGCGGGAGGGCGGCGAGCACGGCCACCGTCGCCCAGGCTCCGGCCAGTTCGGCCCGCAGCCCCTCACGCCGCTCGTGCCGCTCGCGCAGGGCCGCCTCCAGCCGGTCCAGCCCGGCGGCCAGCCCCGCCCCGCTGTCGACGGCCACCTGCCAGCAGGCCGCCAGGCCCGCGAGCCCCTCGGCGCCCTCCCGCCGGGCGGCTGCCCGCAGGGCCTCCGGCACGTCGCCGCCGAAGCCGACCGCGCCGAGCACCCGCGCCTCCTCCGGGCCGAGGGCGCCGGAGCGGCGGGCCGCGTAGGCGAGCGCCGGACCCGGCTGCCGGCCGGCCCTCAGCTCCCCGCCGGCGGCCTCGCACAGCGCCACCACCCGCCCGGCCAGCGCCTCGCGCTCCTCACGCCGACGGGCCGCCCGGAGCCGGCGCCGCACCAGCGGGACCGCCAGCGCCCCGGCCGCCAGCGGCAGCGGCGACTCCCCCGCGAGCGCGACCAGCCCGGCGGCCGGCAGGCACAGCCACTCGGGCCGCCCCCGGGCCGTCGCCCACCAGCGCGCCACGGCCTCCCGGCCGACGCCCCCGCCCCCGTACGCCGCGCCCGGCCCGAGGAGCAGGACCCCCGCCCGCCGCGCGGCCCTGCGGCGCTCCCCCTCCTGCCGCAGGACGAGCAGGCCGCCCGCGAGGAGACAGAGCACGGAGAACCACGCGGCCGTCACGGGGCACCTCCGACCAGTGCGCGCAGCCGGGGCCAGCCCCGCTCCCGCCCGAACCCGTCCGGGCCCCAGCGGAGCGCGGGCACCGTCCGCACCAGACCGGCCCGGTCCCGCTCCAGCACATGGATCTCGGCGATCCGGCGCCGCCCGTCCCGGTCCCGCACCAGGTGCAGCACGGCGGACAGTCCGGCGCCCAACTGGCTGTGCAGGGCGGCCCGGTCGAGCCCGGCGGCCGTGCCGAGCGCCTCCAGCCGGGCCGGCACGTCGGTCGCGGTGTTGGCGTGAAGAGTCCCCGAGCCGCCCTCGTGGCCGGTGTTCAGGGCCGCCAGGAGATCGACGGCCTCACCGCCGCGGACCTCGCCGACCACCAGCCGGTCGGGCCGCATCCGCAGCGCCTGGCGGACCAGGTCCCGGAGGGTGACCAGCCCGGCGCCCTCCTGGTTCGGCGGCCTGGCCTCCAGGCGCACCACATGGGGGTGGTCCGGACGGAGCTCGGCCGAGTCCTCGGCGAGGACGATCCGCTCCCGCTCCCCGACCAGTCCGAGCAGGGCCGCGAGGAGCGTCGTCTTGCCCGTGCCGGTGCCTCCGCTGACCAGGTAGGACACCCGGGCCTCGATCAGCGCGCGCAGGACCCGGTCGCCGCCGGGCGGCACGGTCCCGGCCGCGGTCAGCTCCTCCAGGGTGAAGGCCCGCGGGCGCATCACGCGCAGCGAGAGGCAGGTGGAGCCGACGGCGACGGGCGGCAGGACCGCGTGCATGCGGGTGCCGTCGGGCAGCCGCGCGTCCACCCAGGGCCGGGCGTCGTCGAGGCGCCGCCCGGCCACCGCCGCCAGCCGCTGGGCGAGCCTGCGCACGGCGGCGGCGTCGGCGAAGACGACGGGCGCCCGCTCCAGGCCGGCGCCCCGGTCGACCCACACCCGGTCGGGCGCCGAGACGAGCACGTCGGTGACGTCGGGATCGGCGAGCAGGGCCTCCAGCGGTCCCGCGCCGGTCAGTTCGCAGCGCAGCTCCTCGGCGGCGCCCAGCACCTCGGCGTCCCCCAGCAGCCGGCCCTGGGCCCGCAGGGCGGCCGCCACCCGGGCCGGGGTCGGCTCGGCGCCGCTCGCCGCGAGCCGCTGCCGCACGGCGTCGAGCAGTCCGGCGCCGCCCGCACGCACGGCCGGTCCGGCCCCCTGCGGGACGGTCGTCGTCCCGGTCTCCACCGCGCCCGTCCCCGTCATGCCGCACCCCCGGCGGGCAGCGCGCGCTCCCAGAAGGCGGCGCAGAAGCGGCCGAGCGGTCCGCGGGGCTGGGCTCCCGGCGGGGCGCCCGTGTCCTGGTCCGTCACGATGCCGGGGTCGTAGGGGAGTTCGCCGGCGAGCGGCAGCCGCAGCGCGTCGGCGACCCAGCGCTCGTCGAGCCCCGCCGCGTACGGCCCCCGGACCACGGCCCGGAGGTCGCGCACGAGCAGGGAGAGGGTGTCGGTGATCCGGTGGGCGGCCGCGACCGCCCGCAGCTCGCCGGGGACGACGAGGAGGCCGAGGTCGAGCTGGGCCAGGGCCTCGGTCCCGGCCTCGTCGACGGCGCGCGGCAGATCGACCACCACGACCCCGCCCCGGCGGCGGGCCGCAGCGAGCACGGACCGGACCGCGTCGGGCGGCACCGCCCCGGTGGGCTCCCGGCCCCAGCTGAGCACCCGCACCCCCCGGGCCGCGGGCAGCGACTCCTCCAGGGCGCCGCCGGCGAGCCGGCCCTTCGACGCGGCGAAGTCGCCCCACCGGCACCCCTCCTCCCGCTCCGCGCCGAGGAGCACGTCGAGCCCACCGCCCAGCGGGTCGCCGTCGACGAGCAGGGTCCGCCGGCCGGTGCGGGCGGCGGCGAGCGCGAGCCCGCAGGCGAGGGTGGAGGCACCGGCCCCGCCCCGCCCGCCGACGACGCCGACGGTCAGCGCCGTCCGGCCGACGCCCTCGGCGGCGTCCGCGATCCGGTCGACGAGCACGGACTCGGCGCCCGGCAGCCGCAGGACGCTGTCGGCGCCGACCTCGACGGCGAGCCGCCACACCGCCGGATCGTCCTGGGCGCGCCCCACGAGGACGACTCCGGGCCGGCGCGTGGCGCCCCGGCAGCGGGCCGCCGCGTCCTCTCCCACCAGGACGAGCGGGGGATCGGTCCAGCTCGCCCGCCGCTCGGGAACCCGGTGGTGCACCTCCGGCTCGACGCCGGCCGCGGCGCACAGCCGCAGCAGATCGTCGAGGAGGACGACGTCCTCGGTGACGATCAGCGGGCCGGGCCCGCGCACTCCTTCCCCACCCCGCGCCACGTCCTCGTGCTCCGCTCGACCTGTGCGGGAGGCCATCGACTCCTGCATCGCGCACACCCCTCTCGTGATTCCGGCCTGCCGCGAACTTCGCGACGGGAATCACGGTGAGGCCGCCGGGGAAATCGTGCGGAGACCACCGAAAAACTGTGGACAATCCCCCGCCTGTGAATATCTCGACCACCCGTCCGAGGACTGCCCGGAACGCAGCCCACCGGCTACTGTGAGTGACGAATGGAGTGCTCGGCGGTCCGGGGGCGGCCGGCCGCACGACGACATGAGAGAGGGGAGCGAGCGATGGCTCAGCGAGTGAAAACGGGTCCGGACATGCGACGACCCCCGCCGGGGGGGAGAGCGGGGGTCGTCTCTCCGGCCGACTCGGGGGGGGAGGAGCCGGTCCGGGTTAGCACGGTCGCGAACGATCCGTGACTTCCATGGTGTACCCGAGAGCCTTCTCAGGCAAACCCACGCGCCCCAGCGTACGCCGAATGGCGGGCACCTATGCTCAGCGTTGTGGAAAACCACTCCTTGCCGCGCACAGCCGCCTTCTTTGACCTGGACAAGACGGTCATTGCGAAGTCATCGACGCTGACCTTCAGCAAGTCCTTCTACCGGGGCGGACTGATCAGCCGCCGCGCCGCCCTGCGGACGGCCTACATCCAGTTCGTGTTCCTCGTCGGCGGGGCCGATCACGACCAGATGGAGCGGATGCGCGAATACCTTTCCGCGCTCTGCAAAGGCTGGAACGTGGCCCAGGTCAGGGAACTCGTCGCCGAGACCCTGCACGACCTGATCGACCCGATCATCTACGACGAGGCCGCCTCCCTCATCGAGGGGCACCACGCCGCCGGCCGCGACGTCGTGATCGTGTCCACCTCCGGCGCCGAGGTGGTCGAGCCGATCGGGGAGATGCTCGGGGCGGACCGGGTCGTCGCCACCCGGATGGTGGTCGGCGAGGACGGGTGCTTCACCGGCGAGGTGGAGTACTACGCCTACGGCCCGACCAAGGCCGAGGCGGTCCGCGAGCTGGCCAAGTCGGAGGGGTACGACCTGTCCCGCTGCTACGCCTACAGCGACTCGGCGACCGACATCCCGATGCTGGAGGCGGTCGGACACCCGTACGCGGTCAACCCGGACCGGACGCTGCGCCGCGAGGCGGTCGCCCGGGAGTGGCCGGTGCTGGCCTTCGACCGTCCGGTGCGGCTGAAGCAGCGACTGCCGGAGTTCCGGATGCCGCCCCGTCCGGCGCTCATGGCCGTGGCGGCGGTGGGTGCGGCGGCGGCCACCGCGGGACTGGTCTGGTACGCGACCCGCCGGCGTCACCGGGCCACGGCGGCGGCCGCCCTCGCCGGGCCCTGACCGCTCGCCCCGGTTTCACCCGGTCCGGAAAGAGCGCAAAGAAGCGGATCCACCACTTTCGCTTACCGGCGGAGAGGAGTAGAAAGGAATCAGGCCCGCGAGACCTGGGACATCCGAGAGGATCACCTGTTGAGCATCAAGGCCCCACGGACCTGACGCACAAAAACCTGGCACCCACGCGACGTCGACCCGTCGATTACGGGCCAGCCGCACCAGGCGAAGGGCAAAGTACCCCGCCTGATGGGCACATATCGAGGACGCTTGGTAACTGGGTGGACGTGCCAGCGGCGGTACTGATTTCTGGTACCGCCGCAACCCATGTCCGGGGACGTTCTCAGGCCGCGCCGCGCTGGAGCGCCTCGCAGACCGCGGTCGACTCCCGGACGCCGAGTTCCACCGCGCGCCCACAGTGCGTGATCCACGCGCCGACACCCTCCGGGGTGCCGGTCAGATACCCCTCGAAGGCGGCCGCGTAGGCGGCCCGGCCCTGCTCCGCGTGGCCGACCTCGGCGGGGCAGATGCCCTTCGGGTCGAGGCCGCTGCCCTCCAGCACGATCCGCTCCGCGGTCCGGGCGACGAGGCCGTTGTGCGAGGTGAAGGGACGCAGGGCGAGCAGTTCGCCGTGGACGACGGCGGCGACGACCAGCGCCGGGGCCTCGCTGCCCGCGACGACGAGTTCCGCGAGGCCGTCGAGGCGGGCGGCGACCTCGTCGGGGCTGGGCAGAGGGGCCTCGATCAGCGGCTCGGTCACGGCCTCGCCGGCCTGCCTCGGGCGGCCCGTCGAGTCCTCGTGCTCGCCCGCGGCGACCAGGTGCAGCCGGGCCAGCACCCGGAGCGGCGACTGGCGCCAGATGGAGAGGAGTTCGCCTGCCTCGGCGCTCAGCCGGAGGGCGGCGCCGACGGTGCGGGCCTCGGGGTCGGCGCTGAAGTCGGTCCGGCGGCGGACCTCCTCCAGGGCCCAGTCGGCGCCGGCCAGCGCGGCCGAGCCGCGGGCGCCGCGGAGCGCAGCCTCGTGGGCGATCTCGTTGCTGCGGCGGCGCATCACACGGTGGCCGTAGACCCGGTCGACGGCCTTGCGTACGGAGTCCACCGCGTCGGCGACGCCCGGCAGGGTGCCGAGGGCGGCCAAGGGGTCAGAGGCGTGCGTACTCATAGGTAAGGAGGCTACGCGCCCCCGGGGCTCGCCCCACGATGGAGTGGTCTTCTTCATAGAGCTTGACCACTAAGCGCGTTCATGCCACTACGCTAGGTGAACATGAAGATCGCTTTCGTCGGGAAGGGCGGCAGCGGCAAGACGACGCTGTCCTCGCTCTTCGTCCGCCACCTCGCCGCCATCGAGTCGCCCGTCGTCGCCGTCGACGCGGACATCAACCAGCACCTGGGGGCCGCGCTCGGCCTCTCCGAGGCGGAGGCGGCCGCGCTGCCCGCAATGGGGGCGCATCTGCCGCTCATCAAGGAGTACCTGCGCGGCGGCAATCCGCGGATCGTCTCGGCCGAGACGATGATCAAGACGACGCCGCCCGGGGAGGGTTCGCGGCTGCTGCGGGTCCGGGAGGAGAACCCGGTGTACGAGGCGTGCGCGCGGTCGGTCCGGCTGGATCCCGGCGAGGTGCGGCTGATGGCGACGGGTCCGTTCACCGAGGCGGACCTCGGGGTGGCCTGCTACCACTCGAAGGTCGGGGCGGTGGAGCTGTGCCTCAACCACCTGGTGGACGGGGCCGGGGAGTACGTGGTCGTCGACATGACGGCGGGCTCGGACTCGTTCGCGTCGGGCATGTTCACCCGCTTCGACATGACCTTCCTGGTCGCCGAGCCGACCCGCAAGGGTGTGTCGGTGTACCGCCAGTACAAGGAGTACGCGCGGGACTTCGGCGTCGCGCTGAAGGTCGTCGGCAACAAGGTGCAGGGCCCGGACGACCTGGACTTCCTGCGCCAGGAGGTCGGGGAGGACCTGCTCGTCACGGTCGGCCACTCGGACTGGGTGCGCGCGATGGAGAAGGGCCGGCCGCCGCGCTTCGAGGAGCTGGAGCCGGAGAACCACCGCGCCCTGCGGACCCTGCGGGAGGCGGCGGACGACACGTACGAGCACCGCGACTGGCAGCGCTACACGAGCCAGATGGTCCACTTCCACCTCCGCAACGCGGAGAGCTGGGGCAACGCCAAGACCGGGGCCGACCTGGCGGCGCAGGTCGACCCCGACTTCGTCCTCGGCGAACCCAGCGCCGCGACCGCCCACTGACGACCGCCGCGGGAGCGACCCGCGGCGCAGGAGCGACCCGCGGCGCCGCCGTGACCGCCAGGCGACGGGCCGCCGCCGGGATCAGTCCGGCGGCGGCCGTGCTCGGGGGCGGCTGCGTCAGCTCCGGGCGGCCGGCTCGGCCGCCGGGGGTGCCGGGGGTGCCGGCTGGGGGGACAGGAAGGCGGGCCAGCCGCCGGCGGGGGCCTCGCCCACCTTCAGGGTGCGCATCTTGGCGATGACGGCGGGGTCCTGGGCGTCGAGCCAGTCCGCGAGCTGGCGGAAGGAGACGCACCTGACGTCCTTCTGGACGCAGACCGTGGCGATGGTCTCCTCGATGGCGCGCATGTAGGTGCCGCCGTTCCAGGACTCGAAGTGGTTGCCGATGATGACCGGCGCCCGGTTCCCCCGGTACGAGCGCTCGAACGCCTGGACCAGGCCGTCCCGCATCTGGTCGCCCCAGTAGCGGTGCATGCCGGGGTCGCCCTGCGTCGTGCCGGGCGACTGGTTGACCAGGAAGTTGTAGTCCATGGACAGGGTCTGGAAGGCGCGGCCCGGGACCGGGACGAGGTGCATGGACAGGTCCCAGACGCCCTGGTCCTTCTTCGGCCAGATCTGGTCGTTGACACCGCTGGTGTCGTAGCGGAAGCCGAGCTCGGAGGCCGCCTTCACGAAGTTCGCGCGGCCTTCGAGGCAGGGCGTGCGGGCGCCGACGAGCTCCTTGTCGTAGTCGAAGGGGAGCGGCTGCTCGTTTTGCAGCCCCGCGTTGGTCTTCCAGTTCTTGACGAAGGACTTGGCCTGCCGGATCTCGCTCTTCCACTCCTCCACGGACCAGGTGCCGACGCCACCCTGGGCGCCGCAGAAGTGCCCGTTGAAGTGGGTGCCGATCTCGTTGCCCTCCAGCCACGCGCCGCGCAGTTCGCGGACGGTGTCGCGGATGCCCTCGGTGTCGTTGAAGCCGATGTCGGAGCGGCCCGCGGAGTGCTTCGGCGGGTCGTAGAGCTCCCGCTTCTCCTCCGGCAGGAGGTACACGCCGCTGAGGAAGTACGTCATGGTCGCGTCGTACTTCTTGGCGACCTTCCGGAAGTGCGAGAAGAGCTTCTGGCTGTCCTCGCCGGCGCCGTCCCAGGAGAAGACGACGAACTGCGGCGGGGCCTCGCCCGGCTTGAGCTTCGTCCAGGTCGGCTGGTGAGGCTGGGCGCCGGTGTAGGCGGTGGAGCCGTCGCCGATCAGCCGGACCGGGTTCTCCGGCGCGGCGGCGGGGCCCTTCTTCGCGGCGCCGGCGCCGGAGCCGGGGGCGCCCTTGGTGCCGGGGCCGGAGGAGGACGGCTCCGAGCAGCCGGCCAGCCCGCCGATCAGGGCGACGGTGAGGGCGCCGGCGGCCAGCGCCTTCCTCCGGAACGTACTTCCTCGCACAGCGGCTGACATCCGCCACCTCTCTTCTCCGACGGGGCTGCCCCGCCGTGACGGCCGAGCGGCGTCAACCTCGCACCCGAGCCGCCGGAGCGATGAAACGACAAGCGGCAATACGCCCTCCATTCACCGGAACCGGTGAACCATTGCCCTGTTTGCCCCGAAAATAATGCCGGAGACTTTACTCTGCATTACGATTCGTTTACTCAGAGTTGAGGTACCCGTTCGGCCCGGAGGAGACCGGATGACCCTCTGCACCCCTGCCCGCACGCCCAACCGGCCCCGCACCCAGCGGCCCCACAGCCCGCCCGGAGGCGGCCGCCGCTTCCGCCCCGCCGGCGCGGACGTCTCCGCGTCGATCGCCGTCTTCCTGATCGCGCTGCCGCTCTCGCTCGGCATCGCCCTCGCCACCGGAGCCCCGCTCCAGGCCGGACTGGTCGCCGCCGCCGTCGGCGGTCTGGTCGCCGGCCGTCTCGGCGGCTCCCCGCTCCAGGTGAGCGGACCCGCCGCCGGCCTCACCGTCGTCACCGCCGAGCTGATCCAGCGGTACGGCTGGCGCACCACCTGCGCCATCACGGTCCTCGCCGGCCTCGCCCAGATCGGCCTCGCCACCCTGAAGGTGGCCCGCTCGGCGCTCATGGTCTCGCCCGCCATCGTGCACGGCATGGTGGCCGGCATCGGCGTGACCATCGCCCTGGCCCAGCTCCACATCGTCCTCGGCGGCACCCCGCAGAGCTCCGCGGTGGCCAACGCCCTCGGACTTCCCGCCCAGTTGGCGGACGTCGGCCCGGCCTCGCTCGCGATCAGCGCGCTGACCGTCGCCGTCCTGCTCGGCTGGCCCCGACTGCCGGGCAGAGCGGGCGCCTGGGCGCGCAAGGTGCCGGCCGCGCTGGTCGCCGTCGCCGGCGCGACCCTTCTCGCGGTGGCCGCCGGGTTCCGCGTGCCCCGGGTCGACCTGCCGTCCTGGAGCAGCCACGCGCTGCCGGGGCTGCCCGACGGGCCGGTCCTCGGGATCGCCGCCGGCGTCCTGACCATCACGCTGGTCACCAGCGTGCAGTCGCTGCTCTCCGCCGTCGCCGTCGACAAGCTCGCCGCCGCCCGCCCGGACCGGGGCCGGGGTGTCCCGCGCTCCGACCTCGACCGCGAGCTGGCCGGCCAGGGCGCGGCCAACATGGTCTCCGGAGCGCTCGGCGGCCTCCCGGTCGCCGGGGTCGCGGTCCGCAGCGTGGCCAACGTGACGGCGGGCGCGGTCAGCCGCGCCTCCACCATGCTGCACGGCCTGTGGATCGTGCTGGCCGCGCTGTTCCTGGTGCCCGCGATCGACCTGATCCCGCTGGCCGCCCTCGCCGCGCTCGTGATGGTGGTCGGCGTCCAGATGGTGAGCATCACCCACATCCGCACGGTCACCCGGCACCGCGAGGTCGTGGTGTACGCGGTGACGCTGACCGGGGTCGTCCTGGTCGGCCTCCTGGAGGGCGTCGCCCTCGGCATCGCCGTCGCGGTCGCGGTCGCGCTGCACCGGCTGACCCGGACCCGGATCACCCGGGAGGACCGGGACGGGCGCCACCTGCTGCGGGTGCGCGGCCAGTTGACCTTCCTCGCGGTGCCGCGGCTGAGCCGGGCGCTGCACCAGATCCCCGCGGGCTCGGACGTGACCGTGGAGCTGGACGGCTCGTTCATGGACCACGCCGCGTACGAGACGCTGAACGACTGGACCGCCGGGCATCTGGCCCATGGCGGGACGGTCGAGCTGACCGGCCCCACCGGAGGCCGTATCACCGGCTCCCCCGCCGCCCACACCGCCGAGCCGGACGCCGACCCCGGCACAGCCCCCGGTACGGGCTCCGCCCCGCACCCGGGACCGGAGGACGTCTGCTGCCGCCCCTGGACGCCCTGGCACAACCACCAGTGCGCCGAGCAGCCCGCGCCGCCGCCCGCCCCCGCGACCGAGGAGCCGGCGCGCCCGACGGCCCATCAGCTGGCGCACGGCATCGGCAAGTTCCAGCGGAACACCGCGCCGCTGGTCCGGGACGAGCTGGCCCGGCTGGCCCGGGAGGGCCAGACACCTTCGCAGCTCTTCCTCACCTGCGCCGACTCCCGGCTGGTCACCAGCATGATCACGTCCAGCGGCCCGGGCGACCTCTTCACCGTGCGCAACGTCGGCAATCTGGTGCCGCTGCCCGGCGAGGAGAGCGGGGACGACTCGGTCGCGGCGGCGATCGAGTACGCGGTGGACGTGCTGCGGGTGCAGTCGATCACCGTGTGCGGCCACTCCGGCTGCGGCGCCATGCAGGCGCTGCTCGGCGCCGGTCCCGACGAGCCGGCCACCCCGCTGCGCCGCTGGCTGCGGCACGGCAGACCGAGCCTGGAGCGGATGGCGAGCCGCCGTCACGCGTGGGCGCGGATCGCCGGACGGCTGCCGGCGGACGCGGTGGAGCAGCTGTGCCTCACCAACGTCGTCCAGCAGCTGGAGCACCTGCGGGCGTACGAGTCGGTGGCGCGGCGGCTCGCGGACGGCAGCCTCACCCTGCACGGGATGTACTTCCACGTGGGCGAGGCGCAGGCGTATCTGCTCTCCGGGGACGAGGTGCGCGGCTACGACGACGTGTTCGACAGCGTCCCGCCGACGGCCCTGACCGCCCGCGCGTCCTGAACCTTTCCCGTCCCGCCTCCGTGAGAGTGTGTGGCCCCTTCTCCCTCCGCTCGGGACGAAGGGGCCACCGCCGTCAGGACACTCACAGGTCTAAACCAATTGCCCGGAGCCTCTTGTCACCCGGGGCCTCGGGCTGATGAGGTATGACGCGGGACACATACGCACAGAGGACGCCCTGGGAAAGGGAGATGTCGTGAGCAACGAGAGCCTGGCCAATCTGCTCCGGGAAGAGCGCCGCTTCGCGCCGCCCGCCGAGCTGGCCGCGCACGCCAACGTGACGGCGGAGGCGTACGAGCAGGCCGAGGCGGACAGGCTGGGCTTCTGGGCCGAGCAGGCCAGGCGCCTGACCTGGGCCACCGAGCCGACCGAGACCCTCGACTGGTCGAACCCGCCGTTCGCCAAGTGGTTCGCCGACGGCGAGCTCAACGTGGCGTACAACTGCGTCGACCGGCACGTCGAGGCCGGCCACGGCGACCGGGTCGCCATCCACTTCGAGGGCGAGCCGGGCGACAGCCGCGCGATCACCTACGCCGAGCTCAAGGACGAGGTCTCCAAGGCCGCCAACGCCCTCACCGAGCTGGGCGTCCGCAAGGGCGACCGGGTCGCCGTCTACCTGCCGATGATCCCCGAGGCCGCGATCACGATGCTGGCCTGCGCCCGCGTCGGCGCCGCCCACTCGGTCGTCTTCGGCGGCTTCTCCGCCGACGCCGTGGCCTCCCGTATCCAGGACGCCGACGCCAAGGTGGTCGTGACCGCCGACGGCGGCTACCGCCGCGGCAAGCCGTCCGCCCTCAAGCCCGCCATCGACGAGGCCGTCGCCAAGTGCCCGACCGTCGAGCACGTCCTGGTGGTCCGCCGCACCGGCCAGGACACGGCCTTCACCGAGGGCCGGGACGTGTGGTGGCACGAGCTCGTCGAGCGCCAGTCCGCCGAGCACACCCCGGAGGCGTTCCCGGCCGAGCAGCCGCTCTTCATCCTGTACACCTCGGGCACCACGGGGAAGCCGAAGGGCATCCTGCACACCTCCGGCGGCTACCTCACCCAGGCCGCGTACACCCATCACGCCGTCTTCGACCTCAAGCCGGAGACCGACGTCTACTGGTGCACCGCCGACATCGGCTGGGTCACCGGCCACTCGTACATCGTCTACGGCCCGCTGGCCAACGGCGCCACGCAGGTCATGTACGAGGGCACCCCGGACACCCCGCACCAGGGCCGGGTCTTCGAGATCGTGCAGAAGTACGGCGTCACCATCCTCTACACGGCGCCGACGCTGATCCGCACGTTCATGAAGTGGGGCGACGACATCCCCGCCAAGTTCGACCTCACCAGCCTCCGGGTGCTCGGCTCGGTCGGCGAGCCGATCAACCCCGAGGCGTGGATCTGGTACCGCAAGCACATCGGCGCCGACAGGTGCCCGATCGTGGACACCTGGTGGCAGACCGAGACGGGCGCGATGATGATCAGCCCGCTCCCCGGCGTCACCGAGACCAAGCCCGGCTCCGCCCAGCGCCCGCTCCCCGGCATCTCCGCCACCGTCGTCGACGACGAGGCGAACGAGGTGCCGAACGGCGGCGGCGGCTACCTGGTGCTCACCGAGCCGTGGCCGTCGATGCTCCGCACCATCTGGGGCGACGACCAGCGCTTCATCGACACCTACTGGTCCCGCTTCGAAGGACGGTACTTCGCCGGCGACGGCGCCAAGAAGGACGACGACGGCGACATCTGGCTGCTCGGCCGCGTCGACGACGTCATGCTCGTCTCCGGCCACAACATCTCGACCACCGAGGTCGAGTCGGCGCTCGTCTCCCACCCGTCGGTGGCCGAGGCGGCCGTCGTCGGCGCCGCCGACGAGACCACCGGCCAGGCGATCGTCGCCTTCGTGATCCTGCGCGGCACCGCCAGCGAGGACGAGGCCCTCGTCGCCGAGCTGCGCAACCACGTCGGCGCCACCCTCGGCCCGATCGCCAAGCCCAAGCGGATCCTCCCGGTGGCCGAGCTGCCGAAGACCCGCTCCGGCAAGATCATGCGCCGACTGCTGCGCGACGTGGCGGAGAACCGTGAGCTGGGCGATGTCACCACGCTGACCGATTCGTCCGTTATGTCGCTCATCCAGACCAAGCTGCCGGCCGCACCCAGCGAGGACTGACGGCACCACCGCAGCAGCAAAGGCCCGCCCCGACGCCCCGGGGCGGGCCTTTGCGCGCCCCCCGCCGCCGCGCCGAATGCCACGTATCTCCCTAAAGTGATCCTCGCCGGACACACCTCGGGCTCGTTAGGTAAAGTAAGGATCGCGTCAGGAACGCGACAGAAAGACCTAGGTGCGCCGGGAAGTCTGGTCGGCATGTGCTGTGTGCTGCCCACCCGACCGGAGGCTCCTCGTGTCCACCGACCGCACGTTCCTCGGCCGGCTCTCCCTCCCCGAGCGCCGCCACCTCACCGACGCCCTGCGCACCGAGACCGTCGGCGGTGTCCTGCTGCTCGTCGCCGCCGTGACGGCGCTCGTCTGGGCCAACGTCCTCCCCGGCAGCTACGAGTCGGTCTCCGGCTTCCACATAGGCCCCGCCTCGCTCGGCCTCGACCTCTCGATCGAGCACTGGGCCGCCGACGGCCTTCTCGCGATCTTCTTCTTCGTCGCCGGCATCGAGCTCAAGCGGGAACTGGTCGCCGGTGAGCTGCGCGACCCCAAGGCCGCGGCCCTCCCCGTCGTCGCGGCGGTCTGCGGCATGGCCACGCCGGCCCTCGTCTACGTCGTGGTCAACGCCGTCGGCGGCGGCTCCATGGACGGCTGGGCGGTGCCCACCGCCACCGACATCGCCTTCGCGCTCGCCGTCCTCGCCGTCATCGGCACCTCGCTCCCCTCCGCGCTGCGCGCCTTCCTCCTCACCCTCGCCGTCGTCGACGACCTCTTCGCGATCCTGATCATCGCGGTCTTCTTCACCAGCGACCTGAACTTCGCCGCCCTCGGCGGCGCCTTCGCCGGCCTCGTCCTCTTCTGGTTCCTGCTCCGCAAGGAGGTCCGCGGCTGGTACGTGTACGTCCCGCTGGCCCTGGTGATCTGGGCCCTGATGTACAACAGCGGCGTCCACGCCACCATCGCCGGCGTCGCCATGGGCCTGATGCTCCGCTGTACCACCCTCGAGGGCGAGGAGCACTCCCCCGGCGAGCACATCGAGCACCTGGTCCGGCCCCTCTCCGCCGGCCTCGCCGTGCCGCTCTTCGCGCTCTTCTCGGCCGGCGTGACCATGTCCAGCGAGGCGCTCCGGGACGTGTTCACCCAGCCCGTCACCCTCGGCGTGGTCCTGGGCCTGGTCGTCGGCAAGGCCGTCGGCATCTTCGGCGGCACCTGGCTGGCCGCCCGCTTCACCAGGGCGGAGCTCAACCCCCAGCTGTCCTGGCCGGACGTCTTCGCCGTCGCGACCCTCGCCGGGATCGGCTTCACCGTCTCCCTCCTCATCGGCGAGCTCGCCTTCGAGGGCGACGCGGCCCTCACCGACGAGGTGAAGGCGGCGGTCCTGATGGGCTCGCTGATCGCCGCGGCCTGCGCCTCGGTCCTGCTCAAGCTGCGCGTGCGGAAGTACCAGCTGCTGGTGGCCGAGGAGGAGCGGGACGAGGACGAGGACGGCATCCCGGACGTGTACGAGGAGGGCACCGAGGCGTACCACCTCCGGATGGCCGAGATCCATGCGCGGAAGGCCGCCGAACACCGCGAGCGCGCCCGACTGGCGGGGGCACCGCGCGACGGGGCCGACCGTCCGGCATGATCTGAGGCGGACCGTACACAGAGACTCGGACCGTACACAGAGACTCGGACCGTACAAGAGGAGAGGGAGAGCGATGAGCGACCCGTTCGACGGAACCGAGCGCAGCCTCGGCCAGCTGGTCGCCTCGGCGACCGCCGAGATGTCCGCACTGGTGCACGACGAGATCGCCCTGGCCAAGGCGGAGCTCCGGCAGGACGTGAAGCGCGGCGCGATCGGCAGCGGCGCGGCCATCGCCGCCGCCGTGGTGCTGCTGTTCTCGCTGCCGATGCTGAGCTTCGCGCTCGCGTACGCCATCAACACCTGGACCGGCGGGCACAACGGCCACGGCGGCTGGAACCTCGTCTGGTGCTTCCTGCTGTCCTTCGCCTTCAACGTGATCGTCGCCGGCCTCCTCGGCCTGGTCGCGGTCTCGAAGTTCAAGAAGGTCAAGCCGCCGGAGAGGTCCATCGCCTCCGCCAAGCAGACCGCCGCCGTCATGCAGAACGTGAAGCCGCACCCCCGTCCTGCGGGTGTCCCGTCCGCCGAGGTGACGATGGCCAAGGCCCAGTCTGTGGCACGCTCGTCCGTATGACCCTCCCCGACAGCAGCACCCCCGGCGGCGGGCCCGTACGCCTCGAAGGTCCGTGGACCCACCGTGACGTCGCGGCCAACGGCGCCCGCTTCCACATCGCCGAGATGGGCGACGGCCCCCTGGTGCTGCTGCTGCACGGCTTCCCGCAGTTCTGGTGGACCTGGCGCCACCAGCTGCCGGCGCTCGCCGAGGCCGGCTTCCGGGCGGTCGCGATGGACCTGCGCGGGGTCGGCGGCAGCGACCGCACCCCGCGCGGTTACGACCCCGCCAACCTGGCCCTCGACATCACCGGCGTGGTCCGCTCGCTCGGCGAGCCGGACGCCGCGCTCGTCGGCCACGACCTGGGCGGCTACCTCGCCTGGACGGCCGCCGTGATGCGGCCCAAGCTGGTCCGCCGGCTGGTGGTCTCCTCGATGCCGCACCCGCGCCGCTGGCGGTCGGCGATGCTCTCCGACTTCGCCCAGTCCCGGGCCGGCTCGCACATCTGGGGCTTCCAGCGGCCGTGGCTGCCGGAGCGTCAGCTGGTCGCCGACGACGCCGAACTGGTGGGGCGTCTGATCCAGGAGTGGTCGGGCCCGCGCCCGGCCGACGAGGAGGCGGTCGAGGCGTACCGGCGGGCGATGCTCGTCCCCTCGACCGCGCACTGCTCGATCGAGCCGTACCGCTGGCTGGTCCGCTCGCTGGCCCGCCCCGACGGCATCCAGTTCAACCGGCGCATGAAGCGGCCGGTCCGGGTGCCGACGCTGCACCTGCACGGCTCGCTGGACCCGGTGATGCGCACCCGCAGCGCGGCGGGTTCGGGCGAATACGTGGAGGCCCCGTACCGCTGGCGGCTCTTCGACGGCCTCGGGCACTTCCCGCACGAGGAGGACCCGGTGGCCTTCACCACGGAGCTGGTGAACTGGCTGAAGGACCCCGAACCCGACCGCTGACACCGGTACGGACCCGGCAGGGACCGGGTACGCATCCGGTAAGGGCCCCGGCCCGCACGGGCGTACGCCGAACGGCCATGTGCCCGGCGCATACTCCGATTGGCGGGCCCCCGAGCGGTTACCGAGCCCGGCCCCCGGGCAGACGTCCCGGTATGGGCTGGACGCACGACTACGGTGACACGGCACGCGACCGCCGCTCCGCCTCCGGGCCGGGCTCCCGCGAGCGGGGAGGCCCGCCGGGCGAGGGCCGCGCTCCCGGCGGGCAGGTGGGGATCTCACGCATCCTCAGGCGGCGGGCCCGCTGGGTCTCGGCCCGGCTCCGCCACCCCCGCGACACCGCCTAGCGGTCAGAGGGCGCAGCCGTCCGTGTCCACCTGCTGGTTGGCGGCGCGCCCGAGTTCGATGTCCTCGCGGATCTCCTCGACCGTCAGCGCGTACCCCGTGTCGGCGTCGTCACGGGAGCGGGCGAAGATCACGCCCGAGACCGTGCCGTCCTCGGTGAGGAGCGGTCCGCCGGAGTTGCCCTGGCGGACCGTCGTGAACAGCGAGTAGACCTCCCTGCGCACCTCGCCCCGGTGGTAGATGTCGGGGCCGTCGGCGGTGATCCGGCCGCGGACGCGCGCCGAGCGGACGTCGTACGAGCCGTTCTCGGGGAAGCCGGCGACGATGGCGTCGTCGCCGCTGCGCTGCTGCTCCTCGGTGAAGCGCAGCGGGGTGGCCCGGAGGTCCGGCACGTCGAGGACGGCGATGTCGCGCTGCCAGTCGTAGAGGACGACCTTGGCGTCGTACAGCCGGCCCTCGCCGCCGATCTGCACGGTGGGCTCGTCGACGCCGCCGACCACGTGCGCGTTGGTCATCACCCGGCGTTCGGAGAAGACGAAGCCGGTGCCCTCCAGGACCTTGCCGCAGCTCGGGGCGGTGCCGACGACCTTGACGATGGAGCGCTGGGCGAGGGTCGCGACGGGGCTGCCGGCGAGCTTCGGGTCGGGGGGCAGGACCTCGGTGATGGGCTCGTTGGCGAAGGGACTGAAGACCTGCGGGAAGCCGCTGCGGGCGAGGGTGGAGCTGAAGTCGGCGAACCAGGCGCCGACCTGGTCGGGCATCACCCGCGTGACGCCCTGGAGCACCTTGGAGCCCCGCACCTCCTTGCCCAGGGTGGGCAGCGAGGTGCCGGCCAGCGCCGAGCCGATGAGCCAGGCCACCAGGAGCATGGCGACCACGTTGACCAGCGCGCCGCCGGTGGCGTCGAGGGCTCGGGCGGGGGACCAGGTGATGTGGCGGCGGAGCTTGTTGCCGAGGTGGGTGGTGAGCGCCTGGCCGACGGAGGCGGAGACGATGACGGCCATCACGAAGATCACCGTGACCGTGGTGGTGACCTCGCTCTCGTCGGTGAGCCGGTCCCACAGGATCGGCAGCAGCCACATGGCGACGAGCCCGCCGCCGAGGAAGCCGATCACCGAGAGGACGCCGACCACGAAGCCCTGGCGGTAGCCGATGATCGCGAACCACACGGCCGCGAGCAGCAGCAGGATGTCCAGCACGTTCACGGTCGTCAGCCTCGCAGTTTCGTTTCCGGTCGCCGCTTCGTCTCCGGTCGCCCGGGGGCCCAGCCTGTCATGACCGCCAGTCGAGCGGGACCTTACGGGAGGTGTCCCAGGGGCGCTCCCAGCCGGCGAAGTGCAGCAGCCGGTCGATCACTCCGGCGGTGAAACCCCAGACCAGAGCGGACGCGACGAGGAAGGCGGGGCCCGCGTGGCCGGCCGGGTGGACGGCGGTGGCGCGGTTGGCGGGGTCCGTGAGATCCGCCACGGGGACCGTGAAGACCCGAGCGGTCTCGGCGGGGTCGACGACCCCGACCGGGCTCGGCTCGCGCCACCAGCCGAGGACGGGGGTGACGACGAAGCCGCTGACCGGGATGTAGAGCCGGGGCAGGACGCCGAAGAGCTGGACGCCGGACGGGTCGAGGCCGGTCTCCTCCTGGGCCTCGCGCAGGGCGGCCCGCAGCAGCCCGCCGTCGGCCGGGTCGCCGTCCTCGGGGTCGAGGGCGCCGCCGGGGAAGGAGGGCTGCCCGGCGTGCGAGCGGAGGCTGCCGGCACGCTCCATGAGGAGCAGCTCGGGGCCGCGCTCGCCGTCGCCGAAGAGGACCAGGACGGCTGACTGGCGGCCGGCGCCGCTCTCGGGCGGCAGGAACCGGCTCAGTTGCTCGGGCGCGACCGTGCGCGCGGCCCGGTCGACCGGCGCGAGCCAGTCGGGCAGTCCGTCCCGGTCCAGCAGGCCGCCGGTGCCGGGGCCGTAGATCTCTTCGTCCGTGCGCGTCATGGGCACCCCCGAGTCGTCCAACGCCGTCGCCGTGTCCCTTCGTTCCCGCGGGTCCGTTCCGGTCCCGTCCGGCTCACTCGGCCCCGGAGGGGCGCTGGACGGCGCCCGGGGCCACGCCGGGCGCGGGCGGGGCCGGGCGGCCGGGGTAGTCGGCGGGCGGGTTGAGCCGCTGGCCGGGGTAGCCGCCCTTCTCGTACTTGAGCAGCTTGGCGGCCTTCTCGGGGTCGGTCTCGCCCTCCCCGTAGGCGGGGCAGAGCTGGGTGATGGGGCAGGCGCCGCAGGCGGGCTTGCGGGCGTGGCAGATGCGGCGGCCGTGGAAGATCACCCGGTGCGAGAGCATCGTCCAGTCGCTCTTCGGGAAGATCTCGGCGACCTCGGCCTCGATCTTGACCGGGTCGTCGGAGGCGGTCCACCGCCAGCGGCGGGCGAGCCGCATGAAGTGGGTGTCGACGGTGATCCCGGGGACGCCGAAGGCGTTGCCGAGGACGACGAAGGCGGTCTTGCGGCCGACGCCGGGGAGCTTGACCAGGTCCTCCAGGCGGCCGGGGACCTCGCCGCCGAAGTCGTCGCGGAGGGCGGCGGCCAGGCCCATGATCGACTTGGTCTTGGCGCGGAAGAAGCCGGTGGGGCGGATGAGCTCCTCGACCTCCTCGGGGACGGCGGCGGCCAGGTCCTCGGGGGTCGGGTACTGGGCGAAGAGCGCGGGGGTCGTCTGGTTCACCCGCAGGTCGGTGGTCTGCGCGGAGAGGACGGTGGCGACCAGCAGCTCGAAGGGGTTGCGGAAGTCGAGCTCCGGATGGGCGTACGGGAACACCTCCGCGAGCTCCCGGTTGATCCGCCGCGCCCGGCGAACCATGGCGAGCCGCGACTCGGGCCCGGCGGGCGCGGCAGCGCGCTGCACGGGCGCGGGCGCCTTGGCGGGAGCCTTCTTCGCGGAGGCGGGCACCTTGGCGGGAGCCTTCTTCGCGGAGGCCGGGGCCTTGGCAGGCGCCTTCTGCGCGGAGGCGGGCACCTTGGCGGGAGCCTTCTTCGCGGAGGCCGGGGCCTTGGCAGGCGCCTTCTGCGCGGAGGCCGGGGCCTTGGCGGGAGCCTTCTTCGCGGAGGCAGGCGCCTTCGCAGGCGCCTTCTGCGCGGAGGCGGACACCTTCGCAGGCGCCTTCTTCGCGGAGGCCGGGGCCGTCTTCGCGGAGGCAGGCGCCTTCCCGGCGGCCTTCTTCGCAGGGGCCTTCTTCGCGGAGGCGGGCGCCTTCCCGGCGGCCTTCTTCGTGGGGGCCGGGGTCTTCGCCGGGGCCTTCTTCGCGGCCCGGGCCGACTTCGCGGCGGGCTGCGGCGCCTTCGTGGGCTTCGCCGGCGCGGCGGTTTCGGCGGCCTTCTCCGGGGGCGTCTTCCGGGTCACCGTCGGGGTCTCCCTCTTGGCCGCCCCCCATCGGGGGGAATCATCCCGATCCGCACCTTTCGACCGCTTCGACACGCCGCGTTCGCCCACAGCGGAATTCCCTTCGGCCGACACTCTTCCAGCCCCCTTGGCCTGCGTTCTCACCGGCGAGTTGGACACCCGGCCAGCCTAGGGGCCACGGCCGACATCCGCCCCGCTCGCCGCCGATCGGCCCCCGATCGGGCCCCTGACGTTCGGCAATGGCGTCCGGTGCGTCAAACTTGTTGTGATTGATCGCACTGTTTGGCACGTCCGGCATCATGGGAGCTCAGGTCCCGTGAGCAGGTCGACAGTAGGAGTGAACTCGTGGACGACGTTCTGCGGCGCGCCCCGCTCTTCGCGGCGCTCGATGACGAGCAGGCCGCCGAGCTGCGCGCCTCGATGAGTGAGGTGACGCTCGCCCGTGGCGACGCGCTCTTCCACGAGGGCGACCCCGGCGACCGCCTGTACGTGGTCACCGAGGGCAAGGTGAAGCTGCACCGCACCTCCCCCGACGGGCGGGAGAACATGCTGGCGGTCCTCGGCCCCGGCGAGCTCATCGGCGAGCTGTCCCTCTTCGACCCGGGCCCGCGCACCGCGACCGCGACGGCGCTGACCGAGGTCAAGCTGCTCGGCCTCGGCCACGGCGACCTCCAGCCCTGGCTGAACGCCCGTCCCGAGGTGGCCGGCGCGCTGCTGCGGGCCGTCGCCCGCCGACTGCGCAAGACCAACGACCAGATGTCCGACCTGGTCTTCTCCGACGTGCCGGGCCGCGTCGCCCGCGCGCTCCTCGACCTGTCGCGCCGCTTCGGCGTGCAGTCGGAGGAGGGCATCCACGTCGTCCACGACCTCACCCAGGAGGAGCTGGCCCAGCTGGTCGGCGCCTCCCGCGAGACCGTGAACAAGGCGCTCGCCGACTTCGCCCAGCGCGGCTGGCTGCGTCTGGAGGCCCGCGCCGTGATCCTGCTGGACGTGGAGCGCCTCGCGAAGCGCTCGCGGTAAGCGAGGCGAGCGCAGCCGTACACAGGCCGTACGCGCGCGTACGTACGTGAAGGGGGCCGCCCGGTTCGACCGGGCGGCCCCCTTCGGCGTGCGCGTCAGCGCTTGCTGCCGTCCACGATCACCGGGGCGGAGCTGCCGGTGCCGCAGGGCACCGCGTAGACCGGGTTCTTCGCCGCCGCCTCCTTGAAGGCGTCGATGCACTGGTTCGCCAGGACCTTGTCGGTCAGCGAGTCGTTGAGGATCTTGTTGGCGCGGGCGATGCCCTCCGCCTCGATCCGGCGCCGGTCCGACTCGGCCTTGGCGGTACGGGCCGCCTCCAGGGCCCGCTCGGTGGCCTGCTGCTGCTGGATCTTGCGGTCGATCTGGCCCTGGAGGGCGTCCGAGGGCCGCACGTTGCGCAGGTTGACGGTGGTGACGACGATGCCGCGCGGCTCCAGGCGCTCCGTGATGAGCTTCGCGATCTCGGCGTTGATCTTCTCGCGGTCGGAGGCGTACCCCTGCTCGCTGGTGTAGCGGGCGAAGACGTTACGGACGATCTCACGGCTGTCCGGGTAGACCAGCCGCTGCTGGATGGCGTCCTCGCTGCCCGCGAGCTTGTAGAGCTCGACGGCCTTCGACGGGACGACGGCCCACTTCACCGTGACCTCGGCGTACATGACGCCGCCCTGCGAGGAGCGGACCTCGACCACGTCCTTGTCGGAGAGGTTGAGGTCGACCGGGCGGGTGGAGAAGGTGGTGACGTCGGTGAACGGCGACTTCACGTGCATGCCGGAGGTCATGGGCGACCCGACCTTGCCGAAGGCGACCGGCACGCCGACCTCGTACGCGCTGATCACGTACGTCATGCTCACGATCACCGAGAAGACGCCGGCGACCAGCGCGCCGGCGGCGCCCAGCTTCCAGCCGGTCGAGTCCTGCGACCGGCCGACGAACCAGAGCACCACCGCGGCGATCACCAGCAGGATGGCTATGACGAACATGGGCATTCCCCCGAGAGCTGCGGCCTGATGTAAGCGGAGCGTAAGACACGTGGGGAGGCCGTCGGGTTCCCGGGGGTGCTCAGATCAGGCCACGCTCCCGCAGGTACTCCAGCTGCGCCCGTACGGAGAGCTCCGCCGCCGGCCACAGCGAGCGGTGCACGTCCGCGTAGACGTGGGCCACGACCTCGGGCGCCGTCCGGTGGCCCGCCTCGACCGCCGACTCCACCTGCGCCAGCCGGGCCGCCCGGTGGGCGAGGTAGTAGTCCACGGCCCCCTGGGCGTCCTCCAGGACCGGCCCGTGGCCCGGCAGGACGGTGTGGACGCCGTCGTCGACGGTCAGCGAGCGGAGCCGCCGCAGCGAGTCCAGGTAGTCGCCCAGCCGCCCGTCCGGGTGCGCCACCATCGTCGTGCCGCGCCCCAGGATGGTGTCGCCGGTGAGCACCGCGCGGTCGGCGGGGAGGTGGAAGGAGAGCGAGTCGGAGGTGTGGCCGGGCGTCGGCACCACCCGCAGCTCCAGGCCGCCGACGGTGACCACGTCGCCCTCGCCCAGGCCCTCGTCGCCGAGGCGGAGCGCCGGGTCGAGCGCGCGGACGGCCGTGCCGGTCAGCTCGGCGAAGCGGCCCGCGCCCTCGGCGTGGTCCGGGTGACCGTGCGTCAGCAGGGTCAGCGCGATCCGCTTGCCCATTTTCTCGGCGGTGTCGATCACGTGCCGGAGGTGGCCCTCGTCGAGCGGGCCCGGGTCGACGGCGACGGCCAGGTCGGAGCCGGGCTCGGAGAGCAGCCAGGTGTTGGTGCCGTCCAGGGTCATCGCGGACGGGTTGGGCGCGAGCACGTTCACGGCCCGCTCGGTCGCCGGACCGGAGGTGACGAGCCCGCGCGGCTGTCCGGGCAGGGCGGCGGCGTCGGTCACGGGGTGCCTCCCTCGACCCGCTTGGTGAACTCGTCGTGGCCCGGCCAGGTCAGCACCACCTGGTCGCCCTCCACGCGCGCGTGGGCCAGCACCGGCGTCATGGACTGCTTCCCGGCCGCCGCCAGCGCCTCCGTGGCCGTGGAGCACGGCTGGAGGGACCGCAGGGTCGCGATCGTCGGCGGCATCATCGTCAGCTCGCCCCGGTCGTACCCGGCCGCGGCGTCGGCCGGGCGGATCCAGACCGTGCGGTCGGCCTCGCCGGAGACGTCCCGGGTCCGCTGCCCGGCCGGCAGGGCGGCCACGAAGAACCAGGTGTCGTACCGGCGCTGCTCGAACTCGGGGGTGATCCAGCGCGCCCACGCGCCGAGCAGGTCGGAGCGGAGCGCGAGCCCGCGCCGGTCGAGGAAGTCCGCGAAGGACAGCTCGCGGGCGACCAGCGCCGCCCGGTCGCGCTCCCAGTCCTCGCCGGTGGTGTCGCCGACGACGGTGTCCGGGGTCTCGCCGGCGAGCAGCACGCCCGCCTCCTCGAAGGTCTCCCGGACGGCGGCGCACACCACGGCCTGGGCCTGCGCGGGGTCGTCGAGCCCCAGCCGGTCCGCCCACTCCTCCAGCGGCGGCCCGGCCCAGCGCACCGGCTGCTCGTCCCGCGGATCGACCCCTCCGCCGGGGTAGGCGTACGCGCCGCCGGCGAAGGCCATGGAGGCGCGGCGGCGCAGCATGTGGACCTCGGGACCGGCGGCCGCGTCGCGCAGCAGGAGCACGGTGGCGGCGCGCCGGGGCGTCACCGGCACCAGCTCGCCGGCGGCGAGGGCGCGGATGCGGTCGGGCCATTCCGGCGGGTACCACTGACCATTCGACATGGGCGGATGCTATGCGCAACGAACGGAATGCACGAGAGCCGGCCGCCCCGGGGAGGGGCGGCCGGCTCGCGTGCGGAAGGCTTCCGCCGGGCCTCGGTCGGACCTCCGTCGGACCGAGGTCGGCTCTCGGTCAGACCTCGGTCAGCTCGACCTGGACCTCGACCTCGACGGGGGCGTCGAGCGGGAGGACGGTGACGCCGACGGCGCTGCGGGCGTGCACGCCCTTGTCGCCGAGGATCTCGCCGAGCAGCTCGCTGGCGCCGTTGACGACGCCCGGCTGGCCGGTGAAGTCGGCGGCGGAGGCGACGAAGCCGACGACCTTCACGACCCGCTTGATGCGGTCGAGGTCACCGGCGACCGACTTCACGGCCGCGAGCGCGTTCAGCGCGCAGGTGGCGGCGAGCGCCTTGGCCTCCTCGGCGGTCACCTCGGCGCCGACCTTGCCGGTCACCGGAAGCTTGCCCTCCACCATCGGGAGCTGGCCCGAGGTGTAGACGTACACGCCGGACTGCACGGCCGGCTGGTAGGCGGCGAGCGGCGGGACGACCTCGGGCAGCTTCAGGCCCAGCTCGGCGATCCGCGCCTCGACGGCCCCGCTCACGACTGCGGCCGCTTCATGTAGGCCACCAGCTGCTCCGGGTTGGGCCCGGGCACGACCTGGACGAGCTCCCAGCCGTCCTGGCCCCAGTTGTCGAGAATCTGCTTGGTCGCGTGCACCAGAAGCGGCACCGTGACGTACTCCCACTTGGTCATGGGCCCGACTGTAGCCGCTGTGGCGGGGTGCTCCGCCGAGGCTCCCCCCAGGGTCCGGGTTCGGGGGCTTCTCCGGGGCGGTCCCCTGATTGCGCGGGGCCGCCAGTGGTTAGGCTCGACAACGTGAGCAGGCTCCAGGTCGTCAGCGGCAAGGGCGGTACCGGTAAGACGACGGTCGCCGCCGCCCTCGCCCTCGCCCTCGCGACGGAGGGGAAGCGCACGCTCCTCGTCGAGGTCGAAGGCAGACAGGGCATCGCACAGCTCTTCGAGACGGAGGCGCTTCCCTACGAGGAGCGCAAGATCGCCGTGGCTCCGGGCGGCGGCGAGGTGTACGCGCTGGCGATCGACGCCGAGCGCGCGCTCCTCGACTACCTCCAGATGTTCTACAAACTGGGCGGCGCGGGCCGGGCGCTGAAGAAGCTCGGCGCCATCGACTTCGCGACGACGATAGCCCCGGGGGTGCGGGACGTCCTGCTCACCGGGAAGGCGTGCGAGGCGGTCCGCCGGCGGGACCGGGACGGCCGTCCGGTCTACGACCACGTGGTGATGGACGCGCCGCCGACCGGCCGCGTCACCCGCTTCCTCAACGTGAACGACGAGGTGGCCGGGCTGGCCAGGATCGGCCCGATACACAACCAGGCGCAGGCGGTGATGGGGGTCCTCAAGTCCCCCGAGACGGCGGTGCACCTGGTGACGCTCCTGGAGGAGATGCCGGTCCAGGAGACGGCGGACGGCGTCGCCGAACTGCGCGCGGCGGGGCTGCCGGTGGGCCGGGTGGTGGTGAACATGGTCCGCCCGCACGTGCTGGACGGGGCGGCGGTACGGGCCGCCTCCGGCGACCACCGCGAGGCGATCGCGCGGACGCTGGTGTCGGCCGGGGTCGCGGGCGGCGCCGGGCTCGTGGAGCCGCTGCTCGACCAGGCGGCCGAGCATGCCCGGCGGGTGGAGCTGGAGCGGGCCCAGCGGGCCGTCCTGGACGGCGTCGGCGCGCCCGCGTACGAGCTGCCGTACCTGGGCGGCGGGGCGGACATCGCGGGCCTCTACCGGCTGGCGAAGGAACTGCGGAGGCAAGGGGTGGGTGCGGCGTGACGGAGGAGACCCCCGTGGCGGAGAAGACCCCGGAGGCCGCCGCGGGCGGGCTCGACGCCGTACCCGTCCTCACGGGCGGACTGGACGCCGTGCCCGTCCTGGAGATCGACCCGATCCTGGACGACCGGGGGACGCGGATCATCGTCTGCTGCGGCTCCGGCGGGGTCGGCAAGACGACGACGGCGGCGGCGCTGGGCGTGCGGGCGGCGGAGCGGGGCCGGCGGGTGGTCGTCCTCACCATCGACCCGGCCCGCCGGCTGGCCCAGTCGATGGGCATCGACGCGCTGGACAACACGCCCCGCAAGGTGGACGGCGTCAAGGGGCCCGACGGCGGCGAACTGCACGCCATGATGCTGGACATGAAGCGGACCTTCGACGAGATCGTCGAGGCGCACGCGGAGCCCGCGCGGGCCCGGGCGATCCTGGAGAACCCCTTCTACCAGTCCCTGTCGGCCGGTTTCGCCGGCACGCAGGAGTACATGGCGATGGAGAAGCTGGGCCAGCTGCGGGCCCGGGACGAGTGGGACCTGATCGTCGTCGACACCCCGCCGTCCCGCTCGGCGCTGGACTTCCTGGACGCGCCGAAGCGCCTCGGGTCCTTCCTGGACGGGAAGTTCATCAAGCTGCTGATGGCGCCGGCGAAGGTGGGCGGCCGGGCCGGGATGAAGTTCCTCAACGTCGGCATGTCGATGATGACGGGGACGCTGGGCAAGCTGCTGGGAGGTCAGTTCCTGGGGGACGTGCAGACCTTCGTGGCGGCGATGGACACGATGTTCGGCGGCTTCCGGACGCGGGCGGACGCCACGTACCGGCTGCTCCAGGCGCCGGGCACGGCCTTCCTCGTGGTCGCGGCGCCCGAGCGGGACGCGCTGCGGGAGGCCGCGTACTTCGTGGAGCGACTGGCCGCCGAGGGCATGCCGCTGGCCGGTCTCGTCCTCAACCGGGTGCACGGCAGCGGTGCGGAGCGGCTCTCGGCCGAGCGGGCTCTGGCGGCCGCCGAAAATCTTGACGAGGGCCGCATTGTGGATCAGGCGGCCGGGAATGCTGGACAGCG
This sequence comes from Streptomyces sp. NRRL F-5727, assembly GCF_000719555.1. GTDB lineage: Bacteria > Actinomycetota > Actinomycetes > Streptomycetales > Streptomycetaceae > Streptomyces. The sequence goes on from NZ_JOGX01000012.1 coordinate 142,095, forward strand.
TGGCGTCCCGGCCCCGTCGTCCGAGCCGTCGCACCCCGCCACCGCCGCCGACTCCCCCGCACGTCCCCCTGCCGCGCCCGAGGCTGCCCCCACAGCCGACGTGCCCGAGGACCACAGCGAAGGACACAGCAGCGAGGAAAACAGCAGCACGGACCACGATCCGGACATCGCGCGGCTCACCGCGGGTCTGCTCCGGCTGCACGCCGAGCGGATGCGGGTGCTCGCGCGCGAAAAGCGCACACGGGACCGCTTCACGGCCCTCCACCCGGAGGTGCCGGTGACCGAAGTGGCCGCCCTGCCCGGCGATGTGCACGACCTCGCCGGGCTGCGGGCCATCGGTGAGCGCCTCTCCTCCCCGCGCGACCGGTCCTGACGGGACCTCACGGGGCGAGCGGGACTAGCCGACCGCGGCGTACTCCTCGTACGTCGCGTCGTCCTCCATCGCCACGGGCAGCAGGCCCGCGCCGCGCTCGTACTCGGTGCGGGCGGTCTCCAGGAGCCGCCGCCACGAGGTGACCGTGGGCCGCCGGCGCAGCAGGGCACGGCGCTCGCGCTCCGTCATGCCGCCCCACACGCCGAACTCCACACGGTTGTCCAGGGCGTCGGCCAGGCACTCGGTGCGCACCGGGCAGCCAGTGCACACCGCCTTCGCCCGGTTCTGTGCCGCTCCCTGCACGAAAAGTTCATCCGGATCGGTAGTGCGGCAGGCCGCCTGCGCACTCCAGTCAGCTACCCAGCCCATACCGGCGCCGTCCTCTCCCGAATCGAGGCTCCCCCACGGCGGCAGCGGCATATTCACCGCTGCCAGTTGGGACGTTACGGAAGGCGGGGACAGCGCAACACCCCCTTCGGGCCCAATCTTGAATGGTCCGAACGGACTATGCGTGCGCGTCAGATCACCCAGGGGAGTGACCGCAAGACATGCGTGTGTTATGGGACACCCCGCGACACACGCCCCGGAATCGGACATGGCCTTCCCGCGGATTCGGGGACGCGGGAACTCATGCCGGAAATCAGGCGAATGTCACGCACGGGGGTTGATACGGGACCGCACTCCTGTGACAGTTGGGAGCAGCTTAGGCCAAGGCATATACGCGTGTCCGGCGATTGAGAACGTAGGCTGCCCCCATGGCAAAGAAGCGCTCGGGCGGTGGTCTGACCGGGACCCAGCAGGCCGCCAAGTTCCTCGGTGTCAGTGTGCTCTCCGGAGCCGTGCTGGCGGGCATCGCCCTGCCCGCGGCCGGCGCACTGGGTCTGGCGGCCAAGGGCACGGTCGAGGGGTTCGACGAGATCCCCTCGAACCTGAAGACCCCGCCCCTCAGCCAGCGCACCACCATCCTGGACGCCGAGGGCGGGCTCATCGCCACGGTCTACTCGCGGGACCGCAAGGTGGTGCCGCTGGAGAAGATCTCCCCGTACATGCAGAAGGCGATCGTCGCGATCGAGGACTCGCGCTTCTACGAGCACGGCGCCATCGACCTCAAGGGCGTGCTCCGCGCGATCAACAAGAACGCGCAGTCGGGCGGCGTCTCCGAGGGCGCGTCCACGCTCACCCAGCAGTACGTGAAGAACGTCTTCGTCGAGGAGGCCGGTGACGACCCGGAGAAGGTCGCGCAGGCCACCCAGCAGACGATCGGCCGCAAGGTCCGCGAGCTGAAGTACGCGATCCAGGTCGAGGAGGAGCTGGGCAAGAAGAAGATCCTGGAGAACTACCTCAACATCACGTTCTTCGGGCAGCAGGCGTACGGCATCGAGGCCGCCTCGCAGCGCTACTTCTCCAAGCCCGCGGCCAAGCTGGACCTGGGCGAGGCCGCGATGATGGCCGGCCTGGTGCAGTCGCCGAGCCGCTTCGACCCCATCAACGACCTCCAGGAAGCCACCAAGCGGCGGAACATCGTCCTCCAGCGGATGGCGGACGTCGGCGACATCAGCCAGGCCGAGTTCGAGAAGGCCAAGGCGGCGCCGATCAAGCTGAAGGTGAAGTCGCCGAAGAACGGCTGCATCACCGCCGTCGACGGCGCCGGCTTCTTCTGCGACTACGTCCGCAAGACGATCCTCAACGACCCGGTCTTCGGCAAGACCGCCGAGGAGCGGCAGAAGCTGTGGAACCTGGGCGGCCTGACCGTCCGCACCACGCTGGACCCGAAGGCGCAGGCGGCGGCGAACGAGGCCGCGATCGCCAAGATCAACAAGGACGACCCGGTCGCCGCGTCGGTCGTGCAGATCCAGCCCGGCACCGGCAAGATCGTGTCGATGGGCCAGTCCCGCCCGTACGGCCTGGACCAGAAGCAGCACCAGACGACGCTGAACCTCGCCGTCGGCAGCAAGATGGGCGGCACCACGTACGGCTTCCAGGTCGGCTCGACCTTCAAGCCGATCACCGCCGCCGCCGCCCTGGAGAAGGGGATGAGCCCGGCGCAGAGCTTCAACGACCCGACCGAGATCACCGTCTCGGAGAAGGACTACACCCGCTGCGACGGCAAGCCCTCCGGCTACGCCGACTGGAAGGTCGGCAACGAGCTCGAGTCGGAGAAGGGCATGTACGACATGACGAGTGCCCTCGGGAAGTCCATCAACACCTACTTCGCGCGCCTGGAGCAGATGGCCGGCCTCTGCGAGACGCTGACCATGGCGAAGAAGGTCGGCTACGAGCGGGAGCTGGGCAAGCCCATCAAGCAGAGCCCGTCCGCCACCCTCGGCAGCATCGAGAGCACCCCGCTCGACATGGCCTCGGTCTACGCCACCTTCGCCAACCGCGGCATCTACTGCGTCCCGGTCGCGATCGAGTCGATCAAGACCGCGAACGGCGAGAAGCTGAACGTGCCGCAGACCAAGTGCACGCGCGCGATGTCCGACCGCACCGCCGACATGATCAACCAGATGCTCAAGGGCGTGGTCGAGGACGGCACCGGTACCAGGGCCGGTCTGAGCGACCGCGACAACGCGGGCAAGACCGGTACCACCAACGACCGCAAGGACGCCTGGTTCGTCGGCTACACGCCGAACCTGTCCACCGCCGTCTGGGTCGGCGACGACATCGGCGAGAAGAAGTCGATGTACGACATCACCATCGGCGGCGAGTACTACGACAAGGTCTGCGGTGGCTGCCTCCCCGGCCCGATCTGGCGGATCGCCATGACCGGCGCCCTCGGCTCCGACGCGCCGTCCTTCGTCGACGTCAAGATCCCGCGGGCCGAGAAGCCGAAGGACCCGAAGAAGGACGAGAAGCGGGACGACGACAAGCCCGGCGACCGGGACGACGACAAGCCGTCCGACAAGCCGACGCTCACCATCCCGACCATCCCGCTCCCCGACCTGACCGGCGGCGACGCCACCCGCGGCGGCAACGGCGGCCGCGGCAGGGGCTGACGCGCGGCACGGACGAAGAAAGGGCGCCCCCACCGGACCGGATCCGGTGGGGGCGCCCTTCTCGTACGTCCGGGGGCCGGGGCTCAGCCCGCCAGGTGCTTCTTCACGGCGGCGGCGACCCGGCCGCCGTCGGCCTGCCCGGCCACCTTCGGGTTCACGATCTTCATCACGGCGCCCATGGCGCGCGGGCCCTCGGCGCCGGCCGCCCGCGCCTCCTCGACGGCCTCGGCGACGATGCCGTCCAGCTCCTCGTCGGAGAGCTGCTTCGGCAGGTACGCGTCGAGGATGACGCCCTCCGCCCGCTCGCGCTCGGCCGACTCCTGGCGACCGCCCTGCTCGAAGGCGTCCGCGGCCTCGCGCCGCTTCTTCGCCTCCTTGGCGATCACCTTCTGCACCTCGTCCTCGGAGAGCTCGCGCTTGGTCTTGCCCGCGACCTCCTCCTTGGTGATCGCGGCGATGGTCAGCCGCAGGGTCGAGGAGCGCAGTTCGTCGCGGTCCTTGATCGCGGCGTTGAGGTCGTCCTTCAGTCGTGCCTTGAGCGTGGTCATGACGTCAAGTGTGGCAGGTGCTCCCCGCGTACCGCCCGTGCATTTACGCCCCACGGGTCTGGAACGATGGGGGGATGCGCGCACGGTACGGGATCCCCCTGAAGATCACGGCAGGCGTCGCGGCCACGGCCGCGGCCGGACTCGTCTACGCGGCGGGCTTCGAGGCCCGCTCCTTCCGGCTCCGCCGGATCACCGTCCCCGTCCTGCCACCGGGCATGGACGACCTGCGGGTGCTCCAGGTCTCGGACGTGCACATGGTGTGCGGCCAGAACAAGAAGCGCGCCTGGCTGCAGAAGCTCGCCGGGCTCCGCCCCGACTTCGTCGTCAACACCGGCGACAACCTCTCCGACACCGAGGCCGTGCCGGAGCTCCTGGACGCGCTGGGACCGCTGATGGAGTTCCCCGGCGTGTACGTCTTCGGCTCCAACGACTACTACGGCCCCCGGCTGCGCAACCCCGCCCGCTACCTCCTGGAGAAGGCGCAGGGCCGGCACGGGCTCAACGGCAACAAGCCGGTCGTCGGCGCCGTGCACAACCCGTGGGAGGGCATGAAGGACGCCTTCGACGCGGCCGGGTGGGTGGACCTCACCAACACCCGCGGCCGGCTCAAGCTGCCCCAGGCCGAGCTGGCCTTCACCGGCCTCGACGACCCGCACATCAAGCGGGACCGGTACGAGCGGGTGGCCGGCGGCCCCGACGCCACGGCGGACTTCTCCCTGGGCATCGTGCACGCCCCGTACCTGCGGGCCCTCGACGCCTTCACCGCCGACGGCTACGAGCTGGTCCTCGCCGGGCACACCCACGGCGGGCAGCTGTGCGTCCCCTTCTACGGCGCCCTCGTCACCAACTGCGACATCGACACCGACCGGGCGAAGGGCCTCTCGACCCACACCGCCGGCGGCCACACCTCCTACCTGCACGTCTCGGCGGGCTGCGGCACCAACCGCTTCACCCCGGTCCGCTTCGCCTGCCCGCCCGAGGCGACGCTGCTCACCCTGACGGCACGCGCCTGACCTCCGTACGGGGGCGACCCCGCCCCCGTACCGTGAGGCCATGCCGAACCGTTTCACCGCCGTCGTCCGCGGCCTGATCGCCCTCGCCGCGGCGACCGGCGTGACGATCGACTGCGCCCACGGGAACCCGCTCGTCGTCTTCAGCTTCTTCACGATCTGGACCAACACCGCCGTCGCCGTCGTCCTCGGACTCGGCGCCCTCCGCGCCTGGACCGGCCGACCCCCGCTGCCCGCCCTGTGGACCGGCGGGACGCTGCTCTGCATCTCCGTCGTCGGGCTCGTCTTCCACCTGGTGCTCGACAACCCGTCGAGCGGCTTCGACCAGGCCGCCGCCATCGACGCGCTCACCGGCGCCCGAGCCGTCTCCAACCAGCTCCTGCACACGGTCACCCCGATCTGCGTCGCCCTGGACTGGCTGCTGCTCACCCGCCCCGGCGCCTACCGCCCCCGCCACGCGGCCCTCTGGCTCGCCGCCCCCGGCACGTACCTGGCCTTCGCCCTGGTCCGCGGCGCCCTGCTCCCCGCCGACCACCCCACCCGGTACACGTACCCCTTCCTCGACGTCGCCGCCCACGGCTACGCCGGCGTCCTGCTCAACGCCCTCGTCCTCGGCCTCGCCTTCTACGCCCTCGGCCTCCTCCTCGTCCTGGCCGACCGCTTCCGACCTGCGGTGGCGGGCCGCGAGAACCGGATTTCGTCTCTGGGCGCGGGTGGGCTAAAGTAATCGATGTCGCCGCGACGGAAACAACAGAGCAGCGACATCGGGGTGTAGCGCAGCTTGGCAGCGCGCTTCGTTCGGGACGAAGAGGTCGTGGGTTCAAATCCCGCCACCCCGACAGCCGAAACAGCAGGTGAGGCCGGTACTGATCTCAGTACCGGCCTCACCTGTCTCTGTTCCTGGGGGGGGAGCGGTGTGACGGGGTTGTTGCTGGTGCACGGGGCCGGCGGGAGTGCCGAGGGGCACTTCGGGGGGTTGCTGCGGCGGCTCGGCGGGCGGTTCCGGTGGGTGGCCGGGGAGTTGCCCGGGCGGCGCGGGGCCGGTGTCGACGAGGTCGTCGACGGGCTGACGGCCGCCGCCGACGACGCCGGGGTCGGCGAGTTCGTGGTCTGCGGGTACTCCTTGGGGGCGCCGCTGGCCGTACGGCTCGCCGCGCGGTGTCCCGAGCGGGTCAGGGGCGTGGTGCTGACCGCGCCGTTCGCCCGGGCCGACCACCGGATGCGGCTGGGGCTCGCGGTGTGGCGGGGGCTGTACGAGAGCGGGCGGCCGCGGCTGCTCGCCGAACACCTCGCGCTGACCGGGCTCGGCGAAAGCTTCCTGGACCGGACCGATCCGGACCGGCTGCGGGCCATGCTGATGCTGGCGCCCGCCCCGCCCGCCGCGACCCCCGGCCATCTGGAGCTCGCCGCGCGGATCGACGTACGGGAGGACCTGCCGCGGCTCGCGGTGCCGGCGCTCGTCGTCGTCACCGCCGAGGACCCGCTGGTCTCCCCCGCCCGTCAGCGGGCGCTCGCCGCCGTGGTCCCGGGCGCCAGGACCGCCGAACTCGCCACCGGGCACCTGCCGTTCTGGGAGGACCCGGAGGGGTGGGCGGACCTGGTCGAGGAGTTCCTGGCGGCCGGCCTCAGATGATCGGCGGGCGGCCCAGCCTCGTCATGCGCAGCACGGTGGACCAGCGCATCGGGCGGCGCGGGCCGGCCGGCGCCTTCAGGCCCTCCGCGAACCCCGCGAACCAGGCGCGCAGGCCCCGCACCGAGCGGGTGCGGGCCACGGTCAGCAGGACCCAGACCGCCAGGTACAGCGGGACCAGCGGGGCCGGCAGGTTCCGCTTCGCCAGCCAGACGCGGTTGCGGGCGGTCATCCGGTAGTAGACGTCGTGCCGAGCCGGGCTGGTCTTCGGGTGCTGGAGCAGCAGCTCGGGCGCGTACGTGATCCGCCAGCCCGCGTCGAGGGCCCGCCACGCCAGGTCGGTCTCCTCGTGCGCGAAGAAGAACTCCTCCGGCCAGCCGCCGATCCGGTCGAGCATCGGCATCGACAGGCCGTGGCCGCCGCCGAGGAAGGTCGTGACCTCGCCGCCGCGCATCGGGTCCTTCGCGCCGAGCCGCGGGATGTGCCGGCGCTGCGTCTCGCCCGTCTCGTCGGCGATCCGGAAGGAGACGACGCCGAGCTTCGGCTCGGTCTCGTACAGGTCCACCAGGCGGCGGAAGACGTCCGTGTCGACCAGCAGGCCGTCGTCGTCCAGGTCGACCAGGACGTCCACGTCGCCGAAGGAGCGGAGGGTGTCGATGGCCACGTTCCGGCCGCCGGTGACCCCGCGGTTCTCGGGCAGCTCCACCCCGGTGACGCCCTCGGGGAGCGCGGGCAGCGAACCGGCGCCGTTGCCGACGACGACGACCCGGGCGGCGGGCTCGTCCTGCCGCGCGACCGAGTCGAGCAGCGCGCCCAGCTCGGCGGGGCGGGTGCCCATCGTCAGTACCGCCACGCCCACTCTCGGTCGCGCCACGGTCCACTCCGTTCCAGCTCGGGGTCGGGTCTCGCGTGCGGGCCGGCTCCCGCCGGCCCCACGGCACCCATTGTTCACCCTCCGGGAACCCTGACGGAACCCGGAAGGTACCCGAGCGGTACCGGGGGTGGGGAGCCCCGCCCGCGCCCAGGACGAGCCGGGGGGTGGCCGTCGGTGGCCGGGGGGTGGCCGGGTGGTGGCCGGCAGTGGCCAGGCGGTTACCGGATCGGTGGCGGATCGGTGGCCGGATCGGTGGCCGGTGGAATCGGTCGGTCCGGGGCGGAACCCCCGGGGGGCTCCCCTGCGTCCGTGCGTACGTCGGCGGTTCCGCCGTGGTTCTGCTTCGGGGGGAGCGCGGCGAGGACGCGTGGTCGGCGGCTCTACCCTGGTCCTCTGCCGTCAAGTGATCGATTGTCGAAAGGGCGTCTCCTGGTGCTGGTCGCGGACCGATATCGGCTTCACGGGTGTATCGGCCGTGGCGGCATGGGCGAGGTGTGGCAGGCCACCGACGAGGTCCTCGGCCGGCCGGTCGCCGTGAAGCTGATGCTGGCGCAGTCCACCGACCCCTCCGGCGCCGACCGCTTCCGCCTGGAGGCGCAGACCGCCGCCCGGCTCAGCCACCCGCACGTCGTCGGCGTCTTCGACTTCGGCACCTGGGACGGCAAGCTCTTCCTGGTGATGGAGCTGGTCGAGGGCGACAGCCTCGGCTCCACCCCCGCCCACCCCCTGGTGCTGCCCGCCGAGCGGGTCGCCGTGGTCGCCGCGCACGCCGCCGCCGGCCTCGCCGCCGCCCACCGGCAGGGCGTGGTCCACCGCGACATCAAGCCCGGCAACCTGCTCATGGACGCCGAGGGCACGGTCAAGCTGGCCGACTTCGGCATCGCCCGCTTCGTCGACGACCCCTCGGCCGGACTGACCACCACCGGGCAGATCGTCGGCACCGGCCTCTACCTGGCCCCCGAGCGGGCCCTCGGCAAGCCCGCCTCGCCCGCCTCGGACGTGTACTCGCTCGGCTGCGTCCTCTACCAGCTGCTCACCGGGCACCCGCCGTTCCGCGCGGACACCGCGACCGCCCTGCTCTACCAGCACATCGACAGCGCGCCGACCCCGCCGAGCCGCCTCGGCGTCGTCCTCACCCCCGCCTTCGAGGCGTATCTGCTGAGCCTGCTGGCCAAGCAGCCCGAGCAGCGCCCGCCGGCCCAGGCCATCGCCGACTGGTTCGGCTCCGGCGCCTGGCGGGAGTACGCGCCCCGCCCGGCCGCCGCGGCCATGCCCGGGGCCGCCCCCGCGGGCGCCCCCCCG
>NZ_JOGX01000013.1 GCF_000719555.1 Streptomyces sp. NRRL F-5727
GGGTCGGGTCGGGTGGGTCGGGTCGGGTGGGCCGGGTGGGCCGGGCCGGGTCGGCCGGGTCGGGTCGGGTCGGCCGGGCCGGGTCGGCCGGGCCGGGTCGGGTCGGGTGCGCCGCGTCGGGCCGTGTCGGGAAGATCCCGGGCCCCGCCCCCGTTAGTAGAAACGTGAACGATTCGGTGGTGGCAGCGGGTGACGTGGTCGGGACGGGTGCGGAGGCCGTGCGCGCCGTGGACGTCGTGGTCGTGGGGGCCGGGCAGGCGGGGCTCTCCGCCGCCTTCCACCTGCGCCGCGTCGGACTCGAACCGGACCGGGACTTCGTCGTCCTCGACCACGCGCCGCTTCCGGGCGGGGCCTGGCAGTTCCGCTGGCCGTCACTCACCTACGGGAAGGTGCACGGGATGCACTCCCTGCCGGGCAGGGAGCTGACCGGGGCCGATCCCGCCCGGCCCTCCTCCGAGGTGATCGGCGCCTACTTCGACGCCTACGAGCGGGAGTTCGCCCTGCGCGTGCACCGGCCCGTGGACGTGACCGCCGTGCGGGAGGGCGAGGGAGGGCGGCTGCGGGTGGAGACCTCGGAGGGGGTGTACGCCACCGGGGCGCTGATCAACGCCACCGGCACCTGGGACCGGCCGTTCTGGCCCCGCTACCCCGGCCAGGAGACCTTCCGGGGGCTTCAGCTGCACACCGTGCGGTACCCGGGGCCGGAGGCGTTCGCCGGCCGGCGGGTGATCGTGGTGGGCGGCGGCGCGTCGGCCACCCAGCACCTGCTGGAGATCGCCGAGCACGCCGCCGGAACGACGTGGGTGACCCGGCGCGAGCCGGTCTTCCGCGAGGGCCCCTTCGGCGAGGCCGAGGGCCGCGCGGCCGTCGCGCTGGTCGAGGAGCGGGTACGGCAGGGGCTGCCGCCGCGCAGCGTGGTCTCCGTGACCGGGCTGCCGCTGAACGACGCCATCCGCGCGGGGATCGCCGACGGCGTGCTGGACCGGCAGCCGATGTTCGAACGGATCACGCCGACCGGGGCCGTCTGGGCGGACGGCCGCACGGTCGACGCGGACGTGATCCTGTGGGCGACCGGCTTCCGGCCGGCCATCGACCACCTGGCCCCGCTGCGGCTGCGGGGTCCGGGCGGCGGCATCCAGGTGGAGGGAACCCGCGCCGTCCTGGACGAGCGCGTCCACCTGGTGGGTTACGGCCCCTCGGCCTCGACGATCGGCGCCAACCGGGCCGGGCGCGCCGCGGTGAACGAGATCCGCCGGCTCCTGGCGCGCCACGAGGAGGAGCGCCGCGAGGAGCAGCTCGGCGAGGAGCGTGACGCGGAGCGTGACGAGGGGCCGGTACGCGAGCCGGTCACGGTCTGAGCGAACCGTCGCGCGGCCGCCACTCCCCCCGCGGCGCGTACCGCGGTCCCGTCTCCGGCACGCACCGCGTCCCCGCCTCCGGCCCGTATCGCAGCCCCTCCTCCCAGGAGACGCCGCTCCGGGCGAGGAGGACCTGGGTGAGGACGTCGTGCGCGAGGGCGAAATGCCGCTCGTCCGGATGGGTGGTCAGCCGGATCTCGACCCAGGCTTCGTCGAAGGCCGCCCCGGTCATCCGGGCCAGTCGTCTGGCCTGCCAGGAGGTGATGGGTGACCAGATCCAGCGACGTCGTCTGAGCTGCTTCATGTGCTGCCCAACGAGCCGGACGCGCTCGCGATACCGCACAAACCGGTCGATACCTACCCCTCTCGCTGCTGCCTCCGGCGCTCGTTGAACTCGGCCACGTTCGCCTGGTGCTCGGCGTAGTCGGCGGTGAAGCGGGTGTCGCCGGGGGCCACCGTGACGAAGTAGAGCCAGTCGCCGGACGGCGGGTGGAGGGCGGCGGTCATGGCCTGTTCCCCGGGGTTGCCGATGGGGGTCGGCGGGAGCCCCTTGCGCGCGTAGGTGTTGTACGGGCTGCCGATCCGGGTGTCGTCGAGGGTGGTGTCGACGGTGCTGCGCCCCAGGGCGTAGTTGAGGGTCGAGTCCATCTGGAGCGGCATGTCCCGGGCGAGGCGGTTGTGGACGACGCGGGCCACCTTCCCCATGTCGTCGGGGGTGTCCGCCTCGGCCTGGGCGATGCTCGCGACGATCAGGGCCTGGTGGACGGTGAGGCCCTGGGCGCGGGCGGCCTCGGCGGTGGCCGGGGTGCCGAAGCGGCGGCCGGCGACGCCGACCATGTAGCGGAGGAGGCCCTCGGCGGTGGTGCCGTCGGGGAGCGGATAGGTGGCGGGGAAGAGGTAGCCCTCCGGGTTGCCGCCGGCCTCGGCCGGCAGGCCGAGCGCGGCGGCGGGGGCGGTGGCGGCCCTGCGGGTGGTGCCGTCCGGCAGGGCGAGGACGCGGTCCACGGCCTCGTACACCTGGGTGGAGCGCCAGCCCTCGGGGACGAGGAGGGTGGGCGGCGCGGGCGGGGCGGCGGGCCTGTCGCGCGGGAGGAGGAGCAGCAGGGGGACGGCGGTCGCGACGGCGAGGGCGAGCAGGGCGCCGGCGAGGACGGCGAACCGGCCGCGGCGGGTGAGCCGGGGGCGACGGCGGGGTGCGTACGGGGAGGGGGGCCGGTACGGCATGGCGGCACCGTAACCCGGTGGGGCGGGGATTCCGGGGAGCCCGCACACGGCGGCGCCGCCGGTCCCCTGGGACGGGGGACCGGCGGCGCCGGGAGCTGCGAGCGTCAGACGAGCCAGCCCAGGAAGTGGACGACGCCGGCGAGCAGGTTGGTGATGACGTTCATGGTGGGACTTCTCCTCGTACAGGTGTTTCGTGGGACAGCGCAGTCGCGGTCTGCAGCCCGTCGCTTGCGCACCGTAATCATCCGACGCCGTACGGGAGTTGGGCAACGAATCCGAAGACGATCACACGTTCGTGGGAACAACCGCTCCCACGTTCGCCTGTTCGTCCCGGCGGACCAGGGCGGCGTACGCGCCGTCCGCGGCCATCAGCTCCTCATGGGTGCCGCTCTCCGCGATCCGGCCCGCCTCCAGGACGACGATCCGGTCGGCGTCGCGGACGGTGGAGAGGCGGTGGGCGATGGTGATCGTCGTGCGCCCGGCGGACAGGGCGTCGATGGCCTGCTGGACCGCGTGCTCGGTGCGGGTGTCGAGGGCGCTGGTCGCCTCGTCGAGGATGAGCACCGGCGGGTCGCGCAGGATCGTGCGGGCGATGGCCAGGCGCTGCTTCTCGCCGCCGGAGAAGCGGTAGCCCCGCTCGCCGACCAGGGTGTCGTAGCCGTCGGGCAGCGAGGCGATGTGGTCGTGGATCTGGGCGGCCCGGGCGGCGGCCTCGATCTCCGCGTCGGTGGCGTCGGGCCGGGCGAAGCGCAGGTTGTCCGCGACGGAGGCGTGGAAGAGGTACGTCTCCTGGGAGACGACGCCGATCGCGCCGGCGAGGGTGTCGAAGCCGAGGTCGCGGACGTCGACGCCGTCCAGCGTGACCCGGCCCTCGGTCACGTCGTAGAGCCGCGGCACCAGATAGCTGAGCGTGGACTTGCCGGAGCCGGTGGGGCCGACGACGGCGAGGCTGCCCCCGGCGGGCACCGTGAGGTCGATGCAGTCGAGCGTGGGGCGGTCGGCGCGCTCGGGGTCGTAGTGGAAGCGGACCTTCTCGAAGCCGATCTCGCCGCGGACCGCGCCGATGCGGACGGGCTCCTCGGGCTCGGTGATGTCCACCGGGAGGTCGAGGTACTCGAAGATGCGCTGGAAGAGCGCGAGCGAGGTCTGGATCTGGACGCCGGTGGAGAGCAGGCTCACGGTGGGCCGGAAGAGGCCCTGCTGGAGCGAGACGAAGGCGACCAGGGTGCCGAGCGATATCGCGGCGCCGCCGGCCTGCACGGCGAAGCCGGCCGCCCAGTACAGCAGGGCGGGCATGGCGGCCATGACGATCCCGATGACGGACATCCGCCAGCGTCCGGCCATGGAGGAGCGCACTTCGAGGTCGACGAGGCGCTCGGACTCCCGGGCGAAGGACTCGGTGAGCGAGTCGGCGCTGCCCATGGTGCGGCCGAGCAGGATGCCGCTGACGGAGAGCGACTCGGTGACGGTCGCCGCCATGGCGGCCATCTGCTTCTGCCGCTGGGTGGTGATCCGCTTCCGCTCGTCGCCGACCCGCCGGCTGATCCACACGAAGACCGGGAGCAGCAGGAGGGAGAAGACGGTGAGCCGCCAGTCGAGGGCGAGCATCGCGACCACGGTGGCGACGACCGCGGTGAGGTTGGAGACCAGCGACGTCGCCGTGGAGGTGACGGTGGCCTGCATGCCGCCGATGTCGTTGGCGATCCGGGACTGGACCTCTCCGGTCCTGGTCCGGGTGAAGAAGGCCAGCGGCATCCGCTGGAGCCGGCCGTAGACGGCCGTGCGCAGGTCGTGCATGACGCGCTGGCCGACCGTGGTGGAGATCAGCGTCTGGAGCACGCCGAAGACACCGGTCAGCACGGCGGTGGCGATCATGCCGAGGGCGAGCAGGCTGAGCAGCCCGGTGCGCCCCTCGGGGATCGCGGTGTCGAGGATCTCCTTGAGGAGGAACGGGGAGGCGACCGACACCAGCGAGGCGGCGGCGACCAGCAGGCCGACGAGCGCGAGGCGAGCGCGGTAGGGACGGAAGAGGCCGAGGATGCGCCGCAGCTGGGCGGGCTCCTTCGGCTGCGCGGGATCGCGCGGCGGGGGTGTCCAGGAGGACTCGTCGTGGGGGCGCATGGGCTCCTTCGGGGGTTCGCGTACACGAGGATGCGCTTCGGACTGTAGCTCACTCTTACCTATGTTCACAATGAGCATGGTCCTGATATCGTTCCCGCATGACCTCCCCTGCCCTGTCCGCCCCCGACCCCGACGGGCTCCTCGCCGAGCAGCTGCTCCGGCTCACCCGCCGGCTCCACCGCATCCAGAAGCGCCACCTGGAGCCGGTCGGCATCACCCCGGCCCAGTCCCGGCTGCTGCGCGTGGTCGCGCACTACGGCGACACCCCGCCCCGGATGGCCGACCTCGCCGCCCGCCTCGAGGTGGTGCCCCGCGCGGTGACCAGCCTGGTCGACGGCCTGGAGGCGGCCGGGCGGGTGCGCAGGGTGCCCGATCCGGCCAGCCGCCGGGTGATCCGGATCGAGCTCACCGACGAGGGCCGCGCCACGCTGCGGGAGCTGCGCAGCGCGCGCCGGGCGGCCGCAGAGGACATCCTGGCTCCATTGACCGTCGAACAGCGCGAGGTGCTGGGAGGTCTGCTGACCGCCCTGGCCGGGCCCGTCCCGGAGAGCGGCTGCTGACGCCGCCGGCGCCCGCGCCGAGGGGAGCCGTGCCATGCCGCTGCTGGAACCGAACCCGCGGGCCCTCCGCCCGGGCCGGAAGCGGACCCCGGCTCCGGACCGGGTCCCGGACCTCCAGGCGCGGGGCACCCCGCGGCGGCTGCGCGAGGACCTCGCGGCGCTGATCGGGCCGGAGAAGGTGCTCTCGCGCGTCTCCGACCTGGTGGCGTACGCCTCCGACGCCAGCCCGTACCGGTTCCTGCCGCAGGTGGTGGTCGTCGCGGAGGACGTCGACGACATCTCGGCCGTGCTGTCCTACGCCCACGGCAAGGGCCGCGAGGTGGTCTTCCGGGCCGCCGGGACCAGTCTCAACGGCCAGGCGCAGGGCGAGGACATCCTCGTCGACGTCCGCCGCCACTGGGCCGGCGTCGAGGTCCTGGACGGCGGAGCCCGGGCCCGCATCCGCCCCGGCACCACCGTCGTCCGGGCCAACGCGGCCCTCGCCCCGTACGGCCGGGTGCTCGGCCCCGACCCGGCCAGCGCGGTCGCCTGCACCCTCGGCGGGGTCGTCGCCAACAACGCCTCCGGCATGACCGCGGGGACCACCCGGAACGCGTACCGGACCGTCTCGTCGCTGACCTTCGTCCTGCCGAGCGGCACCGTCGTCGACACCGCCGACCCGGCCGCCGACGAGGAGCTGGCCCGCGCCGAGCCCCGGCTCTGCGCGGGGCTGCTCGCCCTCAAGGCCGAGATCGAGGCCGACCCGGAGCTCACGGCCCGGATCCGCGCCAAGTACGAGATCAAGAACACCAACGGCTACCGGCTCGACGCCTTCCTCGACGGCGCCTCCCCGGTGCAGATCCTGCGCGGTCTGATGGTCGGCTCCGAGGGCACCCTCGGCTTCCTCTCCGAGATCGTCTTCGACACCCTCCCGCTCGACCGGCTCGTCTCCACGGCCCTGCTCTTCTTCCCCTCCCTGCCCGCCGCCGCGGCGGCCGTCCCCCGCTTCAACCAGGCGGGGGCGCTCGCCGTCGAGCTGATGGACGGCAACACCCTGCGGGCCTCGGTGAGCGTGCCCGGCGTCCCGGCCGACTGGGCGGAGCTGCCCAAGGACACCACGGCCCTGCTCGTCGAGTTCCGGGCCCCGGACGAGCCCGCGCTCGCCGCGTACGAGCGGGCGGCCGGCGAGGTCCTGGCCGGACTCGACCTGGTCGCCCCGGTCCCGTCGGCCGTCAACGCCTTCACCCGGGACGCCGCCGTCATCGGCCGCCACTGGAAGGCCCGCAAGGCGTTCGTGACCGCCGTCGGCGGCTCCCGCCCCTCCGGTACGACCCTGATCACCGAGGACTTCGCGGTGCCCCCGCCCCGGCTCGCCGAGGCGTGCGCCGAACTGCTCGACCTGCAGGCCCGGCACGGCTTCGACGCGGCCGTCGCCGGCCACGCCGCCCACGGCAACCTGCACTTCCTCCTCGCCTTCGACGCCGCCGACCCGACCGACGTGGAGCGGTACGCCTCCTTCATGGACGACTTCTGCAAGCTCACCGTCGAACGCTTCGACGGCTCCCTGAAGGCCGAGCACGCCACCGGACGCAACATCGCGCCCTTCCTGGAGCTGGAGTGGGGCCCGAAGGCGACCGACCTCATGTGGCGGACCAAGGAGCTCATCGACCCGGACGGGGTGCTGGCCCCCCGGATCGTCCTCGACCGGGACCCCCAGGCCCATCTGCGCGGCCTGAAGACCATCCCGACGGTCGAGCGGACCGCCGACCCGTGCATCGAGTGCGGCTTCTGCGAACCGACCTGCCCCAGCCACGACCTGACGACCACCCCGCGCCAGCGGATCGTGCTGCGCCGGGAGATGCTGCGGCAGGCCGACGGCTCCCCCGTCGAACAGCGGCTCCTGGAGGCGTACGGCTACGACGCCGTCGACACCTGCGCCGGGGACTCCACCTGTCGGCTGGCCTGCCCCGTCGGCATCGACACCGGCGCGCTGATGAAGGACTTCCGGCACGCCCGGCACTCCCCCCGCGAGGAGCGGATCGCCGCCCTCGCCGCCCGGCGCTTCCGCGCGGTGGAGAGCTCCGCGCGGCTCGCCGTGGCCGCCGCCGACCGGATGGGCGACGGCTTCCTGGAGCGGGTGACCGGCCTCGCCCGCAAGGCGGTCCGGCCCGACCTCGTACCGGAGTGGCTGCCCGAGATCCCGGGCGCGGCGGCCCGCCGGCTGCCCCGCACCCACCGCCCGGCGGCCACCGCCGTCTACTACCCGGCCTGCGTCAACCGCGTCTTCGGCAACCCCGACGGCGTCGAGGGCCCCTCCCTGCCCGAGGCCGTCGTCACGGTCTCGGCCCGGGCGGGCCGGCCCGTGTGGATCCCCGACGACGTCGCCGGCACCTGCTGCGCCACCATCTGGCACTCCAAGGGGTACGAGGCGGGCAACGAGGTGATGGCCAACCGGATCGTCGAGGCCGCCTGGGGCTGGACCGCGGGCGGCCGCCTCCCGCTGGTCGTGGACGCCTCCTCGTGCACCCTCGGCATCGCCCACGAGGTCGTCCCCCACCTCACCGACGACAACCGCGCGCTGCACGCCGAACTGACCGTCGTGGACTCCCTGGTGTGGGCCGCCGACGAACTCCTCCCCCTGCTCGACGCCCGCCGCAGGGTCGACTCGGCGGTGGTGCACCCCACCTGCTCGATGCGGCACCTCGGCGACGCGGACAAGCTCACCGAGATCGCGGAGTTCTGCGCCGAGGAGGTCGTCGTGCCGGTCGACGCCGGCTGCTGCGCCTTCGCCGGCGACCGGGGCATGCTCCACCCCGAACTGACCGCCTCGGCCACCGCCCGCGAGGCCGCGGAGGTCACCGCCCGCCCCTTCGACGCCCACCTCTCCGCCAACCGGATGTGCGAGATCGGCATGGACCGCGCCACCGGCCGCCGCTACGTCTCCGCGCTGCTCGCCCTGGAACGGGCCACCCGTCCCTGACCGCCGCAGCTGTCCGGAAACCGCTCCCCCCGGCGGGTGAACCGCCCGCCGGCCGGTGCTCCGCGGACCAGGCTGGGTAACACCTCCCCTTCCGTGTCGTCACTCGGACGGGGGACACACCACCGTGACCGCTGAACAGACCACCGACACCACGGCGCCGGGCCCGGACCCGGCGCCGGATCCGCATCCGGCGGCGCCGCCCGCCGAGGAGTACCGCTTCCAGGGCGGCAAGCTCACCGCCATCGGAGACAGACCCACCTCGCCGTGGGTGATGGCCCGCCGGCTGCCGCAGCTCGTCCGCAGGGGGCTCGCGCTCGGCTGGCGGGTGGACCGCAGGGCCGTCACCCTGCTCCTCTCCTGCCAGGCCCTGTCGGCCGTCCTGGAGGCCACCGGACTCGTCGCCACCGGCGCCACCCTCACCTCGCTCGTCGCCCCCGGCGACATCCGGGACCGGCTCGTCGAGGCGCTCCCCGCGATCACCCTGATCGCCGCCGCCGTGGGGCTGCGGGCCGTGCTCGGCATCGTGATCTCCGACGTCTCCTCGCGCCTCTCGCCTCGGATCTCCCGCGAGGCCGAGCTGGAGATGCTGCACGCGGCCGCGAACGCCGAGCTCACCGCCTACGACCACCCCGGCTTCAACGACAAGTGGGACCACGCCGACCGGGGCGCCGACGTCGCCAAGGACCTCATCACCGAGTCGCAGATGCTGATGTCCTGCCTCGCCTCGATCATCGCCGCGGCCGGCGTCGTCGCCGTCCTCCACCCGGTGCTGCTGCCGCTGCTCGTGCTCGCCGTGCTCCCGCAGGCGCTGGCCCGGATGAAGGGCGCGCACCTCCAGTGGGAGAGCAGCCGGGCCGTCTCCGCCGAACGCCGCACCCTGGGCCATCTGCGCTGGTACATCGCGGACCGGCAGATCGCCGACCAGCTCCGCTCCGGCACCATGTTCGGCTTCCTCCTCGGCCGCTACCGGGAGATCGGGGCCCGTGTGGACGCCGTCACCGACCGGTCCATCCACCGCGGTTCGCGCTGGGCGATGGCCGGTTCGGCGGCCGGCGGCGTCGCCTCGGCGGTGATGTGGGGCGCGCTGGTGCTGCTGCTCGCCTCCGGGCGGATGACGCTGGCGTCGGCGGGCACCGCGGTCTTCGCCCTCCAGACGGTGGGCAACAACCTCTACGGGATCGTCGGCTACGGCACCCGGATCTTCCGCACCGGCCTGTACGTCGACGACTGGGCCGACTTCATCGCCGAGGCGGGCGGCCACCGGCTGGACCGGGGCACCGTCGTCCCCGGCCCGCCGAAGACCGTCCGCGCCGAACGGCTCTGCTACCGCTACCCGGACGCCGACGGGCCCGCGCTCACCGATGTCACGCTGGAGGTGCGGGCCGGCGAGATCGTCGCCCTGGTCGGCGAGAACGGCTCCGGCAAGACCACCCTCTCCCGGCTGCTCACCGGCCTGTACCTGCCGACGGAGGGCACGGTGAGCTGGGACGGGCGGGACGTGCGGGAGCTGGACGCGTACGCCATGTGGCGGCACACGGCGGTCGTCCCGCAGGTCTTCGCGCACTGGCCGCTGTCCGCCGAGGAGAACGTGACGCTGGGCCAGCCGCACGGCGGGCACCGGGCGCTGGCGCGGGCCGCCGAACGGTCGGGCGCGGCCGAGGTGGTGGACGGGCTGCGCAGCGGCTGGGGGACGCTGCTGGCGCGGGAGTGGTTCGGCGGGGTCGAGCTGTCCGGCGGGCAGTGGCAGCGGATCGCGATCGCCCGGGCGTTCTACCGGCCGGGGGTGCTCGTCCTCGACGAGCCGACGAGCGCGCTGGACGCCCGGGCCGAGCACCGCATCTTCGCCGGGCTGCGGGAGATCGCCGAGGGGCGGCCCGTGGTGCTGGTGACCCACCGGCTGGCGAACGTGGCCGTGGCCGACCGGATCGTCGTCCTCGGCCACGGCCGGATCGTGCAGGAGGGCACCTTCGACGAACTCGCGGCCGCCCCGGGGCTGTTCCGGGAGCTGCTGGAGCTCCAGAACGACCGGGGCGTGCCCGGACCGCGGCAGCCGGGGGAACCGCCGCGGCAGGGGTGACGGGGCGTCGGGGCGGGGCCGGAGGGCCCGCTTCGTACCGCCGCAGCCGGAAATTCCGTTGCCGCGGGCCCCGGCGGGGGGCGAACCTGGCACGGATCCCGCATCCCGGGGTCCGTACCCACGGGGTCCCTCGACGGGCCCTCGCCGAGGCACGCCCGCGTGCGCCCGGCTCACCCCCCTGTCCGCCCCCGAGCACCCCTGGGGACGTCATGCAGATCCATCAACTCCCCTACGCCGACCCGGGGGTGCCCGACGTCCGGTCGGGCAGCCGGTTCCTGGTCTGGCTCGCGCGGATGCAGCTCGGCGGTCAGGTGCGGTCGCTGCTGTGGGGGCTGCTGCTCCAGCTGTGCATCGCCGGACTGCCGGTCGGCGTCGGTCTCGCCGTGCAGGCGGTCGTCGACCGGGACGGCGGCGGGCTCGCGCTCGGCTGCGGGGTGGTCGTGGCGCTCGGCGCCGGGATCGCCGTCGGCGACACGATGCTGCACCGCACCGCCGTCACCAACTGGATCACCGCCGCCGCGCGGGTCCAGCAGCTGCTGGCCCGCAGGACCGCCGAGCTCGGCTCGCTGCTGACCCGGCGGGTCGCCGCCGGAGAGGTCGTCGCCGTCTCCACGGGTGACGTCGAGAAGATCGGCTGGTTCGTGGAGGCGTTCTCCCGCTTCGCCGCCGCCGTCCTCACCCTGCTGGTCGTCTGCGTCGGCCTCGTCGTGTACGAGCCGGCGCTCGGCGTCGTCGTCGCCGTGGGCGTCCCGGCGCTCGCGCTGGCCGCGCTGCCGCTGCTGCCGCGCGCGACCCGGCGGGCCGACGAGCAGCGCGAGAAGGCCGGCAAGGCCACCGAGCTCGCCTCGGACACGGTCGCCGGACTGCGCGTGCTGCGCGGCATCGGCGGCGAGGAGCTGTTCCTCGGCCGGTACCGGGCCGCCTCGCAGGAGGTCCGCCGGGCGGCCGTGCGCAGCGCCCGGATGTGGGCGCTGATCGCCGCCGTCCAGGTGCTCCTTCCGGGGCTGCTGCTCATCGCCGTGGTGGCGTACGGGGCGGGCCTCGCGCTCGACGGCCGGATCTCGGTCGGCGCGCTGGTCACCGTCTACGGCGCGGTGGCGCTCACCCACCATCCGCTGCGGAACGTGGAGGAGATCGCCATGGCGTACGCCTTCTCCCGGCCGTCCGCGAAGCGCGCGGCGCGCGTGCTCGCGCTGAGCCGGGTGACCGAGCCGGCCGGGGACACCCGGGACCGGAAGGCGTCGGGCGACCTGTACGACCCGGTGACCGGGCTCATCGCCCCCGCCGGGCTGCTGACCGCCGTGGTGTGCGGGGACCCGGACGCGGCGGGCCGGCTCGCGGACCGGCTCGGCGGCCACCCGGCCGAGCCGGGCGACGACCACGTCTCCGTACGGCTCGGCGGGGTGCCGCTGGACGAGCTGTCGCTGGACGCGGCGCGGACGGCCGTCCTCGTCCAGGACAAGGAGCCGGTGCTGCTGTCGGGCACCCTCCACGAGCTGCTCGACGTGCCGTCGTCCGGCGCCGTCCGGGCGGCGGACGCGCTCGCCGCCGCGCAGTGCGGCGACGTGCTCGACGCGCTCGCGCAGGCGTCGGTGGACGCCGACGGCGACCCGATGCGGACCCGGATCACCGAGCGGGGCCGCTCGCTCTCCGGTGGCCAGCGCCAGCGCCTCGCGCTCGCCCGGTCCCTGGTGGCCGATCCCGAGGTGCTCGTCCTCGACGAGCCGACCTCGGCGGTCGACTCGCACACCGAGTCCCGGGTCGCGGCGGGCGTGCGCAAGCTGCGCGCGGGTGCGACCACCGTCGTGCTGGCCTCGTCGCCGCTGCTCCTGGACCTGGCGGACCGGGTGGTCCTGGTCCACGAGGGCCGGGCCGTCGCCCACGGCACCCACCGCGAGCTGCTGGCCGCCGAACCCCGCTACCGGGCGGTCGTCACCCGGGAGACGGACGACGAACTCACCGCGGCGGTGGCCGCCGGACGTGACGCACTGGAAGGGGAAACCGCATGATCGGCCTGGCGCCGCCCGCGTACGACCCGGCGGCCCCGACGACCGCCACCACCCTGCCCGTCGCCGCCGGCGCGACCGTCCGGGCCTACGTCGCCGGGCTGCTGCGCCGGCACCGCGCGGCCTTCGCGCTGCTCGTCGGAGTGAACGCGGTCGCCGTGATCGCGTCGATGGCCGGGCCGTACGTCCTCGGGCAGGTGGTGGACCGGCTGGCCGAAGGCGCCCGGGAGCTCCAGCTGGGACGCGCGGTCGCGGTGTTCGCCGTCGCGCTCGTGGTGCAGACGGTGTTCGTGCGGCTGGTCCGGCTGCGCGGGGCGATGCTCGGCGAGGAGATGCTGGCCGACCTGCGGGAGGACTTCCTGGTCCGCGCGGTCGGCCTGCCGCCGGGCGTCCTGGAGCGGGCCGGCACCGGCGACCTGCTCTCCCGCATCACCACCGACGTGGACCGGCTGGCCAACGCGATGCGGGAGGCCGTGCCGCAGCTCGTCATCGGCGTGGTGTGGGCGGGACTGCTGATCGGCGGGCTCGCCTTCACGGCGCCGCCGCTCGCCCTGGCCGTGGTGATCGCCGCGCCGCTGCTGATCGCCGGCTGCCGCTGGTACTTCAAGCGGGCGCCCTCGGCCTACCGCTCCGAGGCCGCCGGGTACGCGGCGGTGGCGGCCGCGCTCGCCGAGACCGTCGACGCGGGCCGCACGGTCGAGTCGCACCGGCTCGGCGCCCGCCGGGTGGCGCTCTCGGACCGGCGGATCCACGAGTGGACGCGCTGGGAGAGGTACACGCTCTACCTGCGGGCGGTGCTCTTCCCGGTCGTCAACCTGACGCACACGGCGGTGCTCTGCGG
The DNA here is from genome assembly GCF_000719555.1 of Streptomyces sp. NRRL F-5727. Lineage (GTDB taxonomy): Bacteria > Actinomycetota > Actinomycetes > Streptomycetales > Streptomycetaceae > Streptomyces. The sequence goes on from NZ_JOGX01000013.1 coordinate 13,147, forward strand.
GGTCCTCGCCATCGGCGGGTTCTGCGTCCTCCGCGGCTGGATGGACGTCGGGCAGCTGACGACGGGCGCGCTGCTCGCGCAGATGCTGGTGGACCCGATCGGGGTCGTGCTGCGCTGGTACGACGAGCTCCAGGTGGCGCAGGTGTCGCTGGCCCGGCTGGTAGGCGTGCGGGACATCGAGCCGGAGCCCGGCGACGGGTCGGTGCGGCCCGACGGGCGGGACGTCGAGGCGGCCGGGGTGCGCTTCGGGTACCGGGAGGGCGTGGACGTGCTGCACGACGTGTCGCTCGCGGTGGCGCCGGGCACCCGGCTCGCGCTGGTCGGCCCCTCCGGGGCGGGCAAGTCGACGCTGGGCCGGCTCCTGGCGGGCATCTACGGTCCGCGCGCCGGGGCGGTCACGCTCGGCGGGGCCGAGCTGGCCCGGATGCCGGCCGAGCGGGTCCGCGAGCACGTGGCGCTGGTCAACCAGGAGCACCACGTCTTCGTCGGCACCCTCCGCGACAACCTGCTGCTCGCCCGCCCGGAGGCCGGGGACCCGGAGCTGTGGTCGGCGCTGGCGGCGGTGGACGCGGAGGGCTGGGCGCGCGGGCTCGACGCGGGCCTCGACACCGAGGTCGGCTCGGGCGGCCGGACGCTGACCCCGGCGCAGGCCCAGCAGATCGCGCTGGCCCGGCTGGTCCTGGCCGATCCGCACACGCTGGTCCTGGACGAGGCGACCTCGCTGCTCGACCCGCGCGCGGCCCGTCATCTGGAGCGCTCGCTCGGCCGGGTCCTCGACGGCCGGACGGTGGTGGCGATCGCGCACCGCCTGCACACCGCCCATGACGCCGATCTGATCGCGGTGGTCGAGGACGGCCGGATCAGCGAGCTGGGCAGTCACCACGAGCTGGTCGCCGCCGACGGCGCGTACGCGGCGCTGTGGCGGTCCTGGCACGGCTAGGGACGGTGCGCACGCACGGCGAAGAGGGGCCGCACCGGAACGTGTCCGGTGCGGCCCCTCTTCTCGCGCGGTGTCCGGCTAGAGGAAGCCGAGCGCCGACGCCCCGCCGACGCCGCCGAGCAGCATGAAGGCCGGCATGAGGACCTTCAGCTCGACCCAGCTGCCGGCCCGGAAGCGCATGCCCCTGGGCGGGCCGATCGGGTACCAGCGCTTGCGGCCGATGGGGATCGGCCAGAGGATCGGGCAGCCGGAGACGGTGAGCGCGTCGCCGATGTCGTGGACGAGGGCGCCGAGGACGATCGGCAGGCCCAGCCACAGGTACTCCTGGCCGGGGCCGGTGAAGAGCCAGTCCGAGCCGTTGCCCGGCTGGTCGAGGACGCCGGCGAGGATCCACGCGCTGGTCGCGCCGAGCAGCCACACCAGGATGTCGCTGGACATCCGGGCGGCCCGCCACAGCAGGCCCTCGACGGCGAGGACGAGGTGGACGAAGAGGATCGCGAGGACCGCCCAGCGGCCGCCGGTGACGGCCGCGACCGAGCAGCCGCCGCCGATCAGGACGGCCCACAGCCAGGTGTGGGTGAGGGTGCGGTGGCCGCCGGAGCGGCGCGGGTCCTGGGGGCTGCGGGTCGCCTTGTAGACGGCGTACGACAGCTTGTCGACGATCTCGCACAGGCCCCGGGAGACGGGGCCGAAGGCGCGCGAGATGGTCGCCGACTTGTGGTCCAGGTCGGGGGCGAGGGCCGCGCCCGCGCACAGCAGCGCGCCGACGAGCAGCACCGGCCAGGGCATCGGGTGGTCGAAGGCGGCCGCGGCGGCTCCCACGCCCAGCCAGGCCGCCGCTCCGGACAGCGAGTGCGCCGGTCCCATCATGGTCGGTGTAGCCCCGTTTCTCCCCTGCCGGCGCCGAGTTGACGACCGGTCGACGGAGCAGCCTATCGGGCGTGATCTTGGCGTTCGACGGCCGGTTCCCTCATCCGGGCGGAATGCAGGCAAGATGGGGACGTGACCCTTATCGATCAGCTGCCGCCGACCGCCGACCCCGATGCCCTCTTCGAGGCTTTCTCCGCCTGGGCCGAGGAGCGCGGCATCTCGCTCTACCCGGCGCAGGAGGAGGCGCTGATCGAGGTGGTCTCGGGGGCGAACGTGATCCTGTCGACCCCGACGGGGTCCGGGAAGTCGCTGGTGGCGGCCGGGGCGCACTTCACGGCGCTCGCCAACGACCAGGTCACGTTCTACACGGCGCCGATCAAGGCGCTGGTGTCGGAGAAGTTCTTCGACCTGTGCAAGATCTTCGGCACCGAGAACGTCGGCATGCTGACCGGCGACGCGTCCGTGAACGCGGACGCGCCCGTCATCTGCTGTACGGCGGAGGTGCTGGCCTCGATCGCGCTGCGGGACGGCAAGGACGCCGACATCGGCCAGGTCGTCATGGACGAGTTCCACTTCTACGCCGAGGCCGACCGGGGCTGGGCCTGGCAGATCCCGCTGCTCGAACTGCCGCAGGCGCAGTTCGTCCTGATGTCGGCGACGCTCGGCGACGTGTCGATGTTCGAGAAGGACCTGACCCGGCGCACGGGCCGGCCCACCTCGGTGGTCCGCTCGGCGACCCGGCCGGTGCCGCTCTCGTACGAGTACCGGCTGACGCCCATCACGGACACCCTGACCGAGCTCCTGGAGACCAAGCAGGCGCCCGTCTACATCGTGCACTTCACGCAGGCGCAGGCGGTCGAGCGCGCGCAGTCGCTGATGAGCATCAACATGTGCACGCGCGAGGAGAAGGACAAGATCGCCGAGCTGATCGGCAACTTCCGCTTCACCACCAAGTTCGGCCAGAACCTCTCCCGGTACGTCCGGCACGGCATCGGCGTGCACCACGCCGGCATGCTGCCGAAGTACCGGCGGCTCGTGGAGAAGCTGGCGCAGGCGGGTCTGCTCAAGGTGATCTGCGGGACGGACACCCTGGGCGTCGGCGTCAACGTGCCCATCCGCACGGTCCTCTTCACCGCGCTCACCAAGTACGACGGCAACCGGGTGCGCACCCTGCGGGCCCGCGAGTTCCACCAGATCGCCGGCCGGGCCGGCCGGGCCGGCTTCGACACCGCCGGCTTCGTCGTGGCACAGGCCCCCGAGCACGTCATCGAGAACGAGAAGGCGCTGGCGAAGGCCGGCGACGACCCGAAGAAGCGCCGCAAGGTGGTCCGCAAGAAGGCCCCGGAGGGCTTCGTCGCCTGGAGCGACACCACCTTCGAGAAGCTGCAGTCCGCCGAGCCGGAGCCGCTGACCTCCCGCTTCAAGGTCACCCACACCATGCTGCTGTCGGTGATCGCCCGCCCGGGCAACGCCTTCGAGGCGATGCGCAAGCTCCTGGAGGACAACCACGAGCCGCGCCGCAACCAGCTGAAGCACATCCGCCGGGCCATCGCGATCTACCGCTCGCTGCTCGACGGCGGTGTGGTGGAGCAGCTGGACACGCCGGACGCGGAGGGCCGCACGATCCGGCTGACCGTCGACCTCCAGCAGGACTTCGCGCTGAACCAGCCGCTGTCCACGTTCGCGCTGGCCGCCTTCGACCTGCTCGACCCGGAGTCGCCGTCGTACGCCCTGGACATGGTCTCCGTGGTCGAGTCGACGCTGGACGACCCGCGGCAGATCCTCGCCGCCATGCAGAACAAGGCGCGCGGCGAGGCCGTCGGCCAGATGAAGGCGGACGGGGTCGAGTACGAGGAGCGGATGGAGCGGCTCCAGGACATCTCGTACCCGAAGCCGCTGGAGGAGCTGCTCTGGCACGCGTACAACGTGTACCGGAAGTCGCACCCGTGGGTCGGCGACCACCCGGTGTCGCCGAAGTCCGTCATCCGTGACATGTACGAACGGGCCCTGACCTTCACCGAGTTCACCTCGCACTACGAGCTGGCGCGGACCGAGGGCATCGTGCTGCGCTATCTGGCGAGCGCGTACAAGGCGCTCGACCACACCATCCCGGACGACCTGAAGACGGAGGACCTGGAGGACCTGATCGCCTGGCTGGGCGAGCTGGTGCGCCAGGTGGACTCCTCGCTGCTCGACGAGTGGGAGCAGCTGGCCAACCCGGAGGTCCAGACGGCCGAGGAGGCCCAGGAGAAGGCCGACCAGGTCAAGCCGGTCACGGCGAACGCCCGCGCCTTCCGGGTCCTGGTGCGCAACGCGATGTTCCGGCGGGTGGAGCTGGCGGCGCTCGACAAGGTCGGCGAGCTGGGCGAGCTGGACGCCGAGTCCGGCTGGGACGCGGACGCGTGGGGCGAGGCGATGGACGCGTACTGGGACGAGTACGACGACCTCGGCACCGGTCCCGACGCGCGCGGCCCGAAGCTGCTCGCCATCGAGGAGGACGCGGCGCACGGTCTGTGGCGCGTCCGGCAGACCTTCGCCGACCCGAACGGCGACCATGACTGGGGCATCAGCGCGGAGGTGGACCTGGCCGCCTCCGACGAGGAGGGCCGGGCGGTCGTCCGTGTGACGTCGGTCGGACAGCTGTAGAGGAGTTCCGTGGTGACCAATCCCGCCGAGAGGCTCGTGGACCTGCTCGACCTGGAGCAGATCGAGGTGAACATCTTCCGCGGCCGCAGCCCGCAGGAGTCGCTGCAACGGGTCTTCGGCGGGCAGGTCGCCGGGCAGGCCCTGGTCGCGGCCGGACGGACGGTGGACGCGGACCGGCCGGTGCACTCGCTGCACGCCTACTTCCTGCGGCCGGGCCGGCCGGGCGTGCCGATCGTCTACCAGGTGGAGCGGGTCAGGGACGGGCGGTCGTTCACGACCCGCCGTGTCACGGCGATCCAGGAGGGCCGGACGATCTTCAACCTGACGGCGTCCTTCCACCTCCCGGAGGAGGCGGGCTTCGAGCACCAGCTGCCGCCGCGGCACCTGGTGGACCCGGAGAGCCTGCCGAAGCTGGCGGACGAGATCCGCGACCACCTCGGGGCGCTGCCGGAGGCGCTGGAGCGGATGGCCCGCCGGCAGCCCTTCGACATCCGGTACGTGGACCGGCTGCGCTGGACGAAGGACGAGGTCGAGGACGCCGATCCGCGCAGCGCGGTGTGGATGCGGGCCGTCGGGCCGCTCGGCGACGACCCGCTGGTCCACACCTGCGCGGTGACGTACGCCTCGGACATGACGCTGCTCGACGCGGTGCGGATCCCGGTCGAGCCGCTGTGGGGCCCGCGGGGCTTCGACATGGCGTCGCTGGACCACGCGATGTGGTTCCACCGCCCGTTCCGCGCGGACGAGTGGTTCCTGTACGAGCAGGAGTCCCCGGTCGCGACCGGCGGCCGGGGACTGGCCCGGGGCCGGATCTACGACCGGGACGGGCGGATGCTCGTGTCGGTGGTCCAGGAGGGCCTGTTCCGCTCCCTCGCCTGAGCGGGCCCGGCGGGGCGGGCGGCCCGGGTCACTCGTACTCGGTGCCGCCCTTGCGGGTCAGGTAGGCCGGGCTGACCGCCTTGGCGACGGCCCGGCCGCCGGTGACGGGGCTGTACCGCTCCACGGCCGGCCGGACGACCACGCCCTCCCGGAGGTGGGCGGAGCGGCCGGAGACGGTCTCGGCACCGCTCGCGTGCGCGAGGACGGTGTCGAGGTCGTACGGGCCCTCGTACAGGCGCGGGACGAGGGGGACCTCGCCCGGCTCCAGGACCTCGGCCGGGTCCAGCCAGCGGACCTGGCCGTCGATCTCGGCGGACACGTCGAACAGGGCGTAGCCGACCGCCTCGCGGCGGGCGTCGGCGCCGTACGCCAGGTCCTGGACGCCGGAGCCGTACACCTCGCCGAAGAGGCCGACGCGGGTGGCGCCGAGCCGGGCGGCGAGCCGCTCGGCGACGGCGGGCAGCCCGTGCGCGTGGACGGCCCGCCAGTACAGGTTGCGCGGGTCCTCCTGGAGGGCGAGCCCCTTGGCGCCGAAGCCCTTGGACGAGACGTGGACGCGGCCGCCGTCGGCGACGAAGGTGAGCAGGCAGGCCGTGCCGTGGATCTTCTCGGTCAGGACGACCCGCTCGCCGGGCTCGAACACGTCGGGGTAGCGGTGCAGGTTCTCGATGTCCACCCAGGGCAGCAGGTCGGGCGCGACCTCGACGTCGCCGCTCATGGTCGGCGGGATCGGCGGCACCCACTTGGTGATCCCGAGCAGCTCCGCGAAGTCCGTGCCGTCGGCGGCGGCCCGCTCCAGGTCGACCCCGGCGAGGGCGCCCGGCCGGCAGACGATCCCCTGCGACAGCTCCCCGCGCAGCCGCACCGCCTTCACCCGGTCCGACGCCTTCCCCGCCAGCCGCCCGGTCAGCCCCAGCTCGTCGACGAGCGCGGCGGGCAGCACGGCCTGCTCCGGGATGTACACGGCGGTGTCGCCGGTCCGGTAGGCGCCCTTGGCGACGACGGCCCGGTAGAGCCCGACCTGGGCCAGTTCGAGTGCGTCGGCGTTCGGGTGCGGGTGGACGGTGAGGACTTCGGCGGTGACGCGCAGGGTGGACATGGTTCAGGACTCCGGTCGGTGAGGTCTCGGTCTCATCGCGCCCCAGCCTGGCGGGCGGTGAAATCCGTGGGCCACCGGTTTTGACGGCTGGTAGGGTCGCGCGCCGGCCCGCCCGGCGGGGTCATTCCAGACCGGGGAGGGGGTCCTGGTCCACCTCGTGGCGGCGGGTGCGGATGTCGGGGGCCGGCGGGTGAAGCTTGGCGTCGCAGGTGGGGCCGAGGCCGGTGCGGCGGGAGTCGGCGCCGGTGAGGGGGCGGCCGCAGAGCCGGCAGCGGACCGGGCGCCGTGACGCGGCGGAGGCGGACGCGGCGGAATCGACCGCGATTGCCAGCGGTTCTTCACTCATGTTGTCATCACACTCTCATCTCGACGAGGAGCCCCCATGAGTCTGTACGACATCCCGCTGAAGAACCTGGCCGGCGAGCCGGTCTCCCTGGCCGACTACCGGGACAAGGCCGTGCTGGTCGTGAACGTCGCCTCCAAGTGCGGCCTCACCCCGCAGTACGAGGGCCTGGAGCGGCTGCAGAAGACGTACGGCGAGCGTGGCCTGACCGTCGTCGGCGTGCCCTGCAACCAGTTCCTCGGGCAGGAGCCGGGGACGGCGGAGGAGATCCAGAGCTTCTGCTCGACGACGTACGGCGTCACCTTCCCGCTCCTGGAGAAGACCGAGGTCAACGGCGACGGCCGGCACCCGCTCTACACCGAGCTGACCCAGGTGGCGGACGCCGACGGCGAGGCCGGTGACGTGCAGTGGAACTTCGAGAAGTTCCTGATCTCCGCCGACGGGACCGTCACCCGCTTCCGTCCGCGCACGGAGCCGGAGGCCGCCGAGGTCGTCGCGGCCATCGAGGCGCTGCTCGGCTGAGCCCACGGCGATCCGGTGCCGGGCGGCCGCCCGGCACCGGCCCTGGGGTACGATCATCGGGCTCTGCACACGGCGACCGGAGGAGGTGGGTTCGATCCGCACCACGCAGGCAGGACGCTCCCTCTCGGCGGCCGTGCGACCGACCCGGTCGTAGCGGACCGCGGGAGCCTCCGTACGGCTTCCCGGAAGGTCTTCATGTCGCTCGACCCCTCTGTCTCCCTCCGCTCCACCACCGTCTCCCGACTCCGCGCCGCGGGCTGCGTGTTCGCCGAGGACGAGGCGGAACTCCTCTTCTCCGCGGCCCGTGACGCCGCCGAGCTCGACGTCCTCGTCGAGCGGCGCGCCGCCGGGCTCCCGCTGGAACACGTCGTCGGCTGGGCCGAGTTCGGCGGCCTGCGGATCGCCGTGGACCGCGGCGTCTTCGTGCCCCGGCGGCGCACCGAGTTCCTGATCGAGCGGGCCGTGGCGCTGGCCGCGCCCGGGGCGCTCTGCGTGGACCTGTGCTGCGGCTCCGGCGCGGCCGGCGCGGTCCTGCTGTCGGCCGTGCCCGGCGCCCGCGTGTACGCCGCGGACATCGAGCCCGCCGCGGTGGAGTGCGCCCGGCGGAACATCGAGCCGCGCGGCGGGCACGTCTTCGGCGGCGACCTGTTCGCACCGCTGCCGGACGGGCTGCGCGGCCGGGTCGAGGTGCTGGTCGCCAACGTGCCGTACGTGCCGACCGAGGAGGTCGGGCTGCTGCCGCCCGAGGCGCGCGAGCACGAGCCGCTGGTCGCGCTCGACGGCGGCCCGGACGGCCTCGACGTGCTGCGCCGGGTGGCCGCCGAGGCCCCCGGGTGGCTGGCGCCGGGCGGGCACCTGCTCGTCGAGACGAGCGAGCGCCAGACCGGCGCGGCCGTGGCCGCGGTCTCCGCGCACGGCCTCGACGCGCGGATCGTGGCCTGCGAGGAGCGGTACGCGACCGTGCTGGTCGCGACCCGGGCCGGCTGAGGCTCAGCGGCCGAAGGTGTCGAGGTTCTCGACCAGCCAGGTCCCGTCGCGGTGGACGAGGTCGACCGCGAACATCGCGCCCGCGTAGACGCCCTGGTCCTGCGCCTTCGTCCGCTGCTTCCCGGCCGTGGCGACGCTGCTCTGGTCGGCGTAGACCAGGACCCGGGCGCGGTCGCCGTCGATCCGCTCGACGGCGCTCTCGGTGACGGTCGTCGTGATCACCGACTTCCGCTCGGCGGCCTCGGCCAGCACTCCGGCGAAGAGCGTCCGGTGCTGCTCGACGGCCTTGCCGGTGAGGAAGGTCTTCCCGGCCCGGGTGAAGGCGCCCGGGTCGGTGTGGTCGTAGGAGAAGAGCGCGGCGACGGCGGCGGCCGTCCGTCCCTTGATCTCGCTGGTGCGGGCGAGATCGGTGAGGGCCGTGTTCGCGCGCGCGGGATCGCCGCGGAGGGCGCCGGCCCTGCTGTGGGCCCAGCCGGCGAACCCGCCGAGCAGGAGCGTGAGGACGCACAGGACCACCAGCGGGACCCGGTGCCGGGCCCCGCGGGCGGCTTCCCGCACCGCGCCTTCGGACTTGTCCGGTACGGGCTTCGCCGCCGGTCGCCGCGCGGTCCGGGGCGCGGGCTCGGTCAGGACGGCGACGGGGGTGGTGCCGGCGGTGGCCGGCTGTTCGGCGCGGGCGCGGCGGCGGCGCTGCCGGTTGAGGTGGTGGCGGGGCGTCGGCATGGTGCGGTGTCCTTTCCGGTGCGGGCGGCTCTCGCGGACGGCTCTCGCGGGCGGTGGGCGCGGCCCGGTCAGCCGCCCGCCGTGCCGCCCACGGGGGCCTGCCCCAGCCCGCTGAGCTTCCACCGGCCGTCGGTGCGGGTGAGTTCGCCGAGCATGCGGCTGTCCTTCTCGGTGCTCTTGGCGTCCGGCGTGGTGACGGTGACCCGCAGGGCGACCAGCAGCCTGGCCCGCCCCGACCGGTCGTCGAGCTCGGTGACGGCGCCGGACAGCACCCGGGCCGTGGTGACCGTCTTCGCCGCCTTCACCTGGTCGGCGAACTCCTCGCGCCCGTCGACCAGTTGCTCGTGCAGTTCGCCGGTGGTCGAGGACTCCCAGAGGTCGAGTCCCTGGTCCACCCGCCGGTGGTCGAGCGTGTTGAGGTTCTGCACCGCCTGCTCCCCCGCCGCGAGCGCCCGGTCGCGCTCGGCGGCGTAGCGGGCGGAGTCGTCGTGGGCCGCGGCGTACCAGCCCTGGCCGGTCCAGGCCGCGAAGCCGCCCGCGGTCAGGGTGAGCACGAGGGCCACGGCCAGGGCCGGCCGGGCACCGGCCGTGGTGCGGACCGCGCGTGTCATGGGGTGCTCCCGTCTCCCGCCCACGTCAGCGGGCCTTGATGTCGGTGATCCGCCACCGGTCGTCCTGGAACCGGGCGGTGACGGTGAGCTGGGCCGCCGCGGCGGTGACGGCGCCCTTGTCCCGGCGCGACACCTGGTCCAGGAAGACGAGGAGGCGGGCGCTGTCGCCGTCGAGTTCGATCACGCCGGTGCGGACGGCCTGGGTGGCGAGGGTGAGGCGCTGCTCGACCAGGCTCTCGCGGACCTGGGCGAAGAGGTCGCCGTACTGGCGGGCGGCGCGGCCGGCGAGGACGGTTCCGGCGGAGCGTTCGGCGGCGTCGGAACTGGTGGGCGTGTAGGAGAAGATCCGGGCCAGGCCCTCGCCGACGTCGCCGCCGACGCGGGTGGTGGCGGCGGTGTCGGTGAGCGCCTGGTTGCGCGCGGACGGGGTGGAGCGGAGCTGGTGGGCGGCGTGGAAGAACGCGCCGCCGGCGAGGAGGAGGGCGGTGACGGCGAGGGGGGCGACGGCCGTGCGCCAGCGGGGGGCGGTGGTCTCGTTGCCGGTCGGGTTGCCGGTCGCGTTGTCGGTCTCGTTGCCAGTCGGGTTGTCGGTCGGGTTGTCGGTCTCGTTGTCGGTCTCGTTGCGGGTCTTGTTGTCGGTGTCGGGCTCGTTCTCGGGTTGGCTGTCGGGCTCGGTCACTCGGTCTTCTCCGCTTCTGTCACGGGAACCGCGCTGAGCGCCGCCACCTTCCACGTGTTCTCGCCGGTGCGGTTGAGGACCGCCTCCAGGCGCTTGCGGTCCGTGGTCGGGGCGCCGGAGCCCCGGGGGGTGACGTCCACGCGGACGGTCGCGATCAGCTTCGCCGTACCGGCCCGGGTGTCGAGGGCGGTGAGCGCGGCCTCGGTGACGGTGGCCCGTGCGGACGCGCCCACCGTGGGTTCGGTGCGGCCCAGTTCGGTGGCGAGCGGGCCGGTGGCGGCGGCGCGCCAGGCGGCGATGCCGGCCTCGGCGCGCTCGCGGCTGGAGGCGTCCAGGGTGTTCAGGACGGTGAGGCGCTGCCGGCCCTCGGCGAGGGCGGTGTCGCGTGCGCGGCCGAAGGACAGCTCCTGGTCGGTGCGGGCCTGGACGTAGCTCCAGGCCCCGGTGGCGCAGAAGCCCAGGGCGACGGCGAGGGCGCCGGCGGAGAGGAGCCCGGCCCGCCTCATCGCGCGCTCCCGGTGCCGAGGCCGAGAAGTCCGGCCAGGTCCGTCGGCCCGTCGGACTGCCCGGGGAGCGCGAGCGCGCCGGGCAGCGGCGGCGGGGCGCCCGGGTCCTTGCGCGCCTGCGGGAGCACGGTGGCCGGGCGGTACGGGGCGGGTGCGGTGTCGCCCTCGGGGGCCTGTGCGGAGCCGCGTACGTTGATCCCGGAGGCGGCGGGGCTCGTGCAGGCGGCGCCGGTGTTGAGGGCGGGCGCGGTGCCGAGGTCGAGGCCGTTGCGGTAGCGGGTGCCGCCGTAGCCGGAGGTGCAGGGCAGCGGCTTGAAGAAGGTGACGGCCATGCCGATGTTGAGGCGGCCGCCGTCGACGGCGGTGGCTCCGGCGGAGACGGCGGCCGGGTAGGTCACGAGGAGTTCCTCGATGCCGCGCTGGCGGGTGAGGGCGATCTCCGAGGTGGTGAGGAGGTTGGCGAGGACGACGCCCAGGCTGGGGTCGAGGTCGTCGAGGAGCCCGCTGACCTGCCCGGCCGCGTCGGGCGTGACGGTGAGGAGGCGGCGCAGGTCGGCGTCGGAGCTCTTGAGGGTGGTGGCGAGGGCGCGGGCGCCGGTGGCGAAGTCGCGGATGGCCCGGCTCTCGTCGGCCTGGGTGCGCAGGACGACCTCGCCGTCCCGGATGAGCCGCGTGGTGACCGGCAGGGAGCGGTCGGCGGCCCGGACGAAGGCGCTGCCGCTGTCGAGGAGGACCTGGAGGTCGTCGCCGTGTCCCTCGAACGCCTTGCCGAGCTCGTCGACGACGGTGCGGAGGGAGTCCAGGGGGACGGAGCGGGCCAGGTCGTCCATGCTGCTCAGCACGTCGGTGACGGGGGCCGGCACCTGGGTGTCGGTCACCTCGATGCGGGCCCCGTCGGCGAGGAAGGGGCCGCCGTCGCTCGCGGGGCGAAGGTCGATGTACTGCTCGCCGACGGCGGAGAGTCCGGCGACGACGGCCCGCGCGTCGGCGGGGATGCGGGGCGCCGACTTCTTGATGCGGAGTTCGGCGACGACGCCGTCGGCGGTGAGGTCGATGGCGCCGACGCGGCCCACCGAGACGCCCCGGTAGGTGACGTCGGAGTGGGGGAAGAGACCGCCCGTGCGGGCGAGGTGGACCCGGACGGTGTAGTGGTCGGCGATGCCGACGTGGCGGCCGAGGTCGGCGTACCGGACGCCGACGAAGCCGAGGACGGTGACGGCGATGACGAGGAACGCGAGGTTCTTCAGCCGTACGGTGCGGGTGATCACCGGTGCTCGCCTCCGTCGTTCGGTTCGTTCGGTTCGTTCGGTGTCAGGGCCGGCAGGGGCAGGGGGGACGACGGGCTGGGGGTGGGCGTGGGCGTGGGCTCGGCCCGGGGGACGAGCGGCGGGATCACCTCGGTGCCGGGGGTGGCGGCGAGGTGGAGGTAGGTGTTGAGGTAGTCGCCCTTGATGCCCTTCATGACCTCGTCGGTGAAGGGGTACGTGAGCAGGACCTGGAGCGATGCGGGGAGGTCGGCGCCCGCGTCGGCGAGGGCCGTCAGGGTGGGGGCGAGGGCCTTGAGGTCGGCGACCATGTCCTGCTTGCTCGCCTCGACGGTGGAGACCGCCACTCCGGAGAGGGTGTCCAGGGCGCGGAGCATGGTGATGAGGGAACCCCGCTGCTTCTCCAGGGTCTTCAGGCCGGGCGAGAGCTCGGTGACGATCGTGCCGACGTCCTTCTTCCGGCCGGCGAGGGTGGTGGAGAGACGGTTGAGGCCGTCGAGGGCGCGGGTGATGTCGCCGCGATGCGCGTCGAGGGTCGTGACCAGGGTGTCGACCCTCTTCAGCAGGGAGCGGACCTGGGGTTCGCGGCCGCCGAGGGCCGCTTCGAGTTCGCGGGTGATGGTCTTGAGCTGGTTGACGCCGCCGCCGTTGAGCAGGAGGGAGAGGGCGCCGAACACCTCCTCGACCTCGGTGTTGCGGCTGGTGCGGGCCAGCGGGATGACGCTGCCGTCGTCGAGCCGGGCGCCGGCGTCCCGGCGGGCGGGGGCCACGAGCTGGACGTACTTCTCGCCGAGGAGGCTGGACTGTTCCACCCGGGCGCCGGTGTCGGCGGGCAGCCGGACCTTCCCGTTGATCTGCAGGGTGACGCGGGCGGACCAGGTGCCGGGGTCCAGTTCGATGGCGCTGACGCGGCCGACGGCGACGTCGTTCACCTTGACCGCGGCCTGCGGCACCAGGCTGAGGACGTCGGCGATCTCGGCGGTGACCGTGTAGGGCCGGTCGCCGAGGTCGGCGCCGCCGGGCAGCGGCAGGTCCTGGATGCCGTCGAAGCGTACGGAAGGCAGGGGGAGCACGCCGAGGGCGAGAACCAGGCCGAGTCCGAGCGCGACCGCGCCCGCGGCTCCGGCGCCGGCGGCCCTGGCGGAGGGCAGGCGGGGGCGTCTCACCGGTCCTCCTCTGCGGGGGTGGTGGGCGTCGGGCCGCTCGCGGAGCCTCCGGTGACGGGCAGCGGGAGCAGGGGCCCGCCCATGCTGATCTCGTTGAGGTTGGCCCGGCCGTGGAGGGTGCGGGTGTCCCTGTCGTAGGCGCCGACGAGGTTTCCGGCGGCGAGCGGGGCGACGTCGAGGGCCTCGGCGAGGGAGGCGCGCTGGTCGACGAGGGTCCGGGTGAGGGGGACGAGCCGGTCGACGTTCTTCTTCAGTTCGCCGCGGTTGTCCTTGACGAAGGTCTTGACCTGGGCGAGGGCCCTGCCGAGTTCCTTGAGGGCGGCGGCGAGGTCGTCCCTGTTCTCGGCGAAGTAGCCGACGACCTCGTCGAGGCGTTCCTGCGCGGCGCGTACGTCGCCGTCCTTCTCCTTCAGCATGGTGGTGAAGGTCTGGAGGTTGCCGAGGGTGGCGAACAGCTCGGGGCTGCTGCCGTCGAGGGTCTTGGCGGCCTTGCCGAACCGGTCGATGGAGGCGCCGAGGGCGGCGCCGTTGCCCTTGAGGTTCTTCGCGCCGGTGTCGAGGAGCGCGGAGAGGGCGCCGGTCGAGTTGGCGCCGTCGGGGCCGAGAGCCCGGCCGAGGTCGGTGATCGAGGCGTAGAGCTGGTCGATCTCGACGGGGGTGCGGTTGCGGGAGGCGGGGAGTTCGGCGCCGTCGTCGAGGGCGGGGCCCGAGGTGTAGGCGGGGGTGAGCTGGACGTAGCGGTCGGCGACGATGCTGGGGGCGACGACGACGGCGCGGGCGTCGGCGGGGATCCGGACGCCTTCGTCGAGGCGGAGCTCCACCCGTACGCGGGTGCCCCGGGGTTCCACCGACTCGACCTCCCCGACGCGGACGCCGAGGACGCGCAGGTCGGATCCGGCGTAGACGCCGATCGCCCGGTCGAAGTAGGCGGTGACGCGGATGCCCTCGTCGTCGAGGACCCGGGCGGCGGCGAGGCCGCCGGCGGCGAGCACCGCGAGGGTGAGTGCGGCGGCGAGGGGCCTTCTGGTCCTGGTCATCGTGGGCCGCTCCCGTTCGGCGTGGTCTTCTGTTTCGGCGTCGTCTTCTGCTTCGCCGTCGTGGGCTGTTTCGGCGGCATGCAGCCGGTCGTGGGCGGGGTGCCTTCGGGCAGGTAGCCGCGGGGCACCACGCCGCAGAGGTAGCTGTCGAACCAGCGGCCGCTGCCGAGGGTGTTGCCGACGAGGCGGTAGTACGGGCCGACGAGGGCGAGCGTCCTGTCGAGCCGGCCGACGTTCTTCTCCAGGACGTCGGTGACCCTGCCGAGGGCCTTCAGCGTCGGGCCGAGCCGGCGGTCGTTGTCGGTGACGAGGCCGCCGAGTTCGGTGCCGAGGGCCCGGCTGCCCTTGAGGAGGGCGCGGACGGCGTCGCGGCGCTTGCTGAGCTCGCCGAGGAGGGAGGCGCCGTCCTGCAGGAGGAGTTCGAAGCTGGACTTCCGCTCCTTGAGGGTCCTGGTGAACTTCTCGCTGTTCCGGAGGAGCCGGGCGAGTTCGGTGTCGCGCTTGGAGACGGTCGTCGACAGTGCGGAGAGGCCGTCGACGGCGTTGCGGACGTGCGGCGGCGCGCTCGCGAAGGTCTCGGAGAGGGTCCGGAAGCTCTCCGCGAGCTTCCCGGTGTCGAGCTCGTCGATGGTGCCGCCGAGGTCCTGGAACGCCTGCGTCACGTCGTACGGGGAGGTGGTGCGCGACAGCGGGATGCGGGTCCCGGGGTCCTGGCGTGCGGTGCCCAGCGGGTCGAGGGCCAGGTACTTCTCGCCGAGGAGGGTCTTGACGGCGATGGCCGCGGTCGACCGGTCGCCGACCCAGGCGTCGCCGACCTCGAAGGTCACCTTCACCTTGGGGCCGTCGAGGCTGACGCCGGTGACCTCGCCGACCCTGACGCCGGCGATCCGGACCTCGTCGCCGGTGTCGAGGCCGGCGGCCTCGGAGAAGTCGGCGCTGTAGGCGGTGTCGCCGCCGACCAGGGGTAGCCGTTCGACCTGGTACGCGAGGGTGGCCAGGAGGCCGAGGAGGAGCAGCCCGACGACGGCGACGGCGACGGGATTGCGTTCCTTGACGGGTCTGGTCCGGAAGGGGGCCCTCATCCGCGGCACCTCGGTTCGGTCACGGCGATGCCGGTCGGCGGCTTCGAGCCGTCGGAGGTCTTCACGCCGGTCACGCGCGCCTCGCAGAGGTAGAGGTTGAACCAGGATCCGTAGGAGGAGAGGCGGGCCAGGGCTGTCATCTTGTCGGGGGTCCGGGCGAGAAACCGTTCGAGGGCGGGGGTGTGGTCGGCGAGGGTGCCGGAGAGCCGGCCCAGTTCCGCGATGTCCTTCTTGAGGGGGGCGCGGGCGTCCTGGAAGAGCCCGGCGGTGGTGGTGGTGAGGTCGCCCATGGCCTGGACGGCCTCGCCGAGGGGCTTGCGGTCGGTGGCGAAGCCGGTGACGACCTTCTGGAGGGTGACGACGAGGTCCTCGAAGCCGGCCTCGCGGTCGTTGAGGGTGGTGAGGACGGTGTCGAGGTGGGTGACGACGTCGCCGATGACCTTGTCCTTGGCGGCCACCGTGCCGGTGAGGGAGCCGATGTGGCGCAGCAGGCTGTCGACGGTGCCGCTCTCGCCCTGGAGGACCTGGACGAGCGAGCCGGCGAGGTCGTTGACGTCGGCGGGCGACAGGCCCTCGAAGAGCGGCTTGAAGCCGTTGAAGAGCAGGGTGAGGTCGAGCGCGGGGGTGGTCCGGTCGAGCGGGATGGTCTCGCCGTCGTCCAGGGTGCCGGTCAGGTCGCCGCTGCCGCGGCCGAGGGAGACGTACCGCCGGCCGACCATGTCGAGGTACTTGACGGCGGCGGTGGCGGAGCGGGGCAGGGTGCGGTCCTCGCGGACCGTGAAGGTGACCTGGGCGGTGCGGCGCTCCACGACGCGGACGTCGGTCACCTCGCCGACCTTCACACCGGCGATGCGCACGGAGTCGCCGGCGACGAGGCCGGTGACGTCGGTGAAGAGCGCCTTGTAGGAGCGGGTGGCGGAGCCGACGCCGGTGTCGGCGATGCTGAAGCCGAGGACGGTGGTGGCGACCGCCGTGACCAGGACGAAGGCGAGGGACTTGAGGACGGTGCCGGTGAGCGGCCGTCTTCTCATCGGAGGGTCACCTCCGCTCCCCGGAAGGCGGGTCCCGCGAGCAGGCTGCTCCAGTCGGGCAGCTCCCCGGCCGGCCGCTGGGCGCCGGGGGCGAGGAGTTCGGTGACGAGGTCGTTCTCCTGCGGGGAGTTGGCCGGCCCGAGGTCCTGGTCGGCCGCGGCGGAGGCCCGGGCGGCGGGTGCGGCGGGGACGCCGAGGTAGGGCACCGGGTGGCAGCGGGGGCCGCCGCCGGAGCCGTACCGGGGGGTGTCGCGGCCGGGGACGTACGCGCCGCGGGAGGGCACGGTGGTGACGTTCACGTGCAGTCCGGGCCGGTCGGTGCCCTTGCCGAGGGCCTTGTCCATGGCGGGCACGAACCGGGCGAGGGTGCGCAGGGTGCAGGGGAAGGACGAGGAGTACTCGGCGAGCAGCTCCAGGGTGGGCCGGCTCTTCGCGCTGAGCCGGATGAGGGTGTCCTTGTTCTTGCGGAGGAAGGCGGTGAGGTCCTGGGCGGTGCGGGTGGTGGCGCCGAAGGTGGCGGAGAGCGCCGCCTCCTGTTCGGCGAGGGTGCCGCTGGTGGTGGTGAAGTCGGTGAGCGCGGTGAGGATGTCCGGGGCGGCGTCCGCGTAGAGGTGGCTGACCTTCACGAGTTGTTTCAGATCCCGGGTGAGGGCGGGCAGGTGGGGGTTGAACCTCTTGAGGTGGGCGTCGAGCCGGGCGAGGGTGTCGCCGAGTTTCCCGCCGCGTCCTTCGAGGGCCTGGGAGACGGCGGACAGGGTGGCGGAGAGCTTCTGCGGCTGGACGGCGGTGAGCAGGGGCAGGACGTCGTCGAGGACCTGCTGGAGTTCGACGGCGTTGCCGGAGCGGTCCTCGGGGATGACGGCGCCGGGGGCGAGCGGCTCCGGGGAGGGGTGCGCGGGCGGTACGAGGGCGACGAACCGCTCGCCGAAGAGCGTCGTGGGCAGCATCTGCGCGCGGACGTCGGAGGGGACGTGGCCGAGGGCCCCGGGGCGCAGGGCGAGGGTGAGCCGGGCGCCGTCGCCGCTGGCGTCGATGGCGCGGACCTCGCCGACGACGACGCCGCGGAGCTTCACCTCGGCGCCGAGGTGCATCTCGTTGCCGACGCTGCCGGTCTCGACGGTGACCGGGTCGGAGTCGGTGAACCTCTTCTCGTAGACGGCGACCGCCAGCCAGGCGAGCAGCGCGGGGACCAGCAGGAAGACGACGCCGGCGGACCGGCGGCGCAGGGTCTCTCCTCGTGGAGCGTTCATCTCACCCCGCCACCTTCACGGTCGTGGTCGCGCCCCAGAGGGCCAGCGACAGGAAGAAGTCGGTGACGCTGATCAGCACGATGGCGTTGCGCACGGACCGGCCGACGGCGATGCCGACGCCGGCGGGGCCGCCGGAGGCGCGGAAGCCGTAGTAGCAGTGGGCGACGATCACCATCACGCTGAAGATCAGCACCTTGAGCATGGAGAGCAGGACGTCGGTCGGCGACAGGAACAGCTCGAAGTAGTGGTCGTACGTGCCCTGGGACTGTCCGTTGAAGAGCACCGTGACGGTGCGGGAGGCCAGGTAGGAGGAGAGCAGGCCGATCGCGTAGAGCGGGACGATGGCGACGACGCCCGCGATGATGCGGGTGGTGACCAGGTACGGCATGGAGCGGATGCCCATGCCTTCGAGGGCGTCGACCTCCTCGTTGATGCGCATGGCGCCGAGCTGGGCGGTGAAGCCGGCGCCGACGGTGGCGGAGAGGGCGAGGCCGGCGACGAGCGGGGCGATCTCGCGGGTGTTGAAGTAGGCGGAGACGAAGCCGGTGAAGGCGGCGGTGCCGATCTGTTCGAGGGCGGCGTGGCCCTGGAGGCCGACGACGGTCCCGGTGAAGAGCGTCATCGCGATCATGACGCCGATCGTGCCGCCGACGACGCCGAGGCCGCCGGAGCCGAAGGCGACCTCGGCGAGCAGCCGTTGCACCTCCTTGAGGTAGCGGCGCAGGGTCCTGGGGACCCAGAGCAGGGCCCGTACGTAGAACAGCAGCTGGTCGCCGGAGCGGTCGAGCCAGACGAACGGGGAGGCCATCCGCCTCAGCCTCCCTTCGGCGGGACGATCTGGAGGTAGAGGCCGGTCAGCACCATGTTCACGAAGAACAGCAGCAGGAAGGTGATGACGACGGCCTGGTTGACGGCGTCGCCGACGCCCTTGGGGCCGCCGCGGGGGTTGAGTCCCCGGTAGGCGGCGACGATGCCCGCGATGAACCCGAAGACCAGGGCCTTCAGTTCGCTGACGTACAGGTCGGGCAGCTGGGCGAGGGCGGAGAAGCTGGAGAGGTAGGCGCCGGGGGTGCCGCCCTGGAGGACGATGTTGAAGAAGTAGCCGCCCAGGGTGCCGACGACGGAGACCATGCCGTTGAGGAGGACGGCGACGGCCATGGTGGCGAGGACGCGCGGGACGACGAGGCGCTGGACCGGCGAGACGCCCATGACCTCCATCGCGTCGAGCTCCTCGCGGATCTTGCGGGAGCCGAGGTCGGCGCAGATCGCGGAGCCCGCGGCGCCGGCGATGAGGAGGGCGACGATGAGCGGGCTGGCCTGCTGGATGACGGCGAGGACGCTGGCGCCGCCGGTGAACGACTGGGCGCCCAGCTGCTGGGTGAGGGAGCCGACCTGAAGGGCGATCACGGCGCCGAACGGGATGGAGACGAGGGCGGCGGGCAGGATGGTGACGCTCGCGACGAACCAGAACTGCTCGACGAACTCCCGGAACTGGAACGGCCTGCGGAAGACGGCCCGGCCGACCTCGGCGGCCAGGGCGAAGAGCCGGCCGGTCTGCCGCAGCGCGCCGGCGATCACGAGCCGCCGCCGGTGGCCGGGATCGGGACGGTGGGCGGGCCGGCGTGGGCCGCGTAGGTCGCTTCGATGGCGGCGCGGGCGGCGGGCGGCAGCGTGTCGAGCAGGGCGAGGACGCGCTGCCGGCGGCGGACGACGGCGGCGCGCGGGGGCAGCCCGGGCGAGGGCTCCAGCTGGGGGACGAGGGCGCGGGGCGTGGCCGGCGGGGCGGTGGCGGCGTGGCCGGCCTCGGCGGCGAGGGTGGCGGCGTCCTTCTCCTCGGACATGCCGATGGGGCCTTCGCGGCGGCCGGCGAGGAACTGGGTGACGACCGGTTCCTCGCTGGTGAGGAGGACCTCGCGGGGCCCGAAGGTGACGAGTTCGCGCCGGAAGAACATCCCCATGTTGTCGGGGACGGTGGCGGCGATGTCGAGGTTGTGGGTGACGATCAGCATCGTCGCGTCGATCCGCGCGTTGAGGTCGATCAGCAGCTGGGAGAGGTACGCGGTGCGGACCGGGTCGAGTCCGGAGTCGGGCTCGTCGCACAGCACGATCTGCGGGTCGAGGACGAGCGCGCGGGCCAGGCCGGCGCGCTTGCGCATGCCGCCGCTGATCTCGCCGGGGAGCTTGCCCTCGGCGCCGAGCAGGCCGACGAGGTCGATGCGCTCCATGACGATCTTCCGGATCTCGGACTCCCGTTTGCGGGTGTGCTCGCGGAGCGGGAAGGCGATGTTGTCGAAGAGCGTCATCGAGCCGAAGAGGGCGCCGTCCTGGAACATGAGGCCGAAGAGCTTCCGGGTCTCGTAGATGTCCCGTTCGGGGCTGCGGACCATGTCGACGCCGTTGATGAGGACCCGGCCGCGCTGGGGTTTGAGCAGGCCGATGAGTGATTTCAGGAAAACGGTCTTTCCGGTTCCGGAAGGGCCGAGCATGACGCTCACCTCTCCGGCCGGCAAGGTCAGCGACACGTCCTGCCAGATGTTCTGCCTGCCGAAGGACATGGTCAGCCCCTCGACGACTACTTCGATTCCCATCCCACCTCCAGCAGACGTGCGGGGCGCGTGCGCCGCGGGCGCACGGTAGGCCGTTCCGGATCACCCGGACAATAGGTGTGGCGCATATTCATTGATCCGCTCCCGCGTTTGTCACCGCGCAGACAAAGTCAGGGGGTGTTCTTGTCTCCGCCGCGACAGGATGCCGCGCCGACCTGCGGCTGAGCGTCGACTCCCGGGAACGCTACGGCCGGGTAACCTCGCTGGGCAATACCGGATCCGGAGTTTTCGCGGAACAGCGCCGAACGGTGGGTTACTTATCAGGCAGGAGACAATTCGGCGCGCGTTTTTGTCACGCGACGGAGAAGGGCGGGAAGTCGGCCCACCTCCCCCTTCCCGACCTCGTCTGATCGATCAGAATTGTCGACATTGCGCACTCCGGAACCAAGCGGATTCCCGCCACCGCTCACCCTCTTGACAGGCATTAAGGCGTCTTCAAAGAATCATGGTTCGCGGCATTGTTCGGCTAAGTTTCCCGCAAGTAACGTCTTTTTCGCGGCGGGAGGTCGGCCGGTTCGCCGGCCGTTCCCTCTCCGCCGCGGCACCCCCACGGAAGCACCCTCTGCCGGTCAATCCCCAAGGAGAGTCCCAGAGCCATGAAGAAGACCACCAGAAACCTGGCCGTCGTCGCGGGAGCCGCCGCGTCCGCGTTCGCCCTCGCCGTCAGCCCCGCGTCCGCGGTGGCCTCGACGGTGTGGACCGTCACGCCGTCGCCGGCCGGCTTCACCGCGGTCAACAGCGGGAACATCGTCCTCAGCGTCAACGGCATCGCCATGACGTGTACGAAGTCGAACGCCGCGGGCACCATGCAGAGCACCACCGGCAACCCGGCCACCGTCGGCTCCATCAGCACCATGGTCTTCGGCGCCAGCGGCGTGCCCTGCACCAGCGTGCTGGGCAACGTCGTCACGACCCCGACCACCCCGTGGGCCGTGAAGGTGTACGACTACACCGCCTCGACCGGCGTCTCCAAGGGCTACATCGACAACGTCGACGCCAAGGTGACCGTCGGCGCCTGCGTCTTCCGCGTCACGGGCAAGGCGTCCGGCACGTACACCAACGCGTCCGGCACGCTCGCCGTCAACAGCGCGGCCGGCGAGCTCACCGTCGTCTCCGCGACCAACTGCGGCGGCGCCGTCCCGGTCGGCTCCAAGCCGACCTTCAAGGGCAACTACCTGGTCAAGGTGGCCAACACCACCACCATCCCGAAGATCGTCGGCTCCAACCCGTAAGGGACCGAGACCCCGCGTCCGTCCGGCCGGCACCCCCGGCCGGGCGGACGCGGCCCTGTCCGCGCCCCTCGCCGGCCCCTTCCCCCGCCGGCGCACGAACGACCCGAGCGGAGCACCCGATGAGAGGCCCCGGGCCCACCCACCCCCGATCCACCCGCGCCCGCGTGCGCGGCGCGACGATCGCCGCGTTCGTGGCACTCGCCCCCCTGCTCCCGGCCGCGGCCGTCGCCGTCGGGAGGCTGGAGGTCGACGCCGCGCTGCCCTATGTCTGCGCGCTGCCCTCGGGACCGCACCCGGCGACGGTACGCGTCACGGCGGCGTTCCCCGAACGGGCCGCCGTGGGCGAGGAGATCCGGCCCACCGACGTGACCACGACGGTGGAGCTCCCGGCGGCGGCCGTGGCCGACCTCACGGCGGTCCGGGCCGCCACCGTACGGGCCGAGACCCGGCTGACGGTCGGCGTGGCCCAGAACGAGCGGCGCACCGAGGTCACGTGGAGCGGCACGGCCGAGCCCGTCGCCGTACCCGCCGAAGGCCCCCTCACGCTCGCCACGAGCGGTGACGTGCCGTCCCTGACGACGGACAGCGCCGGCGCCCTGGCCCTCACCGCCGGCGCTCTCGCCCTCGGCCTCGCCCCGAGCACCGCCGACGGCGCGGCCACCACCCCCGCGTCCCTCTCCGTGACCTGCGTCCCCGGCCCGGACGCGGAGGACCGTACGGGGCTCGCCGAGATCCCGGTCGGCACCGGCACCGGCACACCGGGCACCCCGCCGGCGACGCCCGCCCCGCCGTCCTCCCCCGCCCCGTCCTCCCCCGGCGCACCGTCCGCCCCGTCCCCCTCCTCGGGCCTCCCCCTGCCGCCGCGACCGTCGGACCGGACGCCCCCGGCGGCGACGGGAGCCGCGGGCGGCACGGCCCCGGTGCCCGCCCCGGGGGCGCCGGACACCGGGCCGCGCACCGGGCAGGGCCTGACGGAGACCGAGGAGACCACGTCCGGCACTCCGGTGCCCCGGCCCACCGCGCCCCCGTGCCTCACCGGGAAGCCCACCCCGATGTCCCTCTCGGCGTACATCACCGGCTACGCCAACGTGCGGAAGCTGAACGGCGCCAGCCTGGTCCCGGAGACCTGCGTCCTGCTCGAACAGGGCCTGCCGCGCTTCGAGGTGCGGCCGGACGGCAGCATGCACGTCGTCACCCCGGCGGAGGGGAGGCTCTCCCACTACGGACGCGAGGAGACCGCGCCCTTCGAGGCCACCTTCCTGACCTTCGGCTTCGCCCCGACCAAGGCGACCCTGGTCCTGGAGCAGTCGGGACCGCTCACCGTCGTCTCGGACGTCCTCCTCATCTTCCCCACCAACATCCTGACGACGCACGTCCGGGTCCCGCTGACCCTGCGCGTCCTCGACGTCGAGGTGAACGGCACACGGCTGGACGTCGGCCGCTCCTGCCGCACCGAGCGGCCGCTCTCGTCCCCCGAACCGGAGCCCGCCACGTACCCCGGCGACCACCTCGTCCTCGTCGGCAAGGGGAGCCAGACCCTCCCCGACCCGCCCGTCGGCTACATCCTCACCGGCGGCGGTCCGCTCACCGGCGAGGTGACCATCCCCGCCTTCACGGGGTGCGGCGCCGGCGGCGAGGACCTCGACCGGCTTCTGACCGCCGCCATCTCCGGGCCCGGCAACCACATCAAGCAGATCCAGGGCAGCACCTGCTCCGTGGGCGTCGAGGCACCCCCCATGGAGTTCTGCACCCAGGACCTCCAGCCCCGCCAGGTCCCGAAGCCCGAGCGCTGACCGGCCCGGTCCCCTCGCCCCCCCTTCCACCGAAAGGCTTCCGCCATGCCCCTCGTCCCCGCCCGTACGAAGCTGGCCACCGTCGCCGCCCTGACCGCCCTCGGCGCCTTCGCCTCCATGGGCTCGGCCACCGCCGCCGCCCCGGTGCTGAACGGCGGCTGGGCGCCGTCCACCCGCTGCCCCGTCGACGCCGCGCCGATGCTCGCCTCGGACGGCCTCGACCGGTCGCCGCAGTGCGTCGTCTCGTACTCCCTCAGCGGCACCGTCAAGCTGGGCAACACCACGGTGACGACCGGGAAGACCAACCTCCAGATGGGCGTCGTGCAGAACGCCGACGGCACCAACGCGGTCGTCGGGCCCGCCGGCGGCGCGCTCATCGCCGACTCCGCCACCGTCCCCGGCGGACTGATGGGCCTCATGTGCCCGAGCGACATCCCGTTCGTCACCGACATCTGCCGGCAGCTGTCGGACGCGAGCCTCAACAAGATCACCGCCACCATGGAGTCGGTCGGCACCCCCTCGGACTTCGACCAGATCGCGGGCGTCCTCACCGACCAGCCGATCGTGACCATCCCGGTCCGCATCCGCCTGCAGAACCCGTTCCTCGGCGACAACTGCTACATCGGGACGAAGTCCGACCCGATCCTGCTCCGCCCCAAGAACCTCACGGCGCCCGAGTTCGGCGTCGAGCGCTTCGACGGCGACGGCACCGCGAACGAGGAGGGCGAGATGAGCCGCCTCAACCTCCTCGGCGCCACCCAGTACGACGACTCCTTCGCCGTCCCCGGCGCGAGCGGCTGCGGCCTCGGGTGGTTCGGCATCATCGACGCGGCGGTCAACCTGAAGACCGGCCTGCCCTCCGCCGCCGGCCGCAACCGGCTCACGCTGAACGACACCCAGACCTATCTGACCGGCCTGTTCGCACCCGGCGTCGCCGCCCCCGAGGCAGGCAGGGTCTTCTCGCGGAACTGGCACTCGGCCGTCAACTAACGGCCACCCAGGGGTGATTACCGGCCGACTCGGCCGCCCGCCCCCTTCCCTGAGAGCTGAGTCTTGCTCAACTTGTGTACAGCACACATCAGTTGGCCTAGCTTCAGCAGTCCACATCGGTACGTACCTGACGGTTCCTGCGGCGCCCGCCCTCCCCGGACGGGCGCCGCAGCGCCGCTCCCCCACCGGTCACGTAGCAGAGCAAGGGATCGGTCCATGCCCTCAGTCGCCCAGTCACCGGAGCTCGGTGAGCCGCTCGATCCGCTGCCCCGCGAGTTCGCCGCCCTGATGAGACCGGAGATCCCGGGCCTCATCAAGGAGATCGGCGTGGAGATCGAGCGCGCCTACCCCGTGTACGCCCACCTCTTCCGCGGGCCCCACTCGGACGCCATCCGCCAGGGCGTGGAACAGGCCCTGGCCGCCTTCGTGGACCGCGTCGACCATCCCGGCACGAAGTCCGCCCTCCGCGACGAACTCCTGCGCCAGTTCGGCCGGGTGGAGGCGTACGAGGGGCGGGACCTCGACACGTTACAGGGCGCGTACCGGCTCGGCGCCCGGATCGCGCTGCGCCGGGCCAAGAGCATCGGGCGCACCTACAACCTCTCCCCCACCCTGATCCTGGCCTTCGCGGACGCCCTCTTCGCGTACGTGGACGAGCTGGAGGCCCTCTCCCGGGAGGGGTACCTCGCCGTCCAGAGCCGCGCGGTCTGCGACGTGGCCGCGCTGCGCAGGAAACTGCTCCACCTCGTCGTCGCCGGACCGCCGCTGCCCCGTGCGACCATCGCCGAGCTCTGCCAGGAGGCGTCCTGGCAGCTTCCCGCCGAGTGCACCCTGGTCGCCCTCCGGCCGCCCGCCACGGGTGTCCTCCAGTCGCGGCTCGACCGGGACGTCCTCGCCGACCTCAGCCTGCCGCACCCCCATCTGCTGGTCCCCGGCGCGCTGACCGCCGAGCGCCGGGCGATGCTCGACTCCGCCCTGGCCGGCACCCCGGCCGTCCTCGGGCTGACCGTGCCCACCGCGCAGGCCGCCCACTCGCTGCGCTGGGCCCGGCGGGTCCTCCGGCTGATCGACGAGGGCATCGTGCCGGACGCCGCCGCGGTGGCCTGCGAGGACCATCTGACCACCCTGTGGCTGCTCTCCGACCCGGCCCTGACGGACCAGCTCGCCCGGCGCGAGCTGGCCCCGCTCGACGGCCTGTCGGGCACCCGGCGGGAGCGGCTGGTCGAGACCCTGCGGGTGCACGTCTCCACCCGGGCCCCCGCCGAGCAGGTCGGCGAACTGCTCGGGGTGCACGCCCAGACGGTCCGCTACCGCCTGCGGAATCTCGACAACCACTTCGGCGACCGGCTCCTCGACCCCGACCGCCGCTTCGCCCTGGAGGCGGCGCTGCGCGCGCTCCACCTCCACGGCCGGAAGCACCCGGACTGAGTCCGGGCCGGCTAGGCCCGGGGGACGAGCCGGCAGCGCGCCGGGCCGGTCGCCTGGAGGGTGATCGCCGGGCCCACCGGCACCTCGGTGTCGACGGCCTCGAAGCCGTGGCGCTGGAGGATCATCGCGAGCGCGATCACCGACTCCAGCATGGAGAAGTGCTGTCCGATGCAGGCCCGCGGGCCGCCGCCGAAGGGGAACCAGGCGTAGCGCGGCCGGGCGGCCTCCGCCTCCGGGGTGAAGCGGTCCGGGTCGAAGCGCTCGGCGTCGTCCCAGTAGGCGGGGTGCCGGTGGGTGACCCACGGGGCGACGATGACGTCGGCGCCGGCCGGGATGACGACCCCGCCGACCGTGGTCTCGGCGACGGCCCGGCGGCCGATGACGGGCGCGGCCGGGAAGAGCCGCATCGCCTCCTTGAGGACCTGCGTCACGTACGGCAGGGCGTCGAGGTCGGCGGCTCCGGGGGTGCGTCCGCCCAGGACGCGGTCGACCTCCTCGTGGGCGCGCCGCTGCACCTCGGGGTGGGTGGCGAGGAGGTGGAGGGCGAAGCCGATCGAGGTGGCCGTCGTCTCGTGGCCGGCGACCAGGAAGACGAGGACCTGCTCGCGGAGTTCGGTGGCGTCGAAGGCGCCGTCCTCGGCGCTCTCGGCGCCCATCAGCAGGGTCAGCAGGTCGTCGCCGTCGGTGCCGGTCCGCCCGCCGGCCTTCCGCTCGGCGATGATCCGGTCGCACTCCTCGTACAGCGCCTGGTGGAGGGCGGCGGCCCGGCGGTTGCCGGGCGTGGGCCAGTCGCGGGGCGGCTTGACCGGCGAGTAGCCGCGGCGGAGCACGTACGAGCCGACGCCGGGGAAGCAGCGCTCGACGACCTCGACGGCGGAGTCCACGTCGGTGCCGAAGAGGATGCGGGCGACGGCGCGCAGCGCGAGCCGGGTCGACTCGTGGAGGACGTCGACGGAGGTGCGGCCCGCCTTCTCCCACTCGGTGACGAGGGTGGTGACCTCGGTGGCGATGGCGTCGGCGTAGCCGTCGACGCGGCGCTTGGTGAAGAGCGGCTGGACGAGCCGACGCTGGCGCAGGTAGTCGTCGTCCTGGCTGGTGAGCAGGCCGTTGCCGAAGGACTCGCGGATCTCCTGGTAGAAGGCGTTGTCCTTGCGGAAGTTGGCGGACTCGCCGGCGAGGACCTGCTGGACGCCCTCGGCGGAGAAGACGGCGTAGACCTGGGAGCGGACGCCGGGCGGCCCCGCGGTGATGCGGACGACGTCGCCGTGGTCGCGCCGGGCGCGCAGGAAGGTGCCGAGCGAGTCGTTCTTCAGGTCGAACATCGAGCCGAGGACGGGCAGTCCGGTGAGGACGGGTGCTTCGGTCCGGGTTTGGGTGGTCATGTGGCATCCCTCGTGGTCGCAGCGGCGCGGCGATTCTCGCTCACGGAGGTGACCTGGCGGTAGCTTCCGCCGGCGGACCGTCCGGATCTGGCCTGTTGGCTGGATCCCGGCGCTTGTCAGTGGTGTCTGGGAGGCTCGGGACATGGACGAGAACGAGGTGGGCGAGCGCCCCGGGCTGACCCTCCAGCTGACGATCGACTGCGCGGATCCGGGCCGGCTGGTGCCGTTCTGGGCGGAGGCGCTGCGGTATGTGCCGGAGCCGCCGCCGGAGGGGTACGCGAGCTGGCGGGAGTACTGGGCGGCGTCCGGGGTGCCGGAGGAGGAGCTGGGCGACGGGGCGGGGGACCTGCCGGAGTCCCTGGTCGACCCGGCGGGGGCGGGGCCGCGGGTGTGGTTCCAGCAAGTCCCGGAGCCGAAGACGGTGAAGAACCGCGTCCACCTGGACCTGAAGGTCGGCGGTGGACGCGGTGTGCCCCTGGCGGTGCGCCGGGCGCGGGTCGACGGGGAGGTGGCCCGGCTGACCGCGCTCGGCGCGACCGTGCTGCGCACGATGGACGAGCCGCACGGGATGGACTACTACGCGGTGGTGCTGCAGGACCCGGAGGGCAACGAGTTCTGCGTGGTGTGACCCTCGGTTCAGTCGGTGTCGCGCGGGTCGAAGGAGTCGGTGTCGACGGTCAGCGGCGCGGGGAAGGCCCCGGCGACGTCGTCCCAGCGGGTGAACTTGAAGTTGGTGCCCTCGCGGTCGCCGTCCGCCGGGGCGGCCTCGCCGTCGTGGGTGACGAGCAGGCCCTTCGGGAAGGCGGTGCCGAGCGGCACGTTCACCACGGTGGAGCCGTCGGAGTGCTGCACCCCGTCGGTGGCGGGCCCGTCGGTGACGGCGAAGGAGCCGAGGTAGGCGTTGGCCCCCTCGCGGGCGTAGACGGCGAAGGCGTTGTCGCCCTGGCTGGAGGCGAGGACATAGCCGGTGCCGTCGTCGCCGTGGTAGACGGTGACGCCCTCGGCGTCGGCGCTCAGGTGCCGACCGCCGAAGCCGGGGTCGTGCGCGGTGTCGAGGACGCACTCCTCCTCGGCCTCGTCGTACGTCCACGGGGTGCCGTACTGGCGGACGCGGTCGAGGAGTTCGGGCCGCTCGAACTCCTCGTCGTCGATCTCGACGCGCCAGAGGCCGACGGCCTCCTGCGCGGCGTAGAGGACGTGCTCCTCCTGGTCGACGGCCATGCCCTCGACCTGCGGCAGCTCGCCGGGGTCGGCGCAGGGCCGCCAGGAGGTGCCGTTCGGCAGGGTGAAGGACCGGGGCAGGTCGAGGGTGTCCTCGGTGCGGTAGCCGACCCGGCCGCCGCGGTCCTCCAGCTCCAGGAGGCGCAGCCGGGTGCGCTCGCGCTGGGAGACGACGACGTAGGCGTCGTCTCCGTCGCGGTAGGCGGTGAGGCCGTAGGAGGTGGTCTGGTCGTCGACCTCGGCCTCGCTCGCGGCGAAGACGGGGGTGACGTCGGCGGCGGTGACGTCCCGCAGCGGGGCACGGCCGGCGGCGAGGGCGGCCGGGTCGATGGCGTAGGCGCGGATCCGGTCGCGGCCGCGGTCGCTGACGACGGCCAGGTCGGTCGGGCGGCCGTCCAGCTCGAAGCCGTAGACCAGGTCGACGTTGTTGAACCGTCCGGGGGCGGCGTCCTCGCCGGGGGCGGGCGGGGCGGCGATGTGCTGGATGCGGCGGCCGTCGAGCCCGTAGACGTCGAGGCCGCCCTCCTTGAGGGTGCCGATGACGAGGCTGCGGCCGGGCCGGGTGGGGTCGACCCAGACGGCGGGGTCGTCCGCGTCGGCGTTGCCGCCGGCCTCGTCGTCGTACACGACGGGCGTCTCGACGCGGGCGGTGACGGGGACGGGCTGGGGGGCGGCGGGGACCGCGGCCACGACGCTGAGGGCGGCGGCCAGGGCGGTCAGAGCGGAGGCGCTCACGATACTCCTCGGTAGCGATCTCGGACGGGCCGAGACGCTACGGAGGCGGAATGGAGCGGTCCTTGCGGACCCGTGAATTCCGGGCGGCCGTCTCGCACACGCGGATAGCCTCCCTGCCATGGGGAGCGACATCGAGGGCGCGATCGAGGTGCGGGGGCCGGACGGGCGCTGGACGGTCCGCGACTGGCTGCCGGAGTGCGCGACGGTGCGCGACCGGGAGGCGCGGGAGGTCCTGTGGGGGTACGGCGGCGGGCTCCAGGTGGACCGTCCGCTCTTCGACGCCCGGGGCCTCCCGGAGGGGGTCTCCGGGGACATCCCCGACGACGAGATCAACCACAGCCATTCGTACGCCACCTGGGCCGAGGTGGCGGCGGTCGACTGGGACGCGCCGCTGAACGACCGCCCCGACGGCAACCACCTCGCGGTGTGGGTGCCGGGTCCGGACGGCGAGCCGGTCTTCGACCACGTGCGGTGGGCGCCGATCGAGGTCCTCGACGCCTCGGAGGAGCTCTTCGGCGAGGACCTGTGGCCGTGGGAGTGGCCGCCCGGCGGCGAGGTCCGGTGGGAGGGGGCGGTCTACCGTCCGGTCCGGTACACGCCCCGGATGTTCGTCCCGCCGGACGGCGAGCGCTGGGGTCCGGTCTGGACGGTCATGCGCGATCTGGCGGCCGTCCACGGTGACGCGAACGTCCGCCTGATCGTCTGGTTCGGCTGAGCGCCGGGCTACTTGGCGAGCGCCCGGCTGATGACCATCCGCTGGATCTCGCTGGTGCCCTCGAAGATGGTGTAGATCGCGGCGTCGCGGTGCATGCGCTCGACCGGGTACTCGCGGGTGTAGCCGTTGCCGCCGAGGATCTGGATCGCCTGGGCCGTGACGGACTTGGCGACCTCGCTCGCGTACAGCTTCGACATGGAGCCCTCGGCGTTCGTGAAGGGCTTGCCGGCGGTGGCCATCCAGGAGGCGCGCCACACCAGCAGCCGGGCCGCGTCGATCTGGGTCGCCATGTCCGCGAGCTGGAAGGCGACGCCCTGGTTCTCGATGATCGGGCGGCCGAACTGCACGCGGGTCTTCGCGTAGTCGAGGGCGACCTCGTACGCGGCGCGGGCGGTGCCGACGGCCATGGCGCCGACCGCCGGGCGGGACGCCTCGAAGGTGGCCATGGCGGCGTTCTTGACCCGCTCGCCGCCGCCCGCCTTCGCCTTCTCGCGGGCTCGGGCGAGGCGCTCGTCGAGCTTGTCCTTGCCGCCGAGCAGGCAGGAGCCGGGGACGCGGACGTCCTCCAGGACGACCTCGGCGGTGTGCGAGGCGCGGATGCCGTGCTTCTGGAACTTCTGGCCCTGGGAGAGGCCGGGGGTGTTCGGCGGCACGATGAAGGAGGCGTGGCCCTTGGAGCCGAGCTCCGGGTCGACGACGGCGACGACGACGTGGACGTTGGCGATGCCGCCGTTGGTCGCCCAGGTCTTGGTGCCGTTGAGCACCCACTCGTCCTTGGCCTCGTCGTAGACGGCCCGGGTGCGCATGGCGGCGACGTCGGAGCCGGCGTCGGGCTCGGAGGAGCAGAAGGCGGCGACCTTCACGTCGTTCGCGTCGCCGTACATCTGCGGCACCCAGGTGCCGATCTGCTCCTCGGTGCCGTTGGCGAGGACGCCGACGGCGGCGAGGCCGGTGCCGACGATGGAGAGCGCGATGCCGGCGTCGCCCCAGAAGAGCTCCTCCATGGTCATCGGGACGCCGAGGCCGGTCGGGTCGAAGAACTGCTGGGCGTAAAAGTCGAGGGAGTAGATTCCCAGCTTGGCCGCCTCCTGGATGATGGGCCAGGGGGTCTCCTCACGCTCGTCCCACTCGGCGGCGGCCGGCCGCATGACGTCCGCGGCGAAGCCGTGAAGCCAGTCACGGACTTCCCTCTGGTCGTCGTTGAGCTCGAACGTGAACTCGCCCATGGTCCCTCCCAGCAGTACGTTACTTACGGTAACAGCAGTCTGTTACCGGCGGGTACGGCTGTCAACCTGCGGGTCCTCCCGAGCGAAGCGGATCGGGCGGTTCGGCACGGGGTGCCGGTCGGGTGTTACGTTGCGACAGCCTCAGGTCATCACACGGGCGGGGAGACACGCTTATGGACATCGCACACCGGACCACCGACCAGCAGAAGCCCGCCGAGCAGCGGCGGCGCGAACTGCTGGAGGCGGCGGACCGGGTGGTGCTCCGCGACGGCCCCAAGGCATCCATGAACGCGATCGCGGCCGAGGCCGGCATCACCAAGCCGATCCTCTACCGCCACTTCGGCGACAAGGGCGGCCTCTACCGCGCCCTCGCCACCCGCCACACCGACGCCCTCCTCGCCTCGCTGCGGGCCGCCCTCGACGCCCCCGCGGACCGGCGCCGCCGGGTCGAGGCCACCCTCGACACCTACCTCGCCTCCATCGAGGCGATGCCGCAGGTCTACCGCTTCCTCATGCACCCGGCCGAGGAGTCCCACCAGGCCGAGCAGGGCTTCGACGTCGGCCGCCACTCCGCCCCGCTGCTCCGCCGCATGGGCGAGGAACTGGGCCAGGTCATCGCCGAGCGCGTCGACCTCGGCCCGGCCGCCGAGGCGCAGGCCCGGATCTGGGGTCACGGCATCGTCGGCATGATGCACGCCGCCGGCGACTGGTGGCTGGGCGAGCGCCCCTGCTCCCGCGCCGAACTGGTCCGCTCCCTGGCGGACCTCCTCTGGGGCCGCCTGGCCGAGGCCGACGACCGCGCGGACGGCCCGGGCTTCTGACTTCCGGGGCCGGACCGGGCATCCGGACACCGGCCGGGGGTCGGATCGGGAGCGACCCCGGAGGGGGCCTGGGCGGGCGGTGGGGGGCCTGGCGATCGCGGGCGGCCGGGCTCGGAGCCGTACCGGGAGAACCTCGCTACGCCTCCAGGGCGGACGCGCCCTCGCCCCAGGGCTGCCTGCGGATGGTGCGGAGGAGACGTGATCTGCGCCACCCGGTGACGCGCTCCGCGTAGACGCGGCCCTCCAGGTGGTCCATCTCGTGCAGCAGGCAGCGGGCGAAGAAGCCGGTGCCCTCGACGCGGACCGGGGTGCCGTCGGTGCGGACGCCCTCCACCACCGCGCGGTCGAAGCGGGCCACCGGCGCCTCCAGGCCCGGCAGCGAGAGGCAGCCCTCCGGGCCGCGGTACTCGTCGCCGTCCGCCTCGACCAGCCGCGGGTTCACCACGTGCCCCAGGTGCCGCACGTCCTCGTCGTCCGGGCAGTCGTAGACGAACACCCGCAGCCCCACGCCCACCTGGTTCGCGGCGAGACCCACGCCGTGCGCCGCGTACATGGTGGCGAACATCGACTCGACGAGACCGTCGAGCTCGCGCCCGAACTCGGTGACGGGGGCACAGGGCGTGTGCAGCACGGGGTCGCCGAGCAGGGTCATCGTCCGGACGATGCCGGAGCTGCCTGGGATGGGGCGGTTTCGCATGCCCGTAAGCGTACGGTCCGCCCTGACCTCCTCATTTCATACGGTCGGCCCGGGTGCCGCGGTTCGGGCTCCTGGCCGGTACTCGATAGGCTGAGCCCCGACCGACGCAAGGAGGATCAAGGACGATGTCAGGACACCCCGGTAATCCAGAGCCGCTGTCGCCGCGCGCCAAGCTGGCCGTGACCGCGGGCAAGGCGGCCGCCGCGGTGTCGCGGGCGGCCGGCCGTGGCAGCGGATCGGTGATCGGCGGACGGGTCGCGCTCAAGCTCGACCCCGACCTGCTGGGACGGCTCGCGCAGCACCTGGACGTCGTCCTCGTGTCCGCCACCAACGGCAAGACCACCACGACCCGGCTGATCGCCGAGGCGCTCCGGGCCAGCGGCCCGGTGGTCTCCAACGCCCTCGGCGCCAACATGCCCGCGGGCATCACCTCCGCCCTCGCCGGCGGAGGCGACGCCCGGTACGGCGTGATCGAGGTCGACGAGAAGTACCTCGCCGGCGTCGCCCGCGACACCACCCCCAAGGCGATCGCGCTGCTCAACCTCTCCCGCGACCAGCTCGACCGCGCCGCCGAGACGCGGATGCTCGCCGAGAAGTGGCGCGAGGGCCTCAACGGCTCCAAGGCCGTCGTCATCGCCAACGCCGACGA
The DNA here is from genome assembly GCF_000719555.1 of Streptomyces sp. NRRL F-5727. Taxonomy (GTDB): domain Bacteria; phylum Actinomycetota; class Actinomycetes; order Streptomycetales; family Streptomycetaceae; genus Streptomyces. Next base: position 46,278 of record NZ_JOGX01000013.1, read on the forward strand.
CCCGCTGATCGTGTGGGCCGCCTCCTCCTCCCCCAACGTGGTGTGGGTCGCGGTCGGCCAGGAGTGGAAGGACGACGCCTGGTCGTGCCCCTCCTGCGGCGGCGTCCTCCAGCGCCCCGGCGACGACTGGTTCTGCGGCGAGTGCGGCTTCCGCCGCCCCGCCCCGAGCTGGGCGCTCAGCGGCGACCACGTGCTCGACCCGCACGGCTCCGCCTGGCCGATCCGGCTCCAGCTGCCCGGCCGCGCCAACAAGGCGAACGCCGCCACCTCGGCCGCCGTCGCCGCCGTCTTCGGCGTCCCGCCGCAGGTCGCCCTGGAACGCATGTTCCAGGTGCAGGCCGTGGCCGGCCGCTACGACGTGGTCTCCTTCCAGGACCGGCAGCTGCGGCTGCTGCTCGCGAAGAACCCGGCCGGCTGGCTGGAGACCTTCTCCCTCATCGACCCGCCGCCGACGCCGGTCATCCTCTCGGTCAACGCGCGCGGCGCCGACGGCACCGACACCTCCTGGCTGTGGGACGTCGACTACGGCCGGCTCGCCGGCCACCCGATCATGGTGATCGGCGACCGCCGGCTCGACCTCGCGGTCCGCCTGGAGGTCGCGGGCGTGGACTTCCGCGTCTGCGACACGCTCGACGAGGCGGTCGCCATGGCCCCGCCCGGACAGATCGAGCTGATCGCCAACTACACCGCCTTCCAGGACGTACGCCGCCGTGTCGGCAACTGACCCCGCCCCGACTCGCAGAAGGAGTGGCAGCATGAGTGACAGCAGCCTGCGTGTGGTCTGGGTCTACCCCGACCTGCTCAGCACCTACGGCGACCAGGGCAACGTCCTCGTCGTCGAACGCCGCGCCCGCCAGCGCGGCCTGCACGTCGAGCGCGTCGACGTCCGCAGCGACCAGCCGGTCCCCACCTCCGGCGACATCTACCTGATCGGCGGCGGCGAGGACCGGCCGCAGCGACTCGCGGCCGAGCGGCTGCGCCGCGACGGCGGCCTCTCCCGGGCCGCCTCGAACGGCGCGATCATCTTCTCGGTCTGCGCCGGCTACCAGATCCTGGGCCACGAGTTCATCAACGACCTCGGGGCGCGCGAGCCGGGCCTCGGCCTGCTCGACGTGACCACGGTCCGGGGCGAGGGCGCCCGCTGCGTCGGCGACGTGCTCGCCGACATCGACCCGCACCTGGGCCTCCCCCAGCTGACCGGCTTCGAGAACCACCAGGGCGTCACCCACCTCGGCCCGACGGCCCGCCCCTTCGCGCGGACCGTCTTCGGCAACGGCAACGGCACCGGCGACGGCACCGAGGGCGCGTACAACGACACCGTCTTCGGCACCTACATGCACGGTCCCGTGATGGCCCGCAACCCGCAGATCGCGGACCTGCTGCTGAAGCTGGCCCTCGACGTCAACGCGCTGCCGCCGACCGACGACCGGTGGTACGAGGCGCTGCGCGCCGAGCGCATCGCGGCCGCCTCGCAGCCCGCCTGACGCACCATCAAGGGCGATAAGGGGCATTGCGGACCGCACTTCTGAGCGGCCTAGCGCACATTGGATTCGTAAGTAAATACGGTGTCCAATCTGCGGACATCCGGTTCGGCCCCGCCACCCGGCGACGATAGGGTGGCGGGGATCCAGCCGGACGACGTGGTCCGGGAGTCGGCCCACGTTGCAAAGGTTTTTGGGCTATGCGCATTGGTGTGCTCACCTCCGGCGGAGACTGCCCCGGTCTGAACGCCGTCATCCGTTCCGTCGTGCACCGGGCCGTCGTCGACCACGGTGACGAGGTCATCGGCTTCCACGACGGGTGGAAGGGCCTCCTGGAGTGCGACTACCGGAAGCTCGACCTCGACGCGGTCGGCGGCATCCTCGCCCGCGGCGGCACCATCCTCGGCTCCTCCCGCGTCCAGCCCGCCCACCTCGTCGACGGGGTCGAGCGGGCCAAGGGCCACGTGGCCGACCTCGGCCTCGACGCGATCATCCCGATCGGCGGCGAGGGCACCCTCAAGGCCGCCAACCTCCTCTCCGAGGCCGGTCTCCCCATCGTCGGCGTCCCGAAGACCATCGACAACGACATCGCCTCGACCGACGTCACCTTCGGCTTCGACACCGCCGTCACCGTCGCCACCGAGGCCCTCGACCGGCTGAAGACCACCGCCGAGTCCCACCAGCGCGTCCTCGTCGTCGAGGTCATGGGCCGTCACACCGGCTGGATAGCCCTCCACTCCGGCATGGCCGCCGGCGCCCACGCCGTCGTCGTCCCGGAGCGCCCCTTCGACATCGACGAGCTGACCTCCCGGGTCGGCGCCCGCTTCGAGGACGGCAAGCGGTTCGCCATCGTCGTGGTCGCCGAGGGCGCCAAGCCGCGCGAGGGCTCCTCCATGGACTTCAAGACCGCCGGCACCGACATCTACGGCCACGAGCGGTTCACCGGCGTCGCCAACCAGCTCTCCGTCGAGCTGGAGCGCCGGCTCGGCAAGGAGGCCCGCCCGGTCATCCTCGGCCACGTCCAGCGCGGCGGCACGCCCACCGCGTACGACCGCGTCCTCGCCACCCGCTTCGGCTGGCACGCGGTCGAGGCCGCGCACCGCGGCGAGTTCGGCATGCTGACCTCGCTGCGCGGCACCGACATCGTGATGGTGCCGCTGGCGCAGGCCGTGGAGACGCTGAAGACGGTCCCCGAGGACCGCTACGCCGAGGCCGAGTGCGTGCTCTGACGACGCGCGTACGTCACACCCGCCCCCGGTCGCGAGCGCGACCGGGGGCGGTTCTAGTCTGGTGCGGACAACAAGCGCGAAACGGGCTCGGCGCGCAATGGGCTCCAGGAGTAAGCGATGGATCACAGCGGGCACGGCATGACCACGGATCTGCCGCCGTTCACGCTGGGGCGGGGCCTGGAGTTCTCTCCCGACCTCTTCTTCCTGATCGGCTGCCTCACGGCGCTCGGTCTGTACGGGTGGGGGGTCGCCCGGCTGCGCAGGCGCGGTGACGCCTGGCCGGTCGCCCGGACCGTGCTGTTCACGGTCGGCGTGCTGAGCGTCGCCCTGGTGATGTGCACCAAGCTGAACGACTACGGCATGGTCATGTTCAGCGTGCACATGGTGCAGCACATGGTGATCTCCATGGTCTCGCCGATCCTGCTGCTGCTCGGCGCGCCGGTGACGCTGGCGCTGCGGGCCCTCCCGGTGGCCGGGCGCGGCTCGCTCGGCCCGCGCGAGCTGCTGCTGAAGCTGCTGCACAGCCGGTACATGCGGATCGTCACGCACCCCGCGTTCACCATCAGCATGTTCATCGCCAGCCTCTACGGCCTCTACTTCACCTCGCTCTTCGACACCCTGATGGCGTCGAAGCCCGGGCACATCGCGATGATGGTCCACTTCCTCGCGGTGGGCCTGGTCTTCTTCTGGCCGATCATGGGCGTCGACCCGGGCCCGCACCGCCCCGGGTACGTGATGCGGATGCTGGAGCTCTTCGCGGGCATGCCGTTCCACGCCTTCTTCGGCATCGCGATGATGATGGCGACCCAGCCGATGGTGGACGCGTACAAGAACCCGCCCGCCTCGCTCGGCATCGACGCGCTCGCCGACCAGAACGCCGCCGGCGGCATCGCCTGGGCGTTCAGCGAGATCCCTTCGGTGCTGGTGCTGATCGCGCTGGTCTACCAGTGGTACCACTCCGAGCAGCGGCAGGCGGTCCGCAAGGACCGGCAGGCCGACCGGGACGGCGACAAGGAGCTGGCGGAGTACAACGCGTACCTGGCCTCGCTCCAGGCGCGCCGCTGACCGCCTCGGCCGCTTGACCGCCTTTGACCGCTTGTCCGCCTCGGCCGCCTTCTCGGCCTTGGACGCCTCGGACGCCTCGGACGCGCCTTGAACGCCTTGGACGCCTTGGACGTGCCTTGAACGCCTTGAACGCCGCCGGCCCCCCGGGCCCGTCCGGGGAGTAGCGCGCGCCCCCCGCGGGGAGTCACCATGGGGGGAGGCTTCCCTGGCCCCGGTCGGGAGGAGGGCGGGCAGATGTCCGGTTCCACGAAGGCGATGACGATCGTCACCTGCGCCGTGCTGGTGCTGATCACCGCGTACACGGTGGCGCTCGGCAGCAGCGGCTGGCTCTGGTTCGGCTGGATCGTGCTCGGCGTGGCGACGATCGGGATGGCCGCGGCGGACAGCACCGAGACGCCGGTCACGCCCCGCGCACCACGGGCGGGCGGCGGCCCCGGGCCGTCCCCCCGCTGACCGGCTCACATGTGCCGGTTCGCGTAGTACTGCTCGACGAGGCGGATGAACGTCACGTCCTGCTCGTTCTGGCCCGCCTCGAAGTCCGGGGACTCGCGGACCTGGTCCTTGGTGCAGTTCACGTGCACCGTCTCGTTGTCCCTGTCCACGCGGTCGACGAGGCCGGCGGGCAGGACGACCTTGTGGCCGAGGATCCACGGCCCGGTGTCCACCACGAGGTAGGACCGGTCGACGTCCTCCGTGTGCCGGTCGACCTTGCCGATGCCGCCGTCGGTGGCCTCCACCGCGTACCCGATCAGGGTGTCGCCCGGCACGTGGCCGGAGGACTTCGGGTAGCCCCAGATGTCGGCGCCCATGGCGTGCCTCCTCTCCGGGAGTCTCGTCTCCTCCGTGCCTCGCGCCTACCCGGCCCGGTGCCGGTCATCCGCGGGTCGATGCGCCCGGCTCAGCGAGGGGCCAGGACGAACCAGACCTGTCCGCGGGCGAAGGCGAGCGGGCTGCCGTCGGGGGTGGTGAAGGCGGTGCCGCCGGCCGGGTCGGGGCGGGACCAGCGGGCCTCGTACGCCCGCCCGTCACGCAGCACGGTCGCCGTGCCGGAGCCGGTGGTCTCGGTGTACGGGGAGACGGCGCCGGTCACGTCGTGGAACTCGGACGGGCGGACGGTCACCCGCTGGACGACGACGGTGGCGGGGGCGAGCCGACCGGTGTCGGTGGCGGTCATCGCGCGGCCGTCGAGGGTCACGTGCCAGCCGCGGTCGGCCGCGGACCAGGTGAAGGTGTAGCGGGCGGCCGGGAAGCGGACGGTCTCCTCGGCGGCCGCGGTGCCGCCGGCGGGCGCGGCGCCGAAGCGCAGCCCGACGGGGGCCGCGTCGGAGGCGTCGGGGGCGGCGGCGAGGGCGCGCTCGGGGCGCAGATAGAGGTTGTGCGGGGCGGGGCGGTCCGGGGAGCGCCGGAACGCGCCGGGCGCGTTCGACTCGGTGACGAGGTCGAGGGAGGCGGCGTCCAGCAGCGGGTTCAGCTTGGTCTGGGCGCCGGAATAGGCGAGGGCGGGCCGGCCGAAGGGGCGCAGGAGGGAGATGTCGGACTCGCGGGCGCTGCGGACGGGGCCGACGCTGTCGGGGAGGCGGGAGGAGTAGACGGCGAGCAGGCGGGTGACGCCGCCTTCGACCTGCTCGACGTAGACGAGGTCGGCGGCGCCGAGCCCGGTCTGGGGGCGGGCCGCGGCCACGTTGTCCACCTTCACGGCGAGCACGGGGCCGATGCGGGCGGGCAGTCCCGTGAACGGCGAGACGCCGGCGGGGGCGGTGGTGGGCGCGCGCGTCGGCGTCGGTGGCGGGTCCGGCGGGCCCGAGCCGGAGCAGCCGTACAGACCGGCCGCGGTCACCACGCACAGCAGCGCGGTGAGCCCGCGCCCGGGACGCCGGGGTCCGCGCGCGCCTGGCATGTCGGCCTCCCGGTGGGTCGGGACACTCCTACCAGTGGACCACGGGCGGCCGGGGGGTTACAACGGGCGTGACGACGACGAACGGGGGTCCCGGTGTTCTACCGGCTGCTGAAGTACGTACTGCTCGGACCGCTGCTGAAACTGCTGTTCCGGCCGCGGGTCGAGGGGATCGAGCACATCCCGGAGGAGGGCGCGGCGATCGTCGCGGGCAACCATCTCTCCTTCTCCGACCACTTCCTGATGCCGGTGGTGCTCGACCGGCGGATCACCTTCCTGGCGAAGCAGGAGTACTTCACCGGGCCGGGGCTGAAGGGGCGGCTGACCGCCGCCTTCTTCCGGGCGGCCGGGCAGATCCCGGTGGACCGCTCGGGCAAGGAGGCGGGGCGGGCGGCGATCCGGGAGGGACTCGGGGTGCTCGCGAGGGACGAGCTGCTGGGGATCTACCCGGAGGGCACCCGCTCGCACGACGGGCGTCTGTACAAGGGCAAGGTCGGCGTCGCGGTGATGGCGCTGACGGCGGGCGTGAAGGTGGTGCCGTGCGCGATGGTCGGCACCTTCGAGATCCAGCCGCCCGGGCGGGTGGTGCCCCGGATCCGGCGGGTGACCATCCGGTTCGGGGAGCCGCTGGACTTCTCGCGCTTCGCGGGCTCGGCGGACGAGCGGGCGGTGGTGCGGGCGGTCACGGACGAGATCATGTACGCGATCATGCGGCTGTCGGGGCAGGAGTACGTGGACGAGTACGCGGCCGTGGTGAAGGCGGCCGGGGCCTGAACACGGCGGAGGGGCCGTCGGCCGGTGGCGACGGCCCCTCGTGCGTCCTCGTTCGTCAGCCCGTGAGGACGGCGACTGCTTCGGCTACAGCCACGGCTGCGGCTACGGCTGCGGAGTCGCGTGCGGCGCGCACGTCTGGTCCGTGGCGTCGAGCCTGCCGCTCAGCAGGTAGTCCTCGACCTTGGTGTTGAGGCAGGGGTTGGCCAGGTTCGTGATGCCGTGCGAGCCGGCGTCGCGCTCCGTGATCAGGCGCGAGTTCCTGAACCGCTTGTGCAGTTCCACAGCGCCCTCGTACGGGGTGGCGGCGTCGCGCTCGGCCTGGGTGATGAGCACGGGCGGCAGGCCCTTGCCCGTCTTGACCTGCACCGGGCGCTGGCTCGGCACCTTCCAGGTGGCGCAGGGCAGGTTCATCCAGGCGTTGGCCCAGGTCATGAACGGGTACTGCTCGTGGAGGCGGGAGTTGTCCCGGTCCCACTTCTTCCAGCTGGTCGGCCACGGGGCGTCCGCACACTCGACGGCCGTGTAGACCGCGTTGCCGTTCTCCGAGGCGATGTTGCCGGCGGTGTCGGTGAGGTCCGCGGCGGCGTTGTCGATCAGCGGCTGCGGGTCGCCGGCGGCGTACGCGCTCCACGCATCGGCGACCGGGGCCCACATGGAGTCGTAGTACGGGGCGTTCTGGAAGAAGCCGATGAGCTCGGCCGGTCCGACCTTGCCGCCGAGCGGCGCCTTCTTGGCGGCGGCGCGCAGGGAGTCCCACTGCTGCCGGACCTCGGCGAGGGTGGAGCCGAGGTGGTAGGTGGCGTCGTGCTGGGCGACCCAGGTCATCCAGTCGGTGAGCCGGCCCTCGAAGGCGATGTCCTGGCCGAGGTTGGCCTCGTACCAGATGGAGCGGGTCGACGGGTTGACGACGCTGTCCAGGACCATGCGGCGGACGTGCGTCGGGAAGAGGGTGCCGTAGACGGCGCCGAGGTAGGTGCCGTACGAGACGCCGACGAAGTTGAGCTTCCGCTCGCCGAGGGCGGCGCGGATGACGTCGAGGTCGCGCGCGGTGTTCGGCGTCGTCATGTACGGGAGCATGTCGCCGCTCTTCTCGGCGCAGCCCTCGGCGTACTCGGCGGCGAGCTTGCGCTGCGCCAGCTTGTCGGCCTCGCTGTCGGGGACCGGGTCGAGCTTGGGGCCCTTGACGAACTCGGTCGGGTCGACGCAGGAGATCGGGGCGGACTTGCCGACGCCGCGCGGGTCGAAGCCGACGAAGTCGTACGCCTTGGCGGTGTTCGCCCAGATCTTGTTCTTGGTGGTGACGCGGCGCGGGAAGCGCAGGCCGGAACCGCCGGGGCCGCCGGGGTTGTAGAGGAGCGCGCCCTGGCGCTCGGCCGGGGTGCCGGTGGCGGCGATCCGGTCGACGGCGAGCTTGATCTTCTTGCCGTACGGCTTCGCGTAGTCGACGGGCACGGTGACCCAGCCGCACTGGATCGGCTTCTCCAGGCCCCAGTCGGCCGGACAGTCCTGCCAGTCGATGCCGGTGTGGGCCGCCTGGGCCGCGGCGATGGCGACACCGGTCGCCTCGGCGTCGCGCCCGTGGCGCGCTCCGCTGTCGGCGCTCGCGGCCGGCGCGGCGAGCGCGCCCGCGACGAGCGTGCCGGCGATGAGCGTGCCGGCGGAGCCGAGCACTGCCGTGCGTCGTCTCACAGGTCCTCCCCCTGTAGGTGGTCGTCTGTTCGAGCGATCCTTTCGTCCGGGAGGCCGCGGCGTCAGTGCGAACACGCGTTTCTTTGCCGAACCCATAACCGGAGTGCGGAATCCGCTGAGCGGTGCACCCGGATCGGGGTCAGCCGGCGGCGAGTTCGGCGAGCGCGGTGTCGAGGATCCTGCGCAGGGCGAGCGCGTCGGGCGCGACCGCGGTGACGAGGACGGCCGTGCCTGCCAGCGGGGTGAGGGCGGCGTGCTCCCCGAGCGGGCGGGCCGGCGGCGGCGCGTCCGCGTACGCCGGGTCGACGACCAGGAGTTGGCCGGTGGCCCGGTGACCGGCGAGGACGGCGCCGCCGTCCCAGCCGCCGGCGGCGCCGGGGCCGTACGCGAGCTCCTGGTCGAGCAGCGGACGGCCGCCGCGGCGGACGGTGAGCCGGGAGACGAGGGTGCCGGGCGGTTCGCCGTGGCGGCCGAGGACCTGCTCCTCGCGCAGGACCAGCCGCGCGGTGGGCGCCAGGTCGACGCCGGTGCGCACGCGGAGGTCGGAGCGGTGGGCGCTGACGAGCTGTTCGGGCAGCCAGTGCAGGACGGCGTCCGCGCCGACCCGGAGCCGGAGTTCGTACCGGGCGGGGTCAGGGGCGCGGCCGGGCAGGGCGAGTGTGGCGGCGGCCGAGTCGACCCGGAGCCGGGCCCCGTCCCGTACCTCGGTCTCGATCGCCAGCCGGTCACCGCCGAGCGGGGCGCTCATCGCGCCGACGACCGTCACCCGCGACCAGCCGGGGTCCGCGGCGCGGGTGCGCCGCAGGGCGAGCGGCCCGTCGCTCTCCAGGACCGGCAGCGAACCGCCGGCCCCGGCGGCGATCCGGGCGGTGGCGCGCAGGCTCATCCGGTGGGCACCTGCACAGTCGTCCACGCCGCGAGCCGTTCCCGCACCCAGTCGGCGACCGGGCCGACGCCCTCCGCCGAGCGGAGCGAGGTGAAGACGACGGGCAGGTCGCCGCGCTGCTCCGCCGCGTCGCGGGCCATCCGGCCGAGGTCGGAGCCGACGTACGGGGCGAGGTCGGTCTTGTTGACGACGAGGAGGTCGGCGGTGGTGACGCCGGGGCCGCCCTTGCGGGGGATGTCGTCGCCGCCGGCGACGTCGATGACGAAGATCTGCGCGTCGACGAGGCCCTTGGAGAAGGTGGCGGTGAGGTTGTCGCCGCCGGACTCGACGAGGATCAGGTCGAGCGGGCCGACGGTGTCCTCCAGTTCCTCGACGGCTTCGAGGTTGGCGGAGATGTCGTCGCGGATGGCGGTGTGCGGGCAGGCCCCGGTCTCGACCGCCTGGATGCGCTCCGGCGGCAGCACGGCCTCGCGGAGCAGGAACTCGGCGTCCTCGCGGGTGTAGATGTCGTTGGTGACGACGGCGAGCGAGAGGGTGTCGCGGAGGTCGCGGCAGAGCGCGGCGACGGTGGCGGTCTTGCCGGAGCCGACCGGTCCGCCGAGACCGACGCGCAGCGCGCGCCGGGTGCCGTCGGGTCGGTGGGCGTCGGCGGAGACGGCGCCGTGGTGGGTGTGGTCGTGGTCGAGGTGCATGGGTGCTCCCGGGTTACGAGGCGAAGAGGCGGACGGGCCAGGCCGCGTGCTGTTCGGCGGTGATGTCGAGGAGCGGCGCGGAGGCGGCGGGCAGCGCGTCGATCCCTTCGCGGGCGGCGGCGGTGGCCCGCCGCGCGACCTCGTCCATCGCGGGTGCGAGCCGGGCGAGGACGCCGGTCGCCTGATAGGGGTCGAGGCCGAGGAGGCGTACGGTCGCGGTCGCGGGGCCGCCGACCGTCTCGTACGCGGCGCAGTGCGCGGCGTCCTCGGGGCCGAGTCCCGCCGCCCGGGCCGTGACGCCGAGGACGACGGGCTGGTGCGCGCCGCGCGGGAAGGCGGCGGCGAGCGCGTCGAGTTCGGGGTGCGGCCAGGCGGCGCGGGCGGCCCGCATCAACTGGCGGCCGAGCCGCCGGGCGGCGGTGCGCAGCGCGGGCGAGGGGGTGCGGGCGTCGGCGGCGGCGTCGAGCTCGTGCGGGTCGAGCCCGAGGGCCGCCGCGGCGGCGAGGCCCGCCGCGGTGAGCCCGACGGTGTGCAGACGCCCAAGGCAGAACGCTTCGAGCCCGGCGGCGTCGCGGATGCGCCCGGCCTTCACCGCGGCCTCGGCGCCGCCGGAGTGGGCGTGCCCGCCGGCGGGGAAGCGCCCGTCGGCGAGCACCAGGAGTGCGGAGCGGGAAGCGGTCATCAGAAGAGGAAGTAGCGCTGTGCCATGGGCAGTTCCACAGCGGGGGCGGGTTCGACCGCTTCGCCGTCGATGGTGACGGTGAAGGTGTCGGCGTCGACCTCGACGCGCGGCAGGGCGTCGTTCTCCCGCATGTCCGCCTTGGTGAGGCGGCGGGTGGAGCGGATCGGGGTGAACTCCTTGGCCAGGCCGAGCCGCTGGGGCAGGTCGTCCTCGATCGCCGCCTCGGCGGTGAAGTTGACGGAGCCGGCGGCCGCCGCCCGGCCGAGGGCGCCGAACATGGGGCGCGGCAGCACCGGTTGGGGCGTGGGGATCGAGGCGTTGGCGTCGCCCATCTGCGCGTAGGCGATCTGGCCGCCCTTGAGGACGGCGAGCGGCTTCACCCCGAAGAAGGCGGGCTCCCACAGGACGAGGTCGGCGAGCTTGCCGGGTTCGACGGAGCCGATGAGGTGGTCCATGCCTTGGGCGACGGCCGGGTTGATCGTGTACTTGGCGACGTAGCGGCGCACCCGCCGGTTGTCGGCGCGGCTGTCCCCCGGCAGCGTGCCGCGCCGCTTCTTCATGACGTGGGCGGTCTGCCAGGTCCGCAGGATCACCTCGCCGATCCGGCCCATGGCCTGGGAGTCGGAGGAGATGATCGAGATGGCGCCGAGGTCGTGGAGGACGTCCTCGGCGGCGATCGTGGACGGCCGGATCCGGGATTCGGCGAAGGCGAGGTCCTCGGGGACGGCGGGGTTGAGGTGGTGGCAGACCATCAGCATGTCGAGGTGTTCCTCGACGGTGTTGACGGTGTGCGGCCGGGTCGGGTTGGTCGAGCTGGGCAGCACGTACGGCTCGGAGACCACGGTGATGATGTCGGGCGCGTGCCCGCCGCCCGCGCCCTCGGTGTGATACGCGTGGATGGTCCGGCCCGCGACGGCGGCGAGGGTGTCGCCGACGAACCCGGCCTCGTTGAGGGTGTCGGTGTGGATGGCGAGCTGGGCGCCGGTCTCCTCGCAGACGCCGAGGCAGGCGTCGATGACGGCGGGGGTGGCCCCCCAGTCCTCGTGGATCTTGAAGCCGAGGGCGCCGCCGCGCAGCTGGGAGTGCATCGCCTCGCGGGACATGGTGGTGCCCTTGCCGAGGAGGCCGATGTTGACGGGGAAGGTGTCGAGGGCCTCGAACATCCGGGCGGTGTGCCAGGGGCCGGGGGTGACGGTGGTGGCCTTGGTGCCTTCGGCGGGCCCGGTGCCGCCGCCGACCAGGGTGGTGACGCCGGTGGCGAGCGCCTGCTCGACGACGGTCGGCGAGATGAAGTGGACGTGGGCGTCGACGGCGCCCGCGGTGACGATCCGCCCGTTGCCGACGACGACCTCGGTCTCGGGGCCGATGACGAGCTCGGGGTGGACGCCGTCCATGGTGTCGGGGTTGCCGGCCTTGCCGAGGGCGGTGATCCGGCCGTCGCGGATGCCGATGTCCGCTTTGACGATCCCCCAGTGGTCGATGACCACCGCACCGGTGATCACCGTGTCGGGGGCGCCTTCGGCGCGGGTGGTACGGGCCTGGCCCATCGACTCGCGGATGACCTTGCCGCCACCGAAGACGGCTTCCTCGCCGGCCCGGCCGGGGCCGCCGGAGCGGTCCTCCTCGATCTCCACCAGCAGGTCGGTGTCGGCGAGCCGGATCCGGTCGCCGGTGGTGGGGCCGAAGAGGTCGGCGTACACGGCGCGGTGGAGGTCAGGCACGGGGGGCTCCGTTCGGCGTCACGGGCTGCGGGGCGGCGGGACGGGACCCGGAGCCAGGGGCGCCGGACGCGTCCGGCGGGTCGAGGGGGCCGGCGGTCTCGCCGCGCAGCCCCGGGACGATCCGGCGGCCGGCGATCGGCACGAGTTCGACCTCGACGGGGATGCCGGGCTCGAAGCGGACGGCGGTCCCGGCGGCGATGTGCAGCCGCAGCCCGTGGGCGGCGGCGCGGTCGAAGTCGAGACCGGGGTTGACCTCGGCGAAGTGGTAGTGGGAGCCGACCTGGACGGGCCGGTCGGCGGCGTTCAGGACGGTGAGGCGGGTGACGGGGCGGCCCTCGTTGAGGGGCACGGGCCCGACCGCGTACAGGATCTCTCCGGGGATCATCGGCTCAGGCCCCCGTCAGACGATCGGATCGTGGACGGTGACGAGCTTGGTGCCGTCCGGGAAGGTGGCCTCGACCTGGACGTCGTGGATCATCTCGGGGATGCCGTCCATGACGTCGTCGCGGGAGAGCACCTTGCGGCCGGAGGCCATGAGTTCGGCGACGGTGCGCCCGTCCCTGGCACCCTCCAGGATGTGGGCGGTGATCAGGGCGACGGCCTCGGGGTGGTTGAGCTTCACCCCGCGGGCGCGCCGCCTCTCCGCCACGTCGGCGGCCACGTGGATGAGCAGGCGTTCCTGCTCGTGCGGGCTCAGTTGCACTCTTCCACCTCACAGTCGTCCACCGGGCCGCACCCGGACAGCTGCGGACCCTACCGACCGTCAACACTCTGTTGAACAGCGGAGATGCGGTGGACGGCCGGACATTGCACGTTAGGGCGGAAGTTTTTCCGGCGCGTTAACTCCGGCTTTGCGATTCCATGATCACCGGGTCGGCGGCGTGGCGGCGGTCACGTCCATCGACATGAGCCCGCGCAGCCCCTCCCTCAGGACGTCGATCTCGACGTCCCCGAAGAGCGCCTGCTGGGCGATGAAGCCCTGGACGGTGGCGATGAGGGTACGGGCCATGTCGGCGGAGGAGACGTCGGCGGGGACGAGGCCGTTGGCGCGGTACGCGTCGACGAGCCCCGTCCAGATCTCCCGCATGCCGCCGAAGCCCTGGGCGAGGGTCTTCGCCAGGTTCTCGTCCCGGAGGGTCTCCGCCCAGACCTGGATGATCAGGCGCGCGAACGCCTGCCGCTCCGCGCCGGCGATCCCCCCGTCCAGCACGATCGTCAGCACCCGGGCGATCAGCACGTCGGGCAGGAGCGGCGGGCTCACCTCGGTGGCCTCCGTGAACGCACCGCGGATGCGGACGAAGGTCTCGTCGGCGATGGCCGCGATCAGTTCGTCCTTGCTCCGGAAGTAGCGGTAGACCGCACCGGCGGAGAGACCGGCCTCGGCGAGCACGTCCTGCATGGAGGTCGCGTGGAAGCCGTTGCGGGCGAAGCAGCGGGCAGCGCCGTCGAGGATCTGGCGGCGACGGGCGTCGAGGTGTTCCTGGGAGACACGGGCCATGCCCCGAAACTAAAACGAATATTCATTCTTGACAACCGCGCCACCCGGGCGGAGAGTGTGGAGCAGATAAAACGAACGATCCTTCTCTTTGGGATCCGGTCGGCACCGCCCAGGGTCGGCCTGCCCCCGCCCGGCTCCGCTCCTCTCCTACCCGACCTGTGAATCGAGGCCGTCATGTCCGCCGCCACCGCCCCCACCGCGGGGCGCAAGACCCTCGCGGTACTCCTGCTCGTCCCCGCGCTCGCCGCCCTCGTCCTGTGGACCTTCGCCTGGCCCGCCGCCCGCATCGCCCCGCGCGACCTGCCCGTCGGCGTGGCCGGCCCGGCCGCGGCGGCGGACGGCTTCGCCCGCGAACTCGGACGTCACGAGGGGGCCTTCGAGGTCCACCGGTACGAGGACGCCGCCGCCGCGCGCTCCGCCGTCGAGAACCGGGAGGTCTACGGCGCGGTGGTCGTCACCCCCGCGGGCCCGGAACTGCTGACCGCCTCCGCCGGCAGCCCGGTCGTCGCCGGCCTGCTGCGCGAGGCCGTCACGGGCCGGGCGGCCGCCGAGGGCAGGACGGTCCCGGTCACCGACGTCGTCGCGCTGCCCTCGGGCGACCCGCGCGGCGCCGTGCTCGGCGCCAGCCTGCTGCCGCTCGCGATCGCGGGCGCCGCCACCGGTGCGGCCACCGTGCTCCTCGGCCTGCGCGGCGCCCGCGGCGCCGCGACCCTCGTCGGCGCCTCGGTGCTCGCGGGACTCACCGGCGCGGCGCTCGCGCACGGCTGGCTCGGCGCGCTGACCGGGAACGTCTGGGCGGAGGCCGGCGTGCTGTCGCTGACCGTGCTGGCGATCGGCGCGACCTTCGCGGGCCTCGCCACCGCGCTCGGCAGGCCCGGCTTCGGACTCGCCGCCGTGCTCACCATCCTCGCAGGCAACGCCTTCTCGGGCATGAGCAGCGCGCCGGAACTGCTGCCGTCCGGGATCGGTCTGCTCGGCCAGTGGCTGCCGCCGGGCGCGGGCGGCACGGCGCTCCGCTCCGTCGCCTACTTCGACGGCGCCGCCGCCGGCGGACCGCTGCTGGTCCTCTCCCTCTGGTCGGCCGCGGGCCTGGCGGCGCTGGCCTTCGGCGGCCGGCGGCGGACCGCGCCGGCTCCCGTACCGGCCCCGGCTCCGGTACCGACGGCGGCGGGCTGACCGCCCGCCGCACCGAGACGGCCGCGTGCCCCCGACGTAGCGGACGGGGGTACGCGGCCTCGGCGTATGCGGCCTGCTTCTCCGCGGCTTCCTCGCGGGCGGCTTCCTTGTATACGGAGGAGGGGCGCGGGCTCGGAGACCCCCTGGGCCCGGAGGTCAGCGCGCGCCGGGCTCGCGGTGGTGGGCGGCGATGCCGAAGCGGCGCTGTTCACCGGTGGCGGAACCGAGACCGCCCGCGATCCCCGTACCGGAGACCGAACTGATCACCGGGCCGTCGGCCGGCTCCGGCGCCTCCGCCTCCAGCTTCTCCAGTCGTTCCAGGTCAGCGGCGGAGACCAGGGCGACGAGCGGCTTCCCGTGGCGGGTCACGACCACGCGCTCGCCGCCGTACACCACGCGGTTGATGAGGTCGGCGAGCTCCGCCCGCGCTTGCGTCACCGGGATCTCGTAGGTCATGCTCCTCATCTTACGGCCTGTACGTCCTGTACATTTTTGACAGAAGGAGGTGCTCCTCATGGACGCGCGCCACGTACTGCCGGAGTTCTCGGAGCGGACCTCGTACGGCACCCGGACCCTCGACCCGTACACGAAGCTTCTGGAGAACCGGGTGGTCTTCCTCGGCACGACGGTCGACGACGTCACCGCGAGCGATGTGATCGCCCAGCTCCTGTATCTGGACGCCGACGCCCCCGGCCGGGACATCGCGCTCTACCTCAACTCCCCCGGCGGCTCGATCACCGCGATGACCGCGATCCACGACACGATGCGCAGCCTGGCGAGCGACGTGGAGACGACCTGTCTCGGACACGCGGGTTCCACGGCGGCGGTCCTGCTCGCCGCCGGCACGCCCGGGAAGCGGATGATGCTGCCCGGCGCCCGGGTCACCCTGCGCCAGCCGGTCCTGGACGAGCCGTTCGCCGGACAGCCCTCGGACCTGGAGCTCCAGGCGCGCGAAATGGGGCGGCTGCGCGCCGTGATGACGGGGCTGCTCTCCGCGTACACCGGTCACGGCGAGGCTCGGATCACCGCCGACACCGACCGCCCGACCGTCCTCGACGCGCCGTCCGCGCTCGCGTACGGCCTGGTCGACCACATCGTCAGCGACCGCCGGACGGCCTCCGGCACGTCGGCCCGGTGAGGCCGCGATGGTGCCGGAGCTTCCGCCGCTGCCCGCCCTGACGCGCGCCGAGGGGCAGTTGATCGACGCGTACCTCGAAGTCGTCGACCTCCTGGGGAAGATCAATCCATCCAGGGGTTCGCATACGTATGGGGCGCTGCGTGCGGCACAGGCGCTGGTCGGAAGGGTGGAGGCGCTGCGCGAGGCGCTGACGCTCATGCATATGCGGGGTGAGAGCGAGGTCCACGCGGAGACATTGGCCTGTGCGCTGCGGGTGTTGGACGGTGAGCGGCGGGCCGCCCGCGTCACCGTCCCCGGAACACGGGCCAGTTGACATTCCGACGTGTCGTGTCGAGCCCCGGACGGCCGACACCGGACGCAGAAACCGTCCCCCGTTCGGCGTAGCAGCGCGATCGACAGATGAAGTGTGCGAGTTGCGCAACAGGTGTACGCATTTGGCGGAATCGGGCATTCCGATGCTGGTACGGGGCTCGTCGGCCAAACCTACGACGATCACGAAACCCACTTGTCCACCCGTATGGATCAGTCGTGAGGAGCCTCACATAACGCCGTTTCCGCTCGGTTTTCGCCCTACTCGTGGGTCAAGATCCTCGACGACGACAAGCCCCCGCCACCCAGGCGGGGCGGCCCGGGCGGACGCCGAGTCCTGCCGCCGTCCCGGACGTCTGGTCGACAGGATTGGATCGGCAGGAGTGGAGGACCCGAGCAGTACGGGTCGATCGCGCCGGGCACACCGGCGTGACCGTCCCTTGGGGTGAAGCCGCAGCCGCGGCCGGGCATCTTCGCCTGCCCGAACCCGACAGGTCATCCTTCACAGGCGGCTGACGAAGGGTTGCGCATGACTGCGCAGATGCATGTCCCGTCTCTGCTGTCCCGGGCGGGAGCCGTCTCGGCTCTCACCCTCGCCGCCGTCGGCGGCACGCTCCTCGCACCGGGAGCGGCACCCGAAGCCCAGGCAGCCACCACGCACGCGACGAAGGCACTCAACGTCGCCGCGGCCAAGAAGGGCGCGCCCTACCGGTACGGCTCGGCGGGTCCCACCCGCTTCGACTGCTCCGGGCTCACGCTCTACGCGTACAAGAAGGCGGGCAAGTCGCTGCCCCGCACCGCGCAGCAGCAGTACAACAAGACCCGGCACATCTCCGCCTCCAGCCGGCAGAAGGGCGACCTGGTCTTCTTCCACTCCGGCGGCCGGGTCTACCACGTGGGGATCTACGCCGGCAGCGGCAAGATCTGGCATTCGCCCAAGACGGGGTCCTGGGTGAAGCTCGACAAGATCTGGACCTCGAAGGTCTACTACGGCCGCGTGCGCTGACCCACCGGCGCCTGCGGCCGTCCCCAGGGTGCGGTGGCGCCGCCGCACCCCGCACCGCAGGCGCCTCGGTCGTCCGCGCCGGAGTCCGACCGGATCCCTAGGATGCGGCGATGACTCTCGATCAAGCTCTTGTCGACGCCGCCATCGCGCAGGCGGACCGCCGCTGGTCCCCCGAGGAGCCGGGCGGGGCCGCCGCCGTCCGTCTGGACGACGGGCGGATTCTGACCAGCGTCGGCCTCGACAACATCCACGGCAGCGTCGCCCTCTGCCAGGAGACCGGCGCGTACTGCCAGGCGTACACCCTGAACCGCCGGGTGACCGCGTCCGTCTGCGTCTTCCGCGATCCCGAGGACGGCCGGTACGTCATCCTGCCGCCGTGCGGCGTCTGCCAGGAACGGCTCGCGCTCTGGGGGCCCGACGTCGAGGTCGGCGTACCCGACCCCGAGGACCCGACCCGCTGGGTGGCGCACCGGCTCGCCGAGCTGCATCCGCACTACTGGGCGCGCCACTTCGCCGGTGGCTCCTGGCCGTCGCAGGGCCTGCACGCGAGCTGAGCGGCGCGTTCAGCAGGCCGGGACGGCTGCCGGCGCGGCGGCCCACGGCAGCGTGATCCAGACGGTCTTGCCGCCCTCGGCGGTCGGCGTGACCGAGAGCCGGCCGCCCGCCTCCGCCGCGAGGACGCGGATGATCACCATGCCGCGTCCGTTGTCCTGCTGGACGGCGGCGGGAAGCCGGCGCGGAAACCGCGGATGGCTGTCGGTCACGCCGATGCGCAGCAGCTCGTCGCGGTCGAGACGCAGCTCGACGGTGAAGGTGGGCGATTGCCCAAAGGTGTGCTGTACCGCGTTGGTCGCCAGCTCCGAGACCATCAGCCGGATCGAGTCCGCCGCGTCCCCGCCGTCGTCCAGACCCCAGCGGCCGAGCACCTCCGCGACGAACCTCCGCGCCGTGGCGACCGCGGCGGGTTCGCTCGGCAGGGTGACGGATGCTTCCTGGTGATCTGCCATGGCGAGGTCGTCCCTTTCCCGCCGGGGCCGTCGCCCCGGATCGCGCTCCGCGTCAGACTGCCACCGATCACGGGCCGGGGTGGGGCGTTCTCCCGAGATATGCCCCGTTCTGTCGCCCGAAGCGGTGAACTCTGCGCTCCTGGACCGCCCTTGGGCCCGCATCCGGGACCCGGAGTCGATCCCTGCCGCTCATCCCTGCCGCCGATCCCCGCTGCCCGGTCCCTCGCCCGCCCCGCGGTGTCAGCGCGCTCCGGCCGGCGCGGTCCGCACGATCGTCGCGACCGCCCGCTCGATCTCCGCGTCCGTGAGGTCGGCGCGGGCCGTCAGCCGCAGCCGCGAGATGCCGTCCGGCACCGACGGCGGCCGGAAGCAGCCCACGGACAGGCCCTGTTCGCGGCAGTCCGCCGCCCACCGCAACGCCTCCTCCGGCCCCGGCGCGTGGACCGAGACCACCGCCGCGTCCGGCCGGGCCGCGGTGAACCCCGCCTCGGTGAGCGTCCGGTGCAGGGCGGTCGCGACCGTACGAGCCCGTCCGGCCAGGCCCGGATCGGCGGCGAGCAGCCGCAGGCTCGCG
Organism: Streptomyces sp. NRRL F-5727; assembly: GCF_000719555.1. Classification (GTDB taxonomy): domain Bacteria; phylum Actinomycetota; class Actinomycetes; order Streptomycetales; family Streptomycetaceae; genus Streptomyces. The sequence continues at coordinate 65,099 of NZ_JOGX01000013.1, forward strand.
AGCGCCGCGCCGGTGGCGGCGGGGGCGAGCCCGGTGTCGAAGATGAAGGTGCGCGCCGCGTTGACCAGGTGCTCGATGACCCGGGCCGGGCCGAGCACCGCACCGCCCTGGCTGCCCAGCGACTTGGAAAGGGTGAGGGTCGCCACCACGTCCTCGTCACCGGCGAGCCCGGCGCCGTGGAGGGCGCCCCGGCCGCCGTCGCCGAGCACACCGAAACCGTGCGCGTCGTCCACGACCAGGCCGGCGCCGTGGTCGCGGCAGGCGGCGGCGAGTTCCTCCAGCGGGGCCCGGTCGCCGTCGACGGAGAAGACGGAGTCGCTGACGGCGAGCGCCCGCCGCCCCGGATGCGCCTCCAGCGTCTTGCGTACGGCCTCGGGCTCGGCGTGCGGGACGACGGCGGTCTCCGCCCGGGCGAGCCGGCAGCCGTCGACGATCGAGGCGTGGTTGGCGGCGTCGGAGACGATCAGCGCGCCCGGACCGCCGAGCGCGGTGAGCGCGGCGAGGTTGGCGGTGTAGCCGGAGGAGAAGACGAGGGCGGCCTCGAAGCCGCAGAACGCGGCCAGTTCCTCCTCCAGCCGGGTGTGCAGCCGGGTCGTGCCGGTGACGAGCCGCGAGCCGGTCGCGCCGGCGCCCCAGCGGCGGGCGGCCTCGGCGGCCGCCCCGGTGACCTCGGGGTGCCGGGTGAGACCGAGGTAGTCGTTGCCCGCCAGGTCGAGCAGCTCCGACTCGGCCGCCCGCGGGCGCAGCGTCCGTACCAGCCCCGCCTCCGCCCGCCGGCGGGCCTCCGCCCCGGTCCAGTCGAAGGCGGAACGGCGCGCGGACGGGGTCGGCTGGGCCTGGGGCATGGGGCGTTCCTTCGTCGGCACCGATGGTCGGCACCTTTTGTAGGCAGCGCACAGACCCTAACGGCAGGAGGCCGAGGTCGGGATGTGGTCATACACACACCTCGATCGGGCTCGTTTGTTCAGATCCTCCTTGGCCGGGGGGTGTGCCGTAGGCAAGGATCAGCCCTTATGGACCTGCTGAACACGCTGGTGGAGAAGGGGCTGCGGCGCGAGACGCCGACCCGTGAAGAAGCGCTCGCCGTGCTGGCGACCTCCGACGACGAACTGCTCGATGTGGTGGCGGCGGCCGGCAAGGTGCGCCGGCAGTGGTTCGGGCGGCGGGTGAAGCTGAACTACCTCGTCAACCTGAAGTCCGGGCTGTGCCCGGAGGACTGCTCGTACTGTTCGCAGCGGCTCGGCTCCAAGGCCGACATCCTCAAGTACACCTGGCTGAAGCCGGACGAGGCGTCCCAGGCGGCCGCGGCGGGCATCGCCGGCGGCGCCAAGCGGGTCTGCCTGGTGGCGAGCGGCCGCGGTCCGACGGACCGGGACGTCGAGCGGGTCGGCAGGACCATCGAGGCGATCAAGGAGCAGAACGAGGGCGTCGAGGTGTGCGCCTGCCTCGGTCTGCTCTCCGACGGCCAGGCCGAGCGGCTGAAGTCGGCGGGCGCCGACGCGTACAACCACAACCTCAACACCTCCGAGGGCACGTACGGCGAGATCACCACCACCCACACCTACGCGGACCGGGTGGACACCGTGCAGAAGGCGCACGCGGCGGGCCTCTCCGCCTGCTCGGGCCTGATCGCCGGCATGGGCGAGACCGACGAGGACCTGGTCGACGTGGTCTTCGCGCTGCGCGAGCTGGACTCGGACTCGGTGCCGGTCAACTTCCTGATCCCCTTCGAGGGCACGCCCCTGGCGAAGGAGTGGAACCTCAGCCCGCAGCGTTGCCTGCGGATCCTCGCCATGGTCCGCTTCGTCTGCCCCGACGTCGAGGTGCGGATCGCGGGCGGCCGCGAGGTCCACCTGCGGTCGATGCAGCCGCTGGCGCTGAACATCGCCAACTCGATCTTCCTCGGCGACTACCTCACCAGCGAGGGCCAGGCCGGCCAGGCCGACCTCGACATGATCGCGGACGCCGGCTTCGAGGTGGAGGGCGCGGGCACCACCACGCTGCCCGCCCACCGCGCCGACGCGCTCGCGGCGGCGGGCGGCGGCTGCGGTTCGCACGCCTCGGCGGGCGGCTGCGGTTCCGAGGCGGCGGCAGGCTGCGGCTCGCACGCGGACGCGGCGGCCGGCGGCGGCTGCGGCCCGTGCGGCGGCCACGCGCAGGCCCCGGCCGAGGCGGCCGCCCCGGCCTCGGAGGCGCGGACGGACCTGGTGGCGGTGCGCCGCCGCGGCGCCGGCACGGACCTGGCACCGAACGCGTAACGGGTGACGATGCGCAACGACGAACTCCTCGCCCTGGACCGGGCGCACGTGTGGCATCCGTACGGCCCGATGCCGGGCCGTACGGAGCCGCTGGTGGTCGCGTCCGCGTCCGGTGTGCGTCTGCACCTCGCCGAGCCCTCCGAGGGACGGTCGGAGCTGATCGACGGCATGTCGTCGTGGTGGTCGGCTGTGCACGGCTACAACCACCCGGTGCTCAACGAGGCGGCGCGCGGTCAGCTCGACCGGATGAGCCACGTGATGTTCGGCGGGCTCACCCACGAGCCCGCGGTACGGCTCGCGGCCCGGCTGGTGGAGATCACGCCCGAGCCGCTGCGCCATGTCTTCCTGAGCGACTCCGGTTCCGTCGCGGTCGAGGTCGCGGCCAAGATGTGCCTGCAGTACTGGCGTTCGCTCGGCCGCCCCGCCAAGCGGCGGCTGCTGACCTGGCGCGGCGGCTACCACGGCGACACCTGGCAGCCGATGTCGGTGTGCGACCCCGAGGGCGGGATGCACCAGCTGTGGTCCGGCGTGCTCCAGCAGCAGGTCTTCGTGGACGCGCCGCCGGCCGCGTACGAGGAGTCGTACGCCGAACTGCTCCGCACCGCGATCGCGCGGCACGCGGACGAGCTGGCCGCGGTGATCGTGGAACCGGTGGTGCAGGGCGCGGGCGGCATGCGCTTCCACGACCCGGCGTACCTGCGGGTGCTGCGCGAGGCGTGCGACGCGCACGACGTGCTGCTCGTCTTCGACGAGATCGCCACGGGCTTCGGGCGTACGGGCACGCTGTTCGCCGCGGACCAGGCCGGGGTCTCCCCCGACGTGATGTGCCTGGGCAAGGCGCTGACGGGCGGATACCTGTCGATGGCGGCGACCTTGTGCACCCGCACAGTGGCCGACGGCATCTCCCGAGGCGAGGTGCCGGTGCTCGCGCACGGTCCGACGTTCATGGGCAACCCGCTCGCCTCCGCGGTCGCCTGCGCCTCCATCGACCTGCTCCTCTCCCAGGACTGGGCGAGGGAGGTCAAGCGGATCGAGGCCGGGCTGCGCGACGGCCTCGCGGGCACCGAGGACGTCCCCGGCGTCCGCGAGGTGCGGGTGCTCGGCGCGATCGGCGTCGTCCAGCTCGACCACGAGGTCGACATGGCGGCGGCGACCCGGGCGGCGGTCCGGGAGGGCGTGTGGCTGCGTCCGTTCCGCGACCTCGTCTACACCATGCCGCCGTACGTGACCGGCGACGCCGACCTGGCACGGATCTGCGCGGCGGTGCGTGCCGCGGCGACCGCGGGCTGAGTCCGCCGACGACGGCGGACGGACAGAAGGGAACACCATGAGCATCGTCGTCGTCAGCGGGACGGGGACGGAGATCGGCAAGACCGTCGTCACCGCGGCGGTCGCCGCCGCGGCCGTCGCCGCCGGGCGTTCGGTCGCGGTCCTCAAGCCCGCCCAGACCGGGCTCGCGCCCGCCGAACGCGGTGACGCGGACGAGGCGGTACGGCTCTCGGGCGCGAAGACCGCCGCCGAGCTGGCCCGTTATCCGGAGCCACTGGCGCCGGGCACGGCCGCCCGGCGCGCGGGCATGGCGCCGGTCGGGCCGGCGCGGGTCGCGGAGGCGGCCCGCGCGCTCGCCGAGGAGCACGACCTGGTGCTCGTCGAGGGCGCGGGCGGACTGCTCGTCCGCTTCGACGAGGACGGCGGCACGCTCGCCGACGCGGCCCGGCTGCTCGGCGCACCCGTCCTGGTGGTCGCGCCCGCCGGGCTCGGGACGCTGAACTCGACCGCGCTGACGGCGGAGGCGCTGCGGGCGCGGGGGATCGCGCAGCTCGGTGTGGTCGTCGGCAGCTGGCCGGCGGCGCCGGACCTCGCGGCGCGGTGCAATCTGACGGACCTGCCGGAGTCGGCGGGGGCGCCGCTGCTCGGCGCGGTGCCGGAGGGCTCCGGCGCGCTGGACCCGGCCGCCTTCCGCGCGGCGGCGGGCGGCTGGCTCGCCCCCGCGCTCGGCGGCACCTGGGACGCGGACGCGTTCAGGCGCGCGGCAGGGGCCTGAGCCGGCCACCCCCACCCCCGGCGCGTCCCCACTCCCCCGCGCGTCCCCTCTCTCTTCGCGTGTCCCCTCTCTCTTCGCGGAGCGTCTCTTCGCGGAGCGTCTCCCCACGGAGACCGTCTCCGTAGAGTGAGGGGATGCGCGCACACGTTCAGGAGCTCGTCTTCGACTGCGGCGAACCGGCCGCGCTGGTCCGGTTCTGGGCGGGTCTCCTCGGCGGGGAGCCCGTCGACCGGAGCCCCGACTGGTCGTACGTGGACCCGCCGGGGTTCGTCCGCATCGCCTTCCAGCGGGTTCCCGAGGGCAAGGCGGCGAAGAACCGGCTCCACCTCGACCTGGAGGTGCCCGACCCGGAGGCGGCGGCCGACGAGACGTCGCCGCGCGGCGCGGTCCGCGTCGGCGGCCTCGTCACCGACGAGCAGGGGTCCTTCCAGGTGATGCGGGATCCGGAGGGCAACGAGTTCTGCTTCGTCACGGGGTGACCGGTCCCGCCGATCCACCCTGTGGAACGTGCTGGCGACGCCCCGACCCGCGTGGTGGGATCGAGCCATGATCGATACCGATGTGGAGATCCGCCCCGCGGTGCCCTCCGACGCCGAGTCCGTGCTCGCCTTCTGGCGGGAGTCCGCCGAGGGCACGTCCATCTCCGACGACGTCGACGGAGTGAGGCGGCTCCTCGACCGTGACCCGGAAGCCCTGATCCTCGCCGTGGACGGCGACCGGATCGTCGGTTCCGTGATCGCCGGCTGGGACGGCTGGCGCGCCTCGCTCTACCGGCTCGCGGTGCTCCCCTCGTACCGCAGGCGCGGTCTCTCGAAGGCGCTGCTCAAGGCGGCGGAGGATCGTTTCGCCGCGCTGGGCGGGCGCCGCGCGGACGCGATGGTCCTGGAGGCGAACGAGCGCGCGCACCGCGCCTGGGAAACGGCGGGGTACGAACGGCAGGAGCAGTGGCGTCGCTGGGTGAAGCCGTTCAGCGGCTGATCGGCCTGCCGTTTTGCCGATCCTTTACGATGAGATCTCCCTTCGAAGACCGAGACAACCGAAAGGTGTGAACGTCCGCCCATGGGCGAGCCTCCCAGTAGCACTGGTGTCACCCCTCCCGAAAGCACCGGTTCCGATTCCGGCGACCGACATCGCGCGTTCCGTGCCCCGCTGACTGATCATGGGACGGAGGTGAACCGATGACCGAAGTGCTTCTGCTCCTGGTGGCGCTGCTGCTCGCGCTCGCGTGCGGTGCGTTCGTGGCGGCGGAGTTCTCGCTGACCACCGTCGAGCGGGGCGAGCTCGAAGCGGCCGTCGAGCGCGGCGAGCGCGGCGCCGCCGGCGCCCTCAAGGCCGTCAAGTCGCTCACCTTCCAGCTCTCCGGCGCCCAGCTGGGCATCACCGTCACCAATCTGGTCGTCGGCATGCTCTCCGAGCCCTCCATCGCCGCGCTGATCAAGGGACCGGTCGAGGCGCTCGGGCTCTCCCCCTCGGTGGCCTCGTCGATCGCCCTGGTCCTCGGTACCGCCGTGTCCACCGTGGTCCTCATGGTGGTGGGCGAGCTGGTCCCCAAGAACTGGGCGATCTCACATCCGCTCGCCGTCGCCAAGGTCGTGGCGACGCCACAGCGGGTGTTCACGGCCATGTTCAAGCCGCTGATCAGCCACCTCAACAACACGGCCAACCGGATCCTGCGCCGCCTGGGCATGGAGCCCACCGAGGAGCTGGCGTCCGCGCGCTCCCCCCAGGAGCTGGTGGCGCTCGCGCGCCACTCGGCGAAGGAGGGCGCCCTGGAGGCGGACACGGCCGAATTGTTCGTTCGCACACTGAACCTCGCGGAGCTCACCGCCGAGAACGTGATGACGCCGCGCGTGCAGGTGACCGCCCTGGAGGTGCAGGCCACCGCCGAGGACGTCGCCAACGCCACGCGCGCCACCGGTCTCTCCCGCTTCCCCGTCTACCGGGGCAACCTGGACACGGTCGTGGGCATCGCGCACATCAAGGACGTGCTCGCCATACCGGCCGACGAGCGGCGGATGCGCCGTGTCGGCGACATCGCGCGCGAGCCGCTCCTCGTGCCCGAGACGCTGACCGTCGACAAGCTGCTCGACCGGCTGTCCGGGAAGCAGACGATGGCCGTCGTCATCGACGAGTACGGCGGCACGGCCGGCGTCGCGACGCTGGAGGACATCGTCGAGGAAGTCGTCGGCGAGGTGCGCGACGAGCACGACCCGCACGAGACCCCCGACCTCGCCCGCGCCGGTGAGGACCAGGACGGCCGCCTGCTGTGGTCGGCCGACGGAGCCGCTCGTACCGACCAGTTGGAACGCATCGGCCTGAAGGTGCCGGACGGACCGTACGAGACCCTCGCAGGCGTCCTCGCGACCGAGCTGGGCCGGATCCCGGCCGTCGGCGACACCGTGGAACTGGGCGGCTGGCGCCTCGACGTCGCCGACGCCTCCGGGCGCCGCGCCGCGCGCGTCCTGCTGCACGCGCCGCTCCCCCAGGACGACGACGAGACCGGGGAGGCGCGCCGATGACCGCGATCCAGTTGCTGATCGGCCTGCTCACGCTGGTCGTGAACGCCTTCTTCGTCGGCGCCGAGTTCGCCCTGATCTCGGTCCGGCGCAGCCAGATCGAACCCCTCGCGGAGGCCGGCGACCGCCGGGCCCGCAGCGTCGTCTGGGGTCTGGAACACGTCTCCGCGCTGCTCGCGGCGGCGCAGCTCGGCATCACGCTGTGCACCCTGGTGCTCGGCATCGTGGCCGAGCCGGCCATCGCGCACCTGCTGGAGCCCGTCTTCGACGCCGTCGGCGTGCCGCACGGCCTGGTCCACCCGATCTCGTTCGTGATCGCGCTGACCGTGGCCACGTATCTGCACATGCTCCTCGGCGAGATGGTGCCGAAGAACATCGCGCTCGCGGAGCCGACCCGGACCGCGCTGCTCCTCGGCCCGCCGCTGGTGACGCTGGCGCGCGCGCTGCGCCCGGTGATCTTCACCGTCAACGCCTTCGCGAACGCGCTGCTGAAGCTGATGCGGGTGGAGGCGAAGAACGAGGTGGCGGCGACGTTCTCGGACGACGAGCTGGCCCGGATGGTCACCGACGCGAGTGACGCCGGTCTGCTCGACGACCGCGCGACCGAGCGTCTGCACGACGCGCTGGAGCTGGGCCGCCGCCCGGTGCGCGACGTGGTCATGCCGGTCGAGAAGGTGATCTACGCGCAGGTGGGCACCACTCCGGAGGAGCTGGAGGCGCTGTCCGCCGAGTCGGGCTTCTCCCGCTTCCCCGTGGTGGACTCCGACCGCCGGATCCTGGGCTACCTCCATGTGAAGGACGCCCTGGACATCACCCCGCGCGACCTTCCGCTCCCGGTGTCGGCGCTGCGGCCGATCGCCCGCGTGCGGGCGGCGACGCCGATGGACGACGTGCTGACGGCGATGCGCCGCAGCCGTACGCACCTGGCGGCCGTGCTCGACGACGACGGCAAGCTGGCCGGCCTGGTCACGATGGAGGACGTCCTCCGCGAACTGGTGGGGCGCCCGGCGGCGCCGTAGCCGCACGCGGCGACGTCACACATGGGGAAGGCCCCCGGGATCTGGGATCCCGGGGGCCTTCCCGTGTCCGTCGCGTGGTGCGCCCCGTCAGAGGGCGGACGCGGCGAGCCAGTCGTCGAGGAGGTCGCGGTCGCCTGTGTGGGTGAAGCGCGGGTCGTCGGGGGCGTACCGGCGATGCAGCAGGAGGAGCAGTTCGCCGGCGTCGGCCGTCACGCTCGCGGTGGGCTCGGCGCCGCCGCCCGTACCGCCCCTGCTCCAGGTGAAACCGCCGCCGCCGAGCACCAGCGTCCAGACGGCGCCGCTGTCCCGTGCCGCCAGGCGGAGTACCGCGCCGTCGCGGTCGAGGTGGGCGAGCGGTTCGGCGATCCACGGGATGTAGGGAGCCGTGGTGAGGAAGTGGTCGAGCGCGTCGGCCGCCGTGCCCGGGTCGAGCGGCCGGGCGGCGCCGGTGAGCGCGATCTCGGCGTCGGCGAGGTGGACGACCGTCTCGGCCAGGACATGGCGCGGGTAGTGCCGCACCGACGGGTCGGCACCCGGCGACCACACCGGCGCCGTGGGATCGGCCGCACGGGCGGCGGCGGTGAAGCCCTCGGCGCGGGCGGCGAACCAGCCCGGATACGAGGACGGCTCGACCGGCGGGTCCAGTGGCAGGTCCCCGGCGCGGACGCGCGTGGCGGGGCGGGCGGTCACGAGGTGCTCGGCCCAGACGTGGACGGTGCCGAGGTGGCGGGTCAGGTCGCCGAGCGTCCAGCCGGGGCAGGTCGGCACGGGGGTGGCCGGGTCGGCGCCCCTGACGGTGTCCACGTACCGGCCCGCCCGCTCGGCGACGGTCTCGACGAGGGCGAGGTGCGCGTCCACATCGAGTCGGAGGCCGTGGCCGACGGGCTTCAGCAGGCCGTCGCGGGCGTCCGCGTCGAGCCGGAAGCGGGTGGAGACCCTGAGCAGGCCGTCGCGCCGCGGTCCCGGCGGCTCCCGGAGCGCGCCGGCGCGGAAGAGTCCGTCGAGGGTGCGCCGGTCGGCGTGGCCGAGTCCGGAGAGCGCGTGCCCGGTGTCTTCGAGCCACCGCGCGGCGGTGTCGGGGTCGAGGGTGTCCTCGTCGCTGGTCTCGACCGCCGTCACCAGCCCGGCCAGCGCCTCGGCCAGGGCGTGCAGGAGCGCGTCGCTCATCGGATTTCCCCTCCCGGGTTCTCCACGGCACCCGCGCATACCGCACGGTATGATCGGCTCCGCCATGGAGATCAATGCCACGTACAACAGTCTCGTCGCCGTCGGGGACAGCTTCACCGAGGGTATGTCGGACCTGAGGCCCGACGGTTCGTACCGGGGCTGGGCGGACGTCCTCGCGGGCCGGCTCGCCGCCCGCACGCCCGGCTTCCGCTACGCCAACCTCGCGGTGCGCGGGAAGCTCATCGGACAGATCGTCGAGGAGCAAGTCGCCCTGGCCGCAGGGATGAAGGCCGACGTGGTCACCCTCGTCGGCGGCCTCAACGACACCCTCCGCCCCAAGGTCGACATGGTCCGCGTCAAGGACCTCCTGACCGAGGCCGTGGAACGCCTCACACCCTCCTGCGGGCAGCTGGTCCTGATGCGGAGCCCCGGCCGGAACGGTCCGGTCATGGAGCGCTTCCGCCCCCGGATGGAGGAGCTCTTCGCCCACATCGACGAGCTGGCCGGCCGGCACGGCGCGCTCGTGGTCGACCTGTACAGCGCTCCGGTCCTGGGCGACCCCCGGCTGTGGGACGTGGACCGGCTGCACCTCACCGCCGACGGGCACCGGCGGGTGGCGGAGGCCGTGTGGCAGACGCTGGGGCTCGCCGCCGAGAACGACTGGCGGGCGCCGCTCCCGGCCTCCGTACGTCCGGGCTGGATGGCGCGGCGCGCCGCGGACGCCCGGTTCGCCAGGGAACACCTCGGCCCGTGGATCGGCCGCCGGCTCACCGGCCGCTCGTCCGGCGACGGCCGCCCGGCGAAGCGGCCCGAGCTGCTGCCGTACGAGACGCGGTCCGAGGTCTGAGCCGGCGGCGGGCACCCACCACGTGACGTGGGTCTCGTAGCAAGCTCCAGCCGGGACCACGGCGCTGGCCTGCAGAAATCACCAGTAAACTCTGGACACGTGACTGCTGCGACTGTGAAGCCCCGTATCCCCAACGTCCTGGCCGGCCGCTACGCCTCCGCGGAGCTCGCCGTCCTCTGGTCCCCCGAGCAGAAGGTGAAGCTGGAGCGCCAGCTGTGGCTCGCCGTGCTGCGTGCCCAGAAGGACCTCGGGATCGAGGTTCCGGACGCGGCGATCGCCGACTACGAGCGCGTCCTCGACCAGGTCGACCTCGGCTCCATCGCCGAGCGCGAGAAGGTCACCCGGCACGACGTGAAGGCGCGCATCGAGGAGTTCAACGCTCTCGCCGGCCATGAGCACGTGCACAAGGGCATGACCTCCCGCGACCTCACGGAGAACGTCGAGCAGCTCCAGATCCGCCTCTCGCTGGAGCTGGTCCGGGACCGTACGGTCGCCGTCCTGGCCCGCCTGGGCAAGCTGTCCGCCGAGTACGGCGAGCTGGTCATGGCTGGGCGGTCGCACAACGTCGCCGCGCAGGCCACCACCCTCGGCAAGCGCTTCGCGACCACCGCGGACGAGCTGCTCGTGGCGTACACCCGTCTGGAGGAGCTGCTCGGCCGCTACCCGCTGCGCGGCATCAAGGGCCCGGTGGGCACCGCCCAGGACATGCTCGACCTGCTCGGCGGCGACGCCGGCAAGCTCGCCGAGCTGGAGCAGCGGATCGCCGGTCACCTGGGCTTCGCGCACGCCTTCACCTCGGTCGGCCAGGTCTACCCGCGCTCGCTCGACTACGACGTGGTCACCGCGCTGGTGCAGCTCGCCGCCGGCCCGTCGTCGATCGCCAAGACGATCCGCCTGATGGCCGGCCACGAGCTGGTCACCGAGGGCTTCAAGCCCGGCCAGGTCGGCTCCTCCGCGATGCCGCACAAGATGAACACCCGCTCCTGCGAGCGCGTCAACGGCCTCATGGTCATCCTGCGCGGTTACGCGTCGATGACCGGCGAGCTGGCCGGCGACCAGTGGAACGAGGGCGACGTGTCCTGCTCCGTGGTCCGCCGCGTGGCGCTGCCGGACGCCTTCTTCGCGCTCGACGGCCTGCTGGAGACCTTCCTCACCGTGCTGGACGAGTTCGGCGCCTTCCCGGCCGTCGTCGCCCGCGAGCTCGACCGCTACCTGCCGTTCCTCGCCACCACCAAGGTCCTGATGGCCTCGGTCCGCGCGGGCGTGGGCCGCGAGCTCGCCCACGAGGCGATCAAGGAGAACGCAGTGGCGTCGGCCCTCGCCATGCGCGAGCAGGGCGTCGAGCGCAACGAACTGCTCGACAAGCTCGCCGCCGACGACCGCATCCCGCTGGACCGCGCGCAGCTCGACGAGCTGATGGCGGACAAGCTCTCCTTCACCGGCGCCGCCGCCGACCAGGTCGCCACCGTGGTGGCCCGGATCGAGGAGCTCGTCAAGCAGCACCCCGAGGCCGCCGCCTACACCCCCGGCGCGATCCTCTGACCCGGACCCGCCGGTTCACCCGCGAGGAACTGGAGGCCGCCCGCGACCGCGTCGTCCCCGACGTGGCCGAGGGCGGCCTCGCCGTTCTCTTCTGCGGCATCAACCCGGGCCTGATGACCGCCGCGACCGGTCACCACTTCGCCCGCCCCGGCAACCGCTTCTGGCCGGTGCTCCATCTCTCCGGCTTCACGCCGCGCCTGCTGCGCCCCGACGAGCAGGACGAGTTGCTCTCGTACGGGCTCGGCATCACCAACGTCGCCGCCCGTCCGACCGCGCGCGCCGACGAACTGAGCCGCGAGGAGTACGTCGAGGGCGGCCGCATCCTCACCGAGAAGGTCCTGCGGCTGAAGCCCCACTGGCTCGCGGTCGTCGGCGTCACCGCGTACCGCACCGCCTTCGGCGAGCCGAAGGCCGCGATCGGCCCTCAGGAGCGGACCATCGGCACGACGCGGATCTGGGCCCTGCCCAATCCGAGCGGGCTCAACGCGCACTGGACGGCGCAGACGATGGCGGAGGAGTACGCGCGGCTGAGGCAGGTGGCCCGCCTGCCACCCGCATGACCGCTCACGCCGCCGTCCTCCTCCTCGACGACGCTGCCGCTGCTGCCGCCACCGCCGCCGCCGCCGCCGCCGCCGCCGGGAACGATGGCGGAGGCTCCCTCACGGCGGATCCACGTCGGTGATGACGGCGAGGAGCTGGAACGGCAGCTCCTTGTCCCACTGCGAGACGCCCAGCCCGATCCATCTGCTGTCCACACGCCACAGCGTGAGGTCCGGTACGTGCGCGCACAGCACCGACCAGGGCTCCGGCAGCAGCTCCCCCTCCATGCTGCGATGGTGCAGCGACCACAGGCTCATGCGGTCCGGATCGCCCCAGCGCGCGGCGAGCAGGGCGGCGAGTCCGTCGCGCTCCGCTTCGTACTGTTCCTCGACCGCTTCCCGGCGGCTCCCGTCGTCCTCCCAGAAGTCCTCGCTGGTGGCCAGCGCGGCGACATGGAAGCCCGGCCCGCTGTCGAGGTGGCCGGCCCGCTCCGGCCGTGTCGGGAACTCCCTCGACCGCAGTAAGTCGAGGTCCGACAGAAGGCGTGTCGTGGTCATGTGCCCAGTAAACCGCCCGGCACTGACAGTTGGCGCCACGTCAGCCGGCCCGAACGCGCGAACCGGCTGCGGCCCCGACTGCGGACCTGGGTCCGGCCCCGGGTGCGGACCCGGGTCTCGGCGCGGACACGGCCCGGACACGGCCGGGGGCGGCCCTCGCCGCCTCCGGAACCATTGAGTACCATCCGCCTGACACGGGCACGAGCTGGGAGGACACACTGTGGGGCGGCTGACCGGCGGGGATCCGTCGCTGCTGCGGCGGATCAATTCCGCGGTGGTACTCCATGCTCTGCGCGGCTCGGACCCGCGCACGCTCACGGATCTGACCCGGATCACCGGGCTGTCCCGGCCGACCGTCGAGGGCGTCGTCGAAGGACTCATCGAAGGCGGCCTCGTCGTCGAGGCCGCGCCCGAGGAGGGTGAGGCACGGCGCCAGGGCCGCCCCGCCCGGAGGTTCCGGTTCCGCGCCGAGGCCGGTCATCTGCTCGGCATCGAGATCGGCCCGCACCGCGTCGCCGCCCTCCTCTCCGGTCTCGACGGCCGGATCATCAGCGCGGGCGCGCGCGAGGTGTCGGAGACGGCGCCGGAGGACGAGCGCCTGGACAAGGTGCGCATGGTCGTCGCGGACGTCCTGCGCCGCGCCGGCGTGCCCCGGTCGAACCTCCGGGCGGTCGGCGTCGGCACCCCCGGGATCGTGGAGGCCGACGGCACGGTGCGGCTCGGCACGGCACTGCCCGGCTGGACGGGCCTCGCGCTCGGCGAGCGGCTGCGCCGCTCCTTCCGCTGCCCGGTGATCGTGGAGAACGACGCCAACGCTGCGGCCGTCGCCGAGCACTGGAAGGGCGCCGCGACCGACTCCGACGACATCGTCTTCGTCCTCGCCGGGCTGAGCCCCGGCGCGGGCTCGCTGATCGGCGGCCGGCTGCACCGCGGTTACGGCGGTGCGGCGGGCGAGATCGGCGCACTGCACCTCCTGGGGCGCGGCGTCACGCCGGAGCACCTGCTGTCGACGACCGACGAGCCTCTGCACCCGCTCGACGAGCAGGCGGTGACGGAGGTCTTCGCGCTGGCGAGGAAGGGTGACGCCCGGGCCGAGGCGGCGGTCGAGCGGTTCATCCAGCGGCTGGTGCACGACGTGGGCGCCCTCGTCCTGGCGCTCGATCCCGAACTGGTGGTGGTCGGCGGCTGGGCGGCCGGCCTGGACGGCGTGCTGCAGCCGCTCCGCGACGAACTGGCGCGATTCTGCCTCCGCCCGCCGCGCGTGGTGCTCTCGCTGCTCGGCGAGGCCGCCGTCGGCACCGGCGCGCTGCGCCTGGCGCTCGACCACGTCGAGGAGCAGCTGTTCGCGGTCGAGGGCAGCGTGACGGCCCGGCGCTGAGTCGGGGCCGGGGCCGGGCCAGAGCCGTCAGACGTTCACGTACCGCGAGAACCGTCGTCGGCGGGCACGATCGTCCTCAGGGAGATCGCGAAGACCCGGCCTCGGAAGGCCGGGTCTTCGGGCTGACCGGGGCGGCGGCTCCGGGGAACCGCCGCGGCGGGCTGGGTCAGGAGGCCATCGCCAGGTCGACGGAGTCGCCGAAGGTGAGGCGGCAGGTATCGGCGCGGTAGGTGGCGACGGAGACGGCGGCGGTACGGCCGCCGGAGAGGTAACGGGTCGTCACGACCAGCACCGGCGAGCCCGGCAGGCGATCCAGTTCCTTGGCGTCGTCCGCGCGCGCGGAACCCAGCTCCACCGAACGGTCCTGCCCGTCGAGGGCCAGGTGCTGGAGCTCGCGCAGCACGGCGCGGGCGCCGGCGGGCCCGGCCGGGGCGTCGACGGCGGTGAGTCCGGCGACCGAGCCGGCGGGCACGTACAGCAGTTCCGCGGCGACGGCCTGACCCTGGCTGAGGCGCACCCGGCGCACCAGGTGCACGTCCTCGTCGACGGGGGTCTCCAGCAGACGCGCCACGGCGGCGGGGGCCTTGCCGAGAACGGCGTCCTGCGGCTCCCAGGCGTCGTCACCGACGCCGGGCCATGCCTGCTGCTTGGTCGAGACGTCGACGCCGACGCGCGGGGGCGCGACCGTCGTGCCGACGCCGCGCCGGCGCTGGAGGCGTCCTTCGAGCTCCAGCTGCTCCAGAGCCTGGCGGAGCGTGGCCCGTGCGACGCCGAAACGGGCCGCGAGCTCGCGCTCGTTGGGCAGAATCTCACCGACCGCGAAGTCGGAGTCGAGTGCCTCGCCGATCACCGTCTTGAGGTGCTGGTACTTCGGTTCCTGGACCGATTCCAGCTGCGTGGTCCCCACCCTGTCCTCCGCAATTCGCCGTGTCCCGCGGCGTTTCCGCGCCCTTGTTTATTAAAGGTTCCTGCACTAACTCTGCGACCATAAGGCGAGCCACCACCTTGGTCAAGACCAATCCTCCGCCGAACGTCCGGAAATGTGACCCTCTGACCTTGATCGTTCACAGGACGTTCGCACCCCCGTGAGGCACGACAAGCCAGAAGCCCCGCCCACCGATCCGGTGGGCGGGGCTTCTGGCGTGGAGGGGCGTGGAGGGGCGGGGAGGCGGTGATCGACGACGCCTCTTTCGGCAGGCCCCTTGAACTCGTGCCTACCGACCAGTAAATGTTGCTGACAAGACGTCTAAGAGGATGTACGAGGGAGCCTCCATGCCGGCACGGATCACGTTCGAGTTCGAGACCCCGCGGGGCCGCCGCACGACGTCCCTGGTGTACGAGCGCCGCGGAACGGGTGCGCCACTGCTCCTCCTCCACGGGATCGGCCACCACTGGCAGGCGTGGGAGCCGGTCCTCGACGTGCTCGCCACGGAACGCGACGTCATCGCCGTCGACCTGCCGGGGTTCGGTGCGTCCGACGGCCTCCCGCAGGGCTGCGCCTACGACCTGACGACCGTCACTCCCGTACTCGCCGCCTTCTGCGCTGCCCTCGGGATCGAGCGGCCGCACGTGGCGGGCAACTCGCTCGGCGGACTGCTCGCCCTGCAGCTCGGCCGCGAGAAGGCCGTCCGCTCGGTCACGGCCCTCTCCCCCGCGGGCTTCTGGACCGAGAGCGAGCGACGGTACGCCTACGGCACCCTGCGCGCCCTGCGCGGCGCGGCCCTGTCGATGCCCCTCCCCCTCATCGACCGCCTGTCACGGACCCCGGCCGGACGCACGGCGCTCACCAGCACCATCTACGCCCGGCCCGGCCGCCGCTCACCCGAGGCGGTCGTGGCCGAGACGCTGGCGCTGCGCGAGGCCACCGGCTTCCACCAGACCCTCGACGCGGGGCGGACCGTCCTCTTCCGCGACGACATCCCGTCGCTGCCGGTCACCGTCGCCTGGGGCACCCGCGACCGTCTGCTGCTGCGCCGCCAGGGGATCCGCGCCAAGCGGGCCATCCCCGGTGCGCGCCTGGTGCGCCTGCCCGGCTGCGGCCACGTCCCGATGAACGACGACCCCGCGCTCGTCGCCCGCGTGATCCTCGACGGCAGCGCCGCCGGCTGAACCGGCCGCCGACTTCCGCCTGGTCAACAGCCCGGTACCGAGCGCGGCCCCGGCTCCCACGAGAAGACCGCCCACGGCCTGCGGCAGACCGAGCGCGGCCTCTCCGACCGCGGCCGCGCTCAGCGCGGCCGCCACGGGGATGGCGCCGGTATAGAGCGTGGCGCGCTCCATTCCGATGCGCTCGACACCCATGTAGAAGAGGACGAACCCGACGACGGTCGCGAGCACCGCCTGCCACAGCAAGGCACCCGCCTCCACCCCGGTCGGCATCCGCACGACCCCGGCACCGTCCACCACCACCCCGAGCAGCGCCGCCTCCACCGCGCCGGCCCCGCAGACGGCGACCGTGAGCGCCCGGGCCCCGAGCGGACGCAGCACGGGCACCGCGAGCACCGTGAACCCGACCTCGCCGCCGAGCGCCGCCACCGACCAGCCGAGCCCCGGCAGGTCGGTACGCCCCCATCCCTGCACGGTGAAGGCACCGGCGACGACGAGCAGCGCCCCGTACAGCACCGCCGGCGCGGGCCGCCGCCCATCGAGGAGCGGAACGAGGACGGCGACGACGATCGGGGCGCAGCCGACGACGACTCCGGGGACGGCGGGCTCGGCGGTGCGCTCGGCGGCGAGGACGGCGAGGTTGAAGCCGACCATGCCGACGGCGGCCAGAACCGCGATCCGCGCCCATTGGCCTGGGCGGAGCCGCCGCAGCAGGGCAAGCCCTCCCCGGCCGAGGAGCGGCAGCAGGAGCAGACAGGCGGCACCGTAGCGGAGGGCCTGCCCGCCGGCGTACGGGTAGTCGCCGAGCAGTCCGTTGGCGGTGAAGGAGGCGCCGACAAGGGCGTAGGCGAGGGTCACGAGCAGGACCCCGCGCAGGGCGTTCGCGTTCATGGTCCTGACGCTAGGGAGCGGCGCGGCCCGGATTAAGGTCCACTTCCATGACGCCATCGGGGACCACTTCAGGCACGGCGCCGGTTCCGCCGGCCGGAAACGCCGACGCTCAGCCGGCGTGGGAACTGCTGCTTCCCGCCGCGGAGGCGCCCGCGCGCCGACGAGGCCGCGCTCTGCAGGAAGCCCTGCGCGATGCGGTACGGACCGGACGGCTCATGGCCGGCACGCGTCTGCCGTCGAGCCGAGCGCTCGCCGCCGACCTGGGCGTCTCCCGCGGCCTGGTCACGGAGACATACGAGCAGCTGACGGCGGAGGGCTATCTGCGCAGCGGCCGGGGGTCGGGCACCTGGGTGAGCGGGGCGGTCCGTACGGCACGGGCGACCACGCCCTCCGGCCCGAACGCGCCTGAGGCATCGGATCCGTACGGCTCCGGCGTCACGGTGGACTTCCGGCCTGGCACCCCCGATCTGTCCCTCTTCCCGCGCGCGGCCTGGGCCGCGGCGCAGCGAGCGGTGCTCACGGCGCTCCCACATCAGGCACTCGGGTATCCGGATCCACGGGGGCTGCCCGAGCTGCGTTCGGCACTCGCGTCGATGCTGATCCGGCGCAGGGGCGTGGTGGCTGATCCCGACCGTCTGGTGGTGTGCTCGGGCGTGGCACAAGCGGCGACGCTGCTCGGGTTCGCGCTCCGGTCGCGGGGACACGGCGCGGTGGGTGTGGAGGACCCCGGCAGCCCCGAGCACGCGCGGCTCTTTGCGGCGACGGACCTGACAGCGGTAGGGCTGCCCCTCGACGAGGAGGGTCTGCGTCCCGGCCCGCTCACCACGGCGGGTCTCCGGGCTGTGGTGGTGACGCCGTCGCACCAGTTCCCGTCCGGCCTCGCGTGGTCGGCGGAGCGACGCGGCATGCTCCTGGACTGGGCGCGGACGGTGGACGGCTACGTACTGGAGGACGACTACGACGGTGACTTCCGCTACGACCGTGCTCCGGTCGGGGCGCTCCAGGGCCTGGACCCCGAGCGGGTCGTCTACGCCGGCTCGGTGAGCAAGTCCCTCGCCCCCGGATTGCGGCTGGGCTGGATGGTGCTGCCCGAGGCTCTCGTCGACGAGGTCGTCGAACGGAAGCGGACGATGGATCTGGGGCATCCGGCGCTCGACCAGGCGGCGTTGGCGCACATGGTGACGAGCGGGGGATACGACCGGCAGTTGCGGCGTTGCCAGCGCATGTACCGGGAGCGGCGTGACGCCCTGTTGGCCGCGTTGGAGAAGTACTTCCCCGGCACGGAGGTGACCGGCATCGCGGCCGGCCTGCACGTCATCGCCTGCCTCCCGGTCCGGTTCGGGCCGTCGGAACGGTTCCTCGCCGAGGCCGCGAGCGTGGGTGTGACGCTGCGACCGCTGGAGGAGTACGGGACTGCACGCCCCTCGGACGGCGCCGTGCGACTGGTCATCGGATACGCGCATCTGGCACCGACGACGATCTCGGCAGGGATACGACGCGTGGCGGAGGCTCTGGGGGGCTCCTGAGGCGGCAAGGTCTGTCTGTTCACGCTGGGTTCGCGTGGCCGCTGCTCCTGGCGACTAGGCAAGGTTCCGGTGCGAACCGTCGCGCCGGACGCCGATTTCGACGTCGTCGCCATGGCGTCGTGTCGGCCCTGATCCGCTCTCGGAGGCCACATGTCCAAGAACCCGCCCGGCTCTCACGCCGCCACGCCGGCCACGATTCCTTCCGCTCCCGCACGCCGCAGTGTGCTACGCGGCTCGCTCGCCGCGTCCGCCGGAATCGCTTTGGGCAGCGCCGGTCTCGCGGCGCCGGCCTTCGCCCTGTCGGGACGGCCTGCGGCGCGGTGGGGTGTGCAGACCGGCGACGTCTCGGCCCGTTCCGGGTTGGTGTGGGTCCGATCGGACCGGCCCGCCCGGATGATCGTCGAAACGTCCGCGACGGAGTCGTTCCGACGGGTACGCCGGCATCACGGGCCTCTTCTGGGCGCGGACACCGACTTCACGGGCACGACGTCTCTGCGGGGCCTGCCGCCCGGCGAGCAGATCCACTACCGGGTCGTCCTCGCCGACGTCGACGATCCACGCCGCACGAGCGAGCCGGTCCTCGGCACGTTTCGTACGGCTCCGGAGCGGCGTCGCGACGGCGTGCGCTTCCTCTGGTCCGGGGATATCGCGGGGCAGGGCTGGGGCATCAACCCGGACATCGGTGGGTTCCGCGCCTTCGAAGCCATGCGCCGGCTCAACCCCGACTTCTTCCTGTGCAGCGGCGACACCGTCTATGCCGACGGTCCGCTGCAGACGTCGGTGACGCTCCCCGACGGACGGATCTGGCGCAACCTCGTGACACCGGAGAAGGCGAAGGTCGCCGAGACCCTCGACGAGTACCGGGGGAACTTCCGCTACAACCTGCTCGACCAGAACGTCCGGGCGTTCAACGCGCAGGTGCCGGCGGTGGTCCAGTGGGACGACCACGAGGTGCGCAACAACTGGTACCCCGGCCAGATACTCGACGACGCGCGGTACACGGAGAAGGATGTGGACGTGCTGGCCTCGCGGGCGTCGCGCGCCTTCGCCGAGTACTTCCCGGTCTCGACGATGCAGGCCGGTTCCGGCGCCGGGGGCCGTATGCACCGGGTGGTGCGATATGGACCGCTGCTCGATGTCTTCGTGCTGGACATGCGCTCCTACCGCAACGCCAACTCCCCCGGCCGACAGGCGGACGACACCACCGGCATCCTCGGAGCCGAGCAGCTGGCCTGGCTGAAGCACGAACTGACCCGTTCACGTGCGGTCTGGAAAGTGCTGGCCGCGGACATGCCGATCGGTCTGATCGTGCCCGACGGCTCCACCGCCTTCGAGGCGATCGCACAGGGCGACCCGGGTGCTCCGCTCGGACGAGAGCTGCAGATCGCCGAGCTGCTGCGGTTCATCAAGCATCGTCGGATCACCGGCACCGTGTGGCTCACGGCGGACGTGCACTACACCTCGGCACAGCACTACGCACCGGAGCGGGCCGCCTTCCAGGACTTCGCTCCTTTCTGGGAGTTCGTATCGGGTCCGCTGGCCGCGGGTGGGTTCCCGGCGAACAAGCTGGACTCGACGTTCGGCCCAGAGCGCGTGTTCGTGCGAGCGCCCGAGCGGGCGAACGTGTCACCGATGGAGAGCCCGCAGTACTTCGGTGAGGTGGACATCGAGGGAGCCAGCGGTGAGCTGACGGTGCGTCTGCGAGGGGACGACGACACCGTGCTGTTCACCAAGGTGCTGCAGCCGGGCCTGGTGGGACAGTAGCTCCGATTCCGGGCGAACGGAGTTATCCACAGGACGGCCTGTGGATACGAGCGGGATGTCAGTGGCGGGCCCTACGGTCGATTCCATGACGCGATCCGTTCAGGCGCTCGCTTACGCACGCCCATCTTCACTTGAGTCCACGGCCTCCGGCCGGCTCCTCGGCCTGGAGACGGCCGGAGGTACGACACCTCGTGGTACCGAGGTCCATCCCCACTTCTTCGCCGGTTTCCTGGCTGCCCCTCAGATAGCCGCGCGGGGCCTGCTGGCGGTGGCGGACGTGGCTGCGGCCCGTTACTACCAGCGGACGAGACCGGGCTCGCTGGATCCTGTCGTGACGGGGAACGGGGACCGTCTCAGGTTCGAGTCCTTCTCCGGATGCGGCGGGGTGTACGCGCGGCTCGACGTGCTCGACGAGGGCCTCGGCGGGACGGAGACAGGCCACGGCACCACCAACGTGGACGTGAACGACCGGCTTCGCGAGGCACTTTCGCGGATGACCGGCGATGATCCGATGCATCTGCGGGTGGGACCCGACGAGATGGCGGTCTCGACGCTCGGTGGATCGGTCGTGGAGAAGAAGGTTCCCCTGCCCGACCGCTGGTTGCGGGGCTTCGCGGAAGCGCAGGTCGCCTCGGCCCGGTTCGACCTGCGGGCCGAGCTGACCGGTACGGAGGCCGTGCGGTTCCTTCGCGGGCTTCCGCGCGCGCAGAACCGGGGTCGGTCGCCGCTGTGGGTGGTCCAGGCCGGCCGGACTCTCCGTCCGACGGCACGACCGGGGATGGGCGCCGTATGCCTGCCCGGTCCGGACCGGCTGGTCGCCCTGGAGCGGGTTCTGCGCTTCGCCACGGCACTCCGGGTGTACGGGCCGGTGCCCGACGGCATGTCGGCACCCAGTGCGTGGGAACTGACTCTGCCGGGCATGCGGCTGACACTCACCCTCTCCCCCGATCCCGCCCGCGGGTTCTCCGGGGAGGGCGGGGTGCTCGAAGCCCTCGCCACGGACGACGCCGCTGCGGACGCGGAGCTGATCGCCGTCCTCCTCGCCTGGGAGCCGAGGATCGATCCGGCCGATCTCGCGGAGCAGTCCGGTCTCACCGCGGGCCGGGTCCGCGCCGCCCTGACCCGGCTCGGCACGGCTGGGCGGGTGGGTTACGACGTCGCGGATGCCGCGTACTTCCACCGGGAGCTTCCCTACGACGCGGACCGGGCCGAACGGCACAACCCACGGCTCGTCTCCGCGCGACGGCTGGCGGCGCAGGGCGCGGTGACCCTCGACCGGGAGAAGGCGACGGTCGTCTCCGGCGAACGGCGTTACCGAGTCAGGGAAGCGGACGGGGTGCTGAGCTGCACCTGCACGTGGTGGACGGACTATCGCGGGCGGCGTGGGCCGTGCAAACACGCCTTGGCGGTACGCATGGTGCGGCGCGGCGCGGGAGGGGCGTCGGCGGCATGACAGCGGGTGACGTGTGCGACTCGGGCGCAGCAGTGAAGGAAGCAAGCAACCCATGGGGGTGGAGATGACGACAGAGGTACTCAGCGGGACGAGCGACGCCAGTGGTGTCGACGCGCTGATGAAAGCAGTTCGCGCCGGTCGCGCGGGCGAGGTTCCAGCGCTTCTGGAACCGTTGGACACCGCCGCACGCGCGGAGGCACTCCCGCAGCTCAAGGCCCTGCGCTCCGAGGTGCGCTCGTGGAACTGGAACCGGTGGGAGGAAACGGCTCGCGTCCGGCGGGCGTTGTACGTGGCTGGGGCAGGCTGCCACACGGGGGCCGCGGCGGCCGCGAGCTGGCTGGGCGGACGCGATCTGCTCAGCTGGCGTACCGAGGACGGTGCCCTGGCCCTGCGGGTGCTCTTGGACCGGACGCCCGTCTGGCGTGCCGACGTCGCTCACCGGCTGGCGGCCAAGCCGGCGGTCGCGGAGGAGTGCTACGGGCTGATCCGTGGGCTGGTCGAGAGCTCAGGAGCCGCGGTGCCGGCCACGGACGGCTACGTACTCGGCTGGACGCGCAAGATCACGGACAGCAGGCTTCTGGAGAGTCTGAGGGCGGATCCGCAGACGCCAGTGCTCGTGGCCCACGCGCTCGCGATGCAGGAGACCCCGGAGCAGCTGGCCTCGTCGGGGAAGAGCGACCCCTCGGCGCACTGGCCCACAGCTCTGGCGGCGCTCGTGAGCGAAGGGGTGCTCGACCGCGCCGAGATCGTCGACCTGTGCGTGTCGCGGCTCCTGCGCGGCGGACGCCAGCGCAACCTGCGGTTCGCCTTGGCACTGTTGCAGTTGGTGCCGCTGAACGCGGAGGAACGGCGGGACCGGATCGCCGACTGGGTCGGCATGACCGCCGACGCCGTCTCTCCGGTTGCCGGGTACGCCCAGAAGGAACTCTCCGGCCTGGCGCTTGAGGGAGCCCTGCCGGGCGGGGCCTTCGCGGAGATGACGGCGGGGGTGCTGTTCCGCACCGAGAAGAAGCTGCTGCGGGCCCAGTTGTCGCTGGTGAGCAGGGCGCTCGCAAAGAATCCGGCCCTCGCCGTCGAGGTGCTGCCCGTGGTCGCCGACGCCTTCGGTCACGACGACTCGGAGATCCAGGAGCGAGCCCTGCAGGTCGTGGCCCGTCACCTGAAATCCGTCGACGAGGAGACGAGCCGTGCACTCGCCGAGGCGGCTTCCCTTCTCGGTCCAGCGCACCGGATCGCCGCGGAGGCGGTCTTCGGCAGCCTTGTCGGGACACCCGACAACCTGCCCTACGAGGAGATCCTGCCTCCCGTGCCGGAGCCTGAGTTCCTCCCGGGGCCCGAGGGGTCGCTGGAGGAGCTGATGGAGGACCTACTGGTCCAGCAGCGGCGATCGGGTAGTGCGATGGAGTTCGAAAGGGCTCTCGACGGTCTGGTGCGGCACGCTCATGAGGACCGGGAGGGGGTCGCCGCCCAGGTACGAGAGGCGTTCGCCGACGCGTACTGGTACGACTCGAGCGCTTTCGGACACCACCTGCGATATGACTCCTTCCGTCAGGGTCCACGCGGCATGGAGGCGGTCCTGGCCTCGCTCGTGGGGAAGGTGAAACCGGAGCGGATCGAAGCGGGCCGGAATCAGCCCGTTCCGCCGAAGGCATGTATCCACGGAGCAATGGAGGTGACGCAGGACACCCGGATCTGGGAGATCGCTCACCTGATCGGCGGCGGAACACTGCCGTTGCTCCTGTCCACACCGACCCGGCACACCGGGGGCATCGACCCCCTGGCCCTCGTGCGGCGGCTCCGCGAGTACGCGGATGCCGGCCTCGAACCGGCGCCGGTGGATCTGGGCCACGCGCTGTTGAGGGTACGCCGGCAGGACCCGTCCGCCGGACAGGCTGCCGAGCAAGCCGAGGCGCTGGGCAGCCAGGCGGGGGCACGGTTGGCTGCGTGGCTGCGGTCGGAGAACCCGCTGGCGGCGACGGTGCGGTTCCATCCCCGGACGGACAAGGGCTCGGACCGCTGGTCGCTGGTGAACCGGATCCTGGTCGAAATGGCGAAGCGCCCGGAGTTCAAGGAGGACTTCCCGAAGACCTTTCACTGGCTCGCCGGTGGTCTGCTGCCGAACGCCCGAGGCTGCTACCACTGGGAGCAGGTCCCCGAGCAATGGGCCACGCTGCTGCCGGCGGACCGTGAGCTGCTCGCGGCCTTCCTGCTCTCGTCCATGGCGAGCGCGGTCGACGGCGACTCGGCACGAGACGTGGCGGGGCCGCTGACCCTTCTCGCCGAGGGCGAAGGGCGGGTGGGCCGAGCCGTCGCGCTGGTGCTGGCCTTCGGCCTCGGTTGCCGGGACGCGGACGACCGTCTCCGGGCCGTCGACGCCCTGCTCGTCCTGGCGGCACGCGGTGAGCTCGATGCCCGCCAGGTGGGCCGGGATCTGGCCTGGCTCCTCGCCGAACGCTCCATGAAGCCCAACCGCCTCGCGGACGCCGTCCGGACCGCGGCCGCCACCGGCGCGTACGGAACCGTGTGGACGATTCTTTCGGAGGCGCTCCCGGCGCTCCTCGAGGCCGAAAAGCCCATGCGGGGTCTGGGCGAGCTGCTGGCGATCGCGGCGGACTGCGTGGAGCGGTGCGGGGCGACCGGGGAACTGGCAGGACTCGAGCGGCACGCTTCGGCGCGGGGCACGTCACAGTTGGTGACGCAGTCCAAGCGCCTCCTGAACGCACTCCGTCAGAGGACCGATCAGGGCACGACAGAATCGCCCTGAATCAGTCAGAAATCCTCCAGATCGCCACTTAACCCGCCAGTCACAAAGCGTTCGTGATCACGCAACACCTCTCGGTCACAGTGAAGCCATGACCGATGTGACGTCCTCGAAGAGCACCCGCCGTCCGCACCACTGGCGGCACGACCTGATCGAGCTCGCGGCCCTGTTCACCGCCGTGGTGGTGGCCGACACGATCGCCAAGACCATCGTCAAGGGCCCCGACGGCCCCTATCTTCTGGTGTTCTCGGCCATCGCGCTGGTTGCCACCGCCGGCTTCCACACGTGGTGGGCACGCAGGCACAGCCATGCCCCACCCACCACCCGAACGGCCACGCCCACGGCCGCCGTCGTCGCCGAGGGACCCAGGGGCCGGCACACGGATCAGGACGACTCGGCTCCGGCCGCGGAAGCCCTCGAGACCGTGTTGTGGCGCATGAGGACCACGGTCGACGATGCGCCGGGCAGCCTGGCCGCTCTGTGCGCGGCGCTCGCGCGGCTCGGTGTCGACATCCTCACCCTCCAGACCCATCCGCTGACCGAAGGCACGGTCGACGAGTTCCTGCTGCGCGCTCCGGCATCCCTCTCGTCCACCGATCTCGCCCACGAGATCGGAACCGCCGGCGGACGGGACACCTGGACCGAACGGGCGGACACCCACGACCTGGTGGACACGCCCACCCGAGTCCTGGGCCTCGCCACTCGCACCGCCCTCGATGCCGCCGAGCTGCCCCTCGCACTTCGGCAGCTCCTCGGCCGGTGCACCCTTCACTCCGTGCCGGCCGTCTCACTGACCGGTCGCCCGACCGGTGAGCAGGCACCTGTCGAGGGCGTGCTCGAAGAGACCGTCATGAAGCTGCGTGACCCGAGTGGGGGCACACTGCTGATCGAACGGCCCTATCTGCCCTTCACTCCGACCGAGTTCGCCCGAGCCCGCGCCCTCGTCGAACTCGACGCGCGACTCGGCCCCCGCGTCCCCCGCAGCCAGGACGTGCTCACCCTGCCCGAGGGGAACGAGATCACCGTCCGCCGCGCGGACCAGCGCGATCTGCCGGCCGCCCGCGCCATGCACGACCGGTGCTCGGCACGCACGCTGAGCCTGCGCTACCACGGGCCGGTCGGCGACGCGGACCGCTACCTCGACCATCTGCTGAGCCCGCGCTTCGGGCGCACCCTCGCCGTGCAGACGGCGTCCGGACGTCTGGTCGCCCTCGGGCACCTGCTGTGGGACGGTGACGAGACCGAGGTGGCGCTCCTGGTCGAGGACGACTGGCAGCGGCGCGGGATCGGCTCCGAGCTCCTCGGCCGGCTCGTGGCGATGGCCGAGGAGGCCGGATGCGACAGCGTCTACGCCGTGACCCAGGCGTCCAACACCGGCATGGTGGCAGCCATGCGGGCGCTCAACCTGCCCCTCGACTACCAGATCGAGGAGGGGACCCTGGTGATCACCGCTCGGCTGGACGCGGCACCGCGACGGAGTGAGCGGACACAGCCGCAGGCTCGGCAGAGCGAGCGCTGAGCGCCTGGGTGAGGTCGCGCCACAGGTCCTCGACGTCCTCCAGGCCCACCGACATCCGCAACAGCCGATCGCTGACGCCCGCGGCGCGGCGGTCGCCTTCGTGCACGATGCGGTGGCTGATGGAGGCCGGGTGCTGGATCAGGGTGTCGACGCTGCCGAGGCTGACCGCCGGGGTGATCAGCCTGACTCCGGCGATCACCTCGTGCGGGTCGCCGTAGACCTCGAAGGCGACCATCGCCCCGCCGATCGCCGGGTAGTGGACCCGGGCGATCCGCGGGTCGGTGGCCAGGCGCCGTACCAGCTCCGCGGCCGTCGCCGAGGCGGCTCGGACCCGTACCGGGAGGGTGGACAGTCCCCGGAGCAGCAGGTAGCCGGCAAGCGGGTGGAGCACACCGCCCGTGGCGAATCGGACG
The DNA here is from genome assembly GCF_000719555.1 of Streptomyces sp. NRRL F-5727. Lineage (GTDB taxonomy): Bacteria > Actinomycetota > Actinomycetes > Streptomycetales > Streptomycetaceae > Streptomyces. The sequence continues at coordinate 91,400 of NZ_JOGX01000013.1, forward strand.
CGACGGAGTTCGCGGGCGAACTCCTCGTCGCAGGCGACGACGCCGCCCATGACGTCGCCGTGTCCGCCCAGGTACTTGGTGGCGCTGTGCAGGACGATGCGGGCGCCGAGGCCGGCCGGTCGCTGCAGGACCGGGGTGGCGAAGGTGTTGTCGACGAGGAGCGGGACCGAGCCGCAGGAGTGGGCGACGGCGCGGATGTCGACCTCGGCCAGGGTCGGGTTAGCCGGGGACTCCACCATCACGAGACCCGTGTCCGGGCGGATGGCGTCGGCGACGCCCGCCGGGTCGGTCCAGGTGACCTCGGTGCCGAGCAGGCCGGCGTCCAGGAGGTGGTCGCTGCAGCCGTACAGCGGGCGGACCGCGACGACGTGGCGCAGGCCCTGGCTCGCGCGGGCCAGCAGGACCGCGGTCAGGGCGGCCATGCCGCTCGCGAAGGCGACGGCGGCCTCGGTGCCCTCCAGCCGGGCCAGTGCCTCCTCGAAGCGGGCCACGGTCGGGTTGTCCAGGCGGGCGTAGACGGGCGGGCCTTCGAGGCGGGCTCCGGTGGCGGCGAACTCGTCGATGCGGGCGGCCTCCGCCCGGGCGTCGTACGACGGGTAGGTGGTGGACAGGTCGAGCGGCGGGGCGTGCACTCCGAGCGCGGCGAGGTCTTCGCGGCCGGCGTGCACGGCTTCGGTGGCGAGCGCCCTCGGGGTGGCCGAAGGGGCGTGATCCATGGCGTCCATGGCGGCACTGTGAACGGATACCGGGAAGTAGCGCGGAACATCCGTGCTACGTTCGGCCGATGGCCGAATCTGTCGTACTGGACGCGGTCGATCTGCACATTCTCCGCCTCCTGCAGAACGACGCCCGGACCACCTACCGTGAGCTCGCCGCCGAAGTCGGCGTAGCGCCCTCCACCTGCCTGGACCGGGTGGCCCGGCTGCGGCGTACCGGCGTCGTGCTCGGGCACCAGCTGCGACTGGATCCGGCCAAACTCGGACGCGGCCTGGAGGCGCTTCTGCTGGTGCAGGTACGGCCCCACCGACGGGAACTGATCGGTCCGTTCGTCGACCGGATCCGCGCCCTGCCCGAGTCCCGGGCGCTGTTCCACCTCACCGGCCCCGACGACTACCTGGTGCACGTGGCCGTCGCCGACCCCTCCGACCTGCAGCGACTCGTCCTCGACGAGTTCACCTCGCGCCGCGAGGTGGCACGGGTCGAGACCCGGCTGATCTTCCAGCAGTGGGACTGCGGTCCCCTGATGCCGCCCGGCGCGGGAGCGTCCTTGTCAGCCGTGTAAAGCAGGTCGAGGGTGACGGGAGACCGGCAGAGGCACCAGGATGAGACACATGCCAGAGAGTTCCCGCAGCAATCTGCCCCGTCAGGTCGCCGACGCCTATGTCGACGACCTCATCGCCCTCGACCCGATCACCGGCACCCATCTGGGTGTCCGGGAGAGCGCCGGCCGGCTTCCCGACTTCTCCCCCGAAGGCCAGGAGGCCGTGGCCGCGCTCGCGCGCCGGACCCTCGCCCTGCTCGACGAGGCGGAGCGGACCCCGGGCGCGGACAGCGACGCCGAGCGGCGCTGCGCCCGTCTGCTCCGGGAGCGGCTCACCGCCGAGCTGGCCGTGCACGACGCCGACGAGGGACTGTGCGCGGTCAGCAACATGCGGTCCCCGGTGCACAGCGTGCGGATCGTCTTCACGGTGATGCCCACCGAGACCGAGGACGACTGGACGGCCGTCGCCCAGCGGCTGCGGGCCGTCCCGGCCGCGCTGGAGGGATACCGGGCCTCGCTCGCGCTCGGTCTGGAGCGCAAGCTGTTCGGCGGGCCGCGCGCCACCGCCACCTTCGTCGGCCAGCTCACCGACTGGGCGGGCGGCGACGGCGAACCGGGCTGGTTCGAGCAGTTCGCCGCGGCCCGCCCCGAGACGCTCCCGGAGGAGCTGCGTACCGAACTCGCCGCGGCCGGCGCCGAGGCGAACGGCGCCGTCGCCTCGCTGCGCGACTGGATGCGCGACGTGTACGCCCCCGCCGTCGCCGACGCCCCCGACACCGTGGGCCGCGAGCGTTACCAGCGCTGGAGCCGGTACTTCAACGGCACCGACCTGGACCTCGACCAGGCGTACGCGTACGGCTGGTCCGAGTACCACCGTCTGCGCGGCGAGATGCACGCCGAGGCGGACCGGATCCTGCCCGGCTCCGATCCGTGGGCGGCGCTCGCGCACCTCGACGAGCACGGCACCCACATCGAGGGCGTCGACGAGGTCCGCGAGTGGCTCCAGGGGCTCATGGACGAGGCGATCGACGCGCTCGACGGCACCCACTTCGAGCTCGCCGAGCGGGTGCGGAAGGTGGAGTCCCGGATCGCCCCGGCGGGCGGCGCCGCGGCCCCGTACTACACCGGCCCCTCCGAGGACTTCTCGCGTCCGGGCCGTACCTGGCTGCCGGTGGACGGCCAGACCCGGTTCCCCGTGTACGACCTGGTGTCGACCTGGTACCACGAGGGCGTGCCCGGCCATCACCTGCAGATCGCGCAGTGGGTGCACGTCGCCGACAGCCTCTCCCGTTACCAGGCCACGATCGGCATGGTGAGCGCGAACGCCGAAGGCTGGGCGCTGTACGCGGAGCGGTTGATGGACGAGCTCGGTTTCCTGCCGGACGCGGAGCGCCGGCTCGGTTACCTGGACGCGCAGATGATGCGGGCCTGCCGGGTGATCGTGGACATCGGCATGCACCTGGAGCTGGAGATCCCGGCGGACTCGCCGTTCCACCCGGGCGAGCGGTGGACGCCGGAGCTGGCGCAGGAGTTCTTCCAGCGGCACAGCAGCCGGCCGCCGGCGTTCGTGGAGAGCGAGCTGACCCGCTATCTGTCGATGCCGGGCCAGGCCATCGGGTACAAGCTGGGCGAGCGCGCGTGGCTGCTCGGCCGCGAGCGCGCCCGCGAGGCGCACGGCGACGCCTTCGACGCGAAGGCGTGGCACATGGCCGCGCTGAGTCAGGGGCCGCTGGGGCTGGACGACCTCGTGGACGAGATCTCCCGGCTCTGATCTCGGCTCGCGGGCGGTTTCCCCGGCGGACGGCTTGATCCGCCGGGGAAACCCCTGTTGGCTCTGGTCCCATGAACGGTCCCACGAACGGTCCTGTGAACGGCCCCATGAACGACTACGCCCCGGACGCCACCGACTGGCGGATCCTCGACGCCCTGCAGGCCCACGGCCGGGCCAGTTACGCCGAACTCGCCCGCGCGGTGTCCATGTCGCCGTCGGCCGTGACGGAGCGGGTGCGGCGCCTGGAGGAGGCCGGGGTGATCACCGGGTACACCGCCGTGGTGGACCACGAGCGGCTCGGGCTGCCGATCCTCGCCTTCGTTCGGCTCCGCTACCCGACGGGCAACTACAAGCCGTTCCACGACCTGGTCGCCGCCACGCCCGAGGTGCTGGAGGCGCACCACGTCACCGGCGACGACTGTTTCGTGATCAAGGTCGCCGCCCGCTCGATGCGGCACCTGGAGGAGATCTCCGGGAAGATCGGCACGCTCGGGTCGGTGACGACCAGCGTCGTCTACTCGTCGCCGCTCCCCCGCCGCGCCGTCAGCCGCTGAGCCCGTCGCCGCCGACGCGGAGCCGTACGGCCGAGCCGTGGCGGGACTTGGTGACCTCCAGCTGGGCCGGGATGCGGCGGCGCAGGTCGGCGACGTGGCTGACGATGCCGACGCTGCGGTCGCGTTCGCGCAGCGAGTCGAGGACGTCGAGGACCTCGTCGAGGGTCTGGTCGTCGAGGCTGCCGAAGCCCTCGTCGATGAAGAGGGTGTCGAGGCGGACGCCGCCGGCCTCGTCGGTGACGACGTCGGCGAGGCCGAGGGCGAGCGCGAGCGAGGCGAAGAAGGTCTCGCCGCCGGAGAGGGTGGCGGTGTCGCGCTCGTTTCCGGTCCAGGCGTCGACGACGTGCAGTCCGAGGCCGCTGCGCCGGGCGCCGGCGCGCGCGTCGGAGTGGACGAGGGTGTAGCGGCCGGAGGACATCCGCTGGAGGCGCGCGGAGGCGGCCGCGGCGACCTGTTCGAGCCGGGCGGCGAGGACGTAGGACTCCAGGCGCATGCGGCGTTCGTTCTCGGCGGAGGTGCCGGCGGTGAGGCCGGCGAGCCGCGCCACCCGGTCGTGTTCGGTACGCAGCGGGCCCAGGCCCCGTACCTCGGTCTCGGCCTGTCGGGCGAGGCCGGCGAGGCCGGTGACACGCTCGCGGGCGGCGGCCAGGGCGGCGCCGGCGGCGCGCAGGGACCGTTCCGCGGCGGCGTGGACGGCCTCGGCGGCGGCCGGGGCGGCGGGCGGGAGCGCGGCGGCCTCCTCGATGCCGGGTTCGGCGAGCCGGTCGGCGACGGCCGCGGCCTCGGCCTGCCAGACGTCGAGCCGCTGCTGGCGGGAGCGGCGGCCGTGCTCGTCGAGGAGGGCCGCGGCGGCTTCGGCGGGGGTGGAGAATCCGGCGCGGTAGGCGGCGTCGGCGAGTTGGGCGTCCGCCTTCTTGAGCCGGTCGGCGGCGAGCTCCTCGGCGCGTACGGCTCCGGCGGCGTCCACCAGGAGGGCGATGCGGCGCTCCAGGCGGTCGGCGTGTTCGGCCACGGTGGCGAACGCGCCGCGGCCCCGGGCGAGCTCCTCGGCGAGCGCGGCGCGCTGCCGCTCGATGGCCTCGCGGTGTGAGGTGCGGGCCGCGACGCGTCGCTCCGCCTCGCGCTGGGCGGCCACCCGCTCCCCGTGCTCGCGTTCCGCCCGCGCCAGCACCTCGCGCGCCGCGTGGGTCTGGGCGGCGAGCGCGTGCGCCTCGGCGTGGCGGGCGGTCAGTTCCTCGACGGCGGCGGCGAGCTCCGCGACCGTCGGCTCGCTGTGCAGTTGCCCAGGAGCGGCCAGGGAGTGGACCTCTTCCCGGGCGGCGGCGAGCGCCTCGCGGGTGCCGGCGAGTTCGCGCTCGGCGGCGCGGCTGGCCTCGTCGGCCTGCGTGTACCGGGCGTACGCGGTCTCCTCCGCGGCCCGGTCGACGTGGTCGGCGGTGGCGGCGGTCGGCGCGGGGTGGTTGGTGGATCCGCACACCTGGCAGGGGTCGCCGTCGGTGAGGGTGGCGGCGAGTTCGGCGGCGATGCCGCGCAGGCGGCGGGACTTGAGGTCGAGCCAGGTCTCGTGGGCGGTGTTGCGGTGCTCGCGGGCGGCGGCGTACCGCTCCTCGGCCTGGGTGAGGGTACGGGCGAGGCCGTCGCGGCGGCGGGCGGCGGCGAGCCGGAGGCGGAGGGGTTCGAGCCGGCCGGCGAGCTGTTCGGCGCGGGCGGCGGCCTCCTGCGCGGTGTCGACGCGCTGCTGGAGGACGGCGCGCCGGGACTCCCAGTCGGCGAGCCAGTCGGCCGCCTCCTGGAGGGCTTCCTCGTCGGCCCGGGCCTCCCGGTCGAGGAGGGTCCGTTCCTCGGCGAGCGCGGCGGCGCGGCTCTCGGCGCGGCGGGCGGCGGCGAGGCCGCCGAGTTCCTCGCGGAGCCGGTTCTCCAGGGTGGAGAGCTGTTCGGCGGAGGCTTCGGCGAGGTCGGGGCGCAGCAGGGAGCGGGCGGATCCGCGGGTGGCCAGGGCCGCGGCGTGCTCGCGTTCCGCCTCGTGGCGCAGGGCGAGCGCGGGGGCGACCCGGTCGGCCTTGAGGGCGAGGTCGAGCTCGGCCTGGTCCCGATCCCGGTCGGGGATCCGGGCGGTGAGCGCCTCGCGGCGGCGCAGGGCCTCGGCGTGCCGGGCCTGGCGGGCGGCGAGGTCCCGGGCGTGTTCGGCCGCGGCGCGGGCCTCGGCCTCGGCGTGTTCGGCCGTGGCGAGGCGTACGGCGGCGATGTCGGCGGCCTCGCGGGCCTCCGTGCGGGCGACGGCGCCCCAGCCGAGGACGGCCTCGGCGAGGCCGGGCTCGCCGGGCTTGGCGTCGACGGGGGTGCGGGCGACGGGAAGGCCCTCGGCGGCCTGGGCCATGCGGTGGGCGAGTGCGAGGAGCCGGGCGTCGCCCTCCTCGACGCGGTGCGCGGCGGCGCGGCGCAGTTCCGCGAGGCGTTCCTCGACGGCGGCGAAGCGGCGGGTGTCGAAGAGGCGGCCGAGGAGCCTGCCGCGGGCCTCGGCGTCGGCGCGCAGGAAGCGGGCGAAGTCGCCCTGCGGCAGCAGGACGACCTGGCAGAACTGGTCCCTGCTCATGCCGAGGAGCTGGGTGATCTCCTCGCCGATCTCCTGGTGGGACTTGCTGAGACCGGTCCACGCGCGCGTGGCGGGGTCGTACGCGCGCAGGGTGCTCTGTGCCTTCTCGGTGGTGAAGCCTCCGCCGCGCTTCTTGGGGCGCGGCTGGGCGGGGCTGCGCCTGATCTCCAGGCGGCGGCCGCCGACGGTGAGTTCGAGTAGCACCTCGGTGGGGGTGTCCACGGGCGCGTGGTCGCTGCGGAGGGTGGTGCCGGGGGCCTGACGGGCGCCGGGGACGCTCCCGTACAGGGCGAAGCAGACGGCGTCGAGGACGGAGGTCTTGCCGGCGCCGGTGGGTCCGTGGAGGAGGAAGAGTCCGGCGGTGGACAGGGCGTCGAAGTCGACGGTCTGGGTGGTGCCGAAGGGCCCGAAGGCGGTGATCTCCAGGCGGTGCAGCCTCATCGGCCCCCCTCTCGCTCGGTGGTGGCGGCGTCGACGCGGACGTCGTCGAAGGCGCCGTACAGCACGGTCCGTTCGGCCGGGTCGAGTCCGCCGCCGGCGCGGACGTGGGTCACGAAGTCCTCGGCGATCTGCTGGTCGCTGCGGCCGCGGAGCCGCTGGGCGTAGGAGGCGAGGGAGTCGGTGTCGGCGCGGTCGGGCTCGAAGACGAGGTTGAGGGTGTGCGGGAAGCGTTCGGTGAGCCGGGCCATCGGGTCGTGGGGGCGTACGGCGTCGGTGAGGGTGGCCTCGATCCAGGACTCCTGGTGCCGGTCGTGCGCGGGGTCGGCGAGCAGGTCGTCGAGGCGGCCGCGGAGCCGGGCGAGGGGGCGCGGTACGGGGCAGTCGACGCGTTCGGCGGCGGTGACGGCTCCGTCGGCACCGAGGTCGATCAGCCACATGGTCTTGCGGTGGTCGGCCTCGGAGAAGGAGTAGGCGAGCGGGGAGCCCGAGTACCGCACGCGGGGGGTGAGGGTCTGGGAGCCGTGGAGGTGGCCGAGGGCCACGTAGTCGACGCCGTCGAAGACGGTGGTGGGGACGGCGGCGACGCCGCCGACGGTGATGTCGCGCTCGCTGTCGCTGGGCGCTCCGCCGGCGACGAAGGCGTGGGCGAGGACGACGGAGCGGGTTCCGGCGGGGCGGGCGGCGAGGTCGGCGCGGACGCGGTCCATGGCGGCGGCGAGCACCGATTCGTGCCCGGATTTCGCGGCGCCGAGCTGTTCGCGCACGAGGGCGGGCTCCAGGTACGGCAGGCCGTAGAGGGCGACCTCGCCGTGGGCGTCGGTGAGGACGACGGGAGTGCCGATGCCTGCCGGGTCGGTACGGAGGTGGATGCCGGCGCGGCCGAGGAGTCCGGCGCCGACGCCGAGGCGGCGGGCGGAGTCGTGGTTGCCGGAGATCATGACGGTGGGCACGTCCGCCTCGGCGAGCCGGTGGAGCGCGCGGTCGAAGAGTTCGACGGCGGGCAGGGGCGGCACGGCACGGTCGTAGACGTCGCCGGCGACGAGGACGGCGTCCACCTCGCGGTCGCGGACGGTGGCGACGAGGTGGTCGAGGAAGGCGGCCTGGGCGTCGAGGAGGCCGACGCGGTGGAAGGACCGGCCGAGGTGCCAGTCCGAGGTGTGCAGGAACCTCACGTCGTCTTCCCACCCCGCATGCGCGTGCCGCTCCTCGCCCCTGGTGTCTCTGTTCTGTGTGTGACCACCACGTTGTGTGTCCACCACGCTAACCCGGCGGGGGCTGTGGGCGGGGCCACATGGGGGACGTGACGTGGGGGCGCGGGTCAGCGGGAGCGGGGGCGGGTCAGGCGTCGCCGTACGCCTCGCCGCCGAGTTCCACGGTGGCGGTGCCGGCGGTCACGTCGGCGAGCCACGCCCGGAAGGCGGGCACGTCCGCGTCGGGAAGGCCGATCTCTAGGGTGACGGCCTCGGCGTACCGCACGTCGCGCACGGCGCGGCCGGTCGACCGGAGGTCGTTCTCCAGCTTTCCGGCCCGCTGGTGGTCGACGGTGACGGTGGCGAGGCGATAGCGCTGCCGCGTGATGGTGCCGAGCGCGTCGAGCGCTTCGCCGACGACACCGCCGTACGCGCGGATCAGACCGCCGGCGCCGAGCTTCACGCCTCCGTAGTAGCGGGTGACGACGGCGGCGACGTACCGCATCTCGCGGCGGAGCAGCATCTGGAGCATGGGGACCCCGGCCGTGCCGCCGGGCTCGCCGTCGTCGCTCGCCTTCTGGACGGAGGCGTCGGCGCCGAGGACGTACGCGAAACAGTTGTGGGTGGCCGTCGGGTGCTCCCGGCGGATGCGCGCCACGAACTCCTGCGCCTCCTGTTCGTCGGCGACCGGTGCGAGTGCACAGAGGAAGCGCGAGCGGTTGATCTCGGTCTCGTGGACGCCCTCGCGGGCCAGCGTGCGGTACTGCTCCTGCATTCCGCCAGCCTACGTGCCGTACGCGTCCCGTTCTGCGTCGCCCGAGGCGGACGGCTCCACCAGGGTGGAGGTGGCTCCGGGGGCTTCGGGCTCCCCGACGTAGGGGAGGGCCCGCAGGGCAAGTGCCCAACCGAGGCGCGCCTCGCCCGATTCGCTGGAGCGGCCGGTGAGCTCGGCGACGCGTCCGATGCGGTTGAGCACCGTGTTGCGGTGGCAGTAGAGGAGCTCCGCCGCGCGGGAGGCGGAGCAGCCGTGGTCGAGCCAGACCCGGAGGGTGGTCAGGAGCGCGGTGCGTTCGCCGCCGGTGACGAGGACGGGCCCGAGGTTGACGGTGACGATCCGTTCCGCGATGTCGGGGCGTCCGCTGAGCAGGACCTCCGTGAGGCGCGTGTCGAAGATGGCGGCCTCGCCGCTGCCGGCCTGGAGGGTACGGAGGGTCTGCTCGGCGAGCCGGAGGGCGCGGCCCGCCTGGGAGAGGCGTTCGAACTCGGGCGAGACGCCGGCGGTGGCGCCGGTGCGTTCGCGCAGCGCGTCGAGGAGCCTGCGCAGCGCCGGGTCGGGGCCGGCGCCGGGCGGGGGCAGTCGGCCGGCGGGCGTGTCGCTGCGCGGGAGGCGGACGATGCCGGCGTACCGCCCCGAGCGGGGGCGCCAGAACGACCACAGTCCCTGGGCCTCCAGGACGGGCGCGGGGTGCGGCGGCGCGGCCGGGTCCTGGGTGGCGACCACGACGACGTACCGGTCCTGGGCGGGCACGCCCAGCGCGGCGGCCGCGGCGGCCGCGACGGCGGGGTCGTCGGCGCGGCCGTCGAGGAGCGCCTCGAAGAGGGCGGCCCGGCGGGTGTCCTGGCGGTTCTGGAGCTCCAGCTGACCGAGGCGGTACGCGTCGGCCATCGCGACCGAGTAGCGGTCGATGGTCTCCCAGACGGCGCCAGCGACGTCGAGCTCCAGGTCACGGCTGTCCGCCGCGCGGCCGGCCCGGGTGCGCAGGTGCTCGGCCATCATCTGCCACAGGACGCGACCGCCGCGGCGGTACGCCCGGAGGACGGTGTCGAGCGGCACGCCCTGTTCGGCGCGGCGGCGGCCGGTCTCGCGGGCGGCGCCCTCGAAGTCGCCGCCGGTGGGGGCGAGCCCGCCGAAGTCCTCCAGGGCGCGCAGCATGTTGTCGCGGCAGATCGCCCAGAGGTCCTCGCGGGAGACGGGGTCGCCTGCGGCGTACGTGCCGGAGTGGGCGCGGATGTCGGCGACGGCCCGGTCGGTGAGCCGGTCGACGTCGGCCAGGAGCGCGGTGGCGAGGGAGCGGCGCAGCGCGCCGGAGCCGCCGGTCGATCCGAGCGGGGTGTGCGCGCGGGGCGCGCCCGTCACGTCGGGCGAGGGGCGCGACGGGGCGCCGGACGGACGGTCGCGCGAGGGGTCGGGGGCGCCGGGCGGGCGGGGCGTCATGGCTCGCACGGTAGCGCCGCGCTTTGGCGATTGCCACGCTCCGGCGGCGGTTGAGGGGCCGATGCCCAGCTCGGAAAGGCACATGGTGGGCGTCTGCACATGGCCTCGGGGTGCTTCCCCGATCGATTCTGTGCCGTGTCACGGAATGTTGACACCGCCGTCAACTTCACGTCTCTGGAGCGTGTCATGTCACTGAGCGTCGCCGGCGTGCTGGGCGAGTCCGCCCGCCACTTCCCCGACCGGATCGCCGTCGTCGAGGGCGCGAGCCGGTTCACCTACCGCGAGCTGTGGGACGCGGCGCTGCGCTGCGCCGCCGGCCTGCGCGAGGCGGGGGTGAAACCGGGCGACCGGGTGGCGGTGCTGCTGCCGAACACGACGGAGTTCCTGCGCGTCTACTACGGCGCGCTCGCCGCCGGCGCCACCGTCGTGCCGGTGCACGCGCTGCTCGTCGCCGACGAGGTGCGCTTTGTGCTGGAGCACAGTGGCGCGGTGGCGATCGTCAGCGGCGGACCACTGTGGGCGGTCGCCGACGAGGCGGCGCGGGCGGCGGGCGTGCGGGCCTTTGAGGGCGCGCCTGCGGCGCCGGAGCCGCTGGCGGCGGCGGAGCCCGCCGAGCCGTCCGACACGGCGGTGATCCTCTACACGAGCGGCACCACGGGGCGCCCCAAGGGCGCGCGGCTCACTCATCTCAACATCGTCATGAACGCCTCCGTCACCTCGCAGGATCTGCTCGGCCTCGGCGCGGGCGACGTCGTCCTCGGCTGTCTGCCGCTCTTCCACAGCTACGGCCAGACGTGCGCGATGAACGGCACGCTGCGCCAGGGGGCCACGCTTGTGCTGATGCCCAGGTTCAGCGGGCCGGCGGCGCTGCAGGTGCTCGTCGACGAGGGCGTGACGGTGTTCATGGGCGTGCCGACGATGTACCACGCGCTGGTGGAGGCGGCGGCGGGCTCGGACCGGCGTCCCGCGGCGCTGCGCGCGGCGGTCTCCGGTGGCGCGGCGCTGCCGGTCGCGGTGCTGGAGCGCTTCGAGGAGACCTTCAGGACGCAGGTCCTGGAGGGGTACGGCCTGACGGAGACCTCGCCGGTGGCCACGTTCAACCAGCCGCACCTCGGGCGGCGCCCCGGCACGGTGGGCCACCCGGTCTGGGGCGTCGAGGTCGGCGTGGCCGACGCGGCGCTCGACGACGCGGTCCGTCTGTTGCCGGACGGGGAGATCGGCGAGGTGGTCGTGCGAGGGCACAACGTCTTCGCCGGCTACCTAGACGATCCGGAGGCGACGGCCGCGGCCGTCGTGGACGGCTGGTTCCGGACCGGCGATCTCGGCGCGCGGGACACGGACGGCTTTCTGCGGATCGTCGACCGGAAGAAGGACCTGGTGATCCGCGGCGGCTTCAACATCTATCCGCGTGAGGTCGAGGAGGTCCTGGTCCGTCACCCGTCGGTCTCCGAGGTCGCCGTGGTCGGCGTCCCCGACGAGGCGAAGGGCGAGGAGGTCTGCGCGGTGGTGGTGCGGCGCGACGGCGTCGCCCCCGTCACGGAGGACGAGCTCGTCGACTGGGCGCGCGAACGCCTCGGCCGCCACAAGTACCCGCGCGTCGTCCGCTTCGTCGACGCGCTCCCCCTCGGCCCGACCGGCAAGGTCCTCAAGCGCGCGCTGGTGAACACCGGCGCCCTGACCCCGGCGCCCTGACCCAGACGCCCTGACCCAGGCGCCGGCCGCCCGGCACAACCCGCGCCCGTCGGTACGCCGCTCCGTACACGGTCCCGTACACCGTCCCGCCCCGGGAGCCGAGCCCCGCTCCCGGGCGGCCGACAGGTCGACGGCGGCGCATCCAGTCGACACGGAAGGACTCGGGCATGACGACGCCGGACCAGGATCGGGACCAGCACGCCGGGTACGGGGCGGGGGCGCCGGAGGTCGCTCTCGTCGCGGGGAGGGTGAGGGGCGCGTATGTGGGGGACGGCGTCGCGGGCTTCCTCGGCGTGCCGTACGCGCGGGCGCCGTTCGGGCCGCTCCGTTTCCGGGCGCCGGAGCCGGTGGAGCCGTGGGAGGGGGTGCGGAAGGCGACGGAGTTCGGGCCGACCGCCCCCAAGCGTCCCTACGCTCCGCCGCTGGACGCGCTGTTGCCGGATCCCGTCGTCGAGGGGGACGACTGTCTCCACGTCAACGTGTGGGCACCCTGGAGTTCGACGGGTCCGACGGCTCCGACGGGTCCGACGGCCGACCACTCCGACAGCAGCGGCAGCAACGGCAGGCCCGTGATGGTGTGGATCCATGGCGGTTCACTGATCCACGGTTCCAACGCCGTGCCCGTCTACGACGGGACCGCCTTCGCGCGCGACGGTGTCGTCCTCGTCTCCGTCAACTACCGGCTCGGCGTGGAAGGGTTCGGCGTGTTTCCCGACGCGCCCGCCAACCTCGGGCTGCGCGATCAGATCGCCGCGCTCGTATGGATCCGCGACAACATCGCGGCGTTCGGCGGCGATCCCGGGCGGGTCACGGTGTTCGGGGAGTCGGCGGGCGCGATCTCGATCGCGGCGCTGCTCGCCTCGCCGCTCGCCCGCGGCCTGTTCCGGCGGGCCATCGTGCAGAGCGGGGCCCCGATGGCGGTGCCGCTGGAGCGGGCGCGGCGGACGACGCGGGCGATGGCCGAGCGGCTGGGGATTCCCGCGACGACGGAGGCGTTCGCGGCGGTGGACCGGGAGCGGCTGCTCACGGTGCAGACGGAGGTGACGGCGAAGGGCTCGCCGTTGACGGGCGCTGGGCACTCGTTCCAGATCGCGGTGGACGGGGACGTACTGCCGCGCGATCCGGCGGAGACGCTGACGTCCGGGGGCGCGAGCGCGGAGGCCCGCCGCCGGAAGGCGTCTGGGCACCTGCCCAAGGACGCCCTCGGGGACGCGACCCACGAGTCGGCAGTGGACCTGGCCGTGGACTCGGCCGATGTGGACCTGCTTCTCGGGACGACCGCGGAGGAGTACCGGCTCTGGTTCGTGCCGAGCGGGCTCGTGGAGCGGTTGTCGCCGGTGATGCTGCGGCTCGCCCTGTGGAAGGCACGGGTGCCGTCCCGTGCGGCGCGCGTCTACCGGGCGAACCGGCCGCGGGCACGGCCCGGCGAGGTCCTGGGCGCGCTCGCCACCGACAGGTTGCTGCGGGTGCCGCTGAACCGGGTCGCCGACGCGCGGCTGCGGTCGGGGGCGGCCGGCCGGACGTTTCTGTACGAGTTCGGCTGGCCGTCGCCGGTGCTCGGATTGGGCGCCTGCCACGCGCTGGAGCTCGGCTTCGTCTTCGACACCCTGGACGCGCCGGAGGCGGAGGCGATGACCGGCCCGGACGCGCCGCGCGCCCTCGCCGCGGCGATGCACGCCGCCTGGGTGGCGTTCGCGACGGAGGGCGATCCCGGGTGGCGGGCGTGGGACGCGGAGCGGCCCGTCATGACCTTCGGCCCGGGCCGGCCGTCCCTGGTCCTGGCCCCGAGAGAGGACGAACGCCGCTCCTGGGGCGCCTGAGCGAATGACGCCCGGTCCGGTCGCCGCGCCCCCACCGGTACGGGAAGCATCCGGGGCCGTGGCTGGTTCACCACGAAGGAAGCACGGACTGAAGGACGCACGGACAGAGAGAAGGCACCACGGATGAGCGTCGACACCACGACCACCGAGGCGGCGGAGCGTTCCGAGGAGGAGACCGTCCGCCGGATCCTGACCGGCACGGGTGACACCTGGGCGATCGTGGGTCTCTCGTCCAACCGGGCGCGGGCCGCCTACGGCGTGGCGGCCGTCCTCCAGCGCTACGGCAAGCGGATCGTTCCCGTGCATCCGAAGGCGGAGACGGTCCACGGCGAGCCGGGCTACGCGTCTCTCGCCGACATCCCCTTCCCGGTCGACGTCGTCGACGTCTTCGTCAAAAGCGACCTCGCCGGCGCGATCGCCGACGAGGCGCGGGAGATCGGCGCGAAGGCGGTCTGGTTCCAGCTCGGCGTCGTCGACGAGGCGGCGTACGCGCGCACGACGGACGCCGGACTGGACATGGTGATGGACCGCTGCCCCGCGATCGAGATCCCGCGCCTGGGCTGACGGCGACGCGCGCCGTCAGGCCGTCGGCACGCCCAGGCCCTCCAGGACGACGGCGTGGGGAAGTTGGGCGAATGCCTTGCCGGGGATGATGATCTTGCCGCGGCGGCGGCCGCTGCCGACGAGGACCCACGGGGTGTCGACGACGGCGGCGTCGATCAGGAGCGGCCAGTCGGCGGGGAGCCCGACGGGGGTGATGCCGCCGTACTCCATGCCGCTGTCGCCGGTCGCGGTGTCCGTCGGGGCGAAGCTCACCTTGCGGGCGCCAAGGTGCTTGCGTACGACGCCGTTGACGTCGACGCGGGTCGCGGACTTCACCACGCACGCGGCGAGGGTGGTCGTCTCGCCCCGCTTGCCGGCCACGACGACGCAGTTGGCGGACTCGTCGAGGAGCGCGGGGCCGTAGTGCTCGACGAAGACGGCGGTGTCGGCGATGGCCGGGTCGGTGTCGACGTAGAGGATCTGGTCGGCCGGGACGGGGCCACTCCAGGCGCGGACGGCCGCCGCGACGGGCGGGGTGAGGAGGTCCAGGCAGTCGGGGGCGGGCAGGGCGTCGTCGAAGTCTCCGATGGGTGCGCGCATGCGCGTCACGCTAGCCGCTGCCGCCCGCCGCGCGGCCGGACGTCTCAGCGTACGGGCGGGATGGAGACGGCCATGGTCATCTCGACCGTCTCGTCGCCGTCGTTGCGGTACGTGTGCGGGGCCGCGGCCTCGAAGACGGCGGAGGTGCCGGCGGGGACGGTGTGCTCGACGCCGTCGACGACCAGGGTGAGCACACCGGCGACGACGTGGAGCAGTTCGGTGGTGCCCTGCGGGTGCGGGTCGGAGGAGCTGCCCTCGCCCGGGACGAGGGACCAGGACCAGAGTTCGAGGGGGCCGCGGGCCTCGGTGCCGACGAGCAGCGTGGTGTGGCTGCCGGCCGGGGTGGACCACATGCGGACGGCCTGCTCCGGCGGGACGAGACGGACGTGGGGGCCCTGCTCGTAGTCGAGGAGGGTCGTGATGGAGACGCCGAGGGCGTCGGCCAGCTTCACCGTGGTGCCGACGCTCGGGTTGGTCCTGGCCTGCTCGATCTGGATGATCATGCCGCGGCTGACCCCCGAGCGGGCGGCGAGCGCGTCCAGGGTGAAGCCCCGTTCGTTGCGCCAGCGCTTCAGGTTGCGGGCGAGCGACTGGGTCAGCTGGTCGAGGTCCGACACATTCCGTCCAATATCCTGGATGACATAGTTCAACAGACTGCACTACGGTGAGGTGCACCCGACTGTGCACTGCACTGTACTGCCCTGTTCCACCCCGTACCTGCCCTGCGAGGACCCCCATGACCGCCGCGTTCGCCCTGGCCACCGCCCTCCTGTGGGGCTTCGCCGACTTCGGGGGCGGACTGCTCACCAGGCGCGTCCCGGCCCTCACCGTCGTCGTGGTCTCCCAGTGCCTGGCGGTCGTGGTGCTCGGCGCGGTCGTCGTCGCGACCACGGCGTGGACCGAGGCCGGTCCCGAGCTGTGGTTCGCGGTCGCAGCCGGCGTCGTCGGACCGGCCGCCATGCTCGCCTTCTACAAGGCGCTCGCGCTCGGCCCGATGGGCGTCGTCTCGCCGCTCGGCTCGCTCGGGGTGGTCGTCCCGGTGACGGTCGGCCTGCTGCTCGGCGACCGGCCGGGGCTGCTCCAGGTCGGCGGCATCGCCGCGGCGGTCGTCGGCATCGTCCTCGCGGGCGGTCCCGAGCTGCGCGGCGCGCCGGTCCGGCGGCAGGCCGTCCTGCTCACGCTGTTCGCGGCGTTCGGGTTCGGCGCCGTGATGGCGCTCATCGCCGAGGCGTCCACCACGCTGACCGGCCTGTTCCTGGCGCTGTTCGTGCAGCGCGTGACCAATGTGGCCGTCGGCGGCGGGGCGCTGTACCTCTCCGTGCGGCGCGGTGGCCGCGCGCTGCCCGCCGGGGGGTTCCGGGTGATCCGCGGCGCGCTGCCGGCGCTGGCGTTCGTGGGCCTCGCCGACGTCGCCGCCAACGGTACGTACGCGCTGGCCGCGCAGCGCGGCCCGGTCCTCGTGGCCGCCGTGCTCGCCAGCCTCTACCCGGTCGTGACCGCGCTCGCCGCCTTCGGCGTCCTCCGCGAACGGCTGCGGGCGATCCAGGCGGCGGGGGCGGGCCTCGCGCTCGTCGGCACGGTCCTCATCGCGGGCGGCTGAGGCAAGGAACCGCGCGGGGACGGAAGGCACGACGCCGCGCGGGAGCGGAAGGCACGACGCCGCGCGGGAGCGGAGGGCACGGCACCACGGGGGGGCGGAAGGCACGGCACCCCGCGGGGGCGGAGGACAAGACGCCGCGCGGCCGGGGCGGAAGGCGCGAAAGAAGCAGCGCAGGGCGGAGGGCGGCGGCCCTCAGGAGGTCGACACCTCCGCCGCCCCGGTGGCCTCCTCCTGCTCGATCTCCCACGCCGCCAGCGCCGCCAGCTGCTCGGGAGTGACGTCCTCCGGGATCGGCTTCGGGGCGGGGGTGCGCAGCGGCGGCTGCCAGCCCTGCTCGGGATCCCAGCGCCGTACGACCCTGGCCGGGGCGCCCGCCACCACCGAGTGGTCCGGCACCTCCCCGCGTACCACCGCGCCGGCGGCCACCACGACGTTGCGGCCGATCCGCGCGCCCGGAAGGATCACCGCGCCCGTGCCCAGCCAGCAGCCGGGGCCTATCGAGACGGGTTCCGAGCGGGGCCACTGGCGGCCGATGGGCTCGTGCGGGTCGTCGTAGCTGTGGTTGGTCGAGGTGATGTAGACGTACGGCCCGCAGTAGGTGTCCGAGCCGATGGTGATCGTGGTGTCGGCGATGACGTGGCTGCCGCGGCCGAGCACGACGCCGTCGCCCAGCGTGAGGACCGTCTCCGTGCCCAGGTCGAGCCCGGGCAGCATGCCGGCGGTCAGGGTGACCTGTTCGGCGATGATGCAGCACTCGCCTATCTCGATCCACGGCTCGCCGAAGAGGGTGCCCTGCGGGAAGGCCAGCCGGGTGCCCGCGCCCAGGCGCCGGAACCGCAGCTTCCCCTGGTGCTCGGCGGTCACCGCGCCCGCCTGCTGCGCCCAGCGCCAGCCGCCCTGGAGGGCGTGGGCGACGACCCGGCGCCGCCAGGCGGCGAGGGATGAGAACGTGTTTCCGTTTCTGGGCACCCCGCCACCGTAGTCGGCGGTGTCGGGCCTGATCAGTGCGGTCCCCTGTGATGTCCGTCATGGACGCGGCATAGGGTGCGGGCAGCAAGCGGAAGGCGCGACACCCACGGCCGCACGGGCCGTAGAGACCCACAGGAGTGACCCCCATGGCAGAGGCGTTGATCCAGGCCGTCGGCGGCAAGGAGCCGAGCGTCGACCCGACCGCCTTCACGGCCCCGACCTCGGTGGTGCTCGGCGAGGTGACGCTCGGCGCCCGGGCCAGCGTCTGGTACCACGCGGTGCTGCGCGCGGACTGCGGTCCCATCACCGTCGGCGAGGACTCCAACATCCAGGACAACTGCACCGTCCACGTCGACCCGGGCTTCCCCGTCTCCATCGGCGACCGGGTGACGGTCGGGCACAACGCGACCGTGCACGGCTGTGTCATCGAGGACGACGTGCTCGTCGGCATGGGCGCGACGGTGCTCAACGGGGCGCGGATCGGCGCCGGCTCGCTGGTGGCGGCGCAGGCGCTGGTGCCGCAGGGCATGGACGTCCCGCCCGGCTCGCTCGTCGCCGGCGTCCCCGCGAAGGTGCGCCGCGGGCTGACCGACGAGGAGCTGGCGGGCATCCGGCTGAACGCCGAGATGTACCTCCACCTGGCGAAGGGCCACGCGGAGGCGTACGAGGGCTGACACCGCGCTCCGCCCGTACGTGAACGAGGGCGGCGCCCGGGACAGGTCCCGGGCGCTGCCCTCACGTACGACCGGAGCTCAGTCCGCGGCGACCGTCTCCGGCTTCAGCGGTGCCTGCGCGGGCTGCGCGGTCGCCTCCGCGGCGGCCTTCTTGGCGCGGTTCTTGATGATGAGCATCGAGGTGACGCCGATGAGGACGGCGAGCACCAGGCCCAGCCAGGAGAAGCGCTTCAGCCACGCCTCGGCGACGATGCCGACGGAGTAGATGACGGCGGTGGTGCCGCCCGCCCACAGGATGCCGCCGAAGACGTTGGCGACGAGGAACTTCCAGTACGGCATCTGCAGGACGCCCGCGAGGGGCCCGGCGAAGATCCGCAGGAGGGCGATGAAGCGGCCGAAGAAGACCGCCCACATGCCCCACTTCTGGAAGGAACGTTCGGCCAGGGCGATGTTCGCCTCGCTGAAGTGCTTGGGGAACTTGCCGCCGAGCCAGGCGAGCAGGGGACGCCCGCCCTTGCGGCCGATGGCGTACCCGATGGAGTCGCCGATGATCGCGCCGGCGGTCGCGCAGCCGCCGAGCACGTACGGGTTGATGTCGCCGTGCTGCGAGGCGAGCAGGGCGGAGCTGACGAGGACGATCTCGCCGGGGAGCGGGATGCCGAGGCTCTCCAGTCCGATCACCACCCCCACCAGCGCGTAGATGGCGACGGGCGGGATCGTCTCCAGCCACTCCTGGACGTGCAACGCGGTCCTCCCGTTGTGCCGGCGCGGCCCCGGTCGCGGGCCGCTGCGGTGGCGTGCCCCGCGTCGGGCACGCCGGGGCAGCCTACCCGCTCGGCCGTGGCGGACCTCGACCGTGGTGCGGAGCCCGGGGTCCGTCGCCGACCGGCCGACGCGCAGCGGCCGCCGGCCTGTCCCGAGGACGAAACCGTCGCGTGCGGTGTCCCAGGAGGAGAGCGTGCGGGCGGTCAGGTGGACCGTACTTCGCCCGCTCCCCGTCCGCGTGGCGGGTCCGGCCCCGCGCGCAGTGTGCGGGACGCCCCCGCCGTCTCCGGGACGCCGCCCAGGAACGCGACCGCCCCCGCACCCGAAGGGGGTGCGGGGGGCGGAGGGATCCGGTCCGGCGGGCTCGCGTCCTGGCCTGTTTCCCCGTGGGCACGCGCGCGTGCCCACGGGGAGGGCGGGTCACTTGCCGAGGTCGTTGGGCCTCAGGGTCCACAGGACGGTCATCTCGCCGGTGACGGCGCCGTCCTCGCGGGTGATGTCGATGCGGACCGGGAACTCGGGGCGCTGACCCGCGTCGAGTTCGGCGACGACGTCGGCGACGGGGCGGCCGAGGGTGGCGGTCGCGGTGACGACGCCCATGGCGAGCTTCTTGTACGCGATCTCGGCGTTGACGGCGAGCGGTACGGCCCGGCCGAGCTGGTCGCCGAAGGCGGCGAGCACGATGGCGCCGCTGGCGGACTCGGCGAGGGTGAACATGGCGCCGGCGTGCGGGCCGCCCACGTGGTTGTGGTACGCGGGCTGGTCGGGCAGGCGCACGACGGCGCGCTCGGCGGTGGTCTCCAGGAACTCCAGGTTGAGGGTTCCGGCCATGGGGACCGTGGCGGCGAGCATGTCGCCGACGGACTTCTGGTCTGCGCTCATGGACCGTGATGTTACCCGCGAGTAGAAGTCTTGGCCATGCTTCCGCGACGGCGGACGGCTCCCCCTGCCGAGGGGCCGGGCATGGCCCCTCCCCCGCCGCCCCTCTATCGTTACGGCCCATGTGGCCAGGACAGCAGCCGCCCGGGGGCGAGCAGAACCCGCAGGACCAGAACCAGAACCCGTACCAGCAGCCGGGGTACCAGCAGCCGAACCCGTACCAGCAGCCGACCCAGCCCGGGTCCCCGCAGCAGGGCGGGTGGCAGCAGCCGGGCTACCCCCCGCAGGGGCACCCGCAGGGCCACCAGCAACAGGGATACGCGCAGCCGAACCCGTACCAGCAGCCGACCGTGCCGCAGTACCAGGTGCCCGGCCCCGTCCCGCCGCAGGGCTCCGGCGGCGGTCGGAACCGCAGCACGCTCATCGCGATCGCCGCCGCCACCGCCGTGGTCGTCGCCGCGGGTGCCACGGCCTTCTTCGTCCTGAAGGACGACGACGACAAGCAGAACGTCGCCGACAAGCCGCCGGCGACCACCTCGGCCCCGGTCACCGGCACGCCCTCGACGGGCACGGAGGAGCCGACCGACGGCCCCACCACGGAAATCGACAACCCGCGCGACGGCACGACGTACGAGCCCACGATCCCGGGCTGGAAGGTCGTCCACAATCCGACGTACGGCACCCTCTTCGACGTCCCGCCGGAGTGGGAGGTCGCCAAGCCGAGCATGCACGTGGGCTTCGAGGACGCCGAGAAGGGCGACGGCAGCCCCCTCGTCGTCATGTCCGGACCCGCCGACCTCAAGAGCAAGTGGTGCGCGGTCGACGCCGACCGGAGCGGCAGCCCCGAGTACACGGGCCTGGCCGGGGCCGGCACCAAGGGCAACCAGGGAGCCAAGGACACGGCCAGCGCCGCGCGGGGCCAGGCCGGCATGTGGGTGTGGGCCGCGTACGCGCAGCACATGCCCGAGAAGACCATCAGGATCACCAAGCCCGTGCCGTTCACCACCGCGTCCGGCCTCAAGGGCAGCATGGCCACGGCCACCGCGCCGAACGTGAAGAAGCGCAACAAGTGCGACACCGACGGGAAGTCGGTCGCCTTCACCTTCCTCAACGCCGAGAACGACTTCTCGACCTTCGTGCTCTACGCGGCCGACGGCGTGAAGGACGAGCTCCCGGACGCGACGATCAAGAAGATCCTCTCCACGATCCGGCTCACCGAGAAGTCCTGACCGGATATCGGTTTGGCAGGAGGGGGAGGCGGCGGGGATAGTCCCGGGGTGACGAAACGCTCCGCCTCCCCCGCCGCCTCCCCCCGCGGCAGCCGCCGGCCCGAATGGGCCGGACGCAACTACGTGCTGCTCACCGCCGCCACCATCGTGACCAGCCTCGGTGCCCACGGCGCCCTGATCGCCACCACCTGGGCCGTCTTCGAGTCCGGCGGCGACGCGGGCGACGTGGGCCTCGTCGCGATGGCGCGCTTCCTGCCGCTGGTGCTCTTCCTGCTCATCGGCGGCGCGGTGGCGGACCGCATACCCCGGCACCGGGTGATGGTCGCGGCCAACGCGCTCAACTTCGTCTCCCAGGCGGTCTTCGCCGTCCTGGTGCTCTCCGGCACCGCCGAGATCTGGCAGATGATGGTGCTCACCGCGCTCTGCGGCACCGGCCAGGCGTTCTTCAACCCGGCGGCCGAGGGCATGCTCATGTCCAGCGTCACCGGCGAGCAGGCGAGCCGCGCCTTCGCCTTCTACCGGATGGCGATGCACGGCGCGGGGATCGGCGGCGCCGCGCTGGGCGGCGCGCTCGTCGCCTTCGTCGGACCGGGCTGGGTCCTGGCCGTCGACGCCGCCGCGTTCGCCGTGGCGGGCGCGCTGCGGGCCTTCCTCGACGTCAGCGGCATCCCGGAGCGCAAGCCCGGCGGCGGGCTCTTCGCCGATCTGCGCGAGGGCTGGCAGGAGTTCATCGGCCGCCCGTGGCTGTGGTCGATCGTCGCCCAGTTCTCGGTCGTGGTCGCGCTGATCGGCGCGGTCGAGTCGGTGTACGGGCCGCTGGTCGCCCGGGACGAACTCGGCGGCGCCCGCCCCTGGGGCATCGCGCTCGCCGGGTACGGCGTGGGCACCGTCGCCGGCGCGATCCTGATGACACGGTGGAAGCCGCGCCGGATGCTCCTCGTCGGCACGCTCGGCGTGTTCCCGATCGCGCTGCCCTCGGCGGCGCTCGCCATTCCGCTGCATCCGGCGGGGCTCACGGTGGTGATGTTCGTCAGCGGCGTGGCGATGGAGATCTTCGGCGTCTCGTGGATGACGACGATGCACCAGGAGATCCCGGAGGAGAAGCTGTCCCGGGTCTCCGCCTACGACTGGTTCGGCTCGACGGCGCTGCTGCCGCTGTCGACCGCGCTCGCGGGCCCGGCCGAGACGGCGTTCGGCCGGACCGAGTCGCTGTGGGGCGCGGTCGCGCTGATGACCCTCGTCACCGCGCTCGTCCTGCTCGTCCCGGACGTGCGCAACATGACCCGGCGCCCGCACGGCCGCACGGCGGCGAAGGGTGACGCCGGCACGGGGGTTGACGCACCGACGGCCGGCGCGGGCGGCGCCGGGGGCGCGGGCGGCACGATCGGCGCGGGTGCCGCGCTTCCCGCGCCGCTCGCCTCAGCCGATGCCGAAGGCGCCGTCCGGCGGAACGGGTGACCCCACGGCCTCCGCGTCGTCGACGGGGGCGGCGTCCCCGGTGAACCGGCGGAGCCCGTCCCCGTGTTCGACACGGGCGGGGAAGGCGTCCCCGGCGGCGCGACGGGTGAGGCCGGGCACGTCGAGGGGGGCGTCGGAGGCGACCAGGATCGCGTTTCCGAACCGCCGGCCGCGCAGCACCGCCGGCTCGGCGACCAGGGCCAGCTCGGGGAAGACCGCCGCGAAGGTGGCGAGCTGCCCCCGGAGGAAGGCGAACGGCGCCCCGTCCGCCAGGTTGGCCGCGTAGATCCCGCCCGGACGCAGCACGCGCCGGAGCTCGCGCGCGTACGCGAGGGAGGTGAGGTGCGCCGGGACGCGGGAGCCGCCGAAGACGTCGCCGACGATCAGGTCGGCCGAGTCGGCCGGCGCCGCCTCCAGCCAGGCGCGCGCGTCGTCGGTGTGCACGGTGACACCGGAGCCCTCGGGCAGCGGCAGGTGTTCGGCGACCAGCGCGACGAGTCCTCCGTCCGCCTCGACGACGTCCTGGCGCGAACCGGGCCGGGTGACCGAGACGTACCGGGGCAGCGAGAGCGCGCCCCCGCCGAGGTGGAGGACGTCCAGCGGCGCGCCCTCGGCGGCGGCGCCGTCGACGACGTGGCCGAGCCTGCGGGCGTACTCGAACTCCAGGTGGTCGGGGGCGTCGAGGTCGACGTACGACTGCGGCGCGCCGTCGACCGTGAGGAGCCAGGCCCGCTCCCGGTCCACGTCGGGCATGAGACGCGCGGTGCCGTGGTCGACGTCGCGCAGGACGGGGATCTGCTCGTTCACCCCTTCATTGTGCAACCGCACAGCCACAGCTCGCGCCCGCCGAGGCGGCGCGAGACGGCCAGAGGCCGCCCAGGCGACCGGAGGCGGCCGGCCCGACCCCTCGTCAGCCCGTCCACACGGCGGCGACCGACCGGGCGTGCGCGGCGGCCTGGGCGCGGCCGGCGCGGGCGGCGGCGCCGCGCTGGGCCGGGTCGAGCGCGCGGGCGCCGATCACGGCCTTGGCGTCCGCGCCGGGGGTGATGACCTTGACGCGCGCGCCGGCGGCGATCAGGTCGCCGGCCTGGCGGGCCGGGGCGTGCACGGCCTTGTTGCCCATCGCGTTGGGCGCGACGACGACCACCCGTTCCCAGCCTGCCGCGAGGTGGGCGTTGGCGGTGGAGTGGATGCCGCCGTCGATCCAGCGCCGCCCGGCGAGGGTCGCCGGCGGCCAGGCGCCGGGGATCGCGCAGCTGGCGGTGACCGCGTCCACGAGCCCGACACCGGCCCCCGCTCCAGCTCCTGCTCCTGCCCCGCCGGTCGCACCTTCCCCGCCGCTGCGACCGTCGAAGACGCCGAGCGCGCCGCTCTCCGCGTCGACCGCGGTCAGCCGCAGCCGCCCGGCGGCGGGCCACTCCGTGACGTCGCCGAGCCGCTTCGCGACGGTGGCCCGCCGGGTGGCCTCGTCCACGGTGCGGGCGCGCAGGGCGAGCCGGCCGAGCTTCCGTCCGTACGCCTCCGGGGTGCGGGAGGTGAGCACGGCGAGGGTGTAGCGGAGGAGGGTCCCGGCGCCGAAGCGGACGGCGGGTTCGGTGTCGGTGCCGTCGAGCTGACGCTCGTACAGCTCGGCGAGGCTGGTGGTGCCGGAGGTGAGGAGGGCGCCGACGACGGCGCCGGCGGAGCTGCCGACGACCAGGTCGGCACCGGTGAGGTCCACGCCCGCCTCGGCGAGTCCGTGGAGGATCCCGATCTCCCAGGCGGCGCCGACGAGTCCGCCCGCTCCGAGGACCAGTGCCGTCCTGCCGCCCGTCGCGCCTGCCGTCGTACCCTCGCCCATGGGCGTCCCCTTGTCGCTCATGGCCCGAGTCTCGCGCAGCCACCGAACGCCGGCCGCGGCGGGGTGGTTCTCACAGGTGCTTGAGCGCCTCGCGGACGGAGAGCGGGGAGAAGAGGGAGCGGTTGTCCGCGACGAAGGCCCGCACCTCGCCCGGGGCGGTCTTGGCGTACTCGCGCAGGCTCCAGCCGATCGCCTTGCGGAGGAAGAAGTCGGTGTCGGCGGCGCGCCGCAGGCAGTACGCGAAGAGCCGGTCCGCGTCCGTGTCCTCCTTGAAGCGCAGCTGGTGGAGGAGGGCCGTGCGGGCGATCCACGGATCCTCGTCGTCGATCCAGACGTCCATCGCGCCGGCCAGCGCGGGGTCGGCGGCGACGAGCCCGCCCACGACGTGGACGGCGAGGTGGTCGACCGTGTCCCACCACGAGACGGTCGTCACGAGCCGCCGGGCGACCGGCAGGAAGCCGGACGAGCAGCGCCTCACGTGGCGGCGCAGGTAGTCGACGGCGAAGTAGTGGTACTCGCGCTCGGGGAGGGCGAAGCAGCGCAGGGCGACGGCCGCGCAGTCGTCCTCGCCGGGGCGGGGGACGCCGTCGAGGACGGTCCGGGAGAGGGCGCGGCGCTCCGGCGTCCGGATGCCGAGGAAGGGCGCCACCCCCTTCATGTACGCGACCATCTCCTGCGCCCGGAAGGGGTTCCCGGCGGCGGGGTAGAGCGTGGTGAGCCGGGCCAGGACGGTGTCGGCGAGCTCGCTGCGGGGAACGGGAACGGCCGGCTCGCCGCCGGGGGCAGGAACGGCCGTATCGCCGCCGGGGACGGGCACTGCCGTATCGCTGCCCGGGACGGGAACGGCCGGCTCGCGGCCGGGGACGGGAACGGCCTTCTCGCGGCCGGACATGGCGCACATTACGGCGATCATACGGAAGTCTCCGTTACTCTCCCGGGATGCTCGCTCCCGTGCCCCGGCCGACGGACCCGCTCGCCGTCCGCTGCTCCCGGGCCCTGCTCTCGCCCCGGTCGCGGCTCTCGCTGCTCGCGCTCGTCCTGCTGACCGCCGGGACCCTGGTGCTGCTGTACGAGCCGCAGCGGCTGCTGGCCTCGGGGTGGCCGGAGACGGGCGGCGCGGGCGCGGTGCTGCTGTTCGCCGTGGCGTACGGGCTGTGCACGGCGGCGTTCGTGCCGCGCCCGGTGCTGAACCTGGCGGCGGGCGCGCTCTTCGGGTCCGCGGCCGGTCTGACGGCGGCGGTCGCGGGGACGGTGCTGGGTGCCGGCCTGTCGTTCACGCTGGGCCGGGTGCTGGGGCAGGACGCGCTGCGGCCGCTGCTCAGGGGGCGGTGGCTGCGGGCGGCGGACGGGCAGCTGAGCCGGCACGGTTTCCGCTCGATGCTGGCGATCCGGCTGTTCCCGGGCGTGCCGTTCGCCGCCGCCAACTACTGCGCGGCGGTCTCCCGGATGGGGTACGTGCCGTTCCTGCTGGCGACGGCGATCGGCACGGTGCCGAACACGGCGGCCTATGTGGTGGCCGGGGCCCGCGCGGACGAGCCGGGCTCGCCGGCGTTCCTGTTCTCCGCGGGGTTCATCGTCCTGTCGGGGCTGGCGGCGGCGGTCGTGGCCTGGCGGAAGCGGCACGCGCTGCGGCGCCCGGCGACCGCCGCCGCGGTCCCCGCAGCGCCGGAGCGCGAGCCGGTCGCCGCGCCCTAGAGGGCCTCGACGATCATCGCGTTGGCGAGCCCGCCGGCCTCACACATGGCCTGGAGGCCGTAGCGGGCGCCGCGGGCGCGCAGGGCGTGGACGAGGGTGGTGGTGAGGCGGGTGCCGCTGGCGCCCAGGGGGTGTCCGAGGGCGATCGCGCCGCCGTGCACGTTGACCTTGGCGGGGTCGGCGCCGGTCTCCTGCTGCCAGGCGAGGACCACGCTCGCGAACGCCTCGTTGATCTCGAAGAGGTCGATGTCGGCGAGGTCGAGTCCGCCGCGGCGGAGCGCCTTCTCGGTGGCGGGGATGACGCCGGTGAGCATGAGCAGCGGGTCGGATCCGGTGACGGCGAAGGAGTGCAGCCGGGCGAGCGGCCGCAGGCCGAGCGCGCGGGCGGTGTCGGCGGCCATGACGAGGACGGCGGAGGCGCCGTCGTTGACGGGGCTGCTGTTGCCGGCGGTGACGGACCAGTCGATCTGCGGGAACCGCTCGCCGAAGCCGGGGTCCTCGAAGGCGGGGCGGAGCCCGGCGAGGACCTCCGGGGTGGTGCCGGGTCGTATCGACTCGTCGCGGCGGACGTCCTCGTACGGCACGACCTCGGCGTCGAAGAGCCCGGCCTCCCACGCGCGGGCGGCCTTGTGGTGCGAGGCGGTGGCGAACTCGTCCATGGCGGCGCGGCCGAGGGACCACTTGGCGGCGATCAGTTCGGCGCTGACGCCCTGCGGGACGAGCCCGTCGGGGTAGCGGGCGGCGACGCCGGGGCCGAAGGGGTCGGCGCCGGGCGGCACGTTGGACCACATGGGGACGCGGCTCATGGACTCGACGCCGCAGGCGACGGCGATGTCGTACGCGCCGGAGAGGACGCCCTGGGCGGCGAAGTGAACGGCCTGCTGGGAGGAGCCGCACTGCCGGTCGACGGTGGTGGCGGGCACGGACTCGGGGAGGCCGGCGCCCAGCCAGGCGTACCGCGTGGTGTTCATGGCCTGCTCGCCGACCTGGTCGACGGTGCCGCCGATGACGTCGTCGACGAGGGCGGGGTCGACGCCGCTCCGCTCGACGAGGGCGCGGAGGGTGTGGGAGAGGAGGGCGACGGGGTGGACGTGGGCGAGGGAGCCGCCCGGCTTGCCCTTGCCGATCGGGGTCCTGACGGCTTCGACGATGACGGCGTCACGCATGACACACGCTCCCGGGAGGAGTGAGTTGGAGAACCGGACTGACACTCGTCGGTAACATAACCCAGTGAGTTGGATTTCCAAACCCTCCAGGACGGACGAGTTGGATTTCCAAACCGATCTGCTCCGGCCCGACTACCCTGACCCCATGAAGGCCGCCGCCCGCCCCTGCTCCATCGCCGACACGCTCGCCCTCGTCGGCGAGAAGTACGCGCTGCTCGTCCTGCGCGAGGTCTCCCTCGGCGTGCACCGCTTCGACCGCATCGCCCGCAACACCGGAGCACCCCGGGACGTCCTCACCGCCCGGCTCCACCGCCTCGTCGAGGCAGGGATCCTGGAGAAGGTCGCGTACAGCGAACGGCCGCCGCGGTACGAGTACCGGGCCACCCCCGCCGGCGAGGAGCTGCAGCCGGTCCTCCTGACCCTGATGGCCTGGGGCGACCGCCACCTCAACGCCGACGACCGGCCCGTCGTCCTGCGCCACCGCTGCGGCGCCGAGCTCACCCCGGTCGTGGTCTGCGCCCACTGCGGAGGCGAGGCCGACCGGGCCGGTCTGCGCCACGACGTCCGCTCGCCGGGGTGGACCACGGCGGGGCCCGCCGCCGACCCCACCTGATCACGAACACGTCACCTCGGGACGGTACAGTGCGCTCGACCTCATGACCGCACTAGTGCATAACGGGACGGCCCAAGCCCCATGAATTGGTTCGAAGCGTTCATCCTGGGACTCGTCCAGGGGCTGACGGAGTTCCTTCCCATCTCCTCCAGCGCGCACCTGCGGCTCACCGCCGCGTTCGCGGGCTGGGAGGACCCGGGCGCGGCGTTCACGGCGATCACGCAGATCGGCACGGAGACCGCCGTCCTGATCTACTTCCGCAAGGACATCGGCAGGATCGTCACGGCGTGGTTCCGCTCGCTGACGGACAAGGCGATGCGCTCCGACCACGACGCCCAGATGGGCTGGCTGGTGATCGTCGGCTCCATCCCGATCGGCGTCCTCGGCGTGACGCTCAAGGACCAGATCGAGGGCCCCTTCCGCGACCTGCGGCTCATCGCCACCACGCTCATCGTGATGGGCATCGTGCTCGGCGTCGCCGACCGGCTCGCCGCCCGCGACGAGATCGGCGGCCGACACCGCGCGATCCGGGAGCGCAAGACGCTGAAGGACCTCGGCGTCCGCGACGGCCTGATCTACGGCTTCTGCCAGGCGATGGCGCTGATCCCGGGCGTCTCGCGCTCGGGCGCCACCATCTCCGGCGGTCTGCTCATGGGCTACACCCGCGAGTCCGCCGCCCGCTACTCGTTCCTGCTCGCGATCCCCGCCGTCCTCGCCTCCGGCGTCTTCGAACTGAAGGACGCGACCGAGGGGGGACACGTCTCCTGGGGCCCGACGGTCTTCGCGACGATCGTCGCCTTCGGCGTGGGGTACGCGGTGATCGCCTGGTTCATGAAGTTCATCACGACGAAGTCCTTCATGCCGTTCGTGTACTACCGCATCGCGCTGGGCATCCTGCTCTTCATCCTGGTCGGCACGGACACCCTCAGCCCGCACGCGGGCGAGTCCGGCGACTGATCCCGCTCGCTCCACGCCCGGCCGGGGGCGGGTCCCGCGCCGCGGGGCCCGCCCCCGGTCCCGTTTCCGGCGCCGCTCAGCCCTGGTACGGGACGCGGGCGATCTCGCGGACGCCGCCGAGGGTGCCCCACTCGTTGCGGCCGAGCCGGGTCAGCGGGCGCATCCGGGTGATCTCCGGGTGGCCGTCCGTCATGTACACCTCGTCGACGGCCACGTGCACCACGCGCCCGAAGACCACCGTCGAGTCCCCGATCCGGAGCGTGCTGTGCAGCTCGCACTCCAGGGCCACCGGGGACGCGGCCACCCGCGGGGCCTTCACCCGCAGGCTGGGCTCGCGCTCCACGCCGCAGGCGTCGAACTCGCTCGTCCCGCGCGGGAAGTCCGTCGCCGTGGCGTTGATCCGCTCGAAGAGGCCCTCGGGGGCGAGGTTCACCACGAACGCGCCGGTCTCCTCCACGTTGCGCAGCGAGTCCTTCCGGCCGACCGAGGTGAACTGCACGACCGGCGGGTTCACCGAGGCGATGGTGAAGAACGAGTGCGGGGCGAGGTTGTCCGTGCCGTCGGCGGAGACCGTGGACACCCAGGCGATGGGCCGGGGGACGACCGTCGCGGTCAGCAGCCGGTAGACGGAGGTGGGGTCGGTCTGGGACGGGTCGACGTCGATGCGCATCCGGCCAGTATGACCGTCGCACGGGACAGGGGGCGCACGCCTCTTGGCCCCGCACGCCCGCTGCCCGACACTGAGGCGATGACGCAGCGCGTGGACCTCGCGAACGTGATGGACCGGCTCGCCGTGGAGGACCTGGTCACCGGATACGCGGTGGCCGTGGACGACGCCGACTGGACCGCCTACCGGGCCCTCTTCACCCCCGACGGACGCGCCGACTACACCGGCTCCGGCGGCATCGAGGGGCCCGCGGCCGAGGTGGCCGACTGGCTGGCGGAGACGATGAACCTCTTCCCGGTACGCCAGCACCTCATCGTCAACCGGCGGGTGACGCTGCTCCGGCCCGGCGGCTATGCCGAGACCGGCGACACGGCCGACGTCCGCGCCGACTACGTCAACCCGATGCGGACGGTCTCCGGCGACGACTTCGTCTGCGGCGGCCGGTACGCCTTCGCCGCCCGCCGCACCCCGGACGGCTGGCGGCTGCGCTCGGTCGTCGTCGAGGAACGCTGGCGCCGGCTCCCCTGACCGGGGCCGATCCCGGCGGGCGGGCGCAGACTGGAGGCGACGGCGGGAGGAACGCCATGCGGAACCCCTTCGGGCGCGCGGAGCAGCACCCCGCACCGGACACGGAACCGGAACCGGACGCCGGTCCCGGCGCGGATCCGGGCGGCCGCGGCCGCGCCGGCCGGCGCCGGGCCGCCGGGCTGCCGCGGTCGCTGCTCGCCGTCGTCCTCGGCGCGCTGCCGGTACTCGTCTTCCCCGCTCCCGGCCTGTGGTGGGCGGCGTACGTCTGCCTGGTGCCGTGGATGATGCTGGTGCGGACGGCCCCGGGCGCGCGCCGCGCCGCGCTGGACGGGTGGTGCGGCGGCGTCGGCTTCCTGCTGGCCGTGCACCACTGGCTGCTGCCGAGCGTCCATGTCTTCCTGCTGGTGATGGCGGCGCTGCTGGGGCTGCTGTGGCTGCCGTGGGGGGTGCTCGTACGGGCGCTGCTCGGCGGGGCGCCGACACCGGCGCGGGCCGCCGCCGCGCTGTGCGCGGTGCCGTCGGGGTGGCTGCTGATCGAGCTGGTGCGGTCGTGGGAGGGGCTGGGCGGGCCGTGGGGGCTGCTGGGCGCGAGCCAGTGGAACGTGCCGGTGGCGCTGCGTCTGGCGTCGGTGGGCGGGGTGTGGCTGGTGAGCCTGCTGGTGGTGGCGGTCAACACGGCCGTGGTGCTGCTGGTCGCCGTCCCGGGGCTGCGGGCGGTGGGTGTGGCGGGGCTCGCCGCCTGCGCGCTGGTGGCGGGGACGGCGGCGTGGGGCGTCGGGGTGCCGCGCCCGTCCGGCGCGGTGCGGGTGGCGATGGTGCAGCCGGGGCTGCACGGCGGGCCGGGCGGGGCCGAGGCACGGCTGGACCGGGCCGTCGAGCTGACCCGCGGCCTCGCCGGGCAGCGGCTCGACCTGGTGGTGTGGGGCGAGAGCGGGGTGGGCCGGGACCCGTCCGGCGATCCGGAGCTGACCGCGCGGCTCACCGCTCTCGCGCGGGCGGTGGACGCGCCGGTCCTGGTGAACGTGGACGCGCGGCGCACGGACCGTCCCGGCATCTACAAGAGCGCGCTGCTGTTCACGCCCGACGGCCCGACCGGTGACCGGTACGACAAGATGCGGCTGGTGCCGTTCGGCGAGTACGTGCCGGCCCGGGGGCTGCTCGGCTGGGCGACGTCCGTGGGCAAGGCCGCGGAGGAGGACCGGCGCCGGGGCACGGAACCGGTCGTGATGCAGCTGCCCGAGGACGGGCGGACGCTGTCCGTCGGCCCACTGGTCTGTTTCGAGTCCGCGTTCCCCGA
This sequence comes from Streptomyces sp. NRRL F-5727, assembly GCF_000719555.1. GTDB lineage: Bacteria > Actinomycetota > Actinomycetes > Streptomycetales > Streptomycetaceae > Streptomyces. The sequence goes on from NZ_JOGX01000013.1 coordinate 122,417, forward strand.
CATGAGCCGCCGTCTGGCGCGGGACGGCGCCGACGTGATCGTGGTGCAGTCGGCGACCAGCACCTTCCAGCGGAGTTGGGCACCCGCACAACACGCCTCGCTCGCCGCGCTCCGGGCGGCGGAGACGGGCCGCCCGGTGGTGCACGCGACGCTGACCGGGACCAGCGCCGCGTACGGCCCCGACGGCGAGCGCGTGGGACCGCCCGTCGGCACGGACACGAGCGGCGCCGTCGTACGGGAACTGCCCCTGTCGGAGACGACGACGGTCTACGCCCGCTGGGGCGACTGGCCGCTGTACGGGGCGTTCGTCGTCGTCGGCGCGGTGTGCGCGGCGGCGGGCGGCGGGGCGCTCAGGCGGCCTGCTCCAGGGCGTCGCGGACGACGCGCTCGCACAGGGCGTGGGTGAGCAGCGCGTCGCGGGCGCTGAGCACCCGGCCGTCGCGGACGGCGTCGAGGAAGGCGAGCACGGCCTGCTCGATGCCGCGCTGGCGGGCCACCGGGACCCAGTCGCCGCGTCGGCGGACGGTGGGCTGGCCCTTGTGGTCGACGACCTCGGCAAGGTTGAGGACCTGGCGCTTGGTGTCCTGGCCGGAGACCTCCAGGACCTCCTCGGTGGAGCCGTTCATCCGGTTCATCATGCCGATGGCGGTGAAGCCGTCGCCGGAGAGCTGGAGCACCACGTGGTGCATCAGGCCGTCGCGGATCCGGGCGCGGACGTCGATGTGGTCGGCCTCGCCGGGGAGCAGGAAGCGGAGGGTGTCGACGACGTGGATGAAGTCGTCGAGGACCATGACGCGCGGGTCCTCGGGGAGCCCGATGCGGTTCTTCTGCAGCAGGATCAGCTCGCGCGGGTGGTCGAGGCACTGGGCGTAGCCGGGGGCGAGGCGCCGGTTGAAGCCGACGGCGAGCGAGACGTTCCGCTTCTCGGCGAGTTCGACGATCCGCTCGGAGTCGGCGTACGCGTAGGCGAGCGGCTTGTCGACGTAGGTGGCGACGCCGGCGTCGAGGAGGCGGCCGGCGATCTCGGCGTGGGCGGCGGTGGAGGCGTGCACGAAGGCCGCGTCGAGCCCGGCGGAGAGCAGCGAGTCGAGGTCCCGGTGGCGGCGGGTGGGCGGCAGGTGGAGGGTGTCGGCGACCCGGTCCAGGGTGGCGGGGGTGCGGGTCTGGAGGTGGAGTTCGACTCCGGGGAGGGTGGCGAGGACGGGCAGGTACGCCTTCTGGGCGATGTCGCCGAGTCCGATGCAGCCGATCTTCACGGGGTGTCTCCCTCTGCGGTGCTCCGACGGCCCCTGGCTCACGGGCCGTTCCCGCAGGTCAGCTTACGCGGGACGGGTCGGCGTCGAGCGGCGGACGCCAGTCGGCGATGCCGTCGAAGCCACGGAGGACGAAGCCCGGTCCGAAGCGTGAGACGGTCCGGACGAGCGTGTCGCGCAGGGCGACGGCGGGGCGGGCCGAGACGAGGGTGAGGGCGCCGGTGCGGGCCGCCTTGCGGACGATCGCGGTGGTGCGGGGCAGCCGGTCGGCGGTGTACGCGGCGAGGTCCCGGCCCGGGTCGAAGGCGTCGGGGGTGCGGGCGTGGTGGGCGAGCACGACGGCGTCCTCGACGGCCTGGTTCCCGCCCTGTCCGAGGGAGGGCATCATCGCGTGCGCCGCGTCGCCGAGGAGCGCGGTGCGGCCCTGGTGGTAGGCGGGCAGCGGGTCGGTGAGGTGGTGCACGTCGTGCCGCAGGACCGCGTCGGGGTCGGCGGCGGCGAGGATCTCGGGCACCGGGTGGTGCCAGTCGCCGAAGAGCCGGAGGAGTTCGGCGAGCTCGCTGTCGGGGGCCTGGGCGCCGGCGGGCGCGGCGGCCATGGCGTACGCGTAGATCCGGCCGTCCTTGAGGGGCTGGGTCCCCCAGAGGCGTCCGGCGCCCCAGGTCTCGTGCGGGGCGAAGGGCTGGGCGGGGGCGGGGATGACGAGCCGCCAGGTGGTGCAGCCGGAGTAGCGGGGCCCGGGGTGGGCGGGGAAGAGCGCGGCGCGGGCGGCGGAGCGGATCCCGTCGGCGGCGACGACGAGTTCGGCCTCCAGGGTGCCGTCGGGGGTGGTGACGCGGGCGGGGGTGCCGGCGTCGCCGGGGTGGTCGAGCGTGGCGGGCGCGCCGGTGCGGACCGTGTCGGCGGGCAGGGCGGAGACGAGGAGTTCGACGAGCGTGGCGCGGTGGAGGAGGACGAGGGGGTCGCCGAAGCGGGCGGCGGCGGCGCGGGCGTCGGTGCGGGCGAGCCAGCGGCCGTCCGGGGAGCGCATCCCGCCGGCGCCCTGCCAGGCGGCGAGCGCGCGGACGCGGTCGCCGAGGCCGATGACGTCGAGGGCGCGCAGGGCGTTGGGGGCGAGGCCGATGCCGGCGCCGACGGGGGCGAGGTCGGCGGCGCGTTCGAGGACGGTGACGGCCCAGCCGCGTCGGTGGAGGGCGACGGCGGCGGTGAGGCCGCCGATGCCCGCTCCCAGGACGACGGCACGGTGCTGCGGCATGAAGGCTCCCTCGGGTCGGACGGATCGGCCGGGCAGGGACGACGGCGACCTCGGCCCGGGGCGGGTCGGGAACGCCGGCGACCACCGGAACTACAGCTGTAGTCGGCTGGACGCTCCGACCGTACTACAGGTGTAGTCGGATGGCGATGGGTAGGTTGTCCCCATGACCGCGCGCACCCAGGAACCGGCCGCCCCCACTCCCCCGACCCGCGCCGAGCGGATCGGCGACGCGGCGCTCGACCTGCTGGTGGAGCGCGGGATGCGCGGGCTGACCCACCGCGCGGTGGACGAGCGGGCCGGACTGCCGCAGGGCTCGACCTCCAACCACGCGCGCACCCGCCAGGCCCTCCTGGAGACGGCGGTGCGCCGGCAGGCCGAGCGCGAGGCGCAGGTCCTCACGCCGGACGAACTGCCGCCGCCCGGCGCGGGCCCGGCGCTCCTCGCGGACGCCCTCGCGCTCGCGCTGCACCGCTATCTGACGGACCACCGGGCGCTGCTGGTCTCCCGCTACGAGCTGGCCCTGGAGGCGACCCGCCGCCCCGAGCTGCGTGGCTTCTTCGACCGGACCGGCTCGGCCTTCCACGACCCGGTGACCGCGATGATGCGCGGCGCCGGTTCGCCGACGCCGGAGCGGCACGCGCTCTCGGTGATCGCCTGGTGCGAGGGGCTGATGTTCTCCTGCGCCGCCGGCTCGTTCCACGCGGCCGTGCCGAGCCGCGCGGAACTGCGGACCGGCTTCGACGAGTTGCTGCGCGGAATGCTCACCGGGCCGTCACGCTAAACCGCTGGCGCCGGCCCCGGTGGTCCGCCACGATGCCCCATATGACCACCGATCACACCGCCGTACCCGAGCGCGTCTGGCCCGCCACCACGACGGGTGAGCGCCAGGCACTGGAGCAGTGGCTCGAGTTCCATCGCGCGACCCTCGCGATGAAGTGCGCGGGCCTCACCGACGAGCAGCTGCGCGCCGTCTCGGTCCCGCCCTCCGAGCTCAATCTGCTGGGCCTGGTCCGCCACATGGCGGAGGTCGAGCGCGGCTGGTTCCGCAAGGTCCTGGGCGGCGAGGAGACCGGGTGGCTCTACGCCACCGACGAGGACTTCGACCGGGACATCCACACCACCGACGGCGACACCTACGAGGAGGCGTACGCCACCTGGCAGGGCGAGATCGCCCACGCCCGCGAGCTCGCCGCCCGCCACGACCTCGACGACCTCGGCGCGGGCGCCCACCACCGCACCGGCGACCTGATCAACCTGCGCTGGATCTACCTCCACATGATCGAGGAGTACGCGCGGCACAACGGCCACGCCGACCTCATCCGCGAGCGCATCGACGGCGCCACCGGCGCCTGACCGGTCAAGGAGGGTGACCGGACGCTCACCCGTGCGGGGCATTCCCCGCCGGTAGGGGTTCGAAGATCGGCGCCGGACCAGCAGAGTGGCGCGGGTGCACCGAACCCGAACCCCCGCGCGCCTCCTGGCCGGGGCGGCCGTCGCCGTCGCCCTGACCGGGTGCGTGGCCGTCGACGGGCCGCCCCCGGCGCCCGCGCCGGCCCCCGCGCCCACCACCGATCCCGTACGCCCCGTCCAGGACGTGGAGCCGCAGATCGTCCTCCAGGGACCGGCCCGGGAGGCGCTCGAAGCGGCCCTCCCGTCCCCGGCCCCGACCACCGCCCCGCCGCGCGGCGAGACCCGCCGCGCCACCGGTCACGCCGCCCCGTCCCGTACCCCCTCCCCCGAGCCGTCCGCCCGCGCCACCCGGCGCCCTGCGGCCCGGCCCGAGGCGGTCCGGCCCCCGCGGCCGCCCGTGCCCGAGGTCCGGGAGCTGGAGCGGGTGGCGGAGCAGTTGCGGGAGGCGCCCCCGGTCTCCCGGAAGGACGTGTGCGACCTGGGCGAGCGGTACGGGGGCTGGGACCCGGCGAGCGTGCAGGCCGGGCTCTGCCGGGACACGTACGAGCGGTGAGCCCCGCCCTCACCCCTCGCGGAGCCGCCGGTCCAGGTGCTCGATAGCGGCCCGGACGCCCCTCCCGTACCGGTCGTCGTCGAGGGCCTCGGAGGCGGCGCGGGCCCGTTCGAGATGGGCCCGCGCGGCGTCCGGCCGGCTCAGCTTGGCGTAGTCGGCGGCGAGGTTGAGGTGGAGCGAGGGGTAGAGGGCGCGCAGGGCGGCGGCCGAGTCGTGCGCGGCGAGCCGTCCGTCCTCCAGGCCGTCGGCGGCGCTGAGGGCGCGCAGGTCCCACGCCAGTTCGGTGTCCGGGTCGTCCTGGGTGTCCGCCAGGTAGTGGGCGAGGGTGCAGCGGTGCAGCGGGTCCCCGTCGGGGCCGAGCTGCTGCCACAGGACGCCGAGGCGGTTGCGGGCCTCTTCGCGGTCTCCCCCGTGGAGCAGCATCCTGGCCTGCCCGATCCTGGTCAGGACGGCCTCGTCCGACGTCCGCTGCTGCTCGGTCACCGCGGCCTCCCGGCGCTCGCACTGCGTGGAGCTCCGACGCTAACCGGCCGCGGCCCCGATCCCGCCGAGGCTCAGCCGAGGTCGGGGATGCGCCAGTCGATCGGCTCGTGGCCCTGGGCGGCGACGGCCGCGTCGATCTGGGTGAACGGCTTGGAGCCGAAGAACTTCTTCGCCGACAGCGGCGAGGGGTGGGCGCCCTTCACCACGACGTGCCGCTCCTCGTCGATGAGGGGGAGCTTCTTCTGGGCGTAGTTGCCCCAGAGGACGAAGACGGCCGGGTCCGGCCGGGAGGCGACGGCCGTGATGACGGCGTCGGTGAACTTCTCCCAGCCCTTGCCCTTGTGCGAGTTCGCCTCGCCGGCGCGGACGGTCAGGACCGCGTTGAGCAGCAGGACGCCCTGCTCGGCCCACGGCATCAGATAGCCGTTGTCCGGGATCGGGTGGCCCAGCTCGGCCTGCATCTCCTTGTAGATGTTCCGCAGCGACGGCGGGGTCTTCACCCCGGGGCGGACGGAGAAGCACAGGCCGTGGCCCTGGCCCTCGCCGTGGTACGGGTCCTGACCGAGGATCAGGACCTTCACCTTGTCGTACGGCGTGGCGGACAGGGCCGCGAAGACCTCGTCCTTCGGCGGGTAGACCGGTCCGGCGGCCCGCTCCTGCTCGACGAACTCGGTGAGCTGGGCGAAGTACGGCTTGGCCAGCTCGTCGCCGAGGACGCCCCGCCAGGACTCGGGCAGCATGTTGATGTCGGTCACGGTCCACAACCTCCGGTGGTTCGGCAGTTCCACCACGGAACCTACCGGGGCCCACTGACATCGGGCCCCGGCGGGCTCCCGCGGCGGCGGCTACCAGCTGGCCCGGCGGTGCAGCTCCCACAGCTGCATGACGGTCTGCGGGTCGAGCGCGCGCTCGCCGCCGCCGATGTCCTCACGGGCCGCGATGTACAGCTTGCCCTGCCACAGGGGCAGCAGCCGCACGTCCTCGACCATGATCGACTGAGCCTCCTCGAACTCGTCGCCGACGGCTCCGCGGTCGCTCTCGCGGCGCGACTTGGGCAGCAGCTCGTCGGTGATCCGCGGGCTCAGGTAGGGCGTGCCGAGGACGTTCTTCTTGCCGACGAAGGGGGCGACGAAGTTGTCCGGGTCCGGGAAGTCCGGGAACCAGCCTCGGCCGAAGACGGGGTACTCGCCCTGCTGGTAGGCGGCCTGGTACTCGGTCCACGGCTTGCCCTGGACGGTGACCTTGAAGAGGCCGGACGCCTCCAGCTGGCGCTTCAGCTCGGCGAACTCGGCGGCCGTCGAGGAGCCGTACCGGTCCGTCGTGTACCAGAAGCTGAGCTCGACCTTCTCGGTGATGCCCGCCTCGCGCAGGATCTTCTTCGCCTTGGCCTTGTCGGGGTGGCCGTAGGTGTCGAAGAACTTGGTGGTGTGCGCGGCGATGCCCTTGGGGACCATCGAGTACAGCGGCTCGGCGGTGCCCCGGTAGACCTTGCTGACCAGTTCGTCGCGGTCCACGACCTGGGCGACGGCCCGGCGGACGGCCGGGTCGGCGACCGACTCGTCCTCGGTGTTGAAGACCAGGTAGCGGATGTCGGCGCCGGTGGACTCGACGAGCTGGAGGCCCTTGTTCGCCTCGTCGTCGTCCTGGAGCGAGGTCACCTCCTCGGCGGTCAGACCGCGGTAGGTGGCGTCGATCTCCTCGTCGCGCAGCGCCTTGACCATCGCCTCCGACTGGTCGAAGTACTTGATGGTCACGCCGCCGTTCTTGCGGTCGGCGAAGCCCTTGTAGTTCGGGTTGCGGGACAGCTCGGCCTGCTTGCGCACCTCGTAGCCGTCCAGCACGTACGGGCCGGAGCCGGCGATCTTGCCGTCCTGCTTGCGGAGCTGGTCGGCCGGGTACTCGGCCGGGTCCACGATCGACATCGCCGGGGTGGCGAGGACGAAGGGGAAGGTCGCGTCGGCCTTGTTCAGCTTGAAGACGACCGTGCGGTCGCCGACCGTCTCGATGGTGTCGAGCGAGCCGAGCATGCCGTTGGGGCCGCCCTCGGCGTCGATCGTGCGGATGCGCTCGATCGAGTACTGCACGGCCTTGGCGTCGAGCTTGTGGCCGTTGGAGAACGTGAGCCCCTCGAGAAGCGTGCATTCGAAGACCCGGCTGGACGTGTCCGTGAATTTGCATTCGGCCGCGTCCGGCTTCGGTGTGGTGCTTCCCGTCGGGAAGCTCACCAGGGTCTGGTAGACGTTCCTGAAAAGCTCCCAGGAATTGTCCCAGGAAGCCGCGGGATCGAGTGTCGTGGGAGAACTCGTCGTCCCGATCGTGATCCTCTGCTCCCCGGCGGACTCGGTATCCGAGAAAACACCGCATCCGGATACCAGGGATATGGACGCAAGGGCTGCAGCGGCCTGCAGACTCGTCCGGTTGAACACGTGCACGCTCCTCGTTCAGCCTGGGGTCGGCCGACGATACCGCAGTACCCCGCCAGGTCAATGGGTGAGCCCGGCGGGGCACTTGAGACGATCGATAGGCAACCGGGGCCAATCCGGACAGGAAATCCGGAGAGTGTCCGGTTATCGGTCACCCGACTCCGGCGTTCAGGAAAATGCCCCCGTCGACGACGAGCGTCTGACCGGTGATCCATCCCGCCTGGTCCGAGGTCAGGAAGGCGGCGGCGCCCCCGATGTCCTCCGGCACGCCCAGCCGGCCCATCGGGTAGGCGGCGGCCGCCTCGGCCTCCCGGCCCTCGTAGAGCGCCTCCGCGAATTTCGTCTTCACGACGGCGGGCGCGATGGCGTTCACCCGGACCACCGGCGCGAATTCGTGCGCGAGCTGCTGGGTCAGATTGATCATCGCGGCCTTGCTGACCCCGTACGCCCCGATGAAGGGGGAGGCGGAGATTCCGGCGACGGAGGCGATGTTCACGATCGCGCCGCCGTTATCCTTCTGCCAGGCGTGCCAGGTCCGCTGTGCGAATCCGAGCGCCGAGACGACATTCGTCTCGAAGACCTTGCGCGCCACGTCCAGGTCGAGGTCCGCGATGGGCCCGAAGACCGGATTCGTACCGGCGTTGTTCACCAGGTAGTCGACACGGCCGAAGGCGTCCATCGCGGCCGCCACCGCGGCTGCCTGGTGGGCGGTGTCGTGGGCCTTGCCGGCCACCCCGACGGCCCGGTCGGACCCGAGGCGCTCCACGGCCTCCTTGAGGGCGTCCTCGCCGCGCCCGGTGATGACGACCCGGTCGCCGCGGGCGACGAGCGCCTCGGCGATCCCGTAGCCGATGCCCCGGCTGGCGCCGGTGACGAGTGCGACCCTGCCGGAGAGCTCCGGCGGCTGCTGTGCGGTCATCTCGCGCTTCCTCTCTCGCCGCGCCGGGTCAGTTGAGCGGGCCGCCGGCCACGTACATGACCTGGCCGGAGACGAAGCCGGCGTCGTCGCCCGTGAAGAAGGCGATGGCGTTGGCGACGTCCTCGGGGCGGCCCACCCGCTGGACCGGGATCATGGAGGCGGCGGCGGCCTGGAACTCCTCGAAGCCCATGCCGACGCGCTCGGCGGTCTGGGCGGTCATCTCGGTGACGATGAAGCCGGGGGCGACGGCGTTGGCGGTGACGCCGAACTTGCCGAGCTCCTTGGCGAGCGTCTTGGTGAAGCCCTGGAGGCCGGCCTTGACCGCGGAGTAGTTGGCCTGGCCGCGGTTGCCGAGCGCCGAGGAGGAGGAGAGCGAGACGATCCGGCCGAAGCCCGCGTCCACCATGTGCTTCTGACATGCCTTCGCCATCAGGAACGCGCCCTTGAGGTGCACGTTCATGACGAGGTCCCAGTCGGCCTCGTCCATCTTGAAGAGGAGGTTGTCGCGGAGGACGCCGGCGTTGTTGACCAGGATCGTGGGCGCCCCGAGCTCGGCGACGACGCGGGCGATCGCGGCCTCCACCTGGGCGCCGTCGGAGACGTCGCAGCCGACCGCGAGGGCGCGGCCGCCGGCGGCGGTGATCTTCTCGACGGTGTCCTTGCAGGCCGCCTCGTCGAGGTCGAGGACGGCGACGGCGCGGCCCTCGGCCGCGAGGCGGATCGCGGTGGCGGCGCCGATGCCCCGTGCGGCACCGGTGACGACGGCTACGCGCTGCTCGGTGGTGGACATGCTTGCTTCTCCTCGCCCTCAGGGTTCCCGGGCTCTCTCCCGGGCTCATGAGCGACCGCTTAGTATCGACCGCAGGACGAGACGCTAGAAGCCCTGGCACCCGGTGTCAACGGCCCACCGGGTGCACCCTGTCACTCCGCCGTCACACGGCGGACGGGCGCCCTCACCCGTCCGAGGAGAAGCGCCGCCCGGCGGGCGAGAGCGCCCGGTGGACGAGACCGGCCGGTGGACGAGCCCCGGTGGACGAGCCCCGGTGGACGAGCCCGCCCGGTGGACGAGACCGCGCGGCACGACGGGCTAGCGGACGAGCAGATCCAGCAGGCGCTCCACCTCGGCCTCGGGGTCGCCGGTCAGGCCGGTGTGGACCGGGCCCGGCTGGACCACCGTGGAGCGCGGCGCGATCAGCCACCGGAAGCGCCGCCCGGCGTCGTCCTGGGCGGCCTGCCCGGCCGCGTCGCCGCCCAGGCAGACGCCCTCCACGGCGCGCAGCGCCGCGCGGACGCCGGTGACGTCGGCGGCCGGGTCGAGCGCGGCCAGCTTGGCCTCGTCGAGGTGGGTGCGGGCGGCGACGAAGGAACGCGCCCGGCAGTAGACGACCACGCCCGCGTTGAAGCACTCGCCGCGCTCGACGCGCGGCACCACGCGCAGCAGCGCGTACTCGAAGACATCGCGGTCGGTCACGTCGTGCTGTCCTTCTGGCCGGGGCGGGGGGCGAGGCGTTCGGCGAGCCAGCCGGGCGGCTGCTGCGGCCGGCGGTCGGTGCGCGGACCGAGGGTGATCCGCTCGTGGATGGTGGCCGCGCGGGGCAGCAGCGCCTCCACGTAGGCGGCGCGCACCGCGTCGGTGGAGTCGAAGCCGGGCTCGTCCACCAGCCACTCGTCGGGCACGTCGGCGGCGACCTCGTCGAGCAGCTCCCGGGTGACGAGCGGGGCCAGCTCGGCGGCAGCGGCGGCGACGTCCGGGGCGAAGGGCGCGAGGGCGTGGTCTGAGGCGTCGTACGGCCTGGCGGCGGAGGCGGCGGCGCCCGCCCAGTTGTGGTGCCAGATCATGGTGGCGCCGTGGTCGATGAGCCAGAGGTCGCCGTGCCACACGAGCATGTTCGGATTGCGCCAGGAGCGGTCCACGTTGTTGACGATCGCGTCGAACCACACGACCTTCCCGGCCTCCGCCGGGTCCACCTCGTAGGCCAGCGGGTCGAAGCCCAGCGAGCCGGGAAGGAAGTCCATGCCGAGATTGAGCCCGCCGCTCGCCTTGAGCAGCTCCTGCACCTCCTGGTCGGGCTCGGAGAGCCCGATGACCGGGTCGAGCTGGATGGTGACCAGCTCGGGCACGCGCAGCCCGAGCCGCCGGGCGAGCTGCCCGCAGATCACCTCGGCGACGAGGGTCTTGCGGCCCTGACCGGCGCCGGTGAACTTCATGACATACGTGCCGAGATCGTCGGCCTCGACGATCCCGGGGAGCGAGCCGCCCTCACGCAAGGGCGTGACATAGCGGGTTGCTACGACCTCTTGCAGCACTTTCCCAGGCCACCCATCTCTTCAATCTTGTAATCGATGGTGCCGCGCCCCTTGCCACCGGCTTCCGGCACGAAGTGAGCATAAACCGCGCGTGATCACAGGAGAGGAGTGCCACAGCCCGCGGGCCAGGACACGTGTGGTCGCCGCGGCGGTCATCCGCGCTCGGTGGCGGCGGAGGCCGGCGACTTCAGCGCCCTCCGGGCGTGGCTCTCGACCGTACCGATCGGCAGACCGAGGCGCCGGGCGATCTCGTGGGCCGTGATGCCGTACGGCCACGGCCCCAGGTTTCCGCGGCGGGGACAGTACCGGTGGGAGTGCAGCCAGACCTGCGTGAACCCGTGCGGGGCGACGTCCTCCGCGTCGTGGACGTCGACGCAGCGGTGTCGGACCCAGCGCAGGACATGGGGGTACCAGTGTCTCCGGATCGATCCGGGGAACGGAGAGCGGTCGCGATGCCGACCGCCGTAACGGGTCCCTCGGGACGAGGCGGCAGCAGAGAGGTGCCCACCCGGCCACGCGGGTCACGCCGTCCTCCCGGGCGCCAACCGTCGGCCTCCGGCCGGGGGGTTGGCGCGGCGGAACGGCGCCGCGCGCCCTGGCCATCGGCCGGGTGCGCGGCGCCGTCGTCCGCGTCGGGGATCAGAGACCGGGATGCCCCGTCTCGTCGCGCTCGTAGTTCGCCAGGGCGAGACCGAGTGCGAAGAACGTGGGCGCCCATTCCCCCACGAAGATCCCCCAGCGGTCGGCCCGCTCGAGGTTCTCGCGCTTGCTGGAGGTCAGCCAGGTGGCGAGCGACAGTCCGATCGAGCCGACGGCGGCCAGATACGCGTGCTCGCTGCGGACTCCGGCGTCGTGGAGCTTCTTGATGATCATCGAGTGACCTTCCGGTGAGAGCGGTCGACGGGGACGAGGCCCTCGCCCCTGCCGGGACGGTGCGGCGCGACCGTTCGGGGCCGGTCGCCGTCACACGGGGAGTTCGTTCGCCCGGTCGTGACCGGATGCGAAAAGAACCGATAGAGGTCGTTTGGGTGCCCGTCGGTCACGTCGACGCCACCGGCCTGTCGTGACCGCGGTGGAGGCGTCGCGTTGACGGCGCGGCGCAGCAGCAGCCGGAGGCCCGGTCGCCCGCCGGGTTCGGCCGGTCGTGTGGTGCGGCGGGTCCGCGCATCCGAAGAGCGCGGTCACGGCGTAGAGGGGGTGATGGTCCGTTCCCTCCCCGGAGGTCACCATGCACATCCTCATCGGACTGATCGTCGTCGCCGTGCTTGTGGCCGGGTTCGCCCTCGGCATCCGTCTGCAGCGGGGAACGACGCCCCCGCCCCTCCCGCACGAGCAGCCCCGCCGCCCCGCGACCGACCGTCTGCCGGGAGAGATCTCGGAGTTCCGTCGCGCCGTCGCCGTTCCGCATCTCGACGGCGCACGGCGGCTCAGCCCCTACCAACTGTGGGGACGGACGGAGCGTGTCACCGCCGCCGACGACGACTGAGGCGGGGCCTCGCGTCACGTCGGGCCGCCGCGCGCGCGGCGGCCCGACTGCCGCTCTGGGGGCCTCAGGGCGTCACGCACCGGCCGAGGTCTCCGCCGACCCGGCGGGCCGTGCGGATGTCCGCCGGTCGGGCCCGGCGCGCCGGATGGTGTCGAGGACGTCGGCCGTGCGGGCCGAATGGACGCTGTGGTATGAGCAGCGCGTGCGAACGGTGACCCGACCCGTTCGGGGCGGGGCGCATCCCGATCGCGCCGGAGAGGGAAGTACGGGACTGATCCGTCCACCGCACCACGAGGATGTGTCCCGTGTCCGATCAGCACGATCCCGCCCCGTACGACGCCCTGCTGCTGTTCTCCTTCGGCGGCCCCGAGGGTCCGGACGACGTCGTCCCGTTCCTGGAGAACGTGACGCGCGGCCGCGGCATCCCCAGGGAGCGGCTCCAGGAGGTGGGGCAGCACTACTTCCTCTTCGGCGGCGTCAGCCCGATCAACGGCCAGAACCGCGCCCTGCTCGACGCGCTGCGGACCGACTTCGCCGGGT
>NZ_JOGX01000014.1 GCF_000719555.1 Streptomyces sp. NRRL F-5727
CCCCGCCCCTGCCGACCGTGCCCCGCCCCCGGCCCCCCGAGCCGGCTCCGGGCCCCGGTCCCGGGGCAGGGCCCGAGACGGCGACCGACACCGCGGCCCACACCGCGACCGACCCCACGACCGGTGTCGCCGCCGACCCGCTCGACGAACTCGCCGTCCGGCTCGACGCGTTCGTCGCCGCGGCCGTCCACCCGGACGAGATCGCCGCGCTCCTCGAATCCGACGGCATGACCGACGACCACATCCGGCTCACCTACGGGCGGAACGATTCCTTCGCGCTCGCCGAGGACCTGTACGCGCGCGTGCGCAGGCGCCACCCCGACCCGCCCCGGAAGGCCCCCGGCGCCCCCGGCTGGTCCGAAGGGCTCGGCGGCTGCCTGCTGCGCGGGCTCGTCTTCGCCCTCCCCGGCCTCGCCTACGTCCTGGCCGGACCCCTGCTCGCCGGAGCCCACGGGCGGTACGGGCTCCCCGCCGGCACCGTCCCGCTGCTCGCCGGCGCCGTCACCGGCTGGGTGTGGAACCAGGCCCTCTCCCACCGCGCCTACACCTGGCTCGGCCTCGGCGACCGGCCCGCCGCCGCCCGCGCCCTGCTCACCGGCGCCCCGGCCGGCGCGCTCGCCGGCACCGCCGTCGCCCTCGCCGCCGCCCGTGACGGCGAACTGCCCGCCGCCGTCTTCGCCGCCGGGCAGTCCCTCTACCTCGCCGCCGCCACCGTCCTCCTCGTCCTCGGCCGCGAACGGGCCCTGCTCGTCGCCCTGCTGCCGCTCCTCGGCGCCCTCCCCGCCCTCCGCTGGGACCTGCCCGACCCGCTGCGCGCCGGCCTGCCCGCCGTCTCGCTCACCGCCGCCTGCCTGATCGCCGCCCGGGCGCTGCGCCCCGGCACCGCGCGCGGCGCCGCCGGACGGGGCGGACCGCCGCTCGCGGCCTCCGTCCCGTACGGCCTCTTCGGCCTCGGCAGCGGGGTCCTCGTGCTCCACGCGGGGCTCGGCGACTCCCTGGCCACCGGCACCGGCGCGGTCATCGCGCTCACTCTCTCCATGGGGCCCGCCGAATGGCTGCTGCTCCGCTTCCGCGGCGGCAGCCTCGCCCGGCTGCGGACCCTCACCACCGCCCGCGCCTTCCGCCGGGCGGTCACCGGCACCCTCGTCCTCTGCCTCGGCGGCTATCTGACCGCGCTGCTCGCCCTCACCGTCACCGCGACGCTGCTCTGGCCCGGTACCCCGTGGCCGGACCTGGACCGGCTGCTCGCCCTCCTGCTCATCGGCACCGTGCTCTGGCTGGGGCTGCTTCTCCAGGCGTTCGGCGCCGTGCTCGGCGCGGCGGCCGTCTGCCTGCTCGCCGCCGCCGCGCAGACCCTCGAACCGGCGGCGGGCCCGCTCGCCGCCGGGGGAGCGGCGGCCGTGCTGGCCGTCGTCAGCCATGTTCTGCTGGTACGACCGACCGCCCACCGCCTCTAGAAGGACACCGCGCGTGAAACGTTCCCTCCTGGTGCCGTTCTACGAGCACCCCACCGACCGCCCCGAGGGCTGGGCGGCCCTGGTCGCGGCCGCGCCGGCGCTGTACGGCGTGGTCCTCAACCCGGCGAACGGCGCCGGCCAGGCCCCCGACCCGGCCTTCGCCGAGGCCGCCGACCGGCTGCGCGCCGCCGGGGTGCGGATCCTCGGGTACGCGGACACCGCCTACGGCCGCCGCCCGCACGCGAAGGTCGTCGCCGACCTGCTCCGCCACCGCGACTGGTACGGCGCCGACGGCGCCTTCCTCGACCAGGTGGCGACCGCGCCCGAGGCGCTGCCGCACTACCGGCGGCTCGCCGTCGCCGCCCGCGCCGCCGGGGCCGCCACCCTGGTCCTCAACCACGGCACCCGACCCGACGAGGGGTACGCCGAACTGGCCGACCTGCTCGTCACCTTCGAGGGCCCCTGGGACACCTACCGCACCCTCGACCTGCCGGCCGCCCCGCACCACTGCCACCTGGTCTACGCGGCCCCGCCCGGCTTCCGCCCCGCGACCGCGGTCCACTGCGCGGTCCCCGGGACCGGCGCCCACCCCTGGGGCACCCTGCCGCACGGCCTCCCGGAGCCCGCCCGATGAGACGTCTGCCGCTCCTCCTCGCGGGGCTGCTGCTCCTGGTCACCGCCTGCACCGCGGGCCCCGCACCCGACCCCGACCCCGAGTCCGGGGGCGGCCGCTGGCGCCCGACGGCCGGCCTGGCCTGGCAGTGGCAGCTCAGCGGGAAGCTCGACCCGACCGTCGACGTGCCCGTGTACGACATCGACGGCTTCGACCACCCGGCCGCGACCGTCGCGGACCTGCACCGCCGCGGCCGGAAGGTGATCTGCTACCTCTCCACCGGCGCCTGGGAGGAGTTCCGCCCCGACGCCGGCCGCTTCCCGAAGTCCGTCCTCGGCAGGGGCAACGGCTGGGCCGGCGAACGCTGGCTCGACATCCGCCGCACCGACGTCCTCGAACCGCTGATGGCGGAGCGCATCGACATGTGCCGCGCCAAGGGCTTCGACGCCGTCGAACCCGACAACATGGACGGCTACCGCAACCGCACCGGCTTCCCCCTCACCGCCGCCGACCAGCTCGCCTACAACCGCCTGATCGCCCGCCTCGCCCACGACCGCGGCCTCGCCGTCGGGCTCAAGAACGACCTCGACCAGATCCCCCAGCTCCTCGCCGACTTCGACTTCGCGGTCAACGAGCAGTGCGCCCAGTACGACGAGTGCCACCGCCTGTCCCCCTTCATCGCCGCGGACAAGCCGGTCTTCCACGCCGAGTACGAACTTTCTCCCGCCGACTTCTGCCCCGAGACCCGGGAACTGGGCCTCAGCTCCCTGCGCAAGCGATACGACCTCGACGCCTGGCGCCAAGCCTGCTGACGCCCCTTCAGCCCAGCGTCAGCGCCGCCAGGGTCACCGTGGCCGCCGTCTCCTCGACCGCTCCGAAGACGTCGCCGGTCACGCCGCCGAAGCGGCGGACGCAGCGGCGCAGCAGGAGGGCGGCGGCGGCCAGGCCCGCGCCCGCGGCGAGGACGCCCCGGACGGCGTCGGACGGGGAGAGGAGCAGGCCCGTGCCGGCGGCGAGGAGGAGGACGGCGGCGGTGCAGAGGGTCGCCGCGCGGACCGGCACCGTGGCGGCGACGATCGCGCCGAGCCCCTCCGGCCGGGCGGCCGGGACGCCGTGCCGGGAGGCGTGGGTGAGGGCCAGCCGGGCGACCGTGGCGGCCAGGACGACGGCGACCGCGCCGTGCGCCCAGCCCTCCCCGTACAGCTCGTACACGGCGGCGACCTGCGCGAGCAGGGCGAGGACCAGGGTGATGACGCCGAACGGGCCGATGTCGGACTGCTTCATGATGCGCAGCGCGTCCTCGGCCGGCTTGGCGCTGCCGAGGCCGTCGGCGGTGTCGGCGAGGCCGTCGAGGTGGAGGCCGCGGGTGAGCAGCGCGGGGACGGCGACGGTGACGACGGCGGCGAGCAGCGGCCCGGAGCCGAGCGGCAGGAGCACCCCGCCGGCCGCGGCGGCGACGAGGCCGACGACGAGTCCGGCGGCCGGGGCGCAGAGCATGCCGGCGCGCGCCGCGTCCCGGTCCCAGCGGGTGATGCGGGCGGGGAACACGGTGAGGGTCCCGAAGGCGAAACGCAGGCCGTCCATCCGGGCAGGGTAATCGCCGGGACCGGACGGTAGATTGCGCGTATCCGTATCTACCGGGCATAGCGGAACGGGGTGGCATGGGTCACTGGTTCTCCCGCAACATCCTGGAGCCGGGCAAGCTCCCGATGCTCCTCGCGCTGACCTCGTTCGTCCTCACGTTCCTGGTCACCCGCACCGTCACCCGGCTCATCCGCGCCGGCAAGGGACCTTTCGGGAACGTCTCCTCCGGCGGGGTGCACATCCATCACGTCGTGCCCGGCGTGGTCCTCACCGTGCTCGGCGGTTTCGGCGCGGTCGCCAGCGGACGGCACGGTTTCGGCGCGGCCGCCTTCGCCGTCGTCTTCGGGGTCGGCGCGGGACTCGTCCTGGACGAGTTCGCGCTCATCCTCCATCTGGACGACGTGTACTGGTCGGAGGAGGGCCGGAAGAGCGTCGAGGTCGTCGTCCTCACCGCCGCCCTGATGCTGCTGCCCCTCAGCGGCTTCTCCCCGCTGGGCGTCGACGACGTCACCGAGGAGGAGCGGCAGGACCGGGTGAGCTTCCTCCTCACCCTCGTGCTGAACTTCCTCTTCATCCTGGTCACCCTGGTCAAGGGCAAGCTGCGGTTGGCGCTGATCGGCGTCTTCGTGCCCTTCGTGGCGATCGTCGGCGCCCTCCGGCTGGCCCGCCCCGGCTCCTGGTGGTGGCGGCACTTCTACGGCCGCCGGGAGCGCGCACGCGCGCGTGGCACGGTGCGCGCCTACCGGCACGACAAGCGGTGGACCCGGGTGCGGCGGCGGGTTCAGGACCTGATCGGCGGCTTCCAGGAGCGCGTGCCCGGCCGGGGCTCCACCCCGTCCTGACCGCGCTCCCGCCACATCAGGACGCCGATCAGCACCAGGACGCCCGCGATGGCCGCCAGATGCTCCTTGCCCGCGAGGTTCGGCTTGACGACCACCTCGGCCACCATCGCCACGACGACGGCCGCGCCCGTCCAGTACGCCCGCTGCCGCCAGCAGACGTAGACGGCCAGGCCGACCACCGCCGCCGACGGCCCGGTGTCCACCACCTGCGCGTCGGAGGCGGGCAGGCCGAGGGGCGTGCCGGGGCCGAGGGCGATGCCCACGCGCGCGTACAGGGTGCCGCAGAGGGTCGCCAGATAGGCGATCCCGAGCGTCCGCCACCGCCCCAGGCAGAGCTCGGCGATCCCGAAGACCAGCAGGACCTGGGCGAGCGCACCCCAGACCGGCAGGTCGAGCGCGGGGACGAACAGCGACAGCGGGGTACGCAGCAGGGCGAGCCACAGCGGGTCCTCGGCCCGCACCGCCCCGATCGCCTGCACCGGCCCGTAGCCCCACTCCTGGTTCTGGACGAACTGGAAGAGCGCGGTGAGACCGACCGCCGACAGCGTCAGCGGCACCGCCCTCCCCCAAGCTCTCGGCTTCGCCCGAGCGGGGAGGTGTCCCCGTCGACGCCCCGTCAGCTCCCGGCGTACCGTGCCGGCGAGCGGGCCCCACTCGCGCCGGGCGAAGCGGCGGACCGCCCCGCTCAACGCCCGCCCGCCAGGTGCTTGCGGTGCAGCCACTTCGGCAGCCCGGGGGCCTCCAGGAAGCCCTCGGCACGGCCGGCGGCGATGCCGATGCGCGGCAGGTCGGCGCTCTTCTCGAAGAGCATGAAGCGGGGCTCCCAGATCGGTCGGTACTTGGCGTTGGCGCGGTACAGCGACTCGATCTGCCACCAGCGGGAGAAGAAGCTGAGCAGCGAGCGCCACAGCCTCAGCACCGGTCCGGCGCCGAGCTTCGAGCCGCGTTCGAAGACGGACCGGAACATCGCGAAGTTCAGCGAGACCTGAGTGATCCCGATCTCCTTCGCCCGCTGGAGGAGCTCGATCACCATGAACTCCATCAGCCCGTTCTCGGAGTCGCGGTCCCGCCGCATCAGGTCGAGCGAGAGCCCCTTCGGCCCCCACGGCACGAAGGAGAGCAGCGCCCGCAGCTCGCCCGTGCCGTCGGTGCACTCCAGCATCACGCACTGCCCGTCGCGCGGGTCCCCGAGCCGCCCGAGCGCCATCGAGAAGCCGCGCTCGGTGGCCCCGTCCCGCCAGTCGTCCGCCTTCCGCAGCAGCTCGGCCATCTCCTCCGCCGGGATGGTCTCGTGCCGCCGGATCCGCACCTCGTACCCGGCCCGCCTGACCCGGTTGAACGCCTGCCGGACCGTTCGCATGGCCCGCCCGTCGAGCGTGAACTCGTCGGTCTCCACGATCGCCTCGTCGCCCAGCTCCAGGGCGTCCAGGCCGTGCCGGGCGTAGATCACCCCGGCCTCCTCGCTCGCGCCCATGACGGCCGGGATCCAGCCGTGCTCCCGCGCCTCGGCGAGCCACGGCTCGATCGCCCCCGGCCACGCCTCGGGGTCGCCGATCGGGTCGCCGGAGGCGAGCGAGACCCCGCCCACCACCCGGTAGGCGACGGCGGCCTTCTCGCTCGGCGACCAGACCACGCTCTTCTCGCGGCGCAGCGCGAAGTAGCCCAGCGAGTCGCGCTCCCCGTGCTTGTCGAGCAGCGCCCGCAGCCGCTCCTCGTCCTCCTCGGTCAGCGGGTCCACCGCCCGGCGGGAGCGGAAGGCGGCGAAGAGCACCGCGAAGAGCAGCAGCGTGGACATCACGTTGATGACCACGTCGACCCAGCCCGGGGTGGTGATCGTGGGGAAGCGCGAGTCGTCGGTGGCCAGCGTGACCAGCCGCATCACGCCGTACCGCCACCGCTCCAGGAAGGTGGAGTGCCCGGCGGCCGTGTTGGTGACGGTGACCAGGAGCGCGGCGAGCAGCGAGGTGACCAGCAGACCGCCGACCGCGACCAGCGCGGCCAGCAGCGGGTTGGAGCGGTCGCCCTTCGCGTAGAACTCCTTGCGGCCGAGCAGCAGGGCGGCGAAGAAGGCGGCGGTCAGGGCCAGCGACACCCAGTTCTGGGCGTGCTCCCGGATCTCCGGGAAGAGCATCACCAGCGCGAACAGCAGCAGGAAGAGGCCGCTCAGCACCGTGTTGAGGATCCAGGCGGCCCGCTTGCGGCGGCGCATGGTGATCGCCAGGAAGAGCGTGAAGACGCCGGAGGCGAAGCCCGCCGTCAGCATGTACGGCGTGAAGAAGTCGTCCTCGTTGTGCCGCCGCAGGTCCTGCCCGAAGGAGACCCACACGGCACTCAGGAAATTGATGAACGTGACGACGCGGAGGTACCAGACGGCGAACGCGGCGCTCCGCCGCGAGCGGTCGGTGCCCCGGGGCGTTCCTTCGGCGGACAAACGGACCTCTCCCATGAAAAGCGATCATATGGGGCACCGCTTCCCGTGCGGCGACGCCGGAGGCGGCCACCCGCGCGTCGCGGGCGGCCGCCTCCGGGCCTCTCACCGATGGAGTGCGCCGTCCCCTCAGACCGCCTCGGCCGAGACGGGCTCCTCCGGAGTGGTCGGCTCCGGACGTTCGGGCAGCTCGGCGGCGAGGGCCGCCGCGGCCCGGACGAGGGGAAGCGCGAGCAGTGCCCCGGTTCCCTCACCCACCAGGACGCCCTGGTCGAGCAGGGGGTTGAGTGCCATCCGGTCCAGCGCCTTCGCCTGCGCCGGCTCGCCGGACACCTGACCCGCCAGCCACCAGTCCGGCGCCCGGAACGCCGCCCGCTGCGCCACCAGCGCACAGGCCGCGCCCACCACACCGTCCAGGATCACCGGCATCCGCCGCACCGCCGCCTGGAGCAGGAAGCCGGTCGTCGCCGCCAGATCCGCCCCGCCGACCGCGCCGAGCAGCGCCAGCTGGTCGCCGAGGACCGGCCGCGCCCGCCGCAGCGCGTCCCGGATCGCCGCGCACTTGCGCATCCACGCCAGGTCGTCGATGCCCGCGCCGCCGCGCCCGGTCACCACCGAGGCGTCCGTCCCGCACAGCGCCGCGATCAGCGTCGACGCCGGGGTCGTGCCGCCCACGCTCAGATCGCCGAGCACCACCAGATCGGTGCCCGAGTCGGCCTCCTCGTCGGCGATCGCCATCCCGAGCCGCACCGCCGCCTCGGTCTCCTCCGGCGTCAGCGCGTCCTCGACGTCGATCCGGCCGCTGCCGCGCCGCACCCGGTGCCGGGTCACCGCCTCCGGCAGCAGCTCCGGGTCGCAGTCCAGGCCCGCGTCCACCACCCGCACCGGCACGTCCATCGAGCGGGCCAGCACGGCGAGCGGGCTCGCCCCGTCGAGGAGCTCCCGCACCAGGACGTGGGCGGTGCCGGCCGCGCGGCCCGACACGTCCTGCGCGGCGATGCCGTGGTCACCGGCGAAGACGACCACCTTCGGCTGCTCGATCGCCCGCACCCGCACCGCCGACTGGGCCGCGGACAGCCACTCGCCCAGCTCGTCGAGGCGGCCGAGCGCGCCCGGGCGGACGGCGAGCCGCTCCCGGCGCTCCTCGGCGTCACGCCGGATCCCGCCGTCGGGGCGCTCGATCAGATCGGAGAAGTCGTCGAGGTTCAGGGGCTGCAGAGGGTCCATCGGGGGTTTCCGCCTTGTGACATCAGCGAGGTTCGGCACGGGCCATCGGGATCAGCACCCTACCCGCGCAGCACCAGCGCCTGACCGGCGACCACGAGCACCACCTGCTCGCACTCGTCCGCGAAGGCCGCGTTGAGCCGTCCCAGCTCGTCCCGGAACCGCCGCCCCGCCGCCGTCGCCGGCACCACGCCCGAGCCGGCCTCGTTGGTCACCACCACCACCGTCCTGCGGGTCGCCCGCACCGCCGCCACCAGCTCCGCCGTCCGCTCCCGCAGCGCCGCCTGCCCGCCGTCCGCCCAGACGCCGTCGTCCCAGGCGCCCACCCGGTCCATGGCGTCGGTCAGCCACAGCGACAGGCAGTCGACCAGCAGCGCCGGACCGTCGTCCTCGGCGAGCAGCGGCACCAGGTCGGTCGTCTCGACCGTCCGCCAGGAGCCGGGCCTCCGCTCCCGGTGCAGGGTCACCCGCTCCGCCCACTCCGGGTCGCCCTCGCGGGTCCCGCCGGTCGCCACGTACACCACCTCGGGGAAGGTCTCCAGGCGCCGCTCGGCCTCCACCGACTTCCCCGACCGCGCGCCGCCGGTGACCAGCGTCCGCCGCGGCACCTCCGGCAGCTCGTGGTACTCGCCCAGGTACAGCACCGTCCCGTCCGGCACCGCCCGCGCCCCGGCCGCCGCGAGCCGCCGGTCCAGCTCCGCCCCGGCCGGCGCGTCGTGGTCCAGATGGACGGCGATCACCTCCGTGCCCGGCCCCACGGCGCCGGCCGCCCGCAGCCGCGCCAGCGCGTCGGGCCGTCCCGTCACGTCCGCCGCCACCAGGTCGTACGGCTCCTGGTGGTTCTCCGGCAGCCCCGCGGGCGCCGCCCCCGGCGGCAGGTACAGCAGCCGCTGCCCGTCGGCCGACACCACCTCGTACCCGGTGCCGGGGGAGTCCATCGGCACCGCCCGCACCCGGTGCCCGCTGATCAGCGTCAGCTCCCGCCCGTCGGGCACCCGCCCGGCCGTCGGCAGCCCGGCCGGCACCTCCACCGCGGGGCCGTCGTGCGGATGCGTCAGGAGCACCTGCCGCACCCCCACCAGCGAACGCCCCGCACGGGCCGCGGCGAGCGCCGCCCCCGGGGTCAGGTCGAGCAGCAGCGCCCCGTCCACGAGCAGCGCGGTCGCGGCACGCGCGCGCGTGCCACGGGAGCGCGCGCACACCGCGCAGGGGCAGTCGGGGCGGGGCAGGCCGAGCGGGGAGCCGGTGCCGAGCAGAGTCAGTTCCACGCACTGATCCTCCCGCGCCCCCGCGCGCGGTGCGCGCCCGGCTACTCTGCGGGCAGGAAACCGATCATCCGGTGAGCCCCAGGAGGCGGACATGGCATGGACGTGGCGGTTCGAGAAGTCCGACGGCACGGAGGTCGCCCCGGTGGTGACCCCGGAGGAGTTCGGCACCCAGGGCGACGCCGAGAGCTGGCTCGGGGAGCACTGGCGCGACCTCCTCGCGGGCGGCGCGGACCAGGTGACCCTCTCCGAGGACAGCACCAAGATCTACGGCCCGATGCCGCTGGACGCCGAAGGCGCCTGACGGCCTAGGGGAAGGGGCGGGATCCGCGGGATCCCGCCCCTTCCCCGCTCCCGCCCCTCACCGCACCCCGCCGCCGTCCCATCGCGCCGCCGTCACATCTCGCCGAGCGTGACCTCCGCCTTGCGGGTCGCGCCGTCCCGCACGTACGTCACCGACACCACGTCGCCCGGGCTGCGGTCCGCCAGGGACTCCGCGAGCGAGGTGATCGTGGTGACGTCGTCGTCCGCGAGCCGGGTGATCACATCGCCCGCCCGCAGCCCCGCGTCCGCCGCCGCGCCGCCCGGCTCGGCCTCCACCACGGCCACGCCGGCCGGCTCGTAGTCGTCGTTCAGGACCGTGCGCCCGGTGATGTCGAGGGCGGCCCGGCCCGAGTCGGTGACCTTCCCGTCCTTGATGATCTGGTCGGCGACGGTCCTCACCATCGAGGCGGGGATCGCGAATCCGATGCCGGGCGCGGCGCCGCCGCCCATCGCCGGGTCGCTGGCGGCGAGCGTCGGGATGCCGATGACCTGGCCGTCCAGGTCGACCAGCGCGCCGCCGCTGTTGCCGGGGTTGATCGCGGCCGAGGTCTGCACCATGTTGCCGATGGTGGCGCCGGTGCCGCCGCCCGTCCGGCCCTCGCTGACGGTCCGGCCGGTGGCCGAGACGATGCCCTGGGTGACACTGCCGGAGAGGCCCAGCGGGGACCCCATGGCCAGCACGATCTGCCCCATCTCGACCGCCGAGGAGTCGCCGAACCGGGCCGGCTTCAGCCCGTCGGGCACCGTCTCCAGCCGGATCACCGCGAGGTCCTGCTCCGGGTACGCGGCGACCAGCCGGGCCGCGACCGGCTCCCCGCCGGTGGCGGCGGTGACCCGGAAGCTCCGCTCCTCGCCGACCACGTGCGCGTTGGTGACGACGTGGCCCCTGTCGTCGTAGACCACCCCCGAGCCGAGGCTCTCCGCCGCGTCGATCTGCACCACGGACGGCAGCACGTCCTTGATCACGGCCTGGTAGTCGTCCTGGAGCTCGTTGGCGGCGAGCGGCGCCGCGGCCTGCGCGGTGGACGGCTCGGGCGCGGTGGACGTCCCGGAGTCCGCGGAGCAGCCCGCGGCCAGCGCGGCGGCGCAGACCCCGGCGGCGAGGGAGAGGGCGGTACGTCGGACACGGGTACGCGTGCGGGCGCGGGAGACATCCATGTCCGGAGTATCCGTTCCGCACCTTTCGCCCGTCCCGGTGGGCGCCGCCGAACAGGCGTACCCCGCGCCGGACCGGGCAGGGTAAGGGCCGGGAGCAGGCGACATGCGAAGGGGCCGGCGCGCCGCGTCGGCGCACCGGCCCCTCGGCCGTGTCACATCGGGCGGGGTCTCAGCCCCGCACCCCGCACAGGTGCAGCAGCGCCGCCACCCGCCGGTACGGATCGGTCCTGCCCGCCCGCTCCTCGGCGGCGAGCAGCCGCTCCAGCTCCTCGGCGGCCGGCAGCCCCGCCTCCGCGGGGACGCCGTCGGTGAAGACCCGCACCCCGTACCAGGCGTGCAGCGGCGCCGCGATGCCCGCGAGCGTCGCCGTCAGCGCCTCCAGCCGGTCGGCCCGCACCTTCACGCCGTCGTCGTCCTGGTAGACGTCCGTGTCGAAGCCGGCCAGCGCGCCCGCCCAGTCCCCGGCGAGCCCCGGCCGCATGGCGAGGGCGTCCGCGTTCCGTACCACCAGGGAGAGCAGGCCGCCGGGGGCCAGCATCCGGGCCAGCCCCGCGAGCAGCGCGTCCGGCTCGTCGGCGTACATGAGCACCCCGTGGCACAGGACCACGTCGAAGCTGCCCGGCAGGAAGTGGACGCCGGTCTCGCGCCCGTCGCCCTCGATCAGCCGGACCCGCTCGCGGATCCCGGCCGGCTCGGTCGCCAGCGACTCCCGGGCCGTCTTCAGCAGCTCGGGATCGGCCTCCAGGCCCGTGACGGTGTGCCCGGCCCGGGCCAGCCGCAGCGCCTGCGTACCGGCCCCCATGCCCGCGTCGAGGATCCTCAGCCGCTGCCCCACCGGGTAGCGGCCGGTTATCTGCTCGTCGACCTGCCGGGCGACGATCTCCTGCCGGATGGTGTCCCTGAGCCCGCCGTGACCGGCGGGCCAGTGGACGACGGCGGGCAGCACGGGACCGCCCGTCCCGGTGGCCGGCACGCCGAAGACGTGCCCGCCGGAGGCCGAGCCGTCCGCGCTCAGGGCCGCTCTCCGCGCTTGACCTGCGGCTTCGGCAGCCGCAGTCGGCGCATCTGAAGCGTGCGCATCAGGCCGTAGGCGATCGCGCCGCGCTTCGGCGTGTCCGGGAAGCGCTCGTTGAGCTGCTTCCGCAGACGGATCCAGATGCCGATGGAGTCGATGACGATCAGGACGATCACGCCGAGCCAGAGCAGCAGCGAGATGTTCTGGAGCGAGCGGTTCGCGTTGCCGAACAGCGACAGCACCAGAATGACCACGGCCATCGGCAGGAAGAACTCGGCGATCGCGAAGCGCGAGTCGACGAAGTCGCGCACGAAACGGCGCACCGGACCCTTGTCACGGGCCGGCAGATAACGCTCGTCACCGCTGTTCAGCGCCTCGCGCTGGCGCGTCAGGTCGGCCCGCCGCGCCTCACGCTGGCGCTTGGCGGCCTCCTTGCGGTCGAGCGGGACGGACTGCGCACGGCGGCGCTGCGTCTGGGCCTCACTCCGCTTCGGGGTCGGGCGGCCCTTGGGGGCCTCGGGGTCGCGGGGCTGCTTGGAGAGGTCCGCCGTCACCTTCTCGGTGGGGGCCTTCTCATCCTTCGAACGGCTACGGAACACAAAACCCAAGGGTACGGGGTGGGAGGCATGGAACCCCAGTCCGGGAGGGAACGATCCGCTCACAGCCGGCGTCGTAGCCGGTACGCACACGAGGGCGCACGGCGCGGCAGGGGGTTCTCCCCGAGATCCCCCTCCTCCTCCCGCCGGAGGGAGGAGGGCGCGCAGTCGTCCTTGGGGAGGAGCGCATCCCGCTCCGAACAGTGCGGTAATGGAGACAGGGACCGTAGTGTGGATCCTGACGAAGAGCTGGTGCCAAGTCCGTCAGAAGGGGGCGCGCGAAGCCCATGAGCGGTGTCATGAAGCGTATGGGGATGATCTTCCGCGCGAAGGCGAACAAGGCCCTTGACCGGGCCGAGGACCCGCGCGAAACCCTCGATTACTCCTACCAGAAGCAACTGGAGCTGCTGCAGAAGGTGCGCCGGGGCGTCGCCGACGTCGCGACCTCCCGCAAGCGGCTCGAACTCCAGCTGAACCAGCTGCAGGGCCAGTCCGCCAAGCTGGAGGACCAGGGCCGCAAGGCGCTGGCGCTCGGCCGCGAGGACCTCGCCCGCGAGGCGCTGTCCCGCAGGGCCGCGCTCCAGCAGCAGGTCAGCGACCTGGAGGTGCAGCACCAGACGCTCCAGGGCGAGGAGGAGAAGCTGACGCTCGCGGCGCAGCGGCTCCAGGCCAAGGTCGACGCCTTCCGCACCCGGAAGGAGACCATCAAGGCCACGTACACGGCCGCCCAGGCCCAGACGCGGATCGCCGAGTCCTTCTCCGGCATCTCCGAGGAGATGAGCGACGTCGGCCTCGCCATCCAGCGGGCCGAGGACAAGACCGCCCAGCTCCAGGCCCGGGCCGGCGCCATCGACGAGCTCCTCGCCTCCGGCGCGCTCGACGACCAGTCGGGCCTCGCCAAGGACGACATCCAGGCCGAGCTGGACCGCCTCTCCGGCGGCACCGACGTCGAGCTGGAGCTCCAGCGGATGAAGGCGGAGCTGGCCGGCGGCCCCTCCCAGCAGGCGATCGAGGGCGGCGCGGCGGGCACCCCGCAGCAGAACCAGCAGCAGTCCCACCCCCGCTTCGACAAGCAGTAGGCAAGGACGGCGTCATGATCGTACGGATCATGGGGGAGGGCCAGCGCGAGCTGGCCGACAGCCACTTCGCCGAGCTGAACAGGCTCGACGACGAGCTGCTGAGCGAGATGGAGTCCGGCGACGAGGCAGGCTTCCGGCGCACGCTGGGAGCCCTCCTCGACGCCGTCCGCCGCCTGGGCACCCCCCTCCCGGACGACGCCCTGGAGCCTTCCGCACTCATCCTCCCGTCCCCGGACGCGACCCTGGACGACGTGCGCAAGATGCTCTCCGGCGACGGCCTGATCCCGGGCTAGCGACGTCCGGGGGAGGGCGGGCACACCGGGACGGCGCCCTCCGCGGCGGCCCGAGCACCCCGCCCCTCCCGCGGGCCGGCGCCGTTCCAGGGAACGTCGGGAACCGCGTACCGTCTGGGGCGTGACCCGCACAGGAGAAGACACCCCCCCCGCCCCCCCCCCCGGGCTCGCCCGCCTGTGCGACCGCTTCCGCGACCACCCCCTCGCCTTCGACACCCTCCTCGCCTTCGGCGTCCTCGTCGCGATGATCGCCGCGTCCTTCACCGACCCCCACGGCAGCCCCACCGGCCCCACCTTCGGCGACCGCGCCCCCACCCTCCCCGGCGTCGCCATGATGACCGTCGCCGCCGTCGCCCTGGTGTTCCGCCGCCGTCGGCCCTTCGCCGTCCTCGTCTTCACCGGCGGGCTCGCCTTCGTCGAGCTGCTCGGCGAGACCCGCCCCGCCCCGGTCTCCATCAGCGCCGTCGTCGCCCTCTACACGGTCGCCTCCCGCACCGACCGCCCCACCACCTGGCGGGTCGGCCTCGTCACCATGACCGTGCTCGCCGTCGCCGCCATGGCCTTCGGCCCGACCCCCTGGTACGCCCAGGAGAACCTCGGGGTCTTCGCCTGGACCGGCATGGCCGCCGCCGGGGGCGACGCCGTCCGCAGCCGCCGCGCCTTCGTCGACGCGATCCGGGAGCGCGCCGAGCGCGCCGAGCGGACCCGCGAGGAGGAGGCCCGCCGCCGGGTCGCGGAGGAACGCCTCCGGATCGCCCGCGACCTCCACGACGTCGTCGCCCACCACATCGCCCTGGTCAACGTGCAGGCCGGGGTCGCCGCCCACGTCATGGACAAGCGCCCCGACCAGGCCAAGGAGGCCCTCGCCCACGTCCGCGAGGCCAGCCGCTCCGCCCTCGACGAGCTGCGCGCCACCGTCGGCCTGCTCCGCCAGTCCGGCGATCCCGCGGCCCCCACCGAACCCGTCTCCGGCCTCGCCGTCCTCGACGGGCTCCTCGACAGCTTCCGCAAGGCCGGACTGCCCGTCTCGCTGGCCCGCGCCGACGGCGGCCGGCAGCTCCCGTCGGCCGTCGACCTCGCCGCGTACCGGATCGTCCAGGAGGCGCTCACCAACGTCCGCAAGCACGCCGGGCCGGACGCCAGCGCCGAGGTGAGCATCGTCCTCGTGGGCCGTACGGTCGAGATCACCGTCCTCGACGACGGCACCCCGCCCGACGGGCCGGCCACCGAGCCCTCCGGCGGACACGGGCTGCTCGGCATGCGCGAGCGGGTCACCGCCCTCGGCGGCACGCTCACCGCGGCACCCCGCTACGGCGGCGGCTTCCGCGTCCAGGCGATACTGCCGGTGTGCCCGGGGACGCCCGGGGAGGCGGGGGAGGAAAGATGACGATCCGGGTGCTGCTCGCCGACGACCAGGCCCTGCTGCGCAGCGCCTTCCGGGTGCTCGTCGACTCCGAGCCCGACATGGAGGTCGTCGGGGAGGCCGCCGACGGCGCCCAGGCCGCCGCCCTCGCCCGTACCGAACGGCCCGACGTCGTCCTCATGGACATCCGGATGCCCGGCACCGACGGCCTCGCCGCCACCCGCATGATCACCACCGACCCCGAGCTCGCCGGGGTCCGGATCGTCATGCTCACCACCTTCGAGATCGACGAGTACGTGGTCGAGTCGCTGCGCGCCGGCGCCTCCGGCTTCCTCGGCAAGGGCGCCGAACCGGAGGAGCTGCTCGGCGCGATCCGGATCGCGCACGCCGGTGAGGCGCTGCTCTCCCCGGCCGCCACCAAGGGCCTGATCGCCACCTTCCTCGCCCAGAGCACCGCCGGCCCGGCCGGGGCCGGGGTGGACGCCGAGCGGCTCTCCGCGCTCACCGCCCGGGAGCGCGAGGTCCTCGTCCTGGTCGGCGGCGGCCTCTCCAACGACGAGATCGCCGAACGCCTCGACGTCAGCCCGCTCACCGTGAAGACCCACGTCAACCGCACCATGGCCAAGCTCGGCGCCCGCGACCGCGCCCAGCTGGTGGTCACCGCCTACGAGACCGGACTGGTACGCCCGCGGGGGGAGTGACCGCGTCCGCCGGCGTACTGCGGACGCGGTACGCGGCGGCCGGGAAGTGCGTCTGGGGGCCGAGGAATTCCGGTCGGACGTGGCCCAAGGTAGGGGGAAGGGGGGCGCTCTGGCTGCCCGCCGCCTGCCGACGAGTACGCCACAGAAGAGAGACCCCATGTCCTGGCTGTTCAGATTCAGCCTCGCGCAACGGGCCCTGATCGGGCTGATGTCCATCGTCGCCGTCGTCTTCGGACTGATCGCGATACCCCAGCTGAAGCAGCAGCTGTTCCCCTCGATCGAGCTCCCGATGGTCTCGATCATCGCCCCCTACCAGGGCGCCTCTCCCGACGTGGTCGAACAGCAGGTCGTCGAGCCGCTGGAGAACAACCTCAAGGCCGTCGACGGCATCAAGGGCATCACGTCCACCGCCTCCGAGGGCAGCGCCGTCATCATGGCCTCCTTCGACTACGGCGACGAGTCCACCAAGCAGCTGGTCGCCGACGTCCAGCAGGCCGTCAACCGGGCCCGGGCGATGCTGCCCGACACGGTCGACCCGCAGGTCGTGGCCGGCTCCACCGACGACATCCCGACCGTCGTCCTCGCCGCCACCTCCGACAAGGACCAGCAGGCGCTCGCCGACCAGCTGGAGCGGACCGTCGTCCCGGCCCTGGAGGACATCGACGGCGTCGGCCAGGTCAGCGTCGACGGCGTCCAGGACCTCCAGGTCTCCGTCACCCCCGACCCGCGCAAGCTCGCCGCGGCCGGCCTGACCTCGATGAACCTCGCCCAGGCCCTGCAGAACGGCGGCGCCACCCTGCCCGCCGGCTCCTTCTCCGAGGCCGGCAAGAGCCGCACCGTCCAGGTCGGCGGCGGCTACACCTCGCTCCAGCAGATCCAGGACCTGCGGATCAAGCCCGCCCAGGGCAAGGCGGTCCGGCTGGCC
Organism: Streptomyces sp. NRRL F-5727; assembly: GCF_000719555.1. GTDB lineage: Bacteria > Actinomycetota > Actinomycetes > Streptomycetales > Streptomycetaceae > Streptomyces. The sequence continues at coordinate 16,868 of NZ_JOGX01000014.1, forward strand.
GACGTCGCCACCGTGCGGCAGGAGGAGTCCGCCCGGGTCTCGCTGACCCGCACCAACGGCAAGCCCAGCCTCGCCGTCATGGCCACCATGGACAAGGACGGCAGCGCCGTCGCCATCTCCGAGGCCGTCGAGGAGAAGCTGCCCGAGCTGCGGAAGCAGCTGGGCGCGGGCGCCGAGCTGACCGTCGTCTCCGACCAGGGCCCGGCCGTCGCCAAGTCGATCTCCGGCCTCACCACCGAGGGCGCCCTCGGCCTCGTCATGGCCGTCCTGGTGATCCTGGTCTTCCTCGCCTCGATCCGCTCCACCCTGGTCACCGCGGTCTCCATCCCGCTCTCGGTGGTCCTCGCCCTGATCGTGCTGTGGACCCGCGACCTCTCCCTCAACGTGCTGACGCTCGGCGCGCTCACCATCGCCATCGGCCGGGTCGTCGACGACTCGATCGTGGTCCTGGAGAACATCAAGCGCCACCTCGGCTACGGCGAGGACCGCCAGTCCGCGATCATCACGGCCGTCAGGGAGGTGGCCGGCGCGGTCACCTCCTCCACCCTCACCACCGTCGCCGTCTTCCTGCCGATCGGCCTGGTCGGCGGCATGGTCGGCGAGCTGTTCGGCTCCTTCAGCCTCACCGTCACGGCGGCCCTGCTGGCCTCGCTGCTGGTGTCGCTGACGGTCGTCCCGGTGCTCTCGTACTGGTTCCTCCGCGCCCCCAAGGGCACCTCCGAGGACCCGGACGAGGCCCGCAGGCTCGCCGAGGAGAAGGAGGCGAAGAGCCGTCTCCAGCGCGCCTACGTGCCGGTCCTCCGCTTCGCCACCCGCCGCCGTCTCACCAGCGTGGCGATCGCCCTCGTCGTCCTGGTCGTCACCTTCGGCATGGCGCCGCTGATGAAGACCAACTTCTTCGACCAGGGCGACCAGCCGGTCCTGACGGTCAAGCAGAAGCTGGAGCCGGGCACCTCCCTGGACGCCTCCGACGAGGCCGCGAAGAAGGTCGAGAAGGTCCTCGCGGAGACCGAGGGCGTCAAGGACTACCAGGTCACGGTCGGCTCCTCCGGCTTCATGGCGGCCTTCGGCGGCGGCACCGGCGCCAACCAGGCGTCCTTCCAGGTGACCCTGGAGGAGTCCGCCTCGTACGAGAAGACCCGCGACGCCATCGAGGCGGGCCTCGGCCGGCTCGACGGCATCGGCGACACCTCGATCTCGGCCGGCGACGGCTTCGCCGCCCAGGACCTCAGCGTCGTGGTGAAGGCCGGTGACCGGGAGCTGCTCCAGAAGGCGTCCGAGCAGGTCCAGAAGGCGGTCGCGGAGCTGAAGGACGTCACCGACGTCCAGAGCGACCTCTCCCAGTCGGTCCCGCGGATCTCCGTGCGGGCCAACGCGAAGGCGGCCGACGCCGGCTTCGACGACACCACCCTCGGCATGGTCGTCGGCCAGGCCGTCCGCGGCACCCCGGCCGGCAAGGCCACCCTCGACGACGCCGAGCGGGACATCCTCATCACCTCGGCCGCCCCGGCCACCACGCTCGCCCAGCTGAAGGCGCTGCCGCTCGGCCCGGTGAAGCTCGGCGACATCGCCACCGTGGAGCTCGTCCCCGGCCCGGTCTCCATGACCCGGATCGACGGCGCCCGCGCCGCGACGATCACGGCCAAGCCGACCACGGACAACACCGGCGCCGTCGGCACCGCGCTCCAGTCGAAGATCGCCGCGCTCGACCTGCCCGAGGGCGCCTCCGCCACCATCGGCGGTGTCTCCGAGGACCAGACCGAGGCGTTCGCCAACCTCTTCCTGGCGATGCTCGCCGCCGTGGCGATCGTCTTCATGCTGCTGGTCGCGACCTTCAGGTCGCTGATCCAGCCGCTGATCCTGCTGGTCTCCATCCCGTTCGCCGCCACCGGCGCCATCGGCCTGCTGGTCGCCACCGGCACCGCGATGGGCGTCCCGGCGATGATCGGCATGCTGATGCTCATCGGCATCGTCGTGACCAACGCGATCGTCCTGATCGACCTGATCAACCAGTACCGGGCCCAGGGGTACGGGGTCGTCGAGGCGGTGATCGAGGGCGGCCGGCACCGGCTCCGCCCGATCCTGATGACCGCGCTCGCGACCATCTTCGCCCTGCTGCCGATGGCCCTCGGCATCACCGGCGAGGGCGGCTTCATCGCCCAGCCGCTCGCGGTGGTGGTGATCGGCGGCCTGATCACCTCGACCCTGCTGACCCTCCTCCTCGTCCCGACGCTCTACGCGATGGTGGAGCTCCGCAAGGAGCGCCGCGCGGCGAAGAAGGCGGCGAAGAAGGCGGCGGGCGGCGACGCCCAGGTCCCGCCGCAGCAGAAGGAGCCGGTGAACGCCTGACACGGACGAAGGGGCGCCCCACGAGTTCGTGGGGCGCCCCTTCGGCGTACGTACCGGAGGACGGCGGCACCGGGGAACGGCGGTACCGCCTCACCGCTACGGCAGCGCCAGCATCCGCTCCAGCGCCAGCTTCGCGAACGCCTCCGTCTCCTTGTCGACCTCGATCCGGTTGACGAGGTTCCCCTCGGCCAGCGACTCCAGCGCCCACACCAGGTGCGGCAGGTCGATCCGGTTCATGGTCGAGCAGAAGCAGACCGTCTTGTCGAGGAAGACGATCTCCTTGCCCTGGTCGGCGTAACGATTCGCCAGTCGGCGGACGAGGTTCAGCTCCGTGCCGATGGCCCACTTCGAGCCGGCCGGGGCCGCCTCCAGGGTGTTGATGATGTACTCGGTCGAGCCCACGTAGTCCGCGGCGGCGACGACCTCGTGCCGGCACTCCGGGTGGACCAGCACGTTCACGCCGGGGATCCGGGCGCGCACGTCCTCGACCGACTCCAGCGAGAAGCGGCCGTGCACCGAGCAGTGACCCCGCCACAGGATCATCTTCGCGGCGCGCAGCTGCTCGACGGTGAGCCCGCCGTTCGGCTTGTGCGGGTTGTAGACCACGCAGTCGTCCAGGGACATGCCCATGTCGCGGACGGCGGTGTTGCGGCCCAGGTGCTGGTCCGGCAGGAAGAGCACCTTCTCGCCCTGCTCGAAGGCCCAGTTCAGGGCCCGCTCGGCGTTGGACGAGGTGCAGATCGTGCCGCCGTGCTTGCCGGTGAACGCCTTGATGTCGGCCGAGGAGTTCATGTACGAGACGGGCACCACCTGCTCGGCGATCCCGGCCTCGGTCAGCACGTCCCAGCACTCGGCGACCTGCTCGGCGGTGGCCATGTCGGCCATCGAGCAGCCGGCCGCGAGGTCCGGCAGGACGACCTTCTGGTCGTCACCGGTGAGGATGTCGGCCGACTCGGCCATGAAGTGCACGCCGCAGAAGACGATGTACTCGGCCTCCGGCTTGGCGGCGGCGTCCCGCGCGAGCTTGAAGGAGTCGCCGGTGACGTCGGCGAACTGGATGACCTCGTCACGCTGGTAGTGGTGGCCGAGGACGAAGACCTTGTCCCCGAGCTTCTCCTTGGCCGCGCGGGCGCGCTCCACCAGGTCGGGGTCGGAGGGCGACGGCAGATCGCCGGGACACTCCACGCCGCGCTCGCTCTTGGGGTCGGCCTCGCGGCCGAGCAGCAGCAGGGCGAGCGGCGTCGGCTGGACGTCCAGGGGGGTCTGGGCGGTGGTCACGTCACGCACCCTTTCTTCGGGGAACCTTTTCGTCTAAATGACGCTATCTATCATAACCCCTTCACGTCATTCTGACGATGTCCATAGTGTCGATGTGACGAATTCGCCCTCCGCGTCCGCGGGCGGCATGTGCGAGCATGAAGGAGGGAAATCCCACCCGACCCGGAATGAATCCGGGACACCGTCGGTTTGCACCGTCGGCAAGCAGTCTCCGTACAACCCGGGAGAGATGTAGATGTCCGTATCGGACGAGACCGGCACCGTCACCGACGGCATCATCGTCACCGACGCCGCCGCGGCCAAGGTCAGGGCGCTGCTGGAGCAGGAGGGTCGCGACGACCTGGCGCTGCGCGTCGCCGTCCAGCCCGGCGGCTGCTCCGGCCTGCGCTACCAGCTGTTCTTCGACGAGCGCTCGCTCGACGGTGACGTCGTCAAGGACTTCGACGGTGTCAAGGTCGTCACCGACCGCATGAGCGCCCCCTACCTGGGCGGCGCCTCCATCGACTTCGTCGACACCATCGAGAAGCAGGGCTTCACGATCGACAACCCGAACGCCACCGGCTCCTGCGCCTGCGGCGACTCGTTCAGCTAGATCTCGCTCGGCTGAAAGCGGCACCGCACCAAGACCAGGGCGGTGGTCCGGGAGACCGACCTCCCGGACCACCGCCCTGCCGCGTGTACGGCTCCCGGCGCCGCTCCTACCGGCGCGGCACGGCCTCGTCGCTCGCCGCGTCCACCACCGGCCGGTCGCCCAGCGGCGCCTCCAGCGTCACCTTCACGGTGATCTCCTTGGCGACCAGGATGCAGACCCGCTCCGGATCCGTCTTCTCCTCGATCCGCACCCGCACCTGCCGCGGGTCCTCGACGGCGTGCGCCGTGTACGTGCCGCACACCCCGCCCCAGAAGGTCACCGCCAGCGTCCGCCCGTCCGGCTCGACGGTGAACGAGTCGATCCGCCGCACCGGCGCCGCGCCGTCGCCCGGGTCGGGCGTCGGCTCCGGGGACGGCTTCGCCGGCGGCACCAGATACTCCGGCGCCACCGCCGTCGAGGTCACCGTGTACGGCGCCGAGTCCGCCGGATCGGCCGTGAACAGCCACGTCGGCACGAGCATCCGCCCGTCCTCGGTCTCCGTGGCGGCGAGCCCGAGCACCGCGCCCGTCACCGGCACCTCGCGCGGCGGGGCCATGTCCACGATCGTCTGGCAGGGCGCGTCCTTCCCGGACCCGCCCTCCGGCTCACCGGCCGGCGGATCCGTCGCACAGCCGCCGATGCCGATCGGGCCCGTGCCCTTCGACTCCTCGTTCAGCCGCGCCAGCGCCCGCTCCGCCGACACCACCGGGTACGTCTCGCCCTTCGCCGGCTCCTTCAGCGTCCCGCTGCCCGCCACCGGCCGCCCGTCCGGACCGATGTGCAGTCCCGTCGACCAGCCGTACGTCGGCAGCCCGCCGACCACCGGATCGGCGTTCACCACCCGCACCGAGCCGTTCATCACCTGCGTCGCCGACACCTTGGCGTCGTCCTGCCCCAGCGCCTTCAGCACCGGGGCGGCCGCCGCCCGCGCCGCCGCCTCGCTCACCGGGGTGCCCCCGGCCGGCGGCTTCACCTCGCCCGGCGGCGGGCAGCCCTTGCCCTTCAGGCAGGTGTCGCCCGCCGGGCCGCCGTCGTACCAGGAGTACGTCCAGCTCCCCGGCGCCTGCCGCGCGACGTCGAGGCGCGGCCCCCGACCGTCCTTCTCGGGGCGGATCGTCCACACGTCGCCGACCAGCGCCGGACGCCCCTCGACCCCGAGCGCCGCGGCCAGCCTGGCCACCTCCTCCGAGGTGACCAGGCCCGCCGGCCGGTGGACCGCGGCCGACGAGGGCCCTTGGGGGAGTGGGCCCTCGGCTCTGTAGACCGTCCCGCTCGGGCCGCCGCCCGGGTCGGGTTCGCCCGGCGCGATCCCCGCGTCCGGGCCCGTACCGCCGCTCCCGCCCCCGAGCCGCAGGGGCGGCGGCGCGGGCGCACCCGCGGCCGCCCGCGAGGCGGTGTCCGCCCCCTCGTCACCCGAGGCGGTCAGATACAACCCGCCGCCACCGGCCAGCAGCACACCCGCCGCCACCGTGACGACGAGCGCGGTCCGCCGGCCGTGTCCGCTCTCCGTACCGCTCACCGCAACGCTCCCTCGTGTCGATCGGACACCGGTGGGACGGGGCGGGGGCGCGGTCGGTTCCGTCCGTCAGCCGCCGTACTCGGCGGTGGCGGCGATCAGCCGCGCCGAGGCGTCCGGGACGACCACCCCGTGGATCGAGGCGGGGGAGACCGGGGCGGGCGCCGGACCGGCCGGCGTCACCCAGTGCGGGACCATCCGGGCACTGGCGCCGCGCAGCTCGGCGAGGCTCAGTTCGGACTCGTGGCGCTCGCGGGGAGCGGGGTACGTGGTCATGGCCGCACCGTATGCACCACCCGCCTCCGGAGAAAAGCCCTACTCTGGGGTAGTTTCCGCTGTTCGGCAGCGGCCCCGTCACCGGATACCGTTGATAGTCATCACCCTTCACCCGCAGGAGCGCCCAGCCGTGCGTATCGCAGTCACCGGCTCCATCGCCACCGACCACCTCATGACCTTCCCCGGCCGGTTCGCCGACCAGCTGGTGGCCGACCAGCTGCACACGGTGTCCCTCTCCTTCCTGGTGGACAACCTCGACGTCCGCCGCGGCGGCGTCGGCCCCAACATCTGCTTCGGCATGGGCCAGCTCGGCGGCAGCCCGATCCTCGTCGGCGCGGCCGGCTACGACTTCGACGAGTACCGCGCCTGGCTCGACCGCCACGGCGTCGACACCGGCTCGGTCCGCATCTCCGAGGTCCTGCACACCGCGCGCTTCGTCTGCACCACGGACAAGGACCACAACCAGATCGGGTCCTTCTACACCGGCGCCATGAGCGAGGCCCGCCTCATCGAGCTCAAGGCCGTCGCCGACCGCGTCGGCGGCCTCGACCTCGTCCTCATCGGCGCCGACGACCCCGAGGCGATGCTGCGCCACACCGAGGAGTGCAAGGCCCGGTCGATCCCCTTCGCCGCCGACTTCTCCCAGCAGATCGCGCGCATGAACGGCGAGGAGATCCGTCTCCTCCTCGACGGCGCCACCTACCTCTTCTCCAACGAGTACGAGAAGGGCCTCATCGAGTCGAAGACCGGCTGGACCGACGAGGAGATCCTGTCCCGCGTCGGCCACCGCGTCACCACGCTCGGCTCGCGCGGCGTCCGCATCGAGCGCGCGGGCGAGCCGGCGATCGAGGTCGCCTGCCCCGAGGAGGAGGCCAAGGTCGACCCCACCGGCGTCGGCGACGCCTTCCGCGCGGGCTTCCTCACGGGCCTCTCGTGGGGCGTCGGCCTGGAGCGGGCGGCGCAGGTCGGCTGCATGCTGGCGACGCTGGTCATCGAGACGCTGGGCACGCAGGAGTACACGCTCCGCCGCGCCAACTTCATGGAGCGCTTCACCAAGGCGTACGGCGAGGAAGCGGCCACCCAGGTCCACACCCACCTCTCCTGACCCCGACCGGCCCGGGCCCGGCTTCCGGACGGGGCCCGTTCGCCGCACCTCCCGTGTGGGCAGGCGTTCCGCAAGGGCGGAACGCCTGCCCACAACGGGGCCCAGCCGGGCGCAGCCCACAGAAGGGACGGGGCTCAGCCGGGCGCGGCGCGCGGCCTATGAGGTGCGGCGGACCACGTACGCGTGGCCCCCGTCGGCCGCGGGCGACTCGCCCACGTACTCCTGGCCCCGCATCTCGCACCACGCCGGAATGTCCAGCCGCGCCGCCTCGTCGTCCGAGAGCACCGTCACCGTCCCCCCCACCCGCACCGACCCGAACACCTTCGCCAGCTCGATGACCGGGATCGGGCACCGCTTCCCGCGCGCGTCGACCACCAGGTCGCCCCCGGCCGGCGCGGGGGCGGGCGCGGCCGGCGCGCCCAGCCGGTCCCGTACCGACGCCACGACCCCCGGCAGCACCGCCAGGAAGCGGTCGACGTCGGCCGGCTCCGTGCCGGCCGGCAGCGAGATGCGGACGTTCCCCTCGCTCAGCACCCCCATCGCGCGCAGCACATGGCTGGGCGTCAGCGTCGAGCTGGTGCACGACGAACCGGACGAAACGGAGAATCCCTCCCGGTCCAGCTCCGACAGCAGCGTCTCCCCGTCGACGTACAGACAGGAGAAGGTGACGACGTGGGGGAGCCGCCGCACCGGATCGCCCACCACCTCCACGTCCGGCACCAGCTCCGGCACCCGCGCCCGGATCCGGTCCACGAGGCCCCGCAGCCGGGCGCCCTCCGCCGCCGCCTCGGCCCGGACCGCCCGCAGCGAGGCCGCCGCCGCGACGATCGCCGGCAGGTTCTCGAAGCCGGGCGCGCGGCCCGACTCCCGCTCGTCGGACGGGCCTTGCGGCGCGAACCGCACCCCCTTCCGCACCGCGAGCAGCCCGACCCCCGCCGGCCCGCCCCACTTGTGCGCGCTCGCGGCCAGCAGCGACCAGCCCTCCGGCACCGGCCCCCAGCCCAGCGACTGGGCCGCGTCCACGAGCAGCGGCACCCCGGCCGTCCGGCAGGCCGCCGCGACCTCGGCGACCGGCTGCTCCGTGCCCACCTCGTGGTTGGCCGACTGGAGGCAGGCCAGCGCGACCCCCTCGCCGAGCTCGGCCGCGAAGACCTCCGGGTCCACCGCGCCGGTCCGCCCGACCGGTACCTCCGTCACCGTCCCGCCGGCCGCCGCGTGCGCCTCGCCCGCGTGCAGCACCGAGGAGTGCTCGACGGCCGAGACGACCAGCCGGCCGCCCACCCGCCGGCGCCCGGCGAGCGCCCCCGACACGCCCGAGTGGACCGCGCGCGTCCCCGAAGGAGTGAAGACGAGTTCGTCGGGACGACAGCCCACCGCCTCCGCCGCGGCCTCCCGCGCGGCGTCGAGCAGCCGACGGGCCCGCCGGCCCTCCCGGTAGAGCCGGGCCGGGTCGGCCCACCCCTCGTCGAGGGCGGCGAGCAGCGCCTGACGGGCGACGGGGTGCAGGGGGGCGGCGGACGCGGCGTCGAAGTACGGCATCCACCCACGGTAGGCCCCCGTCCCCGCCGGGCGGCGCGCGGCGCCCGCGGCCCCGGGTGAGCGCCCGTCAGAAGACCGCCGCCACCGGCCGCCAGACCCCCGAACGGGCGCCTCCGGCGACTCCCCGGAACCCCGCGGTCCACCCCTTCGGGGACTCGGACGGCGCGTTGGGCACCCTCCCCGCGCGACCCCAAATAGCGTCCAGTAGGGTTTGGTCCGCATAAACATCCAAACCCCTGCCCGCGGCCGGGGCGGCGACCGACCAGCGAGACGGACGGCCGTGGCCGACCAAACGCGGGCCGAGACTCTCGGGAAGGCGCTACGTGAGTCCCAACGGCTCCGACCGCTCGTCGCGGCGCCCGATGCGGCGGAAGCTGCCGCAGGTGCTGACTGCGGGCCTGATCCTGGCGACAGCCACCGGCTGCTCGTACAACTGGGAAGACTTCCCCCGCCTTGGCATGCCCACCCCCGTCACGGAAGAGGCGCCTCGGATCCTCTCCCTGTGGCAGGGCTCCTGGGCCGCCGCGCTCCTCACCGGCATCCTGGTGTGGGGCCTCATCCTGTGGGCGACCATCTTCCACCGGCGCAGCAGGACCAAGGTCGAGGTACCTCCGCAGACCCGCTACAACATGCCCATCGAGGCGCTGTACACGGTCACCCCCCTCATCATCGTCTCGGTGCTCTTCTACTTCACCGCGCGCGACGAGTCGAAGCTCCTCGAGCTCTCCCCGAAGCCGGCCCACACCATCAACGTGGTCGGCTACCAGTGGAGCTGGGGCTTCAACTACATCGAGGACGTCCCCGGCGTCGAGGGTGACGCGAAGAAGGACGAGAACCTCGCGTCGATCCCGGACAAGTACCTGGACGCGTTCCCGGCCAACGCGGGCGGCGTCTACGACGCCGGCATCCCCGGTGACCGGAACCCGCAGACCGGCAACCCGGGCCCGACCCTGTGGCTGCCGAAGGGCGAGAAGGTCCGGTTCGTCCTGACCTCGCGTGACGTCATCCACTCCTTCTGGGTGGTGCCGTTCCTCTTCAAGCAGGACGTCATCCCGGGCCACACCAACGTCTTCGAGGTGACCCCGACCCAGGAGGGCACCTTCCTCGGCAAGTGCGCCGAGCTGTGCGGTGTCGACCACTCCCGGATGCTCTTCAACGTCAAGGTGGTCTCCCCGGAGCGCTACCAGGCGCACCTGAAGGAGCTGGCTGAGAAGGGCCAGACCGGCTACATTCCGTCCGGCATCGAGCAGACGGACCCGGCCAGGAACGCGGAGAAGAACCAACTGTGAGCATCCCCAACGAAACCAAGGGTGCCGCGGCTGAGGACTCGTACGAGAACGAGCTGCCCGTCCGCCGCAAGCAGCCCGGCAATGTGGTGGTGAAGTGGCTGACCACCACCGACCACAAGACCATCGGTACGATGTACCTGGTCACCTCGTTCGTGTTCTTCATCATCGGCGGCCTGATGGCGCTCTTCATGCGCGCCGAGCTGGCCCGTCCGGGCACGCAGATCATGTCGAACGAGCAGTTCAACCAGGCGTTCACGATGCACGGCACGATCATGCTGCTGATGTTCGCGACGCCGCTGTTCGCCGGTTTCGCCAACTGGATCATGCCGCTGCAGATCGGCGCGCCCGACGTGGCGTTCCCGCGGCTGAACATGTTCGCGTACTGGCTGTACCTCTTCGGCTCGATCATCGCGGTGGCCGGCTTCCTCACCCCGCAGGGTGCGGCCGACTTCGGCTGGTTCGCCTACTCCCCGCTGTCGGACGCCGTCCGCTCGCCGGGTGTCGGCGCCGACATGTGGATCATGGGTCTGGCCTTCTCCGGCTTCGGCACGATCCTCGGCTCGGTCAACTTCATCACCACGATCATCTGCATGCGCGCTCCGGGCATGACGATGTTCCGCATGCCGATCTTCACCTGGAACGTGCTGCTGACCGGTGTCCTGGTCCTGCTCGCCTTCCCGGTCCTGGCGGCGGCGCTCTTCGCCCTGGAGGCGGACCGCAAGTTCGGTGCCCACGTCTTCGACGCGGCCAACGGCGGCGCACTGCTCTGGCAGCACCTCTTCTGGTTCTTCGGACACCCAGAGGTGTACATCATCGCCCTGCCGTTCTTCGGCATCATCTCCGAGGTCATCCCGGTCTTCAGCCGTAAGCCGATGTTCGGCTACATCGGTCTGGTGGCCGCGACCATCGCGATCGCCGGTCTGTCCGTGACCGTGTGGGCGCACCACATGTACGTCACCGGTGGCGTGCTCCTCCCGTTCTTCTCCTTCATGACGTTCCTCATCGCCGTACCGACCGGCGTGAAGTTCTTCAACTGGATCGGAACGATGTGGAAGGGCTCGCTGTCCTTCGAGACCCCGATGCTCTGGGCCGTCGGCTTCCTGATCACCTTCACCTTCGGTGGTCTGACCGGCGTCATCCTGGCCTCGCCCCCGATGGACTTCCACGTCTCCGACTCGTACTTCGTCGTGGCGCACTTCCACTACGTCATCTTCGGCACCGTCGTCTTCGCGATGTTCTCCGGCTTCCACTTCTGGTGGCCGAAGTTCACCGGCAAGATGCTCGACGAGCGCCTCGGCAAGATCACGTTCTGGACGCTGTTCGTGGGCTTCCACGGCACCTTCCTGGTGCAGCACTGGCTCGGTGCCGAGGGCATGCCGCGTCGTTACGCGGACTACCTGGACGCCGACGGCTTCACCGCGCTGAACACGATCTCGACGATCTCGTCGTTCCTGCTCGGCCTGTCGATGCTGCCGTTCTTCTACAACGTGTGGAAGACCGCCAAGTACGGCAAGAAGATCGAGGTCGACGACCCGTGGGGCTACGGCCGTTCGCTCGAGTGGGCGACGTCCTGCCCGCCGCCGCGGCACAACTTCCTCACCCTGCCGCGGATCCGTTCCGAATCCCCGGCGTTCGACCTGCACCACCCTGAGATCGCGGCTGTCGACCAGCTGGAGAACAAGCCGCACGAGGCCGCGGCCCTCACGGGCAGCAAGGAGGCCGGCAAGTGAAGATCCAGGGCAAGATGTTCATCTGGCTGAGCGTCTTCATCCTTGCCATGGCGATCCTGTACGGCGTCTGGTCCAAGGAGCCGGTCGGCACGACGGCGCTCTTCCTGGCCTTCGGCCTGGCCATCATGATCGGCTACTACCTGGCCTTCACGGCCAAGCGGGTCGACGCGATGGCGCAGGACGACAAGGAGGCCGACGTCGCGGACGAGGCCGGCGAGGTGGGCTTCTTCGCCCCCCACAGCTGGCAGCCGCTCTCGCTGGCCCTCGGCGGTGCCCTCGCGTTCCTCTCGATCGCGATGGGCTGGTGGATCATGTACTTCTCCGCCCCGCTGATCCTCGTCGGCATCTGGGGCTGGGTCTTCGAGTTCTACCGCGGTGAGAACCAGAACCAGTAGCAGGACCCCGTAACACCCCGAGGGGCCCGGTCACTTCGTACGCGAAGCGGCCGGGCCCCTCTTTTGCCGCGCTCGGCGCGCCCGCGCGCGGAACAGTCCTTAGCGTGAGGTCATGAACGACACGCCGCGCATTCGGACTGTTCTGAGCTGCACCCTGCTGGCCCTCACCGTCACCGCGGGCGCGACGGCGTGCGCGGGCCCGGACGGGCACCCGCTGTCGGCGAGCCCGTACGACGCGGCCGACCAGATCGCCTTCGCGGCCGCCGACGGCACCCGGCTGGACCCCGCGAAGCCGCTGGAGATCACCGCCAAGGGCGACGACGGGCGGATCACCGACGTCACCGCCACCGACGCGGCCGGCCGGCACCTGGCGGGCGAACTGACCGCGGACGGGCGCACCTGGCGCTCCACGGGCTCCCTGGCCGCCGGCACCCGTTACACCGTCAGAGTGGCGACGGAGGACGAGGACGGGGCCCCTGGCGCCCGTACGTACACGTTCGAGACGGCCCCGGCCAAAAGGGCCCTGACCGTCACCTTCGGGCCGGAGGCGGGCACGTACGGCGTCGGGCAGCCGATCACCGCCGACCTCAGCCTCCCGGTGAAGGACCGGGCCGCGCGCGCCGTCGTCGAACGGGCCCTCAAGGTCCGCTCCACGCCCGCCGTCGAGGGCTCCTGGTACTGGGTGGACGACAAGAAGCTGCACTTCCGGCCCAAGGAGTACTGGCCGGCCGGCACGCTCGTCTCCGTCACCGGCAACCTGGACGGCCTCCGCGTCGGCGACAAGCTCTACGGCGGCCCGTCCAAGCCGCTCCGGCTGAAGATCGGCGACCGGATCGAGGCCGTCGCGGACGCGGAGACCCACTACATGACGGTGCGGCGGAACGGAGAAGTGATCAACACCATTCCGGTGACCACCGGGAAACCGGGCTTCTCCACCCGTAACGGGATCAAGGTGGTGCTCGGCAAGGAGTACTACGTCCGGATGCGCGGCACCAGCATCGGCATCTCCGAGGGCAGCTCGGAGTCGTACGACCTGCCGGTGTACTACGCCACCCGGGTCACCTGGAGCGGCGAGTACGTGCACGCCGCCCCCTGGTCCGTCGGCTCCCAGGGCGTCGCCAACGTCAGCCACGGCTGCGTGGGCATGTCCACCGGCAACGCCGCCTGGTTCTACGAGACCGTCCGCCCCGGCGACATCGTGAAGACCGTCAACAGCTACGGCGACATGATGGACACCTTCGGCAACGGCTTCGGCGACTGGAACCTGTCCTGGGACAAGTGGCGCCGGGGCAGCGCCCTGGTGGCCGAGAAGGGCGACCCCACGGCCACCGAAGACGCCAAAGCCCGCCTCCGGCCGTCTCTTTAGAGGGCTCGGTTCGCCTCCGGGGCGCTCGGTGACGGTGTCGGGACGACGACCGTGCTCGGCCCTCCTTCGTCGGGCCTGCGCGCGCTCGCCGTCTCGACGCCGTCGCGCCCCTTCGGCTCACTCGCCCGGCGCTGCAGCCCCCGCAGGGCTACGCGTCGATCGACAGCCGCGCGCGCAGCAGGGTCGCCAGGGACGCCGCGAACTCGACCGGTTCCACCGGAAGGGTGACCGCGGCGTCCGCGCGGCTCCAGGTGGCCAGCCAGGCGTCCTGCGGGCGGCCGATCAGCAGCAGCACCGGCGGGCAGCGGAAGATCTCGTCCTTGATCTGCCGGCAGACGCCCATGCCGCCCGCCGGGACGGCCTCGCCGTCCAGCACGCAGACGTCGATTCCGCCCTCGTCGAGCCGCTTCAGCACGGCCGGGAGCGTGGCGCACTCCACGAACTCCACCGGGGGCACGTCCGCCGCGGGCCGCCGCCCGGCGGCGAGCCGGACCTGCTCCCGGGTGTTCGCGTCGTCGCTGTAGACCAGGACCGTGGCACTCGACTGCATCGTTCCTCCGTCCGGAAGGCGGGCCGGTCGTCCTCGACCGGTGCGCGGGATGCTACTCCGCTCCACACCCCGTCAACACCCGTTCAACACCTGTTCGAAGGGTGCCGGGAGGGCCTGGTGATGGGCCGTTCGGGCAGGACACACCCCTCTGACACTCCGAACGGCACCCCCCGGAGTGAGGGCGGGATAAGCGACCGACATAATGTCGGTCGTGGCGACAGTAACGACAGTAGAAACCGGGCACGCGCACCCGTCGGTCAATCGACCGAACCTCACCAGCGTCGGAACCATCATCTGGCTGAGTTCCGAGCTGATGTTCTTCGCGGCCCTCTTCGCGATGTACTTCACCCTGCGATCGGTGACCGGTCCCGACTTCTGGGCAGAAAAGGCCGCGGCCTTGAACTTCCCGTTCTCGGCGACCAACACCACGATCCTGGTGCTCTCCTCCCTGACCTGCCAGCTCGGCGTCTTCGCCGCCGAGCGGGGCGACGTGAAGAAGCTCCGGACGTGGTTCATCATCACGTTCGTGATGGGTGCGATCTTCATCGGCGGCCAGGTCCTGGAGTACACCGAGCTGGTCAAGCACGAGGGCCTCTCGCTCTCGTCGGACCCCTACGGCACGGTGTTCTACCTGACCACCGGCTTCCACGGCCTGCACGTGACGGGCGGTCTCATCGCCTTCCTGCTGGTCCTCGGCCGGACGTACGCCGCCAAGAGGTTCACTCACGAGCAGGCAACCGCCGCCATCGTCGTGTCCTACTACTGGCACTTCGTCGATGTCGTCTGGATCGGCCTCTTCGCCACGATCTACATGATCAAGTAGTCGGTCACCGCCCATCGCGGCGGACCGACATCCAGCAAGCATCGACGCAGAAGATCCTGACACCGGGGTAATCCGTGAAAAAGCTCTCCGCACGACGACGCCATCCGCTGGCGGCGGTCGTCGTCCTACTTCTCGCGCTGGCGGCCACGGGGGGGCTGTACGCCGCGTTCGCGCCCGCGGGCACGGCGAAGGCCGATGAAACCGCCCAGTCCCTCGCCATCGAGGAGGGCAAGAAGCTCTACTCCGTCGGCTGCGCCAGCTGCCACGGAACCGGCGGTCAGGGCACCTCTGACGGCCCGTCCCTGGTCGGCGTCGGCTCCGCGGCCGTCGACTTCCAGGTCGGCACCGGCCGTATGCCGGCGCAGCAGCCGGGTGCCCAGGTCCCGAGGAAGAAGGTCATCTACACGCAGGCTGAGATCGATCAGCTCGCGGCGTACGTCGCCTCCCTCGGTGCCGGCCCGATCACGCCCAAGGAGGGCGAGTACAGCCCCGAGGGCGCCGACATCGCCAAGGGTGGCGAGCTGTTCCGCACCAACTGCGCGCAGTGCCACAACTTCACCGGTGAGGGCGGCGCGCTGACCCACGGCAAGTACGCCCCGCCCCTCGACGGCGTCAGCCCGAAGCACCTCTACGAGGCCATGCAGACCGGCCCGCAGAACATGCCGTCCTTCCCGGACACGACCATGCCGGAGAAGGAGAAGAAGGACATCATCGCGTACGTCCAGGCAGTCAACGGCGACGAGACCCCCAGCCCGGGCGGTCTGGCGCTCGGCGGCCTCGGCCCCGTCTCCGAGGGCCTGTTCGCCTGGGTCTTCGGCCTGGGCGGGCTGATCGCAGTTGCCATCTGGGTCGCGGCCCACACCGCTAAGGCCAAGAAGTCATGAGTACCCAAGAGATTCCTGAAGAGAACCTGCCGGCAGGGCAGGACACCGCGCACGGCGCGGTGAAGGTCGCGGACAACCCGTTCGCCGACCCGGGCCTTCCGCCCCACAAGCCGCGTGTCCAGGACATCGACGAGAAGGCCGCCCGGCGCTCCGAGCGCGCCGTCGCCTTCATGTTCGTGCTGTCGATGCTGGCCACCATCGGCTTCATCGCCTCGTACGTGATCTTCCCGGTCGACAAGATCGTGTACATCTGGCCCTTCGGCCACGTGTCCGCGCTCAACTTCGCGCTCGGCTGGACGCTCGGCCTCGCCCTCTTCTTCATCGGCGCGGGCGCGGTCCACTGGGCCCGCACCCTGATGTCCGACGTCGAGATCGCGGACGAGCGTCACCCGATCGCGGCCTCGCCCGAGGTCAAGGCGAAGGTCATGGCGGACTTCGCGGCCGGTGCCGCCGAGTCCGGCTTCGGCCGCCGCAAGCTCATCCGCAACACGCTCTTCGGCGCGCTGGCCCTGGTGCCGCTCTCCGGCGTGATGCTGCTGCGCGACATGGGTCCGCTGCCCGAGAAGAAGCTCCGCACGACGCTGTGGGCCAAGGGCAAGCTGCTCATCAACATGAACACGCACGAGCCGCTGCGCCCCGAGGACGTCGCCGTCGGTTCGCTGACCTTCGCGATGCCCGAGGGCCTCTCGGAGCACGACCACGACTTCCAGGTGCAGATCGCCAAGGCCGCCCTGATGATCGTCCGCATCCAGCCGGAGGACATCAAGGACAAGCGCGAGCTCGAGTGGTCGCACGACGGCATCGTCGCCTTCTCGAAGATCTGCACCCACGTCGGCTGCCCGATCTCGCTGTACGAGCAGCAGACGCACCACGTGCTCTGCCCGTGCCACCAGTCCACCTTCGACCTGTCCGACGGCGCCCGAGTCATCTTCGGCCCGGCCGGTCACGCCCTCCCGCAGCTGCGGATCGGCGTGAACGACAAGGGCTTCCTCGAAGCGCACGGCGACTTCGACGAGCCCGTCGGTCCCGCATTCTGGGAGCGCGGATGAGCACTGTGACCAACACGCAGAAGAAGGCCCCCGCCGGTGAGCGGGTCGCCGACTGGGCCGACGGCCGCCTGGGGATCTACACGCTGGCCAAGGCCAACATGCGGAAGATCTTCCCGGACCACTGGTCCTTCATGCTGGGCGAGATCTGCCTCTACAGCTTCCTCATCATCATCCTGACGGGCGTCTACCTGACGATGTTCTTCCACCCGTCGATGAACGAGGTGGAGTACGCCGGCCCGTACGTCCCGCTCCAGGGACAGCTGATGTCCGAGGCGTTCAACTCGACCATGCACATCTCCTTCGAGGTGCGCGGTGGTCTGCTCATCCGGCAGATCCACCACTGGGCGGCGCTGATCTTCCTCGCCGGCATGTTCGTGCACATGATGCGCGTCTTCTTCACCGGCGCCTTCCGCAAGCCGCGTGAGATCAACTGGCTGTTCGGCTTCCTGCTGTTCTTCCTGGGCATGTTCACCGGCTTCACCGGTTACTCGCTCCCGGACGACCTGCTCTCCGGCACCGGTGTCCGCTTCATGCAGGGCGCGATCCTGTCGGTGCCGATCGTCGGCACCTACCTGTCGATGTTCCTCTTCGGCGGCGAGTTCCCCGGCGGCGACTTCGTGGCCCGGTTCTACTCGGCGCACGTGCTGCTGCTCCCCGGCATCATGCTGGGCCTGGTGGTCGCGCACCTGATCCTGGTGTTCGTCCACAAGCACACGCACTTCGAGGGCCCCGGCCGGACGAACAAGAACGTCGTCGGCATGCCGCTGCTGCCCGTGTACATGGCGAAGGCCGGAGGCTTCTTCTTCCTGGTCTTCGGTGTCATCGCGATCATCGCGGCGGTCGCCTCGATCAACCCGATCTGGGCGCTCGGCCCGTACCGCCCGGACCAGGTGTCCACCGGCGCCCAGCCCGACTGGTACATGGGCTTCGCCGAGGGTCTGATCCGTGTCATGCCGGGCTGGGAGATCAACCTGTGGGGCCACACGCTGGTCCTCGGCGTGATGATCCCGCTGGCGATCTTCCCGGCGGTCCTCGCGGCCATCGCGGTCTACCCGTTCATCGAGTCCTGGATCACCGGCGACAAGCGCGAGCACCACATCGCGCAGCGCCCGCGCAACGCTCCGACGCGCACCGCCTTCGGTGTCGCCTGGATCACCGCGTACATGATCATGCTCGTCGGTGGTGGAAACGACCTCTGGGCGACCCACTTCCACCTGTCGATCAACTCGATCACCTGGTTCGTGCGGATCTTCTTCTTCGCCGGCCCGGTCATCGCGTTCATCGTCACCAAGCGGATCTGCCTCGGCCTCCAGCGCCGGGACAGGGACAAGGTGCTGCACGGGCGCGAGTCCGGCATCATCAAGCGCCTGCCGCACGGTGAGTTCGTCGAGGTCCACGAGCCGCTCAGCCAGGGCGAGCTGTACAAGCTCACCGCGCACGAGCAGTACGCGCCCGCCGAGCTGCCGCCGGCCGTCGACGAGAACGGCGTCCAGCGGAAGATCGGCGCGATGGAGAAGCTCCGGGTCAAGCTCAACAAGGGCTACTACGGCGACGACAACCAGGTCGCCAAGCCCACCCAGGAGGAGTACAAGGAGATCCAGAGCGGCCACGGCCACCACTGATCCCTCCTGACCTCCTGACGTAGGTCGCCACGGCGAGAGCCCCGTCCATTCGATGGACGGGGCTCTTTGCCGTACCCGGGGATCGCTAGGCTGGACCCCGTGTCCGACCCACGATCATCAGGAGCTGCCATGAGCGCTGTGACCCCCGCTGGAGGACCGACCACGGCGGGCCGCTCCTGGCCCGCCCTCCTGAACGGCCTCCTGGACGGGCGGGACCTGTCCGCCGACGACACGGCCTGGGCGATGGACCTGATCATGAGCGGCGAGGCGACCGACGCCCAGATCGCCGGCTTCATGGTGGCGCTGCGCGCCAAGGGCGAGACCGTCGAGGAGATCAGCGGGCTCGTCCGGACGATGTACGCGCACGCCAACACGATCGAGGTGCCGGGACCGGCCGTCGACATCGTCGGCACCGGCGGCGACGGCGCCAAGACCGTCAACATCTCCACGATGGCCTCGATCGTCGTCGCCGGCACCGGCACCAAGGTCGTCAAGCACGGCAACCGGGCCGCGTCCTCCGCCTCGGGCTCCTCCGACGTCCTGGAGAAGCTCGGCATCAACCTCGGCCTCACCCCGCAGCGGGTCGCCGAGGTCGCCGAGGAGGCCGGCATCACCATCTGCTTCGCGGTGAAGTTCCACCCCTCGCTGCGGCACGTCGCCCCCGCCCGCGGTCAGCTCGGCATCCGCACCACCTTCAACGTGCTCGGCCCGCTCACCAACCCCGCCCGGGTGAAGGCCCAGGCCGTCGGCGTCGCCGACCCGAGGATGGCGCCGATCGTCGCCGGGGTGTTCGCCGAGCGCGGCAACTCCGCCCTGGTCTTCCGCGGCGACGACGGCCTGGACGAGCTGACCATCACCGGCACCTCCCGGGTCTGGGTGGTCCGCGACGGCTCCGTCCGCGAGGAGGTCTTCGACCCGAAGGACGTCGGGATCGCCTACGCGCCCCTGGAGGCGCTGCGCGGCGCCGACGCCTCGTACAACGCCGACGTCGCCCGCCGGCTGCTGGCCGGCGAGACCGGACCGGTACGGGACGCGGTGCTGCTCAACGCGGCGGCGGCGCTCACCGCCCTGGAGCCCGGCGAGGGCACCCTCGCGGAGCAGCTGCGGGCCGGGATGGCGCGGGCCGCCGCGTCGATCGACTCCGGTGCCGCCGCCGCGGCCCTGGACCGCTGGATCGCCGCCAGCAACGCCTGAGGTCCACCGCGCGGCCCGCGCGACCCCGTTCCGGAATGCGGACGGGGTTGCGCGGACCGCGAGCGGTGGCATACGTTCGGCGACAGGTCATGAGTGACAGCCCTCAAGCCCCGGCTGGCTGTCCGGCAACCCTCCGTCCGTGGCGGGGTGCCCCGGGTGAAGACCAGGCCGTGGACAGCAAGGTCCTCGGCAAGCGCGGACCCCTGCGCCATCCCTGGGGTCCTGGTCCTCGAGGGAGCGGTCTCGTGAGCAAGCGAATGCGCTAGGGCCTCCGGCCCCTTCTTCCCACCTCCGTGCGGCCACCCTTCTTCATCAGCGCCGCCCGTCGAGGTCAACACCCGTACGCGGTACGCCGATTCGCGCTGCCTCCTGCGGGTCCACTCACGCCACTCGCCTCGCCCCGCCGGGAGATACCGCCATGTCCGCACGCCCGAACGCCGCCGCCACCGCCGTCGAGACCGCCGTCGAGACCGCCCCCGCCGCCGACTCCGACGCCTGCTGCACCGGCCCGCTGCCCGTCCTCGGCCGCGACGTCACCGTCCCGCTCGTCACCGGCGGCGAGGTCACCTACGCGGCCCTCGACTACGCCGCCAGCGCCCCCGCCCTCCAGCGGGTCTGGGACGACGTGGCCGCCTACGCCCCGTACTACGGCAGCGTCCACCGCGGCGCCGGCTACCTCTCCCAGCTCTCCACCGACCTCTTCGAGCAGAGCCGCGCCACCGTCGCCGCCTTCCTCGACTGCCGCGACGGCGACCAGGTCGTCTTCACCCGCTCCACCACCGACTCGCTCAACCTGCTCGCCCAGGCGGTCCCCGCCGACTGCCAGGTCTTCGTCTTCGAGACCGAGCACCACGCCTCCCTGCTGCCCTGGCGGGACGCCCGGGTGACGTACCTCGACGCGCCCCGCACCCCGGCGCAGGCCGTCGAGACCCTGGAGCGGGCCCTCGCCGACCGCGAGCCCCACGGCCCGGCCCTGGTCTGCGTCACCGGCGCCTCCAACGTCACCGGCGAGCTGTGGCCGGTGCGCGAACTGGCCGCCGCCGCCCACGCGCACGGCGCCCGGATCGTCCTCGACGCCGCCCAGCTCGCCCCGCACCACCCGGTGTCGGTGAAGGACCTGGACGTGGACTGGGTCGCCTTCTCCGGGCACAAGCTGTACGCGCCCTTCGGCTCCGGCGTCCTCGCCGGCCGCGCCGACTGGCTCCAGGCCGCCGAGCCCTACCTGGCCGGCGGCGGTGCCTCCCGTACGGTGGCCCGGCGCGTCAGCGGGGAGGGAGCCGGCGGCGTGGACGTCGAGTGGCACACCACCGCGGCCCGCCACGAGGCCGGCTCCCCGAACGTCATCGGGGTCTACTCCATCGCCTCCGCCTGCAAGGCGCTCACCGAGGCCGGCTTCGACACGCTCGTCGCCCGCGAGCGGTACCTGATCGAGAAGGTCCGGGAGGGCCTCGCGGCCGTGCCCGAGGTGAAGGTGCTCTCCCTGTTCGGGGACGACGCCCCGCGCGTCGGCGTCATCTCCTTCGTCGTCGACGGCTGGAACAGCTCCCACTTCGCCGCCGCCCTCTCCGCCGAGTACGGCATCGGCGTCCGCGACGGCCTCTTCTGCGCCCACCCGCTGGTCCGCACCCTGCTCGGCTCGGACGCCCAGGACCCGGGCGAGTGCGGCGCGCCCGAGGCGAAGCCGGGGGAGCGGTCCCTCAACGCCATCCGGGTGAGCTTCGGCGCCGGTACGCCGGACGAGCACGTCGAGCGGTTCGTCGGCGCCGTGAAGGAGCTCGTCCGCGACGGAGCCCAGTGGAAGTACCGCACCGAGGACGGCCGCTGCGTCCCCGACCGCGGCTGATCGCTCACTCGTACGGGTGAAGGGGCCTCCCGGTCGGGAGGCCCCTTCACCCATGCCGCGCGTCCGGGCTCAGGACTCCAGACCGATGGCGAAGGCCGCCTCCAGGTCGTGCTGCGAGTAGGTGCGGAAGGCGACGTGCGTGTCCGTGGCCTCGACGCCCGGGATCTTGCTGATCCGGCCGGGGATGACCTCCGCCAGGTCGTCGTGGCGCGGCACCCGGACCATCGCGATGAGGTCGTACGTACCGGTCACCGAGAAGACCTCGCTGACGTTGTCGAGCGCGGCGATCGACTCCGCGATCTCGGGGATGCGGTCCACGCTGGTCTTGATGAGGACGATCGCGGTGATCACGGCTGGCTGTCTCCCTCGGTCGCCGCTGCTGGGGTTTTCACTCTATCCCCACCCCGGAACCGCACCCAGGCGTAGAGGAAGCCGACCGAGAAGCCCACGACGTGGGCCAGATAGGCGACCCCCGGGCCCGCGCCCGCGGCCCGCGCGGCCATCCACTGGAGCGTGAACCAGAAGACCAGCACCGCCCAGGCCGGGAAGCGCAGCGGCAGGAAGAAGAGGAAGGGGAAGAGGCTGGTCACCCGGGAGCGGGGGAAGAGGAAGAGGAAGGCCCCGAGCACCGCGGAGATCGCCCCCGAGGCGCCGACCAGGGTCTGCTCGCTGTCCGCGTGCGCCATGGCGTACCCGAGCAGGGCCACGTAGCCGGTGCCCAGGTAGAAGAGGGCGAACTCGACGTGCCCCATCCGCTCCTCCGCCATCGCCCCGAAGACCCAGAGGAAGAGCATGTTGCCGAGCAGATGGAGCCAGCCGCCGTGCACGAAGAGGGCGGTGAAGGGGGTGAGCAGGGCGCCCGGATCGCCCCGCATGAGCTCGGCCGGCACCACCCCCCACCGCCGGAAGTACGCGCTCTGCGCCGCGAGCACCTCGTCCCCGGTGCCGTACACCGGGTTCAGTCCGGAGACCGGGCTGACAATGAAGAGGAGACAGCAGGCGGCGATCAGTGCGTAGGTCACCGCGGGTCCGGTACGGACGCCCCGGCAGGCGCCCAGGGCCGTGCCTCGCCAGTCGATCATGGACAGATCATGGCCCAGAAGGGACGAAGTGGACAGAGTGCCTCGCCGGGCCGGGCGCCCTCCGGTGAGGCCGTAGGGTTACGGGATCGAGCACCGCAGTCCGACGGCGCACCGCGGCTCCCGTACCTGGTACACCACGACAGGAAGAAGGACGGCAACCATGACGACGGTTCCCCTGCCGACCGACGAGACCCGCTGGCGCTGCACCCTCTGCGGCAACCTGACCCGCTTCGACGTGACGCGCTCCTCCAAGGTCGTCGAGTACGTCCATCTGGACCTGGCCGGGGAGCCCAAGGTCGAGGAGCGCGAGGTGCTCAGTGAGACCATCGAGTCGGTCCGCTGCCGCTGGTGCAACGCGGTGGACCAGATCGAACTCGTGGACAAGCCGGGCGTCGAGTCCTGACGGACGGCGCCGACGACAGTAGGGGTGACGGATCGTGGAGCAGTCCGCGCACGGTGACGAACCGGCCGGCGCGGCGGGTGACGCTGCCGAGACGCTCGACCATCCCCTGCCGGAGGGGGTACGGCGGCGGGTGATCGCGCTGGTCGCCGACGCCTTCGGCGGCCTGACCGTCGCCGAGCTGCCCGCCCCCCTGCGTCAGTACGCCCGCTTCACCGCCAGCCGGCGTGCCAAGTTCGCGGGCAACGCGATGGCCGCCGCGCTGGAGGGCGATCCGCTCTTCCGGCAGCGGATCGGCGAGCGGTTCCGGCAGACCCAGCCCGAGCTGGCCGAGGCCGTCGAGACCGGCACCCCGCCCGCCGCCGCCGACCCCGTCGACGTGGCCGCGGCGGCGTACGTGCTCCGCCCCCCGGGCTGGGTCAAGCTGGTGGCCGCCGCCGGCGAGGAGGTCCAGCGGGCCGACGCCGAACGCGCCGACGAGGCGGGCCGGCGCGAGCTGGAGCGGCTCCGCGAGGAGCTTGCCGCCGCCCGGGAACGGACCCGGGGCGAGACCGAGCAGCTCCGGCACGACCTGGAGGCCGCCCGCAAGGAAGCCGAATCGCTTCACCGCAAGCTGCGCAGCGCGCAGAGCGACGTGAAGCGGGGCGAGGCCGCGCTGCGCCGCGTCCAGGCGGAGAGCGAGGCCGCCCGCGCGGAGTCGGCGGCGCAGGTGTCCGCCGCGGAGAGCGAGGCGCGGCGGCTCAGGGCCCGGCTCGGCGAGGTCGAGGCGGCCCTGGAGGCGAGCCGCCGGGCGGCCCGCGAGGGGCGTTCGGTGGAGGACATGCGGCTGCGGCTGCTGCTCGACACCGTCCTCGACGCGGCCCAGGGGCTGCGGCGCGAACTGGCCCTGCCGCCGGTGTCGGTGCACCCCGCGGACACCGTGGACGCCGTGGAGCCGGGGCGGATGTCGCCGAAGGACATCGCGACCCGCGCGCTGTCGGAGACCGATCCTGCCCTGCTGGACCAGCTGTTGACGCTGCCGCAGACCCATCTCGTCGTCGACGGCTACAACGTCACCAAGACCGGCTACCCGACGATGCCGCTGGAGAAGCAGCGGCTGCGGCTGCTGGGCGGGCTCTCCGCGCTCGCGGCCCGCTCGGGCGCCGAGGTCACCTGTGTCTTCGACGGGGCCGAGCTGGCCGCGCCGGTGCTGCTCGCGCCGCCGCGCGGGGTGCGGGTGCTCTTCTCCAAGCCCGGTGTCACGGCCGACGAGTTGATCCGTCAGCTGGTCCGGGCGGAGCCGCCGGGCCGGCCGGTCGTGGTGGTCTCCACCGACCGCGAGGTCGCGGACGGCGTCGCCAAGGCCGGTGCGCGGCCGGTGGCGTCGGCTCTGCTCCTCAAGCGCCTTTCGCGGCTCTCGTAACGACTCGCCCGGGTCGCAACTCTTGGGTTCTATGCCCGATTTATGGATGGCGCACCGTCAAGTGCCCGTCACCGGCAGTGCGATGCGTGTAAATAAAGTGGTGCGTGGGCGAGATTTTTGCCATCGGGATTTGAACTGATCACAACTTGGTCACTAGGGTCGAGCCTCGAACCTTCGCGCGGTTGATCACCCACCCGGGCGATCCGTGGAGGAACCGCCTGCCCCTGACCGGCCGGGCGGCTCGAGGAAGAAGGAGCTCGCCTTCGTGGCGTCCCACCGTCGACCCAAGCAGCCGAGCCGCACCCGTGTGACCGTGCTCACCGCGACCGCGGCCGCCGCCGTCGCGCTCTCCGCCCAGACCGGAGCCCAGGCGGCCCCCAAGCCGAAGATCGACGAGGTCAAGTCGAAGGTCGACAAGCTCTACCATGAGGCCGAAGAGGCCACGGAGCAGCACAGCCTGGCCGAGGAGCGCCGCGGCAAGCTGCAGAAGGAGATCGGCCAGATCCAGGACCGGGTGGCGCGTGGTCAGCAGGAGCTGAACACCCTCCGGGACCAGATCGGTTCGGTCGCCAGCGCCCAGTACCGGTCCGGCGGCATCGACCCGGCGCTCCAGCTCTTCCTCTCCTCGGACCCGGACGACTACCTCGACAAGGCGTCCGCGATCGGTCGGGTCACCGACCAGCAGGCCGACGTCCTCGCCACCATCCAGGACAAGCAGCGCGCCCTCGCCCAGGAGCGCGCCGAGGCGACCGCGAAGCTCGCCGACCTGGAGGACGTCCGCAAGACCCTCGGCGAGAAGAAGAAGAAGATCCAGGGCAAGCTCGCCGAGGCCCGCAAGCTGCTCAACACGCTCACCGCCGCGGAGCGCGCCCGCATCCAGCAGCAGGAGCAGGCCGAGGCCGAGCGCGCCTCCCGCGCCGCCGCCCCCCGCCTCGACCTCGGCAACGAGGCCCCGGCCAGCGGCCTGGGCGCCGCGGCCCTCTCCGCCGCCGCCACCCAGGTCGGCAAGCCGTACGTCTCCGGCGCCGAGGGCCCCAACGCGTACGACTGCTCCGGTCTGACCATGTGGGCCTACCGCCAGGCCGGCGCCACGCTGACCCGCACCACGTACACCCAGCAGAACGACGGCGTGAAGATCGGCCGCAGCCAGCTCCGGCCGGGCGACCTGGTCTTCTTCAACGGCCTGTCGCACGTCGGCCTGTACGCGGGCAACAACACGATCCTGCACGCCCCGAAGCCGGGCGCCGTGGTCCGCTACGAGTCGATGAACTACATGGGCACGTTCCAGTTCGGTGTCCGCGTCGGCGGCTGACCCGCCCGGCCATGCCGCCCGAACGGGTGGTTCGCCGCACCCCGAGCTGACCTGACGCCCCGCCGGTGACCTTGTGATCTCCGGCGGGGCGTCATTTTGTGTGCCCGGTGGCTTCGTTGGACGCGACCGGGGGAGCGGCTACTGTCTGCGGCGCCAGTCCGCACGAGCCGAACGGAGAGCGCGAGCCGTGGCCTCCCACCGCCGACCCGCCCGGGTCACCGTCCTGACCGCAGCCGCCGCGGCCACCGCGGCGGCCTCCTTCGGCGCCGTCCCCGCGACCGCCGACCCGGGCGCCGGCACCGAGGCCACCCGCGCCAAGGTCGACCGCCTCTACGAGGAGGCCGAACGCGCCGCCGAGGGCTACAACCAGGCGGACGAGAAGGCCGACGCCCTGCGCCGCAAGGTCGCCCAGGCCCAGGACAGCCTGGCCCGCGGCCAGGAGCGCATCAACCGGATGCGGGGCGCGCTCGGCGCGCTGGCCGGCGCCCAGTACCGCTCCGGCGGCCTCGACCCCACCCTCGTCCTGCTGCTCTCCTCCGACCCGGACAGCTACCTCGACCGGGCGTCCGCCCTCGACCGGGTCACCGCGCGGCAGAGCGCCGCCCTCACCGAGCTGCAGCGGGAGCGCCGCCGGCTCGACCAGGAGCGCGCCGAGGCCCGTACCGCCCTCGGCGAACTGGAGCGCAGCCGCGCCGAGGTGGCCCGCCACAAGCGGTCGGTGGAGCGGAAGCTCGCCGAGGCCCGCCGGGTCCTCGCCTCGCTCACCGCCGCCGAGCGCGCCGACTACGAGCGGGCGTCCCGCTCCGGCGGACGCGCCGCGGGCCCCGGCGAGGAGCTGCCGCCGGCCGCCGACCTCGGCCCGGCCGACTCGCGCGGCGCCGCCGCCGTGATGGCCGCCCGCAGCGCCGTCGGCAAGCCGTACGTCTGGGGCGCGACCGGCCCCTCGGCCTTCGACTGCTCGGGGCTGATGGTCTGGTCGTACCAGCAGGCTGGGATCAGCCTGCCGCGCACCTCGGCCGCCCAGCGGTACGCCGGCCGGCAGGTGCCGCTCTCGCAGGCGCAGCCCGGCGACCTCGTCACCTACCGCGGCGACGCCAGCCACGTCGGCATCTACGCCGGAAACGGGCAGGTCATCCACGCCCCCTACCCGGGCGCGCGGGTCCGCTACGACCCGGTGAACATGATGTCCCACGTGACGGTGACCCGGCTCTGACCCCGGCCGCCCCGCCGCTCCGGGAGGCGTGACCCCGTCACCCTTCCGTACGATCGGGGGCGTGGTGGAACAGGGGTGCGGCGCACGACGGCCGGGGGGAGCGCTGCTCGTCCTGCTCCTCGCCCTCGCCGCGCTCGTCGGCTGCTCCACCGCCGCCCGGCCCGCCGACCCGGCCCTCCGCGAGGTCCAGGCCCTGCTCGACCGGCACGCCGAGGCCCTCCTCGACCGCGACGAGACCGCCTGGCTCGCCGCCGCGGACCCCGCCCACCGGGCGGCGGCCCTGACCGAGTTCCGCCGGCTCGCCGAGGTCCCGCTGGCCGGCTGGAGCTACCGGGTCACCGCGGTCGACCGGACCGGCGAGGGCCGGCTCACCGCCCGGGTCGAGGGCGGCCACCGCATCGAGGGGTACGACCGGGGCCCGCTGGACGCGGACCGGGTCATGGAGCTGGTGGAGCGGGACGGGCGCTGGTACGTGACCGGGGAGCGGCCCGCCGAGGGCGCCCCGGTGCGGCTCTGGGAGCAGGGCCCGGTCGCCGCGGTGCGCGGCGACCGCTCGCTGGTGCTCGGCGTCGGCCAGGACCGGGACCGGCTGGCCGAGATCGCCCGGCTCGCCGACCGGGCGGTGCCCGCCGTCGACGCGGTGTGGAGCGAGGAGTGGCCGGGCCGGGTGCTCGTCCTGGTGCCGGCCTCCCTGGACGCGATGGGCGGACTGCTCGCGGTGGACGGCTCCCAGTACCGGGGGATAGCGGCCGTCACCACCGGTGAGACGGAGCGCCGGGCCACCTCGCCGGCGGACCGGGTGATCGTCAATCCGGAGGCGTACGGGGTGCTGGGCGACTTCGGCCGGGAGCTGATCCTCACCCACGAGACCGTCCATGTCGCCACCCGCGCCCACACCACGCCGTCCACCCCGGTCTGGCTCTCCGAGGGCTTCGCCGACTGGACCGCCTACCGGGGCTCCGGCCGGACGCCCGCCCAGGGCGCCCCCGAGCTGCGGCGGGCGGTGCGGGCCGGGGAGCTGCCGGCCGCCCTGCCGGAGGACGCCGACTTCGGCTTCTCCGGCGACTCCGAGGCGCTGGCCCGGGCCTACGAGACCGGCTGGCTGGTCTGCGCGATGATCGCCGACCGCTGGGGCGAGGAGCGGCTCACCGGCTTCTACCGGGAGGTGGGCGCCCATCCGGGCCGGGACGGCGCGGTGGAGAGCGCCCTGCGGAAGGTGCTGGACACGAGCCCGGAGGAGTTCACCGCGGCCTGGCGGGCCTCTCTGCGGGATCAGCTCGGCTGAGTCCCGGCCGCGCGGGCATCGAGCTCGGCGAGGGCCTCGGCGAGCCACGCCTTCTCCTCGGTGCCGGTCGCGCGGGCGATGCGGAGCATGCCGCGGCGGAAGAGGTCGGGCTCCCGCTCGACGGTGGCCGGGGCGCCGTCCTCGTAGAAGAAGCTGGCCGGGGTCAGCAGGAAGTCCTGCCGGCGGCGCAGGACGGCGGCCTGCTCGGCCGGGTCCGGGAGCAGGCCCAGGAAGGTCAGCACGGTGAAGAAGCGCTGGCCGTCGGTGATCTCGGCGTCCTTGGGGGAGCGGAGCCGGGCGAGCAGCGCGGCGCGGCCCCCGGGGGTGAGCGAGAGGGTGCGGCGGGGGGCGGCGCTGGTGCCGGGCTCGGTGCGGCTCTCCACCAGGCCCTTGTCGACCAGGCGGTTGATCGCCGGGTAGAGGGCGCCGTCGCTGACCGGGCGGACGTGGCCGCTGAGCGCCTGGATGCGCTCCTTCAGCTCGTAGCCGTGCAGGGGTCGCTCGTACAGGAAGCCCAGGATCGACAGTTCCAGCACCGGCCGTCCCCTCCTCGCGCTTGTCCTCGCTCCTCGCCGCATGCTACCTCTTTTCGAGGTGCCTCGAATCGAGGTACATCGTTTCGAGGTGCGTGCTTCGAGGGGGAGCCATGGAAAGTCAGCGGAGCCATCAGCGGGTGCTCGTCCGGCTGGGCGGGCCGGTCTATCTGGAACTGCTCGCCGGGGTCGCCGCCGGGATCGTCAACATGGTCTGGGTCGCCCGGCTCGGCGGGGACGCGGTCGCCGCCGTCGCCCTCGCCGGCAACGTCGAGAACCTGCTGCTCGGCGTCGTCCTCATGGCCGGCTCCGGCACCACCGTGCTCGTCGCCCGGGCCCGCGGCGCCGCCGACCCCGGCGCCGTCCGCACCGCCGTCCGGGGCGGGGCCGCCCTGTGCGCGCTGCTCGTCCCGCCCGTCGCCCTCGGCGGCTGGCTGCTGCGCGAACCGCTGGCCGCCCTCCTCCTCGGCGGGGCGGGCGGGGACGCGTACCACCTCACCGTCGCCTACCTCGCCGTCTCGCTCCCCGGCACCGCCGTCTTCTTCGCCGGGCACGTCGTCGACGGCGTCCTCAAGGGCGCCGGCGACACCCGCACCCCCATGCGGCTCGCCCTCCTCGCCAACGGCCTGATCCTGGTCCTCGACCCGCTCCTCATCCACGCGTACGGGGTGCCGGGCGCCGCCCTCGCCACCCTCCTCGGCCGCACGATCGCCCTCGCCGCCGCCCTGGCCGCACTCCGCCGGAACCCGCTGCTCCGGGCCGCCCGGGCCACCGCGCCCGCCGGGAGCACCGCCGCCGCCCTGCGCCGGACCGCCGCCACCGGCCTGCCGATGGCGGCCGACTTCACCGTCCGGATGGCCGGGGCGCTCGCCCTCGTCGCCGTCGTCGCCCGGCTCGGCGTGGCCGAGACCGCCGCCTACGGCATCGCGACCAAGGGCATGTACGTCGCCACCATGGCCTTCTACGCGGTCCGCCAGGCCGCCGCCATCCACACCGCGCACCTGCTCGGCGCCGGGACGGGCGGGCCCGGGCCCGTCGCCCGCGCCGCCGCCCTGCTCGGGGCGGCGCTCGGCGCGGGCTTCGCCGCGGCGCTCTGGGCCGGCGCGGACGGGGTCATGCTGCTCTTCGGGGCGGAGCCCGGGGTGGCCGCGGCGGGCGCGCTCTTCCTGCGCTGCCTCGCCGGCTACCTGCCGCTCCTGGGCGCGTACATCGCCGCCGCCGGGGTCTTCGAAGGCGCGGGGGCGAGTCCGTACCTGGCCAGGATCACCGTCGCCGGCGTCCTCCTCCAGCTGCCGCTCGCCCTCGCCCTGTCAGGGCTCGGGCTGCCCGGCGTCTGCCTGGCCATGACCCTCGCCATGGCCGCGCAGGGCGGCGCGCTGGCGGTGCTGCACCGCCGTACCGCCCGCGCCGCTCAGACGGAGCCGGTGAGCACCTTCTCGCGCTCCGGCTGACCCTCCGGGACCGGGATGACCGTGCCGGCCTCGGTGACCGTGTGCTTCCACAGGATCCGGCAGGCCATCAGCGTCGCCGCGATCAGCAGGCCGTTGCGCAGGAACAGCACGCCGACGCCCAGCCAGTCGCTCTGCGTCACGTGCGAGAACCAGACCGGGAACTCGAACTGCGTGACCGCGGTCGCCCACAGGATCAGATACGCGGGCGTCCGCATCCGGCTCGACCGGTACACCAGGCAGACCGCCGCGAGACCGACCAGCCAGATCATGTACTGGGGGGAGATCACCCGGCTCGTCGCGGTGAAGAGCAGCACCGCGACGAAGGCCGCGTCCGCCACCGTCGAGGAGGTGAAGCGGCGCGCCTTGAACCGCCACAGCAGCAGCCAGCCGAAGGCGGCCGCCGTCAGCGCCATCGCGCCCTTCGACACCACGGAGACGCCCGGGCCGAGGAACTCGATCGAGCCGTAGTTCATCCGCGCCTCGCCGTCCCAGCCGAAGTGCCGGGCCACGTGGAAGACCATCGCGCCCAGCGACTCCACCTCCGTGCCCCGCTCGCTCTGGAACGAGAGGAACGCCAGCGAGCCCGGCATCCACACCATGCACAGCACCAGCACGCCCACCGCCGTGCCGACCGCCGCCGGCCAGGAGTGCCAGGTCGCCCGGCCCTTCGGGGTGCCCGCGAGGAGCAGCACCGGCCACACCTTCAGCGCCGCGCCGAAACCGGCGAGCGCGCCCAGCACGCGCGGGCTGCGGATGGCGGCGAGCAGCCCCGCCACGGCGACGGCGGTGACCATGATGTCGTAGCGGGCGTACGCGGTCGGGCCCATCAGCGGCACCGCCGCCAGCCACAGCCAGGCGCCCCGCATGGACCGGCCCGGCCGTCCGCCCGTGTGCGCCAGGAGCCCGAAGACCACGGCGTCGCAGAGGAAGGCCAGCACGAAGAACGCGGCCGAGTAGTTCAGGAACGGCAGCAGGACGGGGGAGAGGATCGCGAGCGCGGCGGCCGGCGGGTACTGCCAGGTGACGTCGTCCTGCGGGTACGTGCCGGTCTTCAGGACCTCGTACCAGCTCTGGTAGATCTGCTCCACGTCGCTCGTGACGTCCGGGCCCGGAACCACCACGATCTTGAAGACGCACACCAGGAGGATGATCCTGGTCAGAGCCCACAGGCCGAGCGGGAGACGCAATTCCCGCAGCCGCCCGGCCGTGCGCGAGCCGATCCCCACTGCGCCCGTCATACCTGTCCTGTTCCTGTCCTGTCGGTCCGCTCGCGCGGAGGGGGGTGGTGCCGGGCGTAGGGTGCGATCGCGTGCCATCACGTACTGTCTGTCACGATGCACAAGACCCTGATCGTAACGAACGACTTCCCGCCGCGTCCCGGCGGAATCCAGGCGTTCCTGCACAACATGGCGTTGCGACTGGACCCCGACCGGCTCGTGGTCTACGCCTCCACGTGGAAGCGAGGCCGCGAAGGGGCGGAGGCCACCGCTCTGTTCGACGCCGAACAGCCTTTCACGGTTGTCCGGGACCGCACCACCATGCTGTTGCCCACACCACGGGTCACCGCCCGGGCGACCGCGCTGCTGCGCGAGCACGGCTGTGAGTCGGTCTGGTTCGGCGCCGCCGCACCGCTCGGACTGATGGCCCCCGCGCTCCGCCGGGCCGGTGCGAAGCGGCTGGTCGCCACCACCCACGGGCACGAGGCCGGCTGGGCGCAGCTGCCCGCCGCCCGGCAGCTGCTGCGGCGGATCGGCGAGGGCACGGACACCCTCACGTACCTCGGCGAGTACACCCGCTCCCGGATCGCCTCCGCCCTCACCCCGGCCGCCGCCGGCCGCATGGTGCAGCTGCCGCCCGGCGTCGACGAGAAGACGTTCCACCCCGGCTCCGGCGGCGACGAGGTCCGCGCCCGGCTCGGTCTCACCGACCGCCCGGTCGTGGTCTGCGTCTCCCGGCTCGTCCCGCGCAAGGGCCAGGACACCCTCATCCGCGCCCTGCCCCGGATCCTGCGGAAGGTGCCGGACGCGGTCCTGCTGATCGTCGGCGGCGGCCCGTACGAGAAGGACCTGCGGCGGCTCGCCGCCGAGACCGGCGTCGCCGGCTCGGTCCGCTTCACCGGCGCCGTCCCCTGGTCGGAGCTCCCCGCCCACTACGGCGCCGGCGACGTCTTCGCCATGCCCTGCCGCACCCGCCGCGGCGGCCTCGACGTCGAGGGGCTCGGGATCGTCTACCTGGAGGCGTCCGCGACCGGCCTGCCGGTCGTCGCCGGCGACTCCGGCGGCGCCCCCGACGCCGTCCTCGACGGCGAGACCGGCTGGGTCGTCCGCGGCGAGTCCGCCGAGGACACCGCCGACCGCGTCACCACCCTCCTCCTCGACCCCGGCCTGCGCGCCCGCATGGGCGAGCGCGGCCGCGCCTGGGTGGAGGAGAAGTGGCGCTGGGACCTGCTCGCGGAGCAGCTCCGGGAGCTGCTGTAAGGCATGGGGAAGGGGCCCGGCGCATCCGCGCCGGGCCCCTTCCCCATGGCCTCTCACTTGCTGTAGATCGCCTCGATCTCGTCCGCGAAGTCCTTCGCCACCACGTTCCGCTTCAGCTTCAGCGACGGGGTGATGTGGCCCGCCTCCTCGGTGAACTGGGACGCCAGGACGCGGAACTTGCGGACCGACTCCGCCTTCGAGACCGCCGCGTTGCCGTCGTCGATCGCCCGCTGCACCTCGGCCAGGAGCTCCGGGTCCTCACGGAGCGTGGCGGCGGTGGTGCCGGCCGGCTTGCCGTGCTCGGACGCCCAGCGGCCCAGGAACTCCTCGTCGAGGGTGACCAGCGCGCCGACGAACGGACGCCCGTCGCCGACCACCATGCACTCCGCCACCAGGGCGTGGGCACGGATCCGGTCCTCGATGACCGCCGGGGCGACGTTCTTGCCGCCCGCCGTCACCAGGATCTCCTTCTTCCGGCCGGTGATCGCCAGGTAGCCGTCCTCGTCGAGGGTGCCGATGTCGCCGGTGTGGAACCAGCCGTCCGCCAGCGCCTCGGCCGTCGCCGCCTCGTTGTTCCAGTACCCGGTGAAGACGTGCTCGCCGTGCAGCAGCACCTCGCCGTCGTCCGCGATCCGCACCACCGAACCCGGCAGCGGCTGGCCGACCGTGCCGATCTTCGGGCGGTCCCACGGGTTGAAGGCGGTCGCCGCGCACGACTCCGTCAGGCCGTAGCCCTCCAGGACGGTGAAGCCGATGCCGCGGAAGAAGTGGCCGAGCCGCTCGCCCAGCGGCGCGCCGCCGGAGATCGCGTACTCGCCCCGGCCGCCGAGCACCGCCCGCAGCTTCGAGAAGACCAGCTTGTCGAAGAGCCGGTGCTTCAGCCGCAGGCCGAGCGACGGGCCCTGCGGGGTGGCCAGCGCGCGGCTGTAGGCGATGGCCGTGTGCGCGGCCTTGTCGAAGATCTTGCCCTTGCCGTCGGCCTGCGCCTTGGCCCGCGCCGAGTTGTAGACCTTCTCGAAGACGCGCGGCACGCCCAGGATCAGCGTCGGCCGGAAGGAGGCCAGCTCGTCCGTGAGGGTCTTGATGTCCGGGAGGCAGCCCAGCCGGATCGGGGCCATCACCGAGGCCACCTCGATCAGCCGGCCGAAGACGTGCGCGGCCGGGAGGAACAGCAGCACCGACGACTCGCCGGTACGGAAGAGCGGCTTCAGGCGTTCCACGACGTTGCCGCACTCGGCGAAGAACGCCCGGTGCGTCAGCACACAGCCCTTGGGGCGGCCCGTCGTGCCCGAGGTGTAGACGATGGTCGCCGGGTCGTCCGCGTTCGCCGCCGACATCCGCGCGTCCAGCGTCTCGTCCGAGACCTCCGCACCCGCCTCGGTCAGCCGCGCGATCGCGCCGTCCTCGATCTGCCACAGCCCCTGGAGCGCGGGCAGCCCCTCGCGGACGGACTCCACGGACGCCTGGTGCGCCGCGGACTCCACGACCGCCAGCGAGGCGCCCGAGTCGCCGAGGATCCACTGGATCTGCTCCGGCGAGCTGGTCTCGTACACCGGCACGGTCACCCCGCCGGCGCTCCAGATCGCGAAGTCGAGGAGCACCCACTCGTAGCGGGTGCGGGAGAGCAGCGCGACGCGGTCGCCCACCCCGACCCCGGCCGCGACCAGACCCTTGGCGACGCCCCGGACCTCGGCGAGGAACTCCTCGGCGGTGACGTCCGCCCACCCGCCGTCGGTCTTGCGGGCCATCACGGCGACATCTGGGTGCTGGGAGGCGTTGCGGCGGATGAGATCCGTCAGGTTGCCGTCCGAGGGGACCTCGTACAGGGCCGGAAGGCTGAACTCGCGCAAGACTGCTGCTCCTCATCGGGCTCCGGTGCCACGGCTCTGTGTGACGCACCGGTGCGGTCCATGATCGGGCAGGTGCTCGGTGGGGGTGAGCACGACTGTGGACTGCCCGGACGTTACCCACCAGTACGTGGTTCCCGATAGGGGGTCCCGGCCAGATGTTCCGTGCGTCACACCAGCGTGACGCTCCTCTCCGCACAGTAATCCACAGCTTTCCCGACTCCCAAGTAACCGCAGGTCCGACGCCCTAAGGTGGGCCCATGCGAGTCCACGTGGTCAGCGATGTGCACGGCAACTCCGGCGCCCTCGCCCGGGCGGGGGACGGCGCCGACGCCCTCATATGCCTCGGCGACCTGGTCCTCTTCCTCGACTACGCCGACCACAGCCGGGGCATCTTCCCCGACCTCTTCGGCGTGGCGAACGCCGACCGGATCGTCGAGCTGCGCACCGCCCGCCGCTTCGACGAGGCCCGGGACTTCGGCCGCAGCCTCTGGGCCGGACTCGCCGTCGACCGCGCCACCGCCATCGAGGCCGCCGTCCGCCGCCAGTACGCCGAACTCTTCGCCGCCTTCCCCACCCCCACCTACGCCACCTACGGCAACGTCGACATCCCCACCCTCTGGCCCGAGTACGCCGCCCCCGGCACCACCGTCCTCGACGGCGAGCGGATCGAGCTCGGCGGCCTCGTCCTCGGCTTCGTCGGCGGCGGCCTGCGCACCCCCATGCGCACCCCGTACGAGATCTCGGACGAGGAGTACGCCGCCAAGGTCGAGGCCCTCGGCGAGGTCGACGTCCTCTGCTCCCACATCCCGCCCGAGGTCCCCGAGCTGACCTACGACACCGTCGCCCGCCGCTTCGAGCGGGGCAGCCGCGCCCTCCTCGACGCCATCCGCCGCACCCGCCCCCGCTACGCCCTCTTCGGCCACGTCCACCAGCCGCTGGCCCGCCGGATGCGGATCGGCGCCACCGAATGCGTCAACGTCGGGCACTTCGCGGCCACCGGCCGCCCCTTCGCCCTGGAGTGGTGACGGGCCCGGCACGGGGGCGCGATAGCCTTCCACCGGCACGTGTCCGTGCCCTCAAGACTTCCGCCGGACCGCACAGTGGAGGAGCCACCGCGATGGCCGAACACACCAGCTCGAGCATCACCATCGAGGCGGCGCCGGCCGACGTCATGGGTGTGATCGCCGACTTCGCCCGCTACCCCGACTGGACCGGCGAGGTCACCCAGGCCGAGGTCCTCTCCACCGACGAGGCCGGCCGCGCCGAGAAGGTCCGGCTCGTCCTCGACGCCGGCGCCATCAAGGACGACCACACCCTCGCCTACACCTGGACCGGCGCCCACGAGGTCAGCTGGACCCTGGTCAAGTCCCAGATGCTGCGCTCCCTCGACGGCTCCTACCGGCTCACCCCGCTCGCCGGCGACCGCACCGAGGTCACCTACCAGCTCACCGTCGACGTCAAGATCCCCATGCTCGGCATGATCAAGCGCAAGGCCGAGAAGGTCATCATCGACCGCGCCCTCGCCGGCCTGAAGAAGCGCGTCGAGTCCCAGGCGTGAGGCCCCGGCGCCGGACGGCCTGAGCCGGGGCCCGGATCCCACGCCGCCCCCCGCCTGCCGCCCGCCGCCCGAGGCGCCCGCGGGGCCGCGATAGCGTCACCCGCATGCGGATCATCCTCGTCACCGGTACCGGCGGCGCCGGGCGCACCACGGTCGCCACGGCGACCGCCCTCGCCGAGGCCCACGCGGGCCGCCGCGTGCTGCTCGTCCCCGGCGACACCGAGCCGGAGCGCACCGGACCCGCCGCGGACGCGGCCGCCGCCGCGGGCCCCGGGACGCTCACCGTCCTGCGGCCCGACCCCGCGGCGGACTTCCGGCGCGAGTTCCTCGCCCTCCAGGCCCGCTCGGGGACCGTCCTCGACCTCCTCGGCGCCTCGCCGTTCGAGGACGCCGAACTCACCGAACTGCCCGGCAGCCGCCCGTTCGCCCTGCTCCGCGCGGTCCGCCAGGCCGCCGCCGGGGACCACGACCTCGCCGTCGTCGACCTGCCGCCGCTCCACGAGGCCCTGGGCCTCCTCGCCCTCCCCGCCCAGCTCCGCCGCTATCTGCGCCGGCTGCTGCCGCCCGAGCGGCAGGCCGCCCGCGCGCTCCGCCCGATGCTCGCCCAGCTCGCCGGCGTCCCCATGCCCGCCCAGTGGCTGTACGAGACCACCGCCCGCTGGGAGCGGGAGCTCGCCGCCGTCCAGGCCGTCCTCGAGGCCCCCGGCACCACCGTCCGGCTCGTCGTCGAACCCGGCCCGGCCGCCGCCGCCACCCTCCGCGACGCCCGCCTCGGCCTCGCCCTCCAGGGCCTCGCCCTCGACGCCGTCATCGCCAACCGGCTGCTCCCCGCCGCCTCCGAGGACCCCTGGCTCGCCGCCCTCACCACCCAGCAGCACCGGCACCTGGAGACCCTCCGCGCCGACGCCGGCGACCTCCTGCACGAGCTGCCGCACCTCGGCCGTGACCCGCGCGGCCCCGAGGACCTCGCCCTGCTCGCCGCCGTACGCCCCGGCCTCCCGCCCGTCCCCGCTCCCGCGCCGGCCGTCGAGGACCGGCGCGCGGAGGACGGCGTGCTCGTCTGGCACCTGCCCCTGCCCGGCGCGGTCAAGGGGGAGCTCTCCCTCGTCCGCAGGGGCGACGAACTGCTGCTCGGCGCGGGCCCCTTCCGCCGCACCCTGCCCCTCCCGCCCGCCCTGCGCCGCTGCACCGTCACCGGCGCGGGCCTCGTCGACGGCGACCTCGCGATCCGCTTCGCCCCCGACCCCGGACTCTGGCCCAAGCCCTCCTGACCGGCGCCCCCGGCGTGTACCGTCGAAGGAAGGGAAGCGACGGAGGAGTACGCCATGAGCAGCGATTCGGACGCCTGGGCCAAGGCGTGCGCCGAGGACCTGGAGGCGGAGAAGGCCCGCCGCCGCGCGGAGCACGGCGAGGAGCCCGGCTCGCCCGCCGAGGAGTTCCGCAAGCTCTTCGAGGCCGTCGCCGAGAAGCTGACCGGCGGACTCGGCGCCGCGGCCCCGCTGTTCGGCGGGCCGGCCGCGGGCGCCGCCGCCCAGGCCGCCGAGACCGTCAAGGGCCTCGTCAACCAGGCGAAGGCCGCCGTCGAGCCGGTCATCGAGCGCAACCCGCAGGTCTTCGACCACCTCGCCGCCGCCGGCAGCGAACTCCTCGCCGCCTACCGCTCGGCCGTCGAGGGCCACGAGACCCGCTGGACCCGCGGCCCCGGCGCGGGCCCCGGCCTCGACGAGGACGACCCCCGCCGGGCCGCCGACACCCCCCGCGAGCCCGACGCGGACGACCGCGAGGACGGCGGCGACGGCCCCGTCACCGGCCGCCCCATCGACCTGGACTGATCAGTACGGCCCCTCCCCTCGGGTACGGTGGGCCCTAGCGGGGCTCGACCGAAAACTGAGGGACTTCATGGGACTCACCATCGGCGTCGACATCGGCGGCACGAAGATCGCGGCCGGTGTGGTCGACGAGGAGGGCAGCATCCTCGACACGCACACGGTGCCCACCCCGCCGACCCCCGAAGGCATCGTCGACGCCATCTGCGCGGCCGTCTCCGAGGCCGGCAAGGGCCACCAGATCGAGGCCGTCGGCATCGGCGCGGCCGGTTACGTCGACGACAAGCGTGCCACCGTCCTCTTCGCGCCGAACATCGACTGGCGGCACGAGCCGCTCAAGGACAAGGTCGAACAGCGCGTCGGCCTGCCCGTCGTCGTCGAGAACGACGCCAACGCCGCGGCCTGGGGCGAGTACCGCTTCGGCGCCGGCCAGGGCCACGAGGACGTCATCTGCATCACCCTCGGCACCGGCCTCGGCGGCGGCATCATCATCGGCAACAAGCTGCGCCGCGGACGCTTCGGCGTCGCCGCCGAGTTCGGCCACATCCGGGTCGTCCCCGACGGCCTGCTGTGCGGCTGCGGCAGCCAGGGCTGCTGGGAGCAGTACGCCTCCGGCCGCGCCCTCGTCCGGTACGC
The DNA here is from genome assembly GCF_000719555.1 of Streptomyces sp. NRRL F-5727. GTDB lineage: Bacteria > Actinomycetota > Actinomycetes > Streptomycetales > Streptomycetaceae > Streptomyces. The sequence continues at coordinate 55,332 of NZ_JOGX01000014.1, forward strand.
CCGGCAGCGCGCCGCCGCCACCCCGGAGAACGCCGAGGTCCTCCTCGCGCTCGGCGACGGCACCCCCGAGGGCGTCCAGGGCAAGCACGTCAGCGAGGCCGCCCGCGCCGGCGACCCGGTCGCCATCGACTCCTTCCGCGAGCTCGCCCGCTGGGCCGGCGCCGGCCTGGCCGACCTCGCCTCGCTCTTCGACCCGTCCGCCTTCATCGTCGGCGGCGGCGTCTCGGACGAGGGCGAGCTCGTCCTCGACCCCATCCGGAAGTCCTTCCGGCGCTGGCTGATCGGCGGCAGCTACCGCCCGCACGCCCAGGTCCTCGCCGCCCAGCTGGGCAACAAGGCCGGCCTCGTCGGCGCCGCGGACCTGGCCCGCCAGGGCTGACCTCCGCGCCATCCGGTCGATGCCCGCCGCGCCCTCTGGGGCGGGGCGGGCATCCGGCCTATGTTGGGCCCATGGCCCTCGACGCGACCGGCGTGCTGCCCGCCTCCCGTACCGAGCCGGACGGTTCGGCCGTGGTCCGGATCCTCAGCTACAACATCCGCTCGATGCGCGACGACGAGGACGCCCTCGCCCGGGTGATCCGGGCCTGCGCGCCCGACGTCGTCCTCGTCCAGGAGGCGCCGCGCTTCTTCCGCTGGCGCAAGCATGCGGCCCGGCTCGCCGCCAAGAGCGAACTGGTCATGCTCTCCGGCGGGGCCACCGCCGCGGGGCCGCTGCTGCTCTGCTCGCTGCGGGCCACCGTCGAGCGGACCGAGGACGTGCTCCTGCCGCTCACCCCCGGCCTGCACCGGCGCGGCCTCGCCACCGCCGTCGTCCGCTTCGGCGCGGTCCGGCTGGGCCTGGTCAGCTGCCATCTGAGCCTGCGCGAGGACGAGCGGTACGCCCAGGCCGGGCTGGTCCTCGACCGGGTCGCCGCGCTGGACACCCCGTACACGATCGTCGCCGGCGACCTCAACGAGCGCCCCGGCGGCCCGGCCTTCACCCGGCTCACCCGGACGCTCCGCGACGGCTGGGAGACCCGCCCCCTGGGCACCGGCCCCACCTTCCCGGCCACCGCCCCGCGCAGCCGCGTCGACGCCGTCCTGGCGACGGACGGCGTCGAGTTCCTCGGCTGCGGCGTCCCCACCGCCCTCGACCCCGCCGACCTGACCGCCGCCACCGATCACCTGCCGGTGCTGGCGGCGGTCCGGCTCCCGGCCCCGGCCTGACCACGGGCCGCCGAAGCCCGGGATGCGCCCGGCGCCGAGCGGCGCGGGAGGATCAGACCACCGCGCCGCGGCCCGGGTCGTCGTAGCCGTCGTCGTCCTCGTCGTCGCCCTTCATACGGGCCACCAGGGTCACGAAACCGCCCAGGAAGCCGCCGATGCAGAGGGTGGTGAGCCACCAGGTCATGTCCCACTGGAGGAGGACGGCGACCAGCATCAGGACGGGGCCGCCGACCACCGCGAGCCAGGCGAACTTGGTGGTGGTGTCCGCCTCCGGCAGCGGCGGCGGCTCCGGCGGGACGAAGTGCCCCTCGTCCGAGGCGCCCCCGGACTCCGGCTCCGCCAGGCTGTAGTCGCGCGGCCCGCCCGGCCGCACCCCGGGCGCGAAGACGACCGAGCTGCCGAGGGCCGGCTTCTCGTCGCCCTCGTCGCCCGAGTCGGGGCCCGGCTCCGGCTCCGGCGCGAGCGGCGACGGCGTCTCCCGCTTCGGCTTGTCCGGCTTCGGCACGTCGCTGCCCGAGGCCGCCCGGGCCTCACGGGCCTCCAGCTCCTCCGGCTCCGGCAGCCTCAGGTTCTCGATCGGCCGGAACGGCCGCGTCCCCGGCGGGTCCACGGGCTCCTCGCCGTACCCGGCGACGATCGCGGCCCACGCCGCCTCCTCGTCGATGGGCTGCGGCTCCCGCTCGCCACCGTCCTGCTGGTCAGCCACCGCTCCTGCTCCCCTTCCCGCCCACGAGTCCCGGGGCGAGACGCTCGACGAACGCCAGACTCTCCTCGAAGATCCTCTCCGCGTCATGGTCCAACGTCGCCACGTGGTAGCTCTGTTCCAGCAGGACCTCCTTCACGTCGGTGGAGGAGACCCGGCTGAGCACCCGGGCCGAGTCGGCCGGCGGCACCACGTGGTCCTGCGGGCTGCGCAGCAGCAGCAGCGGCTGGGTGACCTGCGGCAGCTCGCCGTCGACCAGCCGGAAGAACTGCCGCAGCGAGTGCGCGGCGTGCAGCGGCACCCGGGTGTACCCGACCTCGGTCATGCCCTCCTTCGCGATGTCGTTGGCGACGCCCTTCGTCGTCGGGACGAGGTGCCGCACGACCGGCAGCGCCTGCGCGGCGAGGCCGTGCACCTTGTTCCCCGGGTTGACGAGGACGATGCCGCGGACCGCGTCGCCGTGCTTCGCGGCGAGCCGCAGCGTCAGCGCCCCGCCCATCGAGAGCCCGAAGACGAAGACGGTGGAGCAGCGGGCGGTCAGCTCGCGCAGCGCCCGGTCCACCTCCGCGTACCAGTCGTGCCAGGTGGTGAGCTGCATGTCCTGCCAGCGGGTGCCGTGGCCGGGCAGCAGGGGCACCGACACCGTCAGGCCGCGGTCCGCGAGGTACTCGGCCCACGGGCGCATCGACTGCGGGGAACCGGTGAATCCGTGACAGAGAAGGACGCCGACCTCTCCGCCCTCATGGCGGTACGGCTCGGCTCCGGGAAGGACCGGCACCGGGGTCTCCTGTTCGGTTGCGGCTCCGGCGCGTCGGGGGCGCCGGAGTCGTACGGCGGTGGGGGAAGGACCTTCACGGTACGCGACCGGACCGACACCCGACCAGGGCCGCAGCGGGGGCGGCCCGCCGGTACGGGATAAAGTCGTCACGACGGCACACGGAAGGCATGGCGAGTTGATCTACGGCGCGATGAAGTTCTCCATCGGAGGCTCCCTGAAGCTGGCCTTCCGGCCCTGGGTGGAGGGCTTGGAGAACGTTCCCGCCGAGGGTCCCGCGATCCTCGCGAGCAACCACCTGTCCTTCTCGGACTCCTTCTTCCTGCCGGCCGTGCTCGACCGCAAGGTCACCTTCATCGCCAAGGCGGAGTACTTCACCACGCCCGGCGTGAAGGGCCGGCTGACCGCCGCCTTCTTCAAGGGCGTCGGCCAGCTCCCGGTGGACCGCTCGGGCGCCCGCGGCGCCGGCGAGGCGGCCATCAAGGCCGGCATCGAGGTCATCGAGGGCGGCGGCCTCTTCGGCATCTACCCCGAGGGCACCCGCTCGCCCGACGGCCGCCTCTACCGCGGCAAGCCCGGCGGCCTCGCCCGGGTGGCGCTGGCCACCGGCGCCCCGGTGATCCCGGTCGCCATGATCGACACCGAGAAGATCCAGCCGCCCGGCAAGGTCGTCCCGAAGCTGATGCGCCCCGGGATCCGGATCGGCAAGCCGCTGGACTTCTCCCGCTACCAGGGCATGGACGGCGACCGCTTCATCCTGCGCTCGGTGACCGACGAGGTCATGTACGAGATCATGAAGCTCTCCGGCCAGGAGTACGTGGACATCTACGCGACCGCCGCGAAGCGGCAGATCGCGGAGGCGGAGAAGGCGGCCAAGGAGGCCGTCAAGGCCGAGATCGCCGCTCGGGAAGAGTCCGGCGCGTAAGCCCGACGAGGGCTTTCCGGGGGGGTGGGGGAGATGGCCAAGCGCGAGCGTGTCGTGCGCATGTCGGTCGAGCAGCCGCTGTGGCGGGCGCTCACCGGCTACCGCGTCCTGACGATGGTCTACGCGGTGCTGGTCTTCGCCGCCGCCCGGGACGACTACGAACGGCCCTGGATCGCCGTCGGCTATCTGGCGGTGCTCTGCGTCTGGACCCTCGTCACCCTCCCCAGGGTGGCGAACGCGGCCAGCTGCACCAAGCGGTTCCTCGTCGCCGACCTGACCCTCGCCCTCACCGGCATCCTCCTCACCCCGCTCGCCGACGCCCACGCCCAGTCCGTCGACGGGCCCACGCTGCCGACGATATGGACCGCGGGCTCGGTCCTCGCCTACGCCATCAAGGGCGGCTGGCGCTGGGCCGGCCTCGCCTCCTCCCTCGTCGCCGTCGCCAACATCATCGAGCGCGGCCACCCCAGCCGGGACACCGTCCACAACGTGATCCTGGTCTGGGTGGCCTCCATCGCCATCGGATACGTCGTCGAGGTCGCCCGCGCCTCCGAGCGCACCCTCGCCCGCGCCCTGGAGATCGAGGCCGCCACCCGGGAGCGGGAGCGGCTCGCCCGCGACATCCACGACAGCGTCCTCCAGGTCCTCGCCATGGTGCAGCGGCGCGGCACCGCGCTCGGCGGGGAGGCCGCCGAGCTGGGCCGGATGGCCGGCGAGCAGGAGGTCGCCCTGCGCACCCTGGTCGCCGGCGGCCTCACCCGTACCAGCCACGTCTCCGAGGACGAGTCCGAGGGGGCGGTGGTCCGGGTCGTCGAGGTCGACGACGAGCCCGACGACGGCACCCCCGTCGACCTGCGCACCCTGCTCGCCCCGCGGGCCGGCGCCCGGGTCACCCTCTCCGACCCCGGGGTGCCCGTCCCGCTGCCCGCCGCGGCCGCCCGCGAACTGGCCGCCGCCGTCGGCGCCGCCCTGGACAATGTGCGGGTGCACGCGGGCGCGGACGCGCGCGCGTGGATCCTGGTCGAGGACTGGGACGACGAGGTCATCGTCACCGTCCGGGACGACGGGCCCGGCATCCCGGAGGGGCGGCTCTCCGAGGCGGAGGGCGAGGGGCGGATGGGCGTCGCGCTCTCCATCCGGGGGCGCCTGCGCGACCTGGGCGGCACGGCCGAGCTGGTCTCGGTCCCCGGCCAGGGCACCGAAGTCGAACTGAAGGTCCCGCGACCGGCGCGGGGCGCACGGGGGAAGGCAGGAGAGCAGTGAACGAGGTCCACAACCAGGCGGAGCGGCCGATCAGGGTGATGGTCGTCGACGACCACCCCATGTGGCGGGACGCCGTCGCCCGCGACCTGGCCGAGGCCGGCTTCGACGTGACCGCCACCGCCGGCGACGGCGAGCAGGCCGTCCGCCGCGCCCCGGCCGCCACCCCCGACGTCCTCGTCCTGGACCTGAACCTGCCGGCCAAGCCGGGCGTCCAGGTCTGCAAGGAACTCGTCGGCACCCTGCCGGGGCTGCGGGTCCTGGTCCTCTCCGCGAGCGGCGAGCACGCCGACGTCCTGGAGGCCGTGAAGTCCGGCGCCACCGGCTACCTGCTGAAGTCGGCCAGCACCGAGGAGCTGATCGACGCGGTCCGCCGCACCGCCGCCGGCGACCCCGTCTTCACCCCGGGCCTGGCCGGCCTGGTCCTCGGCGAGTACCGCCGCCTCGCCTCCGAGCCCGCCCCCGCCGCCGGCGCCGGGGAGCCCGAGGCGCCGCGCCTCACCGACCGCGAGACCGAGGTGCTGCGGCTCGTCGCCAAGGGCCTCAGCTACAAGCAGATCGCCGAGCGGCTGGTCATCTCGCACCGGACCGTGCAGAACCACGTCCAGAACACCCTGGGCAAGCTGCAGCTGCACAACCGCGTCGAGCTCGTCCGGTACGCGATCGAGCGCGGCCTCGACGAGGGCTGACCGGGACGGCCGACCGGCCCGGGCGCCGGGCGGACGCGGGGACGGAGCCGTATATTCGGGCGCGTATGCGGCTCTTTGGCGGCTCTGTGGCGGGAGGACTGGCGTGGAGATCCTGGCGTTCGGCGTGCAGGCGGACGAGAAGCCGATGATCGAGAGGGCCTTCGCCGGCCACCACGACGTCCGCTGCCTCGACGTCTTCCTCAACGAGGACACCGCCCCCATCGCGGCCGGCTACGAGATCATCTCCACCAGCGTCAACGCCATCCTCGACCACCGGGTCCTGCAGACCCTCGCGGCCGGCGGCACCCAGATGATCGCCCAGCGCTCCACCGGCTTCAACAACATCGACCTGGAGGTCGCCGAGCGCCTCGGCCTCACCGTCGCCCGGGTCTCGTACTACTCGCCGTACTCCGTCGCCGAGTTCGCCTGGACGCTCGCCATGGCCGTCAACCGGCGGATCGTCCGCGCCTCCAACCGCACCCGGGACTTCGACTTCCGCCTCGACGGCCTGATGGGCCGCGACATGCACGGCCGCACCGCCGGCGTCCTCGGCACCGGCAAGATCGGCGAGGCGTTCGCCCGGATCGCCCACGGCTTCGGCATGCGGCTCCTCGGCTGGGACGTCGCCGAGAACCCGGCCTGCCTCGAACTGGGCATGGAGTACGTGGACAAGGACCGGCTGCTCGCCGAGGCCGACCTCGTCAGCCTCCACGTGCCGCTGCTGCCCGCCACCCACCACCTCCTCGACGCCGCCGCCCTCAAGGCCATGAAGGACGACGCGGTCCTGGTCAACTCCAGCCGCGGCGGCCTGGTCGACACCGACGCCCTCGTCGCCGAACTCCGCGCCGGCCGCTTCGCCGGCGTCGGCCTCGACGTCTACGAGGCCGAGGCCGGCCTCTTCTTCCTCGACAAGTCCCTCGCGGGCGTCGAGGACGACACCCTGGCCCGCCTGGTGACCTTCCCCCACGTGGTGGTGACGAGCCACCAGGCGTACTACACCGAGGACGCGGTCGGCCAGATCATCGACACCACGGTCCAGAACGTCCTCGACTACACCGCCGGCCGGCGCGGCGAGAACGTCCTGGTCCCGCGGGCCGCCGCGTAGGACACGCCTACACCAGCACCCCCGCCAGCAGCGAGGCCGTCACCGCCGCGCCCTCCAGCGTCAGCACCGACTCCGGGTGGAACTGGACGCCGGCGAACCCGGCGCCGCGCAGCGCGTGCACCTCGTCCGTCTCCGCGTCCCGGCTCACCTCGATCCGGTGCAGCGCCAGCTCCGTCGCCTCCCGCTCGTCGCAGCGCGCCGTGAAGCTGTTGTAGAAGCCGACCGTCCGCTCCTGCCCGAACAGGTCGATCCGGACCTGGGCGCCCTGGAACGGGACCCGCTTGCGGACGATGTCCAGGCCCAGCTCCGCCGCGATCAGCTCGTGCCCGAGGCACACGCCGAGCAGGCCGTGCCGGTGGCCGCGCAGCAGCTCGGCGGTGAGCCCGCGCAGGAACCGCATCTTCGGGTCGGCCGCGTCCGTCGGATCGCCCGGCCCGGGGCCCAGCACCACCGGCCCCTCGTGCGCCAGCGCCAGCTCCCGCAGCCCCGGCTCGTCGTACCGCAGCACCGACACCTCCAGGCCCGAGGAGCGCAGCAGGTGCGCCAGCATCGCGGTGAAGGTGTCCTCGGCGTCGACCACCAGCGCATGGCCCGTCAGCTCCGCCGACCGGGACTGCATCCGCAGCCAGAACGGCGCCAGGTCCGCCCGCCGGGCGTCCAGCGCGGCCCGCACCCGCGGATCGTCCGCCAGCCGCGGCCGGGCGGGGGAGTCGTCCGCCGGGCGTCCGTCCCGCACCCCGAGCGCCGCCAGCACCGCCGCCGCCTTCGCGTGGGTCTCCGCGACCTCGCCGGCCGGGTCCGAGTGCCGCACCAGGGTCGCCCCCACCGGCACCCGCAGCCGCCCGTCGGCGGCGATGTCGGCGGTCCGGATGAGGATGGGGGAGTCCAGCGTCTGCGCCCCGTTCTCGTCCGTGCCGAGCAGCGCGAGCGCTCCCGCGTAGTAGCCGCGCCCGACCCCGTCCGCCCCGAGGGGCTCGTACCGCTCGATCACCCGGCAGGCGTTCTGCACCGGGGACCCCGTCACGGTCGCCGCGAACATCGTCTCGCGCAGCACCTCCCGCACGTCCAGCGAGGACCGCCCGCGCAGCTCGTACTCGGTGTGCGCGAGATGCGCCATCTCCTTCAGCCGCGGCCCGATCACCACCCCGCCCCTGTCCCCGACCGTGCACATCATCTTCAGCTCCTCGTCGACCACCATGGAGAGCTCCTCGGTCTCCTTGCGGTCGGCGAGGAAGCCGAGCAGCCCCTCGGCGGTGGGCGCGCCCCCGTCCGGGTACCGGTACGTGCCGCTGATCGGGTTCATGACGACCGTGCCACCCGACATCCGCACGTGCACCTCCGGGCTGGCCCCGACCAGGCACCGCTCCCCGGTGTGCACGACGAAGGTCCAGTACGCGCCCCGCTCGCCCGCCAGCAGCCGCCGGAAGAGGGCCAGCGCGTCGGCCCGCCCGAAGCCGGGGATCTCGCCGGTGAAGGTCCGCCGGATGACGAAGTTGGCGCCCTCGCCGGCGCCGATCTCGTCCTCGATCACCCGCCGCACGATCCCGGCGTACTCCTCGTCGGAGACGTCGAAGGCCCCGCCGGTGACCTCGACCCGGTGGGCGGGCAGCGCGTCGAGCACCTCGCCGAGCGGCAGCTCGTACGTCTCCTCCGCGACCAGCACGGAGAGCGGGGTGCCGTCGTCCCGCACGTCGAAGCCCCGCTCCCGGATCTGCCGGAACGGCACCAGCGCGAGCGCCGGCCGCTCGCCCACGGGCAGCTCGGCCAGCCGCTCCGCCTCGTGGACGGCGCCGACCAGCACCTCGACGGTGTCGTGGTCACGGCCGGGGGTGCGGCGGCGCAGCAGGGCGAAGGGCGGTGCGGAGTCGTCGAGGAGACGGGAGAGGTCGAAGTCCATGGCTGTGGGTTCCTTCCGGTCGGAGTACGGAGAGGAACGGCCTCGGAGGTACGAGAAAGGCCGCCCCTCGGGCGGCCTTCGCGTGGTCTTCGGAGTACGCGCAGTCAGTGGGCCGCCGGAGGGACGGTCCACCACCAGTTCTGGGTCGGAAGCGCGTACATGCGAGCACTGTAACCCAGGGCGGGACGGGAACGGGGCCCGTTCCAGGCCGTGAACGGCGCGGAACGAGCCCCGAAGGGATGCGGGTGACGCGATCGGAGATCAGACGATCAGGTCGTAGATCCCCCAGCCACCGCCGACCGAGACGCGCGGGGCGTACGGGTTCGGGTAGCCGTTGGTGTTCTTGTAGAACCACAGGTTGCCGGAGCCGTCGCGGGCGATCAGGTCGGGCTTGCCGTCCTTGTCGAGGTCGCTCGGGCCGACCATGACGTTGTAGACGCCCCAGCCGCCGCCGACCTTGGCCCGGGTGGCGTACGGGTTCGGCGAGCCGCCCGTGTTCTTGTACAGCCACAGGTAGCCGGCCGTGTCGCGGGCGATCAGGTCGGGCCTGCCGTCACCGGTCATGTCGCCGGTGCTGATCAGCTCGTTGTAGACGTTCCAGCCGCCGCCGACCTTCACGCGGGTCGCGAAGGGGTTCGGGGTGGCGCCGGTGTTCGTGTACAGCCACAGCACGCCGGAGGCGTCCCGGGCGATCAGGTCCGGCCGGCCGTCCGCGTTCATGTCCCGGGCGCCGAGGAGCTTGTTGTAGACGCCCCAGCCGCCGCCGACCTTCAGACGGGTGGCGAAGGGCTTGGACGGGTTGCCGGTGGCCTTGTAGTACCAGAGCACGCCGTCCTTGTCCCGGGCGACGATGTCCCCGGTCCCGTCGGCCCGCAGCGCGGTCATCGGCGTGATCGCGTTGTACACGCCCCACCCGTCGCCGACCCGGTAGCGGGTCAGGAACGGCGCGGTCCCGGACCCGGTGCCCTGGTACTGCCAGAGGACGCCGGACTTGTCGCGGGCGATGACGTTGTAGCGGTCGGTGGTCGGGACGGCCGCCTTGGTGGTGACCTCCTTGATGTCGGCGGCCTTCACCCAGCCGAGGCGGTGGTTGAACCGGATCGGGACGAACAGGTTCGTCTTGCCCACGACCCGGGTGCCCACGGCGTTGTAGGTGCTGGAGAAGTAGTCACCGGGAACGGCGGGGCCGACCTTCACGTACTGCTGGCCCGCGGGGAGGCTGTACTTCGTCAGCGAGGCGTTGTTGTTGGCCTGGACCGAGACGCCGGTGCCGGTGTACGCGGAGTCCTCGGGGTAGGCGCGGCCGTAGACCGGGATCGACGTGGCGCCGTCCTTGGCGGTGACCGCGGTCTTCACGCCGACCAGCGAGGTGAACTGGCCGCCCGGGTTGTAGAACCACGCCTTCTTGCCGCCGAACCAGATGGCGGTCCAGTTGCTGCGGGACTCGGCGACGACGTGCACGCTGCCCGCCGTGACCTTGTTGGCCCAGTTCGAGCCCTGCGACCAGAGCGCCGTGAAGTACGGGTCCTTGAGGGCGTAGGCCGGGTCGGCCACGGGCTCCGAGTAGAGGTAGACGAAGTTCGCGGGCTGCGGGGCGGCCGTCTTGTTCGTCCCGGCGACGTCGTCGTAGTACGTGAGCGTCGGCTGGTTGGCCGAGGTGAACGGCGGCACGATCCGGACCAGCTGGCCGGCCTGGAGCAGGCCGCCCGCGTTGCCGGCGCCGGTCGGCGCGCCCGCCTTGCCCATGAAGAGGTTCCAGTCCCAGAACGGGCCCGGGTCCCAGTGGTCCTGGATCTTGGAGTCCAGGATGCTCGGCACGTCGTCGTGGCCGATGACGTGCTCGCGGTCGAGCGGCACGGAGAACTTGGTCGCCAGGTACTTCACCAGCGCGGCGGTGGACTCGTACTGCGGCTCCTTGTACCAGCCGCCGCCGCCCTTGATCGCGTATCCCTCCTGCTCGATACCGATCGAGTGCATGTTCACGGTCTTGTTGCCCGCGTGGAACGCCTCGTTCTTGGTCTCGACCATCTGGGTCACGCGACCGTCGTTGCGCACGACGTAGTGCGCGCTCGCCCAGCTGTTGGCGTTCTTGAAGACGCTGACCGCGCCGTCGTGGGTGCCCTCGACGTCGTGGATCACGATCTGGTTGATGTTGTAGCCGTTGGAGCCCCGGTCGGCGATGTTGTAGTTGCCGAGGTCCTTCGCGTACGCGGCGGAGTCGTAGACGCACGCCAGACCGGCCGGGCACTCGACCGCCGCGGTGGTCGCGGCGAAGCTCGCGGCCAGCGGGACGTTCGCGGGCTTCACCGGCTCGACGTCCGGGTCGGCCGGCAGGACGACCTGCTCGCCGTCGGCCGTCAGGGCGCTCTCACCGGTCTTGATCGACTCGAAGACACGCTTGGCGAACAGGTCGGCGCCCTTGCGGTCCTCGGACTGGCTGAAGCGGGCGACGGCCGGGTACCAGGCGCCCGGCTCCTCCGACAGCTCCGCGCCGGCCTGCTTCTGGTAGTCGGCGAGGAGGGCGGCACCGGCGCGGATGGAGGCGGCGGTGTCGTTCTGGACGGACTCGGTGGAGCTGTCGATCAGCTCGGCGGCCTTGTCCAGGGTGTGCAGCCGCGGGTCGTCGGTGTCGACGGTCTCCTTGCGGAGCGTCTCCAGCGCCTTCTTCCCGTCGAACTTCTTCTCGATCGCCGGGTCGCCGGAACGATTCATCAGATCGAGCAGCTGCTCGTCCGTGTTCTGCTCCAGGTCCTCGGGGTCGACCTTCGTCAGGCCCATGACGTTGTAGTCACCGGTGACGCTCGGCTGCCCGTCGTGGGACTCCCACCGCGTCTGGCGGTACGACACCGCCATCAGCACGCTCTGCGGCACGTCGAACTCCGCCGCCGCCGACGCGAACTGTTCCTGGAGGGTGGCGTTGGAGCCGGGCTTCGGGTCGTCGGCCGTGCCGAGGAGGCCCGGCGAGGCGACCGCGATGGTGCCGATCGTGGCCGTGGCGACGACCGCGGCCGCCGCTCCGTACAAGAGTCGTTTCTTCTTGCGATCCCTGCGGTGCCTCTGGGTCACGCCCACCCCTGTGTCGTCAGCTATGTATTTGGGAGGAAGGTTTTGCTCGTTTGCTAAACGCGGGTGAGGGTAACACCACTCGATGGCGTGAAGATCGCGCCCGGACATTACGGGCGCGCGTCTCAGTCACTGGGCAGGGGACAGGACAGGACGAAGAACCCCGTAGTGTTGTCCGCGTGACCGTGAACGCTGAATCCCACGCCGTCGCCAAGGCGACCTGGCGAGACCTGCCCGCGGCGCAGCAGCCCGAGTACCCCGATGCCGAGGCTCTGCGCGATGTGATCGCGGACCTCGAGTCGTATCCTCCGCTCGTCTTCGCCGGCGAGTGCGACCAGCTGCGCGCCCGGATGGGAGCCGTCGCCCGTGGCGAGGCGTTCCTGCTCCAGGGCGGCGACTGCGCCGAGGCGTTCGACGCGGTGTCGGCCGACCACATCCGGGCCAAGCTGAAGACGCTGCTCCAGATGAGCGCCGTCCTGACGTACGCGGCGTCCGTGCCCGTCGTGAAGGTGGGCCGCATCGCCGGGCAGTACTCCAAGCCCCGCTCCAAGGGCACCGAGACCCGTGACGGCGTGACGCTCCCCACCTACCGGGGCGACTCCGTCAACGGCTTCGACTTCAACGAGAAGGCCCGCGTCCCGGACCCGGAGCGCCTGAAGCGGATGTACCACGCCTCCGCCTCCACGCTCAACCTGGTCCGCGCCTTCACCACCGGTGGCTACGCCGACCTGCGCCAGGTGCACGCCTGGAACCAGGACTTCGTGAAGTCGTCCCCGTCCGGCCAGCGCTACGAGGCGCTCGCCCGCGAGATCGACAACGCGCTGAACTTCATGAAGGCGTGCGGCACCGACCCGGCGGAGTTCAAGGCCGTCGAGTTCTACGCCTCGCACGAGGCGCTGCTGCTCGACTACGAGGGCGCCCTGACCCGTACGGACTCGCGCACCGGCAAGCTGTACGACACCTCCGGCCACATGGTCTGGATCGGTGAGCGCACCCGCCAGCTGGACCACGCGCACATCGAGTTCGCCGCGCGGATCGCGAACCCGATCGGCATCAAGCTGGGCCCGACGACCACCGCGGAGGAGGCGCTGCAGTACATCGAGCGCCTCGACCCGGACCGCGAGCCGGGCCGGCTGACCTTCATCGTCCGCATGGGCGCCGACAAGGTCCGGGACAGGCTTCCGGAGCTGGTCGAGAAGGTCACCGCCTCGGGCGCCACCGTCGCCTGGGTGACCGACCCGATGCACGGCAACACCTTCGAGGCGGCCTCGGGCCACAAGACCCGCCGCTTCGACGACGTGCTCGACGAGGTCAAGGGCTTCTTCGAGGTCCACAAGGCGCTGGGCACCCACCCGGGCGGCATCCACGTCGAGCTCACCGGTGACGACGTCACCGAGTGCGTGGGCGGCGGCGACGAGATCTTCGTCGACGACCTGCACCAGCGCTACGAGACGGCCTGCGACCCGCGCCTCAACCGGAGCCAGTCGCTCGACCTCGCGTTCCTCGTCGCCGAGATGTACCGCGATCAGTAAGTAGCTTCCTACAGCGATGGGGCGCGGATCCTTGTGATCCGCGCCCCATCGTCGTATCGAAGGCTTTTGCGCCCCTCACCCGCCGGGTAAGGTTAGGTTAGCCTAATCGATCTCGGCGGGAGGTGAACCGCGTGTACGTCTGCTCATGCTTCGGTGTCACGGAGAAGCAGGTCAAGGAGCACGCGGAGGCCGGCGCCTGCACGCCCCGCCAGATCGCCTCCGCCAGCAAGGCGGGCACGGACTGCGGTTCGTGCGTGCGGCGCATCCAGGCCCTCCTCGGGCGGGGGAACTGCCCGCGCCGTGAGCTCCTGGACCAGGGCATGCCCGCCCTGACGGCCGAGGTCACCGACCTGTCAGAGGCCGCCTGACCCCGGTCAGCTCGGCTGCTCGATGAGCGTCGAGAGGTAGAGCGCCTCGCCCAGCGACTCGATCAGCTCCAGCTGGGTGTCCAGGTAGTCGATGTGGTGCTCCTCGTCCGCGAGGATCTCCTCGAAGAGGTTGGCCGAGGTGATGTCGCCCTTGGCGCGCATGACCTCGATGCCCCGCTTGAGGCGGTCGATGGCCTCCACCTCGACCTGGCGGTCCGCCTGGAACATCTCGGTGACGGTCTGGCCGACGCGCACGTGGAAGAGCCGCTGGTAGTTGGGCAGGCCGTCGAGCATGAGGATGCGCTCGGTCAGCTTGTCCGCGTGCTTCATCTCGTCGATGGACTCTTCGCGGGTGTACTTCGCGAGCTTCGTCCAGCCCTTGTTGTCCTGGATGCGGTAGTGCAGCCAGTACTGGTTGATGGCCGTCAGCTCGCCGGTCAGCTGCTCGTTCAGAAACTCCAGGACCTCGGGGTCGCCCTGCATCGCTCAAGGTTCCTTCCATCACGGGGTGTGTCCGGCCCCTCACAGGGCAGGATGGCCGCATCCTCGCACTCCGAATGGGGGGCGTCCAGTAAGTGCAGGCTTAGTAGGAGTTGCCCGAATGGGTGCGTCCGGGTGGGTGGCTGGTCATGACCACCCCTCGCGGTCTGTCACCATGGATGACATGGGTCAGCCGGACAGCGGAGTACACCGGGAAGCGGGGATGCCGGACATTTCGCCCGAGCTGCCGCCGGGGCAGCGGCTCCAGCGTGGCTGGCCGGTGACCCACTACGGGCCGGTGCCGAAGTTCAAGCCCGAGCGCTGGGAGTTCCGGGTCTTCGGCGCGACCGCCGACGGCGAGAAGCGCTGCTGGAACCACGAGGAGTTCTCGGCCCTGCCGTTCTCCACGGTGGTGGCCGATCTGCACTGCGTGACGAAGTTCAGCATGCTCGGCGCCGAATGGGGCGGCGTCACCGCCCGGACGGTCCTGGAGCTCGCGCCGCCGGCGCCGCACGTCACGCACGTGATGGTCTGGGCCGAGTACGGCTACAGCGCCAACATGCGGCTCTCGGACTTCGCCGACGAGCGCACGATCTTCGCCACCCACAAGGACGGCGAGCTGCTCACCGCCGAGCACGGCTTCCCGCTGCGGCTCGTCGTGCCGCACCTGTACGCCTGGAAGGGCCCGAAGTGGGTCCGCGGCGTCGAGTACATGACGGCCGACCGCCGGGGCTTCTGGGAGGAGCGCGGCTACCACAACGTCGGCGACCCCTGGACCGAGCAGCGCTACTCGTACCAGGAGGGGCCGGGCGACGGCCCGGAGCTGTGACCCCCGGGGTCGTCGCGTACGGCTCTGTTCAGTGGTGGTACCGGTGCACCACCGCATGGCCCTTGCCGCGTCCGATCATCCACTTGTTCACCGGCGTGGTGACCAGGAAGGCGACGAGGAACGCGAAGGCGAGGGCACCCCAGAAGAGCGCGTCCGACAGATGCGCGTCCATGGCGCCCGGCACCACCAGCAGGACGGCGTTGTCGACGATCTCCATCACGGTGATGGAGATCGTGTCGGCGGCGAGCGCGACGCCGACGGCCGCCTTCAGGGTCAGCCCCGCCCGCTTCACGGCCCACAGGGTGAGCGAGTAGCCGAAGAGGAACGCCAGGACGATCGCGAGGGCCATGGTCGGCGCGTTGCCCCAGCCGAGCGCGGTGCCGATGATCATGCCGAGGACCTCGCCGACGGCGCAGCCGGTGAGGCAGTGCAGGGTGGCCTTCGCGGCCATGCCCCAGGACGCCGTCCCCGCGCCGTGACCGGCGTGGCCCGTGTGGTCGGCGTGGTCCGCGTGGCTCGCGTGGTGGTCGTGCGCTGCGTGCTCCATGAGGGCCGCATACCCCCTTGGGGTACTGCTCAATCGAGAGCGGTCAGCAGCGGGTCGGTCCCGGATCAGGCGCGGAGCTTCTTGAGCAGCTCGATGTCGGCGACGTGACCCTCCTTGCCGCCCGGCGTCTCGATGACCAGCGGGACGCCGTCGGTGGCCGGATGGCGCAGCAGCTGCCGGAACGCCTCCTCGCCGATGTGGCCGACACCGATGTTGGCGTGCCGGTCCTTGTGCGCGCCGACCACGTCCTTGGAGTCGTTGGCGTGGATCAGCCGCAGCCGGCCCTCGCCGACCGTGGCGACCAGCTCGTCCAGCGTCCGTACCGCCCCGCCCGGCTCCGCGAGGTCGTGGCCGGCCGCGAAGACGTGGCAGGTGTCGAGGCAGATCCCCAGCCTGGGGTGGTGGTCGAGCGCGTCGAAGTACGGGCCGAAGTCCTCGGCGCGGGAGCAGAGCGAGAAGCCCTGGCCGGCCGTGGACTCCAGGAGCAGGTACGGGTCGTCCTCGTGGGTCAGCTCGTCGAGCAGCGGCCGCATCCGCTCCCGTACCTGCGCCAGCGCCTCCTCGCGGGGGCGGCCGCCGGTCGCCGAGCCGGTGTGGACGACCACGCCCCGGGCGCCGATCTCCCGGCCGCGCCGCAGCGAGTGGCGCAGCGACTCCACCGACTTCTCGACGGTGGCCTCGGTGTGGGAGCCGAAGTTGATGAGGTACGGGGCGTGCACCCAGGCCGACAGGGACTCCGCCGCGCACTCCTCGCGGAACCGTTCGTCCTGGGCGGGGTTGCCGGTGGGGGTGGCCCAGCCGCGCGGGTTGGCGACGAAGACCTGGACGGTCTCGGCGCCGAGCTCGCGGGCGTAGCCGAGGCCGGTCGTGGCGAGTCCGCCGGCCACGGGGACGTGGCCGCCGACGGGGTTGCGCATGGGTGTCTCAGATTCCCTTGATGGTGATGGCGACGGTGGAGCCCTCCGGGGCGGTCTCGCCGCCCTCGACGGACTGGCCCGTGACCTCGTCGCCGAGGAAGGGGAAGCTCTTCTCGACCTTCACCTCGAAGCCGGCGGCCTCCAGCTCCTCGCGGGCCTCGTCGGCCGTCATGCCGACGACGTCCGGGACCTCGACCTGGCGCGGGCCCTTGGAGACGGTCAGGGTGATCGCGTCGCCCTTCGCGGCCCGGCTGCCCTCGGCGAGGGACTGGGCGGCGACCGCGCCGGCGTCCTCGGGGGAGTGGACCCGCTCCGGTGCGACGGACACCTTGAGGCCCGCCTCCTGGAGGAGGGCGGTGGCGTCGGCGACGGTCTCGCCGGTCACGTCCGGGACGTCGACCGGGGCGCCCTTGCTGACCACCAGCGCGACGGCCGAGTCCGGGGCGCGCTCGGTGCCCGGCTCCGGGTCCGAGCCGATCACCGCGCCCTGGGCGACGGTCGTGCTGAACTCGCTGGAGACCACGCCGGGCGCGAGGCCCTCCTCGGTGAGGATCCGCTTGGCCTCGTCGAGCGGCTTGTTCCGCAGGTTGGGCACCTTCACGATCTCCGGCCCCCGGGAGAGGGTGAGGGTGACGGTGGCGTGGCTGCGGACCCGCTCGCCGGGCGCCGGGTCGACGCCCATCACGGTGCCGCGCTCGTACACCTCGCTGAAGGCGCGCTTCGTCGTGCCCAGCTCCAGGCCGGCGTCGGCGAGCCGCTGGGCCGCGACCTCCTCGGTCTGGCCGAGGACGGCGGGGACCCGGGTGAACTGGCCGGCGTTGATGTACCAGACGCCGGCGCCGAGGCCCAGCGCGAGCAGGACGCCGACGACGATCAGGAGCGGGCCGTTCGCGGGACGGCGCCGGGCGGGACGGAGCGGTCCGGCCGGCGGGGGCTCGGGGGTGGCGAGACGGCTGGTGTGCTGCACCGGGTGCGGGTCGGCGGCCTCGGCCCCGGCCGCCGGGACGGCACGGGCGATCACGCTGGTGCGGTCCTCGCCGGTGTCCCGCTGCTCGGTCCGCGCCCGCGGCGGCAGCGCGTCCAGCTGGGCGTCGGTGAGCGCGGCCCGCGCCTCCCGGACCAGGGCGAGCAGCGCCACCGCGTCGTGCGGGCGGACGTCGGGGGTGCGCGCGGTCGCGGCGGCGACCAGCTCGTCCAGCTCCAGCGCCAGCCCCGGGACGGCGGCGGACGGGGCCGGCACGTCGGTGTTGAGGTGCCGGTAGAGGACCTGCGCGGGGGTGTCGCCGGTGTGCGGCTTGGCGCCCGTCAGCATCTCGTACAGGACGACGCCGCAGGCGTAGACGTCGGCGCGGGTGTCGGCGGTGCCGTGCTCGATCTGCTCGGGGGCGAGGTACGAGACGGTGCCGAGGACCGCGCCGGTGGTCGCGGTCGCGGAGCCGACCGAGCGGACCAGCCCGAAGTCGGCGACCTTGACCCGGCCGTCGTCCCCTATCAGCACGTTCTCCGGCTTCATGTCCCGGTGCACGAACCCGGCCCGGTGCGCGGCGCCGAGCGCGGCGAGCACCGGCTCCAGGATGTCCAGGGCGGCCCGGGGCTGGAGCGCGCCGCGCTCGCGGAGCACGTCGCGCAGGGTGCAGCCGGAGACGTACTCCATCGCCAGATAGACGTACGCGCCCTCGGCGCCCTGGTCGAAGACGGCGACCACGTTCGGGTGCGCGAGGCGGGCGACGGACTTCGCCTCGCGGATGAACCGCTCGACGAAGACGGCGTCCGCCGCCAGCGCGGGGTGCATCACCTTGAGCGCGAGGACGCGGTCGAGGCGGGTGTCGACGGCCCGGTAGACCGTGGCCATCCCGCCGACGGCGATGCGCGCGTCGACGCGGTAGCGGCCGTCGAGCAGCCGCCCGACGAGGGGGTCCTGAAGGGTCGTGTCCACGGCGTCGAGTCTACGAGCCGGTACGCGCTCCCCCCGCCCCACGGGCCCCGACCGCAGCACGCTTGTGACGTACCCCGCGCTTCCCGCCCCGGGCCGGGGTCAGAACGCGGGGCGTTCCGGGTCCAGCCGGGCGCGGCCCTCCACGGGGGAGGACGCCTCGGCGAAGTGCCGGCGGGGGATCCGGCCGGCGCGGTGGGCCAGCCGGCCCGCCTCCACCGCGTGCCGCATCGCCGAGGCCATCAGGACCGGCTCCTGCGCGCGGGTCACCGCCGAGGCGAGCATCACCGCCGCGCACCCCAGCTCCATCGCGAGCGCCGCGTCCGAGGCGGTGCCCGCGCCGGCGTCGAGGATCACCGGGACACCGGCCCGCTCCACGATCAGCTCGAAGTTGTGCGGGTTGCGGATGCCGAGGCCCGAGCCGATGGGGGAGCCGAGCGGCATGATCGCCGCGCAGCCGACGTCCTCCAGCTTCCGGGCCAGCACCGGATCGTCGTTGGTGTACGGGAGGACGGTGAAGCCGTCGTCCACCAGCGTCTCGGCGGCGTCCAGGAGCTCCACGCCGTCCGGGAGGAGGGTCCGCTCGTCCGCGACCACCTCCAGCTTGATCCACTCCGTGCCGAGGGCCTCCCGGGCCAGCCGGGCGGTGAGGACGGCCTCGCCCGCCGTGAAGCAGCCGGCCGTGTTCGGCAGCACGCGGATGCCGAGCCGGTCCAGGACGGAGAGGACCGAGCCCTGCACGGTCGGGTCGAGACGGCGCATGGCGACCGTGGTGAGCTCGGTGCCGCTGGCCACCAGGGAGCGCTCCAGGACGTCCAGGCTGGGGGCGCCGCCGGTGCCCATGATGAGCCGGGAGGAGAACTCCGTACCGCCGAGGACGAACACGTCGTCGGACATCGCGCTCAGCCCCCCTGCACCGCGGTCAGCACCTCGACCCGGTCGCCGTCGGCGAGCAGCGTCGTCGCCCACTCGCCGCGCGGCACCACCGCCTCGTTGACGGCTGCGGCCACCCCGGCGGGGGCGGTGGTGAGGGAGGCGACCAGGGAGGCCAGGGAGACGGGGGCGGCGAGCGCGCGCGGCTCGCCGTTCACGGACACGTTCATGCGGGCTGCTCCTGACGTACGGGGAGAGCGGTGGGGAAACGGCGGGGGGAGAAGGGACGCGCCTCCTCGGGGAGGACGCCCGTGGCGAGCGCCTCCGCCATGACGTCGCCGGTGACGGGGGTGAGGAGGACCCCGTTGCGGTAGTGGCCGGTGGCCAGCTGGAGGCCCGGGAGGGCGCTCGGCCCGAGCAGCGGCGCGTTGTCGGGGGAGCCGGGGCGCAGCCCGGCCAGGGTCTCGGTGAGCGGCAGCTCGGTCAGCCCGGGGACCAGCTCGTGGGCGTCGCGGAGCAGCTCGTACACCCCGCCGGCGGTCACCGTGGTGTCCCAGCCCAGCTCCTCGCTGGTGGCGCCGACGACCAGCTCGCCGTTCTCGCGCGGCACCAGGTAGACGTGGCTGCCGCGGACCACGGCCCGGACGGTGCGGGAGAGGAAGGGGGCGTACGGGGCGGGGATCCGCAGCCGCAGGACCTGGCCCTTCACCGGGCGGACCGGCGGCAGGACCGCCTCGGGGACGCCGGCGAGCCGGCCGCTGAGGCTGCCCGCGGCGAGCACGGTCTGCCCGGCGGACAGCTCGGTGCCGTCGCCGAGGACGACCCCGCGGGCCCGGTCGCGGACCACCGTGAGCCGGTCCGCGAGCGCCCGGTGGAAGACCACCCCGGCCCGCTCGCAGGCGGTGAGCAGCGCGGCGGCCAGCCGGCGCGGGTCCACCTGGTGGTCGCCGTCCACCCGGAGCCCGCCGCGCACCCCGGGCGCCAGCATGGGTTCCAGGCGGCGGCACTCGCGGCCGCTCAGCCATTCCGAGGCCAGTCCGCAGCGGGTCTGGAGGGCGTGGAGTTCCCGCAGGTGGGCCCGGTCGTCGGCGTCGAGCGCGACGGCGAGGGTGCCGCAGGCGCGGTAGCCGACGTCGAGGCCGGTGGCCTCCTCCAGCTCCGCCACGAAGGCGGGGTAGCGGGCGGCGGAGGCGAGGTTCAGCCCCAGGAGGGTCTCCTCGCCGTAGTGCAGTTCGGTGACGGCGGCGAGCATGCCGGCCGCGACCCGCGCGGCCCCGCCGCCCGGCTCGGGGTCGACGAGCGCGACGCTCAGCCCGCGCCGGGCCGCCCGCCACGCCGTGACCAGGCCGATGATGCCGCCGCCGACCACGAGGACGTCGGTGGCGCTGTCGATGGTGTCGGAAGAACGCATGGGCGTTCCCGCCCCTCCCTTCGCCGGCATGACCCGGATCAGGTTCGTACGGTCGGAGGCCGGCCAGCCTCCCTCTCAGCCCGGTGCGTCCGGGCTCCCGCGAGTGGTGTGTGCCCGCCACCCTAGCCCCCGACGGCGGAGCGCCACAGGGGACCTCTCTTTCTGACGAATCGTCAGGTGCGTAAGGTGGACGGGTGAGCGAGCAGAAGCAGACCCAGCGGCACGTCGTGATCGTCGGCGCGGGCATGGCGGGCGTGCAGACCGCCGTCGCCCTGCGCGAACAGGGCTTCGAGGGCCCCGTCACCCTCATCGGCGCCGAACCCCACCAGCCCTACGACCGGCCCCCGCTCTCCAAGGCCGTCCTCCTCGGCAAGGCCGAGCACTCCGCCTTCGACGTCGACTTCGAGTCCCTCGGCGTCGACCTCCGCCTCGGCCTCGACGTCACCGGGCTGCGCCCCGCCGACCACGAGCTCGTCACCGAGGCCGGCCGCTTCCCGTACGACGTCCTCGTCCTCGCCACCGGCGCCCACCCCCTCACCCTCCCCGGCACCGAGGGCGTCCCCGGCGTCCACCTGCTGCGCACCCTCGACGACGCCGTCCGCCTCGGCCCCGTCCTCGCCGGCGGCGGTGCCGTCGTCGTGGTCGGCGCCGGCTGGATCGGCGCCGAGTTCGCCACCGCCGCCCGCGAGGCCGGCTGCGCCGTCACCGTCGTCGAGGCCGCCCCCCTGCCGCTCGCCGGCGCCCTGCCCGCCGAGGTCACCACCGCCATGGCCGGCTGGTACGCCGAGAGCGGCGCCGAACTCCTCACCCACGCGCGCGTGGACACCGTCCGGCCCGGCACCGTCGTCCTCGCCGACGGCCGCGAACTGCCCGCCGACGCCGTCGTCGTCGGCATCGGCGCCCGCCCCGCCACCGACTGGCTCGCCGGCTCCGGCATCGCCCTCGACCCGAGCGGCGCCGTCACCGCCGACGACCGGCTGCGCACCTCCCTGCCCGACGTGTACGCGGTCGGCGACTGCGCCTCCTTCCCCTCCGCCCGGTACGGCGAGCGGCTCCTCGTCCACCACTGGGACAACGCCCTCCAGGGCCCCCGTACGGTCGCCGCCGGCATCACCGGCGCCGACGGCGCCGAGCCGGCCCCGTACGACCCCGTCCCGTACTTCTGGTCCGAGCAGTTCGGCCGTTTCGTCCAGTACGCCGGCCACCACGCCGGCGCCGACGCCCTCGTCCGGCGCGGGGACGCGTCCGGCGCCTCCTGGTCGGTGCTCTGGCTGCGCGACGGCGTACCGGTCGCGCTCCTCGCCGTCGGCCGGCCCCGTGACCTCGCCCAGGGCCGCAAGCTCATCGAGGCCGGCACCCCCGTCGACCCCGAACGCGCCGCCGACCCGGCCGTCCCGCTGAAGTCCGCGGTCCGGTGACAACCCGGACGGAGGCCGTCGCGGCGGGCCCGACTACCGGCTGTCGGTCCCGGATGGCAGGCTTGTCCCGTGACCGAGATTGACGCAAACATCGATGCTCTCGTCCCCGCCTGGCTCTACCTCCCCGACATCGCCGAGATGCTCGACGTCGAGGTGACGCGGGTGCGGCAGCTGGTGAAGGAGGGTCAGCTGATCGCCGTGCGCCGCGGGGAGAACAACGCGCTCCAGGTGCCCGCCGCCTTCATCCAGGGCGACAAGGTGGTCAAGGGCCTCGCCGGCACCCTGACGCTCCTGAGGGACGACGGCTTCTCCGACGAGGAGATGCTGGAGTGGCTCTTCACCGCGGACCCGACCCTGCCCGGCACCCCCGCGCAGGCCCTCGGCGAGAATCGCGGCACGGAGGTGAAGCGCCGCGCCCAGGCGCTCGCCCTCTGACGCACCGAACCACCACCGCCGGTGCCGCGGCCCGCGCCGCGGCACCGGCACCACCCGACGGGGGGAACCACCATGCCCACGCCTCGTGAGCGGCTCGCCGACGCCCGGCTCTACCTGTGCACCGACGCCCGGAAGCGCCAGGGCGACCTGCCCGCCTTCCTCGACGCCGTGCTCTCCTCCGGGGTCGACATCGTCCAGCTCCGCGACAAGGGCATGGAGGCCGCCGAGGAGCTGGAGCACCTCGCCGTCCTCGCCGACGCCTGCCGCCGGCACGGCAAGCTCCTCGCCGTGAACGACCGGGCCGACGTCGCCCACGCCATCGGCTCCGACGTCCTCCACCTCGGCCAGGGCGACCTCCCCGTCCCCGCCGCCCGCGCCATCCTCGGCGACGAGGTGCTGATCGGCCGCTCCTGCCACGCCGAGTCCGAGGTGGCCGCTGCCGCCGCCGAGCCCGGCGTCGACTACTTCTGCACCGGCCCCTGCTGGCCCACCCCCACCAAGCCCGGGCGGTACGCCCCCGGCCTCGGTCTGGTGCGGTACGCGGCCGGGCTCGCCCAGGACCGCCCCTGGTTCGCCATCGGCGGCATCGACGCGGACAACCTGGACGAGGTGCTGGACGCCGGCGCCCGCCGGATCGTCGTCGTCCGCGCGATCACCGAGGCCGACGACCCGGCCGCGGCCGCGGCCTCCCTCGCCAAGCGCGTCCGGGAGCGGGCCGGCGCCTGACGGCGACGACGGCGACGACGGCGACCGGGCCCGGCGCCGGAGCCGTGCGGCCGGCGCGGCACGCGTGCGGGTCGGCGCGGCACCCGTGCGGGCCGACCAGGCGCCCCCGCCGTACCGGCGCCGCGCCCGTCCCGTACCGGTGTCCGAAAAGGTGTCCACCCCTCGGACGCGGTTTCCGCGCCTCGCTGGACCCCGTCTAACCTGCCCGTATGGCCCTTGGAACCGCTTCCGTCCGTACGGACCGCGCCCGCACGGTCCGCGAGATCCTCGCCTCCGGCACGTCGTACTCCTTCGAGTTCTACGCGCCCCGGACGGCGAAGGGCGAGCAGGTCCTCTGGAACGCCATGCGCCGCGTCGAGGCCGTCGGCCCCAGCTTCGTCTCCGTGACCTACGGCGCCGGCGGAACCACCCGCGGCGGCACCGTCAAGGCCACCCAGAAGATCGCCTCGGACACCACCCTCACCCCGGTCGCCCACCTCACCGCCGTCGACCACTCGGTCGCCGAGCTGCGGAACGTCCTCGGTCAGTACGCCGACGCCGGCATCCGCAACATGCTCGCGCTGCGCGGCGACCCGCCGGGCGACCCGCTGGGCGACTGGGTCGAGCACCCCGAGGGCGTCCGGTACGCCGCCGACCTGGTCCGGCTCATCAAGGAGTCCGGCGACTTCTGCGTCGGCGTCGCCGCCTTCCCCGAGATGCACCCCCGCTCCACGGACTGGGACACCGACATCCGGCACTTCGTCGACAAGTGCCGGGCCGGCGCCGACTACGCGGTCACCCAGATGTTCTTCGACCCGGAGAACTACCTGCGGCTCCGCGACAGCGTCGAGAAGGCGGGCTGCGAGACCCCGATCATCCCCGAGGTCATGCCCGTCGTGACCGCGAAGACCCTCGACCGGCTGCCCCAGCTCAGCAACGCCGCCTTCCCCGCCGATGTGAAAGAACGCATCCTCGCGGTCAAGGACGACGCCGCCGCTGTACGCTCCATCGGTATCGAGTTCGCGACGGAGTTCTGCGCGCGCCTGCTGGACGAGGGCGTCCCCGGACTGCACTTCATCACGCTCAACAGCTCCACCGCGACGCTCGAGATCTACGAGAATCTCGGACTGCACCTGCAGTCCTGACCGGTCGTACCCGCCCCTGACCCGCGGCGGTGGCCGTAGAGAGGGGCTGCGGGGCATGGGGTGGACGGTCCTCTACATCGCGTTCGGCCTGGTGGCGCTCTGGCTGCTGGGCGAGGTGCTCCTCCAGTACAAGGCGCGGCTGCGGTGGCGGATCCTCGCCTTCTGCGGCTTCCTCGGCGTGGTCGCCGGCGTCCTGCTGCCCTCGGTCGCGGTCATCATCGCGGGCGCGGTCGCCTTCGCCGTCGGCCAGACCTTCGTGACCCTCTCCTTCCGCCGCGGCTTCTCCACCGGCTGGGCGATCGGCGGCAACCCCGGCGCCAGCCGTCGCCGCAAGGCGGGCCCCGCCGTCGACGCCGGCCCCACCCTGGAGGTCTCCGGCCTCTCCTACGAGGACGCCGCCGCGGCCCACGCCCCCGGCCCCGACGCCGAGGAGCTGCACGCCGGCGCCGAGCCGGCCTCCGTCTACGAGCCGCAGCCCCTGCCCGAGGACACCGGCCAGTACGGCGTCTACGGCGGCGGGCAGTACGACCAGACCGCGCAGACTCCCGCGTACGGCGGCTACGAGACCGGCGGCTACGACACGGGCGGCTACGGCACCGGGACCTACGACACGGGGACCTACGACACCTCGGGCTACGGCACCGGCGGCTACGCGCCGGCCGACGGCGGCACCCCCGCGTACGACACCCACGCCGCCGGCTACGAGCAGCAGCAGCCTGCCTACGACTACGGCGCCACCGGCGGCCAGCAGCAGTACGCCGCCTACTCCGACCCGTACATCGGCCCCGGCACCGACGGCCAGCAGTACACCTCGTACTACGGCGACCCGTACGCCCCCTCGTACAGCTACGACACCCCGCCCGGCGGCGTCTGGGTCCCGCAGCAGCGTGACACCGACGAGCCGCCCGCGCCGTACGGCCAGGGCCAGCACCCCGACGAGCAGTCCCGGTACCGCTACTGAGCGGACGGGGCGGCGCGGCTCACTGCGAGCCGCGGAACTCCGCGCCCTCCACGATCAGCCCGGCCACCAGCGCGCCCGACATGCCCGCGTGGGCGAGCCCGCCGCCCGGGTGCGACCAGCCGCCGGCGAAGTACAGCCCGGGCACGGGGGAGAGGTTGGGCGCCGGCAGCCACTCCCCGCGGGCATCCGCCAGCGCCGGGCCCGGCACCTCCGCCGACCCGGTCGCCGCCCGTACGTCCTCCGGGGTGCGGACCTCGCGCCAGAGCAGCCGCTCGGCGAGGCGGGGCACCGCGGCCGCGGCCGCCTCCACCAGCGCGTCGGCGAGCTCCGCCCCGTCCTCCTCCGGCACCAGGTCGAGCCGAGCCGAGACCGTCACCGACTCGTGCTCCGCGTCGGGCCGGAGCGCCGGGTCGTCGGGGCGCAGCACGGTCACCGTCGGCCGGTCCCCGTCCCCGTGGACGACCGTGCGGTGCACGGCCCCCTTCTCACGAGCCCCCCGGAGGGCGAGCAGGACCGTCAGCCGGCCGGTGGCGTGCCGCTGGAACCGCGGCCACTCCTCGTCCGCCCGCTCCCAGGCCACGACGTGCTCCCGGTAGAGGGCGGGCACGGGCGCGCCCGCGACCACGTGGTCCGCCTCCACCGGCTCCCCGGACTCCAGCCGGACCCCCACGGCCCGTCCGCCCTCCGTCAGCACGTCCGCCACCGCCGCGCCGAAGACGAACTCCACCCGCCGCTCCCGGCAGCGCTCGTACACCGCGTCCGCGAGCGCCCGCATGCCGCCGGCCACGTACCAGCTGCCGAAGGTCTGCTCCATGTACGGCAGGACGGCGGCGGACGCGGGGGCGGCGGAGGCCGGGAAGCCGTACGCCTCCGCGTACGAGTCCAGGAGCGCCACCAGCCGGGGGTCCCGCAGCTCCCGCTCGCCGACCTGCGCGAGCGTCCGCGTCGGACGGCGCAGCAGCCCCGCCTTGAGCGCCGGGTACGGCTCGCGGGCCAGGGCCTTCGGATCGGCCGGCTGCGGCTCCTCCAGGAGCGGGCGGCGGGTGCGGTCCCACGCCTCGCGGGCCCGCACCAGGAAGTCCCCCCAGCGCTCGCCCGCGCCCGCGCCGAGCGCCGCGTCCAGGGCGGCGACGGTGCCGGCCCGGGAGGCGTTCGGCAGGTCCACGCGCGTGCCGTCGGCGAAGACGTGCCGGGCGGCCGGATCGACCTGGCTCAGCCCGACGCACTCCTCCAGCGGCTTCTTCCCCGTCTTCACGAACAGATCGCGGTAGACCGCCGGCAGGTGCAGCAGCCCGGGACCCGTGTCGAAGGCGAAGCCCTCGCGCTCGAAGCGGCCCACCGCCCCGCCGTATGTCGACGTCCGCTCATACACCGTCACCGCGTGCCCGGCGACCGCCAGCCGTGCCGCCGCCGCCATGGCGCCGAGACCCGCGCCGATCACCACAATCCGTCCCATGTCAGGGACCTTATCGGCCTCCACCGACAGAGCGGTCCGCAGGTGGGCCGCCCCCGGCCGCCGCCAGTCTGCGCTCCTCGCGGCGCTGCGCCCGGCGGCGCCGGAAGCGCCGGATCCGGGAGGCCAGGAAGAGCACCAGCCACACGCCGAGCGCCAGCAGCACGGCGGCGATCACCGCCGCGGCCACGGGATGGAACATCGCGAAGGTGATGACCCCGGCGACCGTGAGGTCCTCCGCCGTGCTCAGCACGATGTTGGAGAACGGCTCGGGCGAGGTGTTCACCGCCATCCTGGTGCCCGCCTTGACCAGATGGCTCATCAGCGCCGTCGAACCGCCGACCGCGCCCGCCGCCAGCTCCGGCAGCGAACCGCTCTCGCCGGCCAGCAGCGCCGCCACCACCGCTCCGGCGACCGGTCTGATCACCGTGTGGACGGAGTCCCACACGTTGTCCACGTACGGGATCTTGTCCGCGACCGCCTCGCACAGGAAGAGGACACCGGCCGCGATCAGGACGTCCGTGCGCTGGAGCGCCTCGGGCACCTCGTCGGTGAGCCCGGTCGCGCCGAAGACGCCGAGGAGCAGGACCACCGCGTAGGCGTTGATCCCGCTCGCCCAGCCGCTGGTGAAGACGAGGGGGAGTACGGACACGCCCGCGATCGTAACGAGACGGACTCCGTCCGTCACCAGGACGGCCCCATCCGCCCGGCCCGCACGGCGACTGAGTATCCGTACCTAGGCGCCGAGATGAGTACCCGCGCGGATGGGGGAAGGGCCGTCCGGAGGAGAGAGTGGAGCCACGGAAGGGGCACGGCTCCGGAACCGCCGGCACGGGGCGGCGGAACGGGGCCGTGCGCCTGCCGGCACGGGGGACGTGCACGGGGGTGCACGAAGAAGGCGCCGGTCCGGCGTGGCTCGGGGGGATCGAGCTTCGCGGGACCGGCGCCTTTCGTCGCGTCGGATCGTGGATCCCGGATATTGGATCCGGGATCAGCGGCCTCCGCCCACCCGCCCGTGCAGCAGCAGGGACAGTGCCGCGTGGACGTCGTCGAGGGAGCGCTCGCTCTGGAACGCCTTCCAGTCGAGGGCGGCCACCAGGACCATGCCGACCAGGGCGGCCGCGGTCAGCTGGACGTCGATCTCCTCGCTCAGCTCGCCGGCCTCGACGCCCTCGCGGAGGACGCCCTCCACGACGGCGACGGCCTCCTGGCGGACGACCAGGAGGGTGGAGTTCCACGCCCGGTTGGTGCGCCAGAGCTCCGCCACGTACAGCTGGGTGAAGGCCGGGTAGCGGTCGATGAAGACGAGGCCCGCGCGGATCATCGCGTCCAGCGCGGCGACCCGGCTGCCGCCCCGGGCGGCCGTCTCCTCGGCGGCCGTCCGCAGCGAGGCGGTGAGCAGGGAGACGCCGTGGCGCAGCAGCTCCTCGAAGAGCTCGGTCTTGCTCTTGAAGTTGTAGTAGACCGTGCCCTTGGCCACCCCGGCCCGCTCGGCGATCTCGTCGACCGTGGTGGCCGAGAAGCCCTGCTCGGCGATGAGGGTGACGGCCGCCTCGTAGAGCTTGGCGCGGGTCGCCTGGCGGCGGGTGCTGCTGCTGTCCATGGGATCGATTCTCACAGAGGCGGTACGGGTCGGGTCACAGGGACAGGTCGGGGTGGAGCCGGTCCAGCGTCCACACCTGCTTGCGCCGCGCGGTGACCGCGGTCAGGGCGAGCGCGCCGAGGGTGAAGGCGGTCAGGACCGCGACGGCCTCCCAGACCGGGCCGACGCCGCCGCCGGAGATGAGCCGGCGCAGGGCCTCGACCACGTAGGTCATCGGCAGGAAGGGGTGGACGGCGTTGAAGAAGCCCGGGCTGGTCTGCACCGGGTAGGTGCCGCCCGCCGAGGTCAGCTGGACCATGAGCAGCGCCAGGACGAGGATCCGGCCGGCCGCGCCGAAGCGGGCGTTCAGCCACTGGATGATCGAGGCGAAGCAGCAGGTCACCAGGGCGAGGAAGCCGATCGTGCCGGCCGCCCTGGCCATCTCCAGCCCGAGCCCCCAGTGCAGGACGGCGAGGAGCGCGCCGACCTGGAGGACGCCGATCGCGGCCACCGGGAGCCAGCCGGCCAGCGCGATCCGCCAGGCGGAGGCGCCCGCGGCGAGCGCCCGCCGGTTCATCGGCTGGATGATCATGTACGCGACCATGGCGCCGACCCAGAGGGAGAGCGGGATGAAGTACGGCGCGAAGCCCGTGCCGTAGTTCGGCGCCTTGTGGAGCGACTGCGCGGCCAGCTTCACCGGGTCGGCCATGACCTCCGTACGCCGGTCGCGCTCGTCCTTGTCGTAGTCCGGGATCTTGTCGACGCCGTCCTTGAGACCGGTGGCGAGCGAGCCGGAGCCGTCGGCCAGCTTGAACAGGCCGCCGTCGAGGTCGCCGGCGCCCTTCTTCAGCCTGCCGACGCCGCTGTCCAGGCTGACCGAGCCCGCGCGGGCGCCGGTGACGCCGGTGTGCAGCTGCTCGGCGCCGTCGGCGACCTTCTTCGCGCCCCTGTTGAGCTCGTTGATCTTCCGGATGGCGCCCTCGACGTCCTCGTCCAGGTGCGGGGCGCGCGCGGCCAGCTCGTCGGCCTCCTTCTTGAGCTTCTTCAGCCGCTCGTCGAGCGTCTTCAGGTCGCCCTTGCTGCCCTTGGTCAGCTGGTGCACGTCGTCCGCGACGGTGGCGACGTCGCCGGCGGTGGTCGACGCCTCCTTCAGGGCGGCGCAGTACTCCTTCGTGTCGGGGAGGACGAACCCCTCGGGGAGGGTGACGCCCTCCGGCAGCTCGATCTGCGGGGTGGCGGTGGCGCCGGGCTTCTCGCAGGACTCGCGGTGCAGCCGGCCGAGCGTGTCGTCCGCCTTGTGGGCGGCGGTGCGCAGCGCCGGGGCGCGGCGGACCAGGTCCGCCAGGTCGTTGCGGGCGGCGGTGGCCGAGTCGGAGACCAGCTTCGCGGTGTCGCGGATCGACGTGCCGTTGTTCGCCAGGTACGGGCGGACCTTGTCCGCGGTGCCGTTCACCTTGTCGGCGAGGGCCTGGGTGCCGTTGGCGACCTGGCGCGTACCGGTCTGGACGTCCTTGGAGCCCTTGTCCAGCTTCTTCAGGCCGGCGGCCAGGTCGCTGCTGCCGGTCTTGGCGTCGGTCAGGCCGTCGGAGAGGTCCTTGGACCCCTTCTTGGCCTTGTCCACGCCCTTCTTCAGGTCGGCGGCGCCCTTGGCGGCCTCGGCGGTGGCCTCGTGGATGTCGGAGAAGGAGATGAAGATCTTGTCGAGGAAGGTCCGGGAGGACTTGGTGGAGGCGGCGGTGCGCACCTCGGCGAAGACCGTCCGGGAGATCTGGCCGACGATGTAGTTGTTGGAGTCGTTCGTACGGACCTTGAGGGCGCCGGTCTCGGGGGAGTCCCCGGAGCTGGACGCGATCCGCTCACTGAAGTCGCCGGGCACGGTCAGGGACAGGTAGTACGTGCCGTCCTCGACGCCCTTGCGCGCCTCGGCGTCGCTGACCTCGTGCCACTCGAAGGTCCTGCTGTCGAGCAGGCCCTCGGTGATGTCCTCGCCCGCGGTGATCCGCTTGCCGTCGGCGGCGGCGCCGCGGTCCTCGTTGACCAGGGCCACGGGCAGCTTGTCGAGCCTG
Organism: Streptomyces sp. NRRL F-5727; assembly: GCF_000719555.1. GTDB lineage: Bacteria > Actinomycetota > Actinomycetes > Streptomycetales > Streptomycetaceae > Streptomyces. Next base: position 85,610 of record NZ_JOGX01000014.1, read on the forward strand.
CCGTACGGGTCCCAGAACGAGTACAGGTACAGGGCGCCGTACAGCAGCGGCAGCAGCAGGACCGCGACCAGCGCGGCGCGCGGCAGCTTGCCCCTGCCGAAGCGCCTCAGCTCAAGCGCGGCCAGTTTCGGCGAGCGCATCGTCCGCCCCCTCCTCGGTGATGTCGTCTTCGGTGGCCGGTTCGTCCCGCGGGCCGGTCGTGGTGATCCGCAGGGCGTCGGCGGGTGCCTCGCTGCAGACGGCGAGGACGGTGGTGCCGGCGGCGGCCACCGAGCGCAGCAGCGCCCAGGCGTCCGCCCGGTCGGCGTCCGACAGCTTCAGGTCGGTGTCGTCGACGCCCAGCAGCCGGGGGCGGCCCATCAGGGCCAGCGCGATCGACAGGCGCAGGGCCTCCAGGCGCTCCAGATCGCGTACGGAGGTCCGCTCGCCCTTCGGCAGGGCGGCGAGGTCGAGCCCGGCGGCCGTCAGGGCCTCGTCGATCCGGGTCCTGGCCTCGGCGGCCCGGCTGCCGGGGCGCCGCAGCAGCGCGCGGACCGAGCCGTCGAAGCGGCGCTGGAGCAGGGCCCGCTCGCGCAGGTGCTCGGCGACGGTGAGCGACGGGTCCAGCTCGCTCACGCCGGGGACCTGCCCGAGCGCGGCGACCCGGCGCACGGCGGCCATCCGGCGCGGCAGCGGGAGGCCGCCGACCTCGGCGTGGCCCTCGCCGGTCTTCATCCGGCCGGTGAGGGCGAGCAGCAGGCAGGTGCGGCCGGTGCCCGAAGGGCCCTCGAGCGCGACGAGCGAACCGGCCCCGGCGCGGAAGGACACGTCCCGGAAGGCCCAGCCGCGGGGGCCCTTGAGCCCCAGCCCCTCGACCACGACCTCGGCGCCGTGCGCCGCCGGGCCGTCGCTCGTGCCGGACTTCCCGCCGGCGCCCTCCGAAGACGGTCGTGTGGTCAGGTCCTCGGATCCCACGGATCCACCCCCGCTTCCCCACTTTTGAACTGACTGGTCAGTCCAAAAGTTACCCGGGAGTCGCCTTGCTGGCAAAACCCCAGGTCAGGGCGATTGTCAGTGGGGGGTTGCACGATGGACACAGACGGCGACAAGGCCGTCACCCGACGACAGGAGGCTCGTCATGGCCAGTCCTTTCGCAGCAGCCGACGTCCACCCCGTGTCCCGCCGGACCGCCGCCCCGCCCGCCGCCCTCGACCTGCTCGCCAAGGCCCGGGCCGGGCTCGACGAGGCCGCCGCCCTCGACCGGCCCCACGAGCGGTACGCCACCGCGCACCTCGCCGCCCTGCGCGCCGCGGCCGCCGTCCTCGCCGCCCGCGCCCGCCCCGTCCCCCGCACCCGCAGGCGCCAGGCCATAAGGAGCGCCTGGGAGCTGCTGCCGCAGCTCGCCCCCGAGCTCACCGAATGGAGCGCCCTCTTCGCCTCCGGAGCCCCGCGCCGTGCCCTCGCCGAGGCCGGGGTCGCCGCCGCGGCCACCCCGCGCGAGGCCGACGACCTGGTCAGGGACGCCGCCCACTTCCTGCGCCTGGTCGAGCGGCTGCTCGTGCTCCAGCCGGTACTGCCCCGACAGCCCCCGGCGGACGGGGCCGCCGGTTGATCCGCACGGCGCCACGAAGGCCATAGGGTGGGGACGTCCGTACCCGTCACCGAGGAGTCAAGAGCCGTGCCGGACCCTTCCCCCGCCTTCGGCCGCGAGGCGTCGTCGCGCCCGTCGCGCGCCTCCCTGCGAACCGCCGTCGTCTGGGACGTCCTCAAAGACGCCCTCGACCGCCGGGTCGGGACCACCGGGAACGCCGCCCTGGACGTCCTCGACACCGGCGGCGGCTCCGGCAACTTCGCGGTGCCGGTGGCCCGCCTCGGCCACCGCGTCACCGTCGTCGACCCCAGCCCCAACGCGCTCTTCGCCCTGGAGCGGCGCGCCGCCGAGGCCGGCGTCGCCGACCTGGTGACCGGCGTCCAGGGCGACGTCCGCGGCCTCTTCGACGTGGTCGAGCGCGGCGCCTACGACGCGGTGCTCTGCCACGGCGTCCTGGAGTACGTGGACGACCCGGCCGAGGGCGTACGGAACACGGTGGCCGCGCTCCGCCCCGGCGGCGCGCTCAGCCTGCTCGGCGCCGGACTCGGCGGCGCGGTCCTCGCCCGCGCCCTCGCCGGACACTTCACCGAGGCCCGGACCGCGCTCGGCGACCCCGACGGCCGCTGGGGCGCCGGCGACCCCGTGCCCCGGCGCTTCACCGCCGAGCAGCTCACCGGACTGGCCGAGGAGGCCGGCCTCTCCGTGAGCGCCGTCCACGGCGTACGGATCTTCGCCGACCTGGTGCCCGGCGTCCTCGTCGACACCGAGCCCGGCGCCGCCGAGGCCCTGCTGAAGCTGGAGGCGGCCGCCGCCGAACTGGCCGCCTTCCACGCCGTCGCCACCCAGCTCCACGTGCTCGCCGAGAAGCCCGCCTGACCCGGCGGAACTCCGGGGCCGCGCCACCCGTTCGGAGGTGCGGGCCCGGCTCTGCCACAGGCCGCCCCATATGCGGCTTCGCGCCGTATGATCGAGGGAAACCATCCGGCATGACGGACGGGCGGCTGGGGAATCAACGCCTCACCAACCGAACCGCGTGGCGGCCCGGATGGGCTGATCGGCATTGAGGGCGGGTTTCACGGGGGCGATTCCCTGCCTATCCTGAAAGGGCCGCAACCGGTCGCCCCCGCGACCGACGACTAGGAGGACTCCGTGCCGCTCTCGGAGCACGAGCAGCGAATGCTCGAGCAGATGGAGCGAGCGCTGTACGCCGAAGACCCCAAGTTCGCGACAGCGCTCGAGGGAAGCGGGCTGCGCACGTACACCCGGCGACGGGTCTACCAGGCAGTCGCCGGCTTTCTGGTGGGTATCGCGCTCCTCATGGCCGGAATGGTCGCACAGCAGATCTGGATCAGCGTGGTGGGATTCCTCGTCATGCTGGGCTGCGCGGTCCTGGCGGTCACCGGCTGGCGCAAGGCGCCCAAGCCGGGCGAGCGGGCGCAGCAGGCCCGGGGCCATCAGGTCCGGGCGCGACGCTCGATGATGGACCGGATCGAGGCGCGGTGGCAGCGACGCCGCGACGAGCAGCAGGGCGGCGGCCACTGACGCCCCCCTGAGCGGAGACCCCGCACCCAAGCGACCCCGCCCCGCCGGCCCCCGGCGGGGCGCCGCCATATCCCCGCCACGGGCGGCCGCCGCTCCGTCGTGGGCCCCGTTCCGCCGGCCGGGGCGCCGCCGTTTCGTTGCGGTCCCTCGTGCCCCTGGGCCGGTGCCACCCTCGCGCCCGGCGCCCAGTCGAGGGCGGCTGCGCCGTTTCGTTTGTGTGCAGGCGTTCCGCCCTGCGGAACGCCTGCCCACACGGAGGGCCCGCCCCGAAGCCGGCCCCCGCGCCGCCCGGCGTGAGGGTGGGCACCGCCGCGCGGGGAGGGCCGGTCGGCGCCGCCGCCCCGGGAGCCGGGCCGGTCGGCACGGAGGGCCCGAAGGCGCCGCCCCGAAGCCCGGGCCCCGGGGGCCCGTGCCCCCGGGCCCCGGGGGCCCGTCAGCGGGGGGTCTTCAGGGCGGGGCGGAGGGTGGCGGCTCGGGACTTCAGGGTGGTCCAGCGGGCCGAGGCGGCCCAGCGGAGGCGGACCGCCGAGCGCGGGGCGAGGAGGGCACGGAGACGGACGCCGCGCGAGGCACCCGCGTGGAATCCGGCCCGCACCCGCTCGGCCTCCCGCCCCAGCCCCGCCACCGGCCGCGGCGACGGCGCGTAGAGGGCCTCCTCCACCGCCCCCGCCACCCGGTGCACCGCTTCCGCGGCCGCGCCGTGCAGCTCACCCACCCGGACGATCCGCTCCGCCGTTCTCCGCGGCGTCTGCGCCTCGTCCGGCTCGACCCCGTAGTCCCAGGCCGTGTCGCCGATCTCCCGCCACACCGCCAGCGGCCCGGCCGCCGGGGCGAGCCGGCGGGCCCGCGCCCGGGTCCGCCACAGCAGCGGGACGAGCGGAAGCGCCAGGACGAGCAGCGCGGCCAGCGACCATCCGGCCACCTTCAGCACGTCCGTACCACCGCCGGAGGACGAGTCGGCGGCCGCCGCCGGGTCCTGGCCGCACTCGCCGAGGCGGCGCATCTCCGGCGGGCAGCTCTCCGAGGCGCTCGGCGCCGCCGAGGGCTGCGCCGAGGCCGACTGCGAGGGCTGCGCGGGACCGGTCGGCCCCGCGGTGGGGGTCGCCTGCCGGGTGTACGACGGGGTGAAGCCACGGGACGGCGTCGGCTCGAACCGGGTCCAGCCGGCGCCCTCGAAGTACAGCTCGGGCCAGGCGTGGGCGTCCCGGATGCCGACCGAGACCGAACCGTCGGACTGGTTGGTGCCGGGCATGAAGCCGACCGCGACCCGCGCCGGGATGCCCAGCGTGCGGGCCATCGCCGCCATCGAGAAGGAGAAGTGGATGCAGAACCCCTCCTTGTCCTTCAGGAAGCGGGAGATCGCCTCCGTGCCCGTCCCGGACGTCACGTCGACGTCGTAGCGGAAGCCGCCGTCCTCGGCGAACCAGTCCTGGAGCCGGACCGCCCGCTCGTAGTCGTTCCGCGCGCCCTTGGTGACCTCCAGCGCCGTCGACTTCACGTCGTCGGGGAGGCTGCCGGGCACCTTGGTGTACTCCTCGCGCAGCCGCTCGGGCGCGGGGCCGGCCTGGGCGAGCTGCTCCCCGGTCGGCTGCACGTCGAGGCTGGTCACCTGGTAGCGGACGCCCTTGGTGGACTGCTTGTCGTCGCCGACGAGCATCCGGCCGGCCGGCTCGAACCGCCAGCGGCCCTCGATGTCCACCCGGGCGGCCGGGAAGGGCATCGGCAGCCACTTCTGGTCGTACCCCTCGGAGGCGACGAAGTTGCTGGTCACCTCGGAGGTGCGGACGGACTGCGCGAGACCGTCGGGCCACGGCAGCGACTTCGGCACCGCCTCGATCGGGCGGACCGAGGACTTCCACGAGGTGCCGTCGAACTGGTCGAGGGCGACCAGCCGCAGGTACAGACTGCTGTTGTCCAGGGCGTTGGTCCGGTAGCGGAGGACCTCGAAGTCCTCCGGCTGCCGCAGGTTGTCCTGGAGGGAGACCAGCGGGTTCACGGCCGCGATGGTGCCGCCGCCCCCGGTGCCCTGGCCCGGCCCGCCGCCGCCGTTGCCCAGCAGCCCGCCGGAGAAGCCCGGCAGGACGAGCGGCACCACCAGGGCGGTGCCCATGGCGACCGCGCCGATCCGCCGGCCGGTGCGCACCGGCGCGAAGGACGAGCCGCTGCCCACCAGCGACCCGGACCGGCCGGAGCGCTGGCTGCCGCCGAAGACCCGGCCCCAGGCGGAGAGCCGGTCGCGGCCCTCGGCGAGGAGCAGCAGGAGGTAGCCGGTGGCGGCGAGCAGGAACCAGAGCCGGCCGGCGCCGCCGCCGGAGAGCCCGGCGGCCACCGAGTACAGCGCGAGCAGCGGCAGACCGGCCGGGGCGGCGCGGCGGAAGGTGACCGCCAGGACGTCCACGAGCAGCCCGATCGCCAGCACGCCGGCGACCAGCATCAGCCGGATGCCCTCGGTGTCCGGGGCGGGGATCGCGTACGTGGAGACGTCCTCGGCGCCGAGGCGGAACAGCTCGGCCACCCGCTGGACCGCGAGCGGCCCGGGCAGGAAGCCGAGGAACGCCTGCTCCCGGGCGAAGACCACGGTCAGCGCGACCACGCCGACCAGCAGCTGGGCGGCGACCGTCAGCGGCCGGGCCAGCGGCACCCGCCGGCACAGCATGCCGGTGCCGCTCTGCAGCGCCAGCAGGAAGGCGGCGGTGAAGATCCAGGTGGCCGGCTTGACCAGCGGCAGCAGCGCGCCGGCGGCCATCAGGGAGGCCGCCCAGGCGGCCAGTGTCAGGCGGGTGCGCCCGCTCATGCCCATCCTCCGTAGCTGTCTGCGGCGGCGGTCTCCCGCAGCGCTCCGGCGGCCTGCTGCCAGAGATCGGGCATACGGGCGCCGGGCGGCACGGAGACGACGGTCCAGCCGGCCTCGCGCAGCTGCCGGACCCGGTGCTCGACGGCCCCGGCCACGGCACCGCCGGTGAGCCAGGTGCCGGATTCCAGGACGAAGGCGACGGCCGCGCCGGCCCGCCCGCGCATCCGGGCGGCCAGCGCGGCCTGCTCCTCGTCGAGGTCGCCGAGGAAGGCGACGAGCAGTCCGTCGCTCCCGGCGCGCAGCACGTCGGAGGCGCGGGAGAGCCCGGCGCCGTCCGAGTGGTCGACGATCGCCAGGGTGTCCATCATCAGCCCGGCCGTCTCCGTGGAGTCGACGGAGGACGCGCCGGCGTAGCCGTCGGAGCCCTCGCCGGGGACCGCGCTGCCGGTGTCGGTGAGCAGCCGGACCGCGTAGCCGCGCTCCAGCATGTGGGTGAGGACGGAGGCGGCGCCGGAGACGGCCCACTCGAAGGCCGAGTCGGGGCCGGAGCCCTGGTAGCCGGCCCGGCGGGTGTCGAGCAGGACGGTGCAGTGGGAGCGCTGCGGCTGCTCCTCGCGGCGGACCATCAGCTCGCCGTACCGGGCGGTGGAGCGCCAGTGGACCCGGCGCAGGTCGTCGCCGTGCCGGTAGGCGCGCGGGATGACGTCGTCGTCGCCGGCGAGGGCCAGGGTGCGCTGCTGCCCGTCCCCGTACCCGGACGCCTCGCCGCCGAGACGGACCGGCGGCAGGGCCGTGGTCCGCGGGACGACGGTCAGGGTGTCGTACGCGCTGAAGGAGCGGGTGAGCTCGCACATCCCGAAGGGGTCGCTCAGCCGGAGCTGGAGCGGCCCGAGCGGGAAGCGGCCGCGCAGGTCGGAACGGACCCGGTAGGAGACCTCACGCCGGCCGCCGGCCTCGACCCGGTCGAGGACGAAGCGGGGCCGGGGGCCGAGCATGTACGGCACGTGGTCCTGGAGCATCAGCAGCCCGGTGGGGAGCTTGGAGACGTTCTCCATGCGGAGCTGGACGCGGGCCTCGGTGCCCGCCTCCACCCGCTGCGGGGTGAGCAGGCGGGAGGTGGCGACCCGGTAGCGGGTGCGGTGCAGGACGAGGGCGCAGATCAGCGGCAGGCTGGCGAGCAGCAGGCCGACCCGGAGCAGGTCGGCCTGGCCGAGCACGTAGGCGCAGACGGCGGCGGCCGCCCCGGCGGCCAGGAAGGACCGGCCGCGGGTGGTGAGACCGCCGAGGGCGGCCCGCAGGCCGCCCCGGCCGTCCTCGGCCCGGGGGCCGTCGCGGTCGTCGGCACGCTGCCCCCGGGACGCGGCGGGGGTCGCCATCACAGCTGCCGGCCGCCGGTCTGCCGGCCGTAGGTCGGGCCGGCGGGCGGGGCCGAGGACGGGACGGGGGTCCGCTGGAGGATGTCGAGGACGACCTGCTCGGCGTTCCGCCGGTTGAGCTGGGCCTGCGCGGTGGGCAGCAGCCGGTGCGCGAGCACCGGCACGGCCAGCGCCTGGACGTCGTCCGGCAGCACGTACTCGCGGCCGGCGAGGGCGGCGGAGGCCCTGGCGGCCCGCAGCAGGTGGAGCGTGGCGCGCGGGGAGGCGCCGAGCCGCAGGTCGGGGTGGTTGCGGGTGGCGGCGACGACGTCGACCGCGTACCGCCGGACGGCGTCGGCGACGTGCACCGCGCGGACCGCCTCGATCAGCTTGAGGATCTCGTGGGCGTGGGCGACCGGCTGGAGGTCGTCCAGCGGGTTGACCGCCCCGTGCACGTCGAGCATCTGGAACTCGGCCTCGGCGCTCGGGTAGCCGATGGAGACGCGGGCCATGAAGCGGTCGCGCTGGGCCTCGGGCAGCGGGTAGGTGCCCTCCATCTCGACCGGGTTCTGGGTGGCCACGACCATGAACGGGCTGGGCAGCTCGTAGGTGTGGCCGTCGATGGTGACCTGGCGCTCCTCCATGGACTCCAGGAGCGCGGACTGGGTCTTGGGCGAGGCCCGGTTGATCTCGTCGCCGATGACGATCTGGGCGAAGATCGCGCCCGGCTTGAACTCGAACTCCCGCCGCTGCTGGTCGAAGATCGACACACCGGTGACGTCCGACGGCAGCAGGTCGGGCGTGAACTGGATGCGGCGCACCGAGCAGTCGATCGACCGCGCGAGCGTCTTGGCGAGCATGGTCTTGCCGACGCCGGGCACGTCCTCGATGAGGAGGTGCCCCTCCGCGAGCAGCACGGTCAGCGCGAGACGTACGACCTCGGGCTTGCCCTCGATCACGCTCTCCACCGAGCCGCGGACGCGCTCCGCGGTGGTGGTCAAGTCTGTGAGGCTCGCTCGGTCGTCATAGGTCGTCACCCCGGCCCTCCTCGGCCTTGCAGGAACACGGACACCTGCCCCCGCTGGGATGTACGGGGGGTGTCACCCGAGCATTCTTGTTGGGTTTGCCGGGCCCTGTCACTCGCCTGTGGACAACTGCGGAGGAAATGCCGGGGTTTGTCGTCTTACGCGGCGGCGGAAGGTGTGCTCGGGCCGGTGCCGGAACCATTCTCCACAGGGTCGATCTCGCGCAGCAGCCCCGTCGTGACGTCGAAGACGAAGCCCCGCACGTCGTCGGTGTGCGGCAGGAACGGGGAGGTCCGGACCCGCTGCATCGACTGCCGGACGTCCTGGTCCACGTCCCGGAACGCCTCGACCGCCCAGGCCGGCCGCTGCCCCACCTCGTCCTCCAGCTCGTGCCGGAAGTCCTCGGTGAGCGACTCCAGACCGCAGCCGGTGTGGTGCACCAGCATCACGGCGCGGGTGCCGAGCGCCCGCTGGCTGATGGTGAGGGAGCGGATCACGTCGTCGGTGACCACGCCGCCCGCGTTGCGGATGGTGTGGCAGTCGCCGAGTTCGAGCCCCAGCGCGGCGTGCAGGTCGAGCCGGGCGTCCATGCAGGCCACGACGGCGACGTGGAGCACCGGCCGGGCGTCCATGCCCGGGTCGGTGAAGTCGGCGGCGTACCGCGCGTTCGCCTCGACGAGCCGCTCGGTGACCGAGCCGCCGGCGGGCCGCGCGCCGGGCGAGCCGGGGGAGGGGTGTGCGGAGGTCGTCATGGCTCCGACGGTAGTGGGCACCACTCCGCCGGGCCCGTTGTGAGAAGAGGACAAAGAGCGCCAATGGGCCCGCATGTGAGCTAACCCACAGCGGCCGCCGGGCGCCGCCGACCGGGTGAGCCGCCCGGAATCCCCGCCCCTGCCCCCGGCGCCGCGCGACGCGCCAGCCGGTTGATTGACCGGCCCCGTCCGTGGACTAGAGTGACGCGGAGTTCCTGGAGACAATCGAGCGATTTGCAGCGGTTTCTCCCCCGTGTGCGCGGCGGCACCCACGGCTCGCCCCCTTACCCGCTCGCCGTGCCCGTTCTGAGAGGGTGCGTTGAGCAACGACCGACACGTCCCGGTGATGCTCCAGCGGTGCCTGGACATGTTGGCCCCGGCCCTCCAGCACCCCGGCGCGGTCGTCGTCGACTGCACCCTGGGCCTCGGCGGACACAGCGAGGCCCTGCTCCGCACCTTCCCCGAGGCCCGGCTCGTCGCCCTCGACCGCGACAAGGAGGCCCTGCGCCTCTCCGGCGAGCGGCTCGCCCCCTACGGGGACCGCGCCACCCTCGTCCACGCGGTCTACGACGAGCTGCCCGAGGTCCTCGACCGGCTCGGCATCGACAAGGTCGACGGCGTCCTCTTCGACCTCGGCGTCTCCTCCATGCAGCTGGACGAGGCCGACCGCGGCTTCGCCTACGCCCAGGACGCCCCGCTCGACATGCGCATGGACCAGACGACCGGCATGAGCGCCGCCGAGGTCCTCAACACCTACCCGGCCGGCGAACTCGTCCGCATCCTGCGCGCCTACGGCGAGGAGAAGCAGGCCAAGCGGATCGTCTCCGCCATCGTCCGCGAGCGCGAGAAGGAACCCTTCACCAACAGCGCCCGGCTCGTCGAGCTCATCCGCGACGCCCTCCCGCAGGCCGCCAAGCGCACCGGCGGCAACCCCGCCAAGCGCACCTTCCAGGCCCTGCGCATCGAGGTCAACGGCGAGCTGAGCGTCCTGGAGCGAGCCATCCCGGCCGCCGTGAAGGCGCTCGCCGTCGGCGGCCGCGTCGCCGTCCTCTCGTACCACTCCCTGGAGGACCGGCTGGTCAAGCAGGTCTTCGCGGCCGGGGCGGCCACCACCGCCCCACCCGGCCTGCCGGTCGTCCCCGAGAAGTACCAGCCCCGCCTCAAGCTCCTCACCCGCGGCGCCGAACTCCCCACCGAGGAGGAGGTGGCCGAGAACCGCAGGGCCGCCCCCGCCCGGCTCCGGGGCGTCGAGCGCATCCGGGAGGACGTGCTGTGAGCGCGGCGAGGGGGCCGCTCAAAGGCCGGGCCGCGCGGCTCGGACGGCTGATGCCGTCCGGACCCAGCTCGGCCGCCCGCACCCCCTTCGTCCTGCTCGTCGTCCTCCTCCTCGGCGGCGGCCTCATCACCCTGCTGCTGCTGAACTCCGCCCTCAACCAGGGCTCCTTCAAGCTGCGCGAGCTCAAGGACCGCACCACCGAGCTCACCGACGAGGAACAGGCCCTCCAGCGCGACGTCGACGCCAACGCCGCGCCCGACGCCCTGGAGCGCCGCGCCCGCGAGCTCGGCATGGTCCCCGGCGGCAGCCCGGCCTTCCTCGGCCCCGACGGCAAGGTGCTCGGCGAGCCCACCGTCGCCGCCTCCCCGAAGCCCTCCCGCACGCCGTCCCGCGCCCCGGCCCGTACGCCCGACCCCGCCGCCACCGGTCCGCGGCAGGCCGCGCCGGGCGCGAGCGCCACCCCGAAGCCGACCGTCACCGGAACCACCCCGACCGCCCCCACGACCTCCGGCAGGTGACCGAGCAGTGCCCTCCAAGGAGCCCCCGCGCCGCCGTGTCCCCGGCCCCGCCCGGCCCTCCCGCCCGCGCCCCGCGGGATCCGGAGCGGGCCCGGCGGCCGGCGCCCGCGCGGGATCCGGAGCGGCCGCCCGCCCGCCCAGGCCCGCGTCCCGCCCCGCCGCGCGCCCGCCCGCCCGCCGCCCCGCGCCCCGGCCGCAGGCCCGCAGGCCGCGCACCATCAAGCTCGGCAGCCCCCGGCCCCGGCTGCGGCTGATCTCCGTCGGCCTCACCCTCGTCATGCTCGTCTTCGTGGTGCGGCTGCTCCAGGTCCAGGCCGTCGACGCCAGCGCGTACGCGGCCAAGGCCGACAAGTACCGCTTCCAGGAGTACACGCTCTCCGCCGAACGCGGCGAGATCACCGACCGCAACGGCATCGCCCTCGCCACCAGCGTCGACGCCTACGACATCACCGCCGACCCCAAGCTCTTCACCCCCGAGGAGTCCCGGCTCCGCGACGCGCCCGAGCAGGCCGCCGCCCTCCTCGCCCCGATCCTGGGCAAGGAGCCGGCGGAGCTCGCCAAGAAGCTCCGTACCCCCAAGTCCCGCTACACCCTGCTCGCCCGCAAGCAGACCCCGCAGGTCTGGAACCAGATCAAGGACCTCAAGAAGGTCTACGCGGAGAAGGCCGGGGAGCCCGGCGGCACCGGGGTCAACCTCCTCGGCGGCGTCCTCAGCGAGCCCAGCACCAAGCGGGTCTACCCGAACGGCGAACTCGGCGCCGGGATACTGGGATACGTCAACGCCGAGGGCCGCGGCGCCGGCGGGATCGAGTCCATGCTCGACACCGAACTCGCCGGCCGCGACGGCAAGATCCGCTTCACCGCCTCCGGCGGCCGGCAGGTCCCCACCGCCGGCTCCCAGGGCACCCCCGCCGTCCCCGGCTCCGACATCGAGCTCACCATCGACCGGGACATCCAGTGGGCCGCCCAGCAGGCCATCAGCGAACAGGTCCGCAAGTCCAGGGCCGACCGCGGCTACGTCATCGTCCAGGACACCCGCACCGGCGAGGTCCTGGCCATGGCCAACGCCCCCGGCTTCGACCCCAACGACCTCTCCGCCGCCAACTCCGCCGCCATGGGCAACGCCGCCCTCCAGGACGCCTACGAACCCGGCTCCACCAGCAAGGTCATGTCCATGGCCGCCGTCCTGGAGGAGGGCAAGGCCACCGCCGACACCCACGTCACCGTTCCCAACCGGCTCCACCGCGGCGACCGGCTCTTCAAGGACGACATCGACCACAAGACCTGGTACCTGACGCTCAACGGCGTCCTCGCCAAGTCCAGCAACATCGGCACCATCCTCGCCACCGGCCAGCTCGGCAAGGACCAGGCCGAGTCCAACCGGATCCTCGACGGCTACCTCCGCCGCTTCGGCATCGGCAGCCCCACCGGCCTCGGCTTCCCCGGCGAGACCCCCGGCATCCTCGCCAAGCCCGAGGACTGGTCCACCTCCCAGCAGTACACGATCCCCTTCGGCCAGGGCCTCTCCGTCAACGCCCTCCAGGCCGCCTCCGTCTTCTCGACCGTCGCCAACGGAGGCGTACGGATCGAACCCACCCTGGTCCGCGGCACCAAGGGCCCCGACGGGCGCTTCACCCCCGCCGAGAAGCCCGCCGAGCACCGCGTCGTCAGCGAACAGACCGCCAAGACCCTCGCACAGATGCTGGAATCCGTCGTCGACGACCGGGAGGGCACCGGCACCCGGGCCGCCATCCCCGGCTACCGCGTCGCCGGCAAGACCGGCACCGCCAACCGCGTCGACCCCGAACTCGGCCGCTACAAGGGCTACACCGCCTCCTTCGCCGGCTTCGCCCCCGCCGACCAGCCCCGCGTCACCGTCTACTGCGCCATCCAGAACCCCACCAAGGGCAGCTACTTCGGCGGCCAGATCTGCGGCCCCATCTACAAGAAGGTCATGGAGTTCGCGCTCAAGACCCTCCACGTGGCACCCACCGGCAGCGCACCCCCCCGCCTGCCGGTCACCTTCGAACCCACCCCGTGACCCCCGGGAGCACCACCAGTGACGACGATCACCCCCCACTCCGGGAACCGGAAATCGAACTCCGGCGACGCCCCCGGCTCGTTTGGTCCCCCGCAGGGTGCGCCCGGTACGCTCACCGCCGTGCCACACGCTGATCAGTCCCGAACCGCCCCGCCCCGCCCGGAGCGGGCCCGCCCGACACCCCTGGGCGAGCTCGCGGCACGGCTGGGCACCGAGCTCCCCGACGCCGCACAGGGCGTCCAGGTCTCGGGCATCACCCACGACTCCCGGGCGGTACGCCCCGGGGACGTGTACGCGGCCCTCGCCGGCGCCCGCCTGCACGGCGCCGACTTCGCCGCCCAGGCCGCCGGCCTCGGCGCCGCCGCGGTCCTCACCGACCCGGCCGGAGCCGACCGCGCCGCCGCCACCGGCCTGCCCGTCCTCGTCGTCGAGGACCCGCGCGGCCGGATGGGCGAACTCGCCGCCGAGATCTACGGCCGCCCCGGCGAGGGCCTCCTCCAGATCGGCATCACCGGCACCTCCGGCAAGACCACCACCGCCTACCTCGTCGAGGGCGGCCTGCGCGGCGCCGGGAAGCACACCGGCCTCGTCGGCACCGTCGAGATGCGGATCGGCGACGAGCGCATCAAGTCGGAGCGCACCACCCCGGAGGCCACCGACCTCCAGGCCCTCTTCGCCGTCATGCGCGAGCGGGGCGTCGAGGCCGTCGCCATGGAGGTCTCCAGCCACGCCCTGGTGCTCGGCCGGGTCGACGGCTGCGTCTTCGACGTCGCCGTCTTCAACAACCTCAGCCCGGAGCACATGGAGTTCCACTCCGACATGGAGGACTACTTCCGGGCCAAGGCGACCCTCTTCACCCCGGAGCGCAGCCGCACCGGCGTCGTGAACGCCGACGACGAGTACGGCCGCCGGCTCGCCGAGGAGGCGACCGTCCCGGTCGTCACCTTCTCCGCCGAGGGCCGTGCCGACGCCGACTGGCGGGCCGAGGACGTCGTCCTGGGCGCCGCCGACTCCACCTTCACGGCCGTCGGCCCCGAGGGCGTGCGGATCCCCGCCACCGCCCCGCTGCCCGGTCCCTTCAACGTCGCCAACACCCTCGCCGCCATCGCGACCCTCGCGACCGCCGGGCTCGACCCGCGGACCGCCGCCGACGGCGTCGCGGCCGTCCCCGGCGTCCCCGGCCGCCTGGAGCGCGTCGACGCCGGCCAGCCGTACCTCGCCGTCGTCGACTACGCCCACAAGACCGACGCCGTCGAATCGGTCCTGCGCTCGCTGCGCGAGGTCACCGAGGGCCGGCTGCACGTGGTCATCGGCTGCGGCGGCGACCGGGACACCACCAAGCGCGGCCCGATGGGCGCCGCCGCGGCCCGGCTCGCCGACACCGCCGTCCTCACCTCCGACAACCCCCGCTCCGAGGACCCGCTCGCGATCCTCACCGCGATGCTCGCGGGCGCCGCCGAGGTGCCCGCGGCGGAGCGCGGAGACGTCCTGGTCGAACCCGACCGGGCCGCCGCCGTCGCCGCCGCCGTCGCCCGCGCCCGGCCGGGCGACACCGTCCTGGTCGCCGGCAAGGGCCACGAGCAGGGCCAGGAGATCGCCGGGCAGGTCCGTCCCTTCGACGACCGCCGGGTCCTCCGCGAAGCGATCGAGGCGGCGACCGGGGCACCGGCCGCCGCGGCGACCGAACACCGTCACCAGAACAGTCAGGGATGAAGCAGTGATCGCCCTCTCCCTCGCCGAGATCGCCGAAATCGTCGGCGGGCAGGCGCACGACATACCGGATCCGGGCGCCCGGATCACCGGGCCCGTCGTCATCGACTCCCGCGAGGTGAAGCCCGGCAGCCTCTTCGCCGCCTTCGCCGGCGAGCGCGTCGACGGCCACGACTACGCGGAGCGCGCCGTCGAGGCGGGCGCGGCGGCGGTGCTCGCCGTCCGCCCCCTCGGCGTCCCCGCGATCGTCGTGGACGACGTGCAGGGCGCCCTCGGCGCCCTCGCCCGCGCGGTCGTCGAGCGGCTCGGCACCGATGTCGTCGCCCTCACCGGCTCGGCCGGCAAGACCTCCACCAAGGACCTGATCGCCCAGGTCCTCGACCACCACGCGCCCACCGTCTGGACGCCCGGCTCCCTCAACAACGAGATCGGCCTGCCGCTCACCGCGCTCAGGGCGACCGAGGAGACCCGGCACCTCGTCCTGGAGATGGGCGCCCGCGGCATCGGCCACATCCGCTACCTCACCGGGCTCACCCCGCCCCGGATCGGGCTCGTCCTCAACGTGGGCAGCGCCCACATCGGCGAGTTCGGCGGACGCGAGCAGATCGCCGAGGCCAAGGGCGAGCTCGTCGAGTCCCTGCCGTCCGCCGAGGACGGCGGAGTGGCGGTCCTCAACGCCGACGACCCGCTCGTCCGCGCGATGGCGAGCCGCACCAAGGCCCGCGTGACCCTCTTCGGCGAAGCGGACGAAGCGGCCGTACGTGCCGAGAACGTCCGTCTCACGGAGGCCGGACAGCCTTCTTTCACGCTCCACACACCCACCGGGTGCAGCGACGTGACCTTGCGCCTGTACGGTGAGCACCACGTGTCGAACGCGCTCGCAGCGGCCGCCGTCGCGCACGAGCTGGGCATGCCTGTCGAGGAGATCGCCACCGCGCTCTCCGAGGCCGGCTCCCTTTCGCGCTGGCGCATGGAGGTCACCGAGCGTCCGGACGGCGTGACGATCGTCAACGACGCCTACAACGCGAACCCCGAGTCCATGCGAGCCGCCCTGCGCGCGCTCGCGGCCATGGGCCGGGCCGGACAGGCCCGCGGGGCCCGTACGTGGGCGGTGCTCGGCAAGATGGCCGAGCTCGGTGACGCGTCGCTCGCCGAGCACGACGCGGTCGGACGGCTCGCCGTCCGGCTCAACGTCAGCAAGCTCGTCGCGGTCGGGGACAGGGAAGCGTCCTGGCTGCAACTGGGCGCCTATAACGAGGGTTCGTGGGGTGAGGAGTCGGTGCACGTGTCCGACGCGCAGGCGGCTGTCGACCTGTTGCGCAGGGAGCTGCGCCCGGGGGACGTGGTCCTGGTGAAGGCCTCCCGGTCGGTCGGTCTCGAGCAGGTCGCCCTGGCGCTGCTCGACACTGAGGGCGAGGTATCCGGCCGATGAGGCAGATCCTCTTCGCGGGGGCCATCGGCCTCTTCCTGACCCTGATCGGCACCCCGCTGCTCATCAAGCTGCTGGCCCGCAAGGGATACGGGCAGTTCATCCGGGACGACGGCCCGCGCGGCCACCTCGGGAAGAAGGGCACGCCCACCATGGGCGGCATCTCCTTCATCCTGGCCACGCTCATCGCGTACGCCCTGGCCAAGGTCATCACCGGCGAGGACCCGACGTACTCGGGCGTCCTGGTGCTGTTCCTGATGGCCGGCATGGGCCTGGTCGGCTTCCTCGACGACTACATCAAGATCGTCAAGCAGCGTTCGCTGGGTCTGCGGGCCAAGGCGAAGATGGCCGGCCAGCTGATCGTCGGCATCGCCTTCGCCGTGCTCTCGCTGCAGTTCGCGGACGCGCGCGGCCAGACCCCGGCCTCCGACAAGCTCTCCTTCATCACCGACTTCGGCTGGTCGATCGGTCCCGTCCTCTTCGTGGTCTGGGCGCTCTTCATGATCCTGGCCATGTCCAACGGCGTGAACCTGACGGACGGTCTGGACGGTCTGGCGACCGGCGCCTCCGTGATGGTCTTCGGCGCCTACACCTTCATCGGGCTGTGGCAGTTCCAGGAGTCCTGCGCCAACGCGCTGACCCTCACCAACCCGAACGCCTGCTTCGAGGTCCGCGACCCGCTCGACCTCGCGGTCGTGGCCTCCGCGCTGATGGGAGCCTGCTTCGGCTTCCTGTGGTGGAACACCTCGCCCGCCAAGATCTTCATGGGTGACACCGGCTCCCTCGCCCTCGGCGGCGCGCTCGCCGGTCTCGCCATCTGCTCCCGTACGGAGCTGCTGCTGGCCCTGCTCGGCGGCCTGTTCGTGCTGATCACGATGTCCGTGATCATCCAGGTCGGCTCGTTCAAGATGACCGGCAAGCGCGTCTTCCGGATGGCCCCCCTCCAGCACCACTTCGAACTCAAGGGGTGGTCCGAGGTCCTGGTCGTCGTCCGGTTCTGGATCATCCAGGGCATGTGCGTCATCGTGGGCCTGGGCCTCTTCTACGCGGGATGGGCAGCCGACAAGTGAGCGAAGAGCTGGACTGGCAGGGCAAGCGGGTCACGGTCGCGGGTCTCGGGGTGTCCGGCATCCCGGCCGCCCGGGCCCTGGCCGCCCGCGGCGCCGTGGTGACCGTGGTCAACGACGGGGACGACGAGCGCTCCCGGACGCAGGCCGCCGCACTGGAGGCGGACGGGATCACCGTCCGCCTCGGCGACGGCGCGACCCTGCCGGCCGGCACCGAGCTGGTCGTCACCACCCCCGGCTGGCAGCCGGGCAAGCCGCTCTTCACGGCCGCCGCCGAGGCGGGCGTGGAGATCTGGGGCGACGTCGAGCTGGCCTGGCGGCTGCGGGGCCCCGGAGCGGCCCCCTGGCTGGCGATCACCGGCACCAACGGCAAGACCACCACGACCCGGATGCTCGCCTCCATCCTGGAGGCGGCCGGGCTGCGGACCGCCGCCGTCGGCAACATCGGCGTCTCGCTCCTCGACGCCGTCCTCGGCGAGGAGCGGTACGACGTCCTCGCCGTCGAGCTCTCCAGCTACCAGCTGCACTGGGCGCCCTCCGTGCGCGCCCACTCGGCCGCCGTGCTCAACCTGGCGCCCGACCACCTCGACTGGCACGGCTCCATGGAGGCGTACGCCGCCGACAAGGGCCGGATCTACGAGGGCAACCAGATCGCCTGCGTGTACAACGTGGCCGACCCGGTGACCGAGGACCTGGTCCGCGAGGCCGACGTCGAGGAGGGCTGCCGGGCCATCGGTTTCACCCTCGGCACCCCCGGCCCCTCCCAGCTCGGCGTCGTCGAGGGCATCCTCGTCGACCGGGCCTTCGTCGAGAACCGGCAGAAGAACGCCCAGGAGCTCGCCGAGGTCGCCGACGTGCAGCCGCCGGCCCCGCACAACATCGCCAACGCGCTCGCCGCGGCCGCCCTCGCCCGCGCCTTCGGCGTGGAGCCGAAGGCCGTACGCGACGGGCTGCGGGCCTTCCACCCCGACCCGCACCGGATCGAACTGGTCGAGGAGGTCGAGGGCGTGACCTACGTCGACGACTCCAAGGCCACCAACACCCACGCAGCCGAAGCCTCGTTGGCCGCCTACGACCCGATCGTCTGGATCGCCGGCGGCCTCGCCAAGGGCGCCACCTTCGACGAGCTGGTGCAGAAGTCCGCGAAGCGGCTGCGCGGGGCCGTGCTGATCGGCGCGGACCGCGCGCTGATCCGCGAAGCCCTGGCGCGACACGCCCCGGAGGTCCCGGTGGTGGACCTCGACCGGACCGACACTGGGGCGATGTCCGAGGCGGTCCGCGAGGCGGCCCGGCTCGCCCGCCCGGGGGACACCGTCCTCCTGGCCCCGGCCTGCGCCTCGATGGACATGTTCACCAACTACAACAAGCGGGGCGAGGCGTTCGCGGACGCGGTCCGCGCCCTCGCCGCCACCGGGGACGCCTGACCCGACCACTGCGAGGGTCCGGCCTACCGGGCCTGACCGGAGGGGGCAGCGAACCATGCCGAGCAAGATCGCCGGGACGCGCCGGCCCTCCGCCCGACCGGGCGGAGGGCGGGTCCCAGCGACCCCGAGGGGGGCGCGCGGCGGAGGCGTACGCGGGCTCTACACGCGGGCGCAGCGGGCCTGGGACCGGCCGCTGACGGCGTACTACGTGATCATCGGCGCGGGACTGCTCATCACCACGCTCGGCCTGGTGATGGTCTACTCGGCCTCGATGATCACGGCGCTCCGCTACGAGCTGGTGCCGTCCTACTTCTTCCGCAAGCAGTTCTTCGCCGCCCTGCTGGGCACCGGCCTGCTGCTGGTCGCCTCGCGGATGCCGGTGAAGCTGCACCGCGCGCTCGCCTACCCGATCCTGGTCGGCGCGGTCTTCCTCATGGTGCTCGTGCAGATCCCGGGGATAGGGCATTCCGTCGGCGGCAACCAGAACTGGATCTCGCTGGGCGGCCCGTTCATGCTCCAGCCCAGCGAGTTCGGCAAGCTGGGCCTGATCCTGTGGGGCGCCGACCTGCTCGCTCGCAAGCAGGACACGAAGCTCCTCGCCCAGTGGAAGCACATGCTCGTGCCGCTGGTCCCCGGCGCCTTCATGCTGCTCGGGCTGATCATGCTCGGCGGCGACATGGGCACCGCGATCATCCTCACCGCGATCCTCTTCGGCCTGCTGTGGACGGCCGGCGCCCCCACCCGCCTCTTCGTCGGCGTGCTCGTGGTGGCCACGTCGATCGGCGTGCTGCTGATCAAGACCAACCCCAACCGGATGCGGCGCTTCGAGTGCATCGGCGCCACCGATCCGGGCGGCGAGGGGGCCCCGTGCCTCCAGGCCGCGCACGGAATCTATGCTCTGGCGTCGGGCGGATGGTTCGGTTCCGGGCTCGGCGCGAGTGTGGAAAAATGGGGCCAACTGCCCGAAGCGCACACCGACTTCATCTTCGCGGTCACCGGTGAGGAACTGGGCCTCGCGGGGACGCTGTCGGTCGTCGCCCTGTTCGCGGCCCTAGGCTATGCGGGTATCCGCGTGGCCGGACGCACGGAGGACCCCTTCGTTCGATTCGCCGCGGGAGGCGTGACCACCTGGATCACGGCCCAGGCCGTGATCAACATCGGTGCGGTGCTCGGTCTGCTGCCGATCGCCGGCGTCCCCCTCCCGCTGTTCTCGTACGGGGGGTCGGCCCTGCTGCCGACCATGTTCGCCGTCGGGCTCCTGATCGCGTTCGCACGACAGGAACCCGCCGCGAAAGCGGCCCTGGCCATGCGCCGCCCCGGATGGGGCAAGCGGGCCGGGGTGAGATGGAAGTCGATGCGACGGCGCGTCAAGAAGCGCCCGTCCGGAGAGCGGTGAATTTCGGTGCATGTCGTACTCGCCGGCGGGGGGACCGCCGGTCACATCGAGCCGGCGCTCGCCCTCGCGGACGCCCTGCGCAGGCAGGACCCGAGCGTGGGCATCACGGCGCTGGGCACGGAGAAGGGCCTGGAGACCCGGCTCGTCCCCGAGCGGGGCTACGAGTTGGCGCTCATCCCCGCCGTACCGCTGCCCCGCAAGCCCACCCCCGAGCTGATCACCGTCCCCGGACGCCTGCGCGGCACCATCAAGGCCGCCGAGCAGGTCCTGGAGCGGACCAAGGCGGACTGCGTGGTCGGCTTCGGCGGTTACGTGGCGCTGCCCGGCTACCTCGCCGCCAAGCGCCTCGGCGTGCCGATCGTGGTCCACGAGGCCAACGCCCGGCCCGGCCTGGCCAACAAGATCGGCTCCCGGTACGCGGCCGGCGTCGCCGTCGCCACCCCGGACTCCAAGCTCCGCAACGCCCGTTACATCGGCATCCCGCTGCGGCACACCATCGCCACCCTCGACCGGGCCCGGGTCCGCCCCGAGGCGCGCGCCGCCTTCGGCCTCGACCCCAGCCTGCCCACGCTGCTCGTCTCCGGCGGCTCCCAGGGCGCCCGCCGGCTCAACGAGGTCGTCCAGCAGGTCGCCCCGGTGCTCCAGCGCTCCGGCATCCAGATCCTGCACGCGGTCGGCCCGAAGAACGAACTGCCGCGGGTCGACAACATGCCCGGGATGCCGCCGTACGTGCCGGTACCGTACGTGGACCGGATGGATCTCGCGTACGCCGCGGCCGACATGATGCTCTGCCGCGCCGGCGCCATGACGGTCGCCGAGCTCTCCGCCGTCGGACTGCCCGCCGCCTACGTGCCGCTGCCCATCGGCAACGGCGAACAGCGGCTCAACGCGCAGCCGGTGGTCAAGGCCGGCGGCGGACTCCTCGTCGACGACGCGGAGCTGTCGCCGCAGTGGGTGCAGGCCAACGTCCTGCCCGTGCTCGCCGATCCGCACCGGCTGTACGAGATGTCCCGCGCCGCCTCCGAGTTCGGCCGCCGGGACGCCGACGACCTGCTCGTCGGCATGGTGTACGAGGCGATCGCCGCCCGCCGACAGGCGTAGCGGAGGACCGAGGGAAGAGGCGCGCGTGGCAGCCGGACCGACGACCGCGGAGAAGAGCGGCACCGGGAAGCGACCAGGATCGTCGGACCGGCAGCCCCGGCCGGAGGGCACGCGCGGCCGTTTCCGCCCGACCGGACTGCGGCTCGCCCTGATCGCCGCCGGCGTGCTGCTGCTCGCCGGCGGCACGGTCTGGGCCCTCTACGGATCGACCTGGTTCCGTGTGGAACGTGTGAAGACTTCGGGCACGGAGGTGCTCGCCGCGGCCGAGGTCGAGGCCGTCGCCGCCGTCCCGGTCGGCGCGCCGCTGGTCACCGTCGACACCGAAGCCATCGAGGCGCGACTCAGGGAGAAACTGCCCCGGATCGCCTCGGTCGACGTATTCCGGTCCTGGCCGCACGGAATCGGTCTGAAGGTGACCGAACGGAAACCGGTGCTCCTTCTGGAGAAGCGCGGATCATTCACCGAAGTGGACTCCGCCGCCGTCCCGTTCGCGACCGTCACCACTCCGCCCCGCGGAGTGCCCCGGCTCGTCCTCGACGCGGCCGCTTCGCCCAGCCTGCGGCGGTTCGACGCGGACCGCCTGCTGGCCGAGGCGGTGCGCGTTCGGAGTGAACTCCCGGACGCGATCGCGAAGGACACTCGTGTCGTACGCCTCTCCTCGTACGATTCCGTCACTCTGGAGCTGACCCGGGATCGCACCGTCTTCTGGGGGAGCGCCGAACACGGGCCCGCCAAGGCCCGGGTGCTCACCGCCCTCATGAAGGCGACCCCCAAAGCGGGGCACTTCGACGTAAGTGCCCCCAGCGCGCCCGCCTCGTCGGGGAGTTGACGCGCATCGGCGCTGGCCAGCACCCTGGTTGGCCAGCGCTACGGGTGATCACATAGGGTGAAAAGAAAAACGGGAGGTTCGGCGTGTTCGTTGAACGCGCGCCGCTTGTCGACTTAGTGTCCTGTTCGGAAGAGTCCAGCGAACAGAGACACTGGTAACCCTAAACTTCAACGTTAGGGTTGGGGTCGGCGCACGGACCACCCCATCGGCATCCGTCGTCGCGGCGCGCCAACCACCGCGCAATGACGACACGTAACTCGAGGCGAGAGGCCTTCGACGTGGCAGCACCGCAGAACTACCTCGCAGTCATCAAGGTCATCGGTGTCGGCGGCGGTGGTGTCAATGCCATCAACCGAATGATCGAGGTCGGTCTCAAGGGCGTCGAGTTCATCGCCATCAACACCGACGCGCAGGCACTGTTGATGAGCGACGCCGACGTCAAGCTCGACGTCGGCCGTGAACTGACCCGCGGCCTCGGGGCCGGGGCCAACCCCGCCGTCGGCCGCAAGGCGGCCGAGGACCACCGCGAGGAGATCGAGGAGGTCCTCAAGGGGGCCGACATGGTCTTCGTCACCGCCGGCGAGGGCGGCGGCACCGGCACCGGCGGCGCGCCCGTCGTCGCCAACATCGCGCGCTCGCTGGGCGCCCTGACGATCGGCGTGGTCACCCGCCCGTTCACCTTCGAGGGCCGCCGGCGCGCCAACCAGGCGGAGGACGGCATCGCCGAGCTCCGCGAAGAGGTCGACACCCTCATCGTCATCCCGAACGACCGCCTGCTGTCCATCTCGGACCGCCAGGTCTCGGTCCTCGACGCCTTCAAGTCGGCCGACCAGGTCCTGCTCAGCGGTGTCCAGGGCATCACCGACCTCATCACCACCCCGGGTCTGATCAACCTCGACTTCGCCGACGTCAAGTCGGTCATGTCCGAGGCGGGTTCCGCCCTCATGGGCATCGGTTCCGCCCGCGGCGACGACCGCGCGGTGGCCGCCGCCGAGATGGCGATCTCCTCGCCGCTCCTGGAGGCGTCCATCGACGGCGCCCGCGGTGTGCTCCTCTCCATCTCCGGCGGCAGCGACCTCGGCCTCTTCGAGATCAACGAGGCCGCCCAGCTGGTCAGCGAGGCCGCCCACCCGGAGGCCAACATCATCTTCGGCGCCGTCATCGACGACGCCCTCGGCGACGAGGTCCGGGTCACCGTCATCGCGGCCGGCTTCGACGGCGGCCAGCCGCCGGCCCGCCGGGACAACATCATCGGTTCGGTCTCCGCCAAGCGCGAGGAGCCGGCCCCGGCGCCCCGCGTCACCGAGACGCCCCGCCCGCTCGGCGGCCTCGGCACGGTGACCCCCCGCGAGGAGCCCGTCGCCCCTCCGGCCGAGCCGGCCCCGGCCGTCAGCGAGGCCCCGCTGCCGCCCGTCCCGCCGGTGGTCCCGCCGGCCCGCCCGTACACGGACAGCCCCGCCGAGGAGCTGGACGTGCCGGACTTCCTGAAGTGATAGGGCACCGCTTCACCACGAACGGCGCGCACTTCGCCTTCACCGACAGGTGGGGCGGGGTGAGCGCCGTTCCGTACGAGGAGCTCAACCTCGGCGGCGCCGTGGGCGACGACCCGGCGGCCGTCCGGGCCAACCGGGCCCGCGCCGCCGGGGAGCTGGGGCTCGACCCGTCGCTCGTCGTCTGGATGAACCAGGTCCACGGCGCCGGAGTCGCCGTGGTCGACGGAGCCTGGGAGGGCGGCGAGGCCGTCCCCGCCGTCGACGCGATCGTCACCACCCGCCGCGGACTCGGCCTCGCCGTCCTCACCGCGGACTGCGTCCCCGTCCTCCTCGCCGACCCGGTCGCCGGGGTCGTCGCCGCCGCCCACGCGGGGCGGCCGGGCATGATCGCCGGGGTCGTCCCCGCCGCCGTCGCCGCGATGACCGAGCTGGGCGCCGAGCCCGGCCGGATCACCGCCCGCACCGGACCCGCCGTCTGCGGACGCTGCTACGAGGTGCCCGAGGCGATGCGCGCCGAGGTCGCCGCCGTCGAACCCGACGCGTACGCCGAGACCTCCTGGGGCACCCCCGCCGTCGACGTCGCCGCCGGGGTCCGCGCCCAGCTGGCCCGGCTCGGGGTCACCGACGTCGAGGACGCCGGGGTCTGCACCCTGGAGTCCCCGGACCACTACTCGTACCGACGCGATCGCACCACAGGGCGACTCGCGGGATATGTCTGGTTGGGCAGGTAAGAGGCATGACGGACCGTAAGGCCGAACTCGCGGAGAACCTCGCGCGGGTGGAGGAGCGGATCGCGGCCGCGTGCGCCGCCGCCGGACGCCCCCGCGAGGAGGTGACCCTCATCGTGGTCACCAAGACCTACCCGGCGAGCGACGTGCGGATCCTGCACGGACTCGGGGTGCGGAACGTCGCGGAGAACCGCGACCAGGACGCCGCCCCCAAGGCGGCCGCCTGCGCCGACCTCGATCTCACCTGGCACTTCGTCGGTCAGTTGCAGACCAACAAGGTCAGATCTGTGGTGGGTTATGCCGATGTGGTGCAGTCCGTCGACCGGCTCAAGCTCGTCTCCTCCCTCTCCGCGGCCGCGGAGAGGGCCGGACGCGAACTCGGCTGCCTGATCCAGGTCGCCCTCGACGCCGAGGCCGGCGGCCGGGGCGACCGCGGCGGCGTGTCGCCGGACGGGATCGAGGAGTTGGCGGCCGCCGTCGACGCGGCGCCCGGACTGCGGCTCGGCGGCCTGATGACCGTCGCCCCGCTCGTCGGCGCGTACGCGGGCAGGCAACGGGCCGCCTTCGACCGGCTGATGGATTTGTCGACTGCCCTGCGCGCGACCCGTCCGGCTGCGAACATGGTGTCAGCGGGCATGAGTGCGGACCTCGAGGACGCCATCGCTGCCGGGGCGACACACGTACGCGTCGGTACGGCGGTACTCGGTGTCCGCCCGAAGCTCGGGTAACGTCGCGAAGCAGGTCGGACCACAGCAGAAAATATGGTCATTCCGCGAACGGCGGGGTGACCCGTGGATCGCGGGCACTTGGTGACGAGGCCGATCCACCACAGAGCGGAGGAATCGGAGCATGGCCGGCGCGATGCGCAAGATGGCGGTCTACCTCGGTCTCGTGGAGGACGATGGGTACGACGGGCGGGGCTTCGACCCCGACGACGACTTCGAGCCCGAGCTGGAGCCGGAGCCCGAGCGGGAGCGACGCCACACCCCGCCGCGCCAGATCGAGCGCGAGGAACCGGTGCGCGTGGTGCAGCCCCCCGCCCCCCGGGAACCGGTCGCCCACTCTGCCCCGGTACTCGCCGAAAGCGGTCGTCCGGCCCGAATTGCCCCCGTGGCATCCATCACACCCGAACGCCCGAGCCTGGAGAAGAACGCACCGGTGATCATGCCCAAGGTCGTGTCCGAGCGGGAGCCGTACCGCATCACCACACTGCACCCCCGGACCTACAACGAAGCCCGTACCATCGGGGAACACTTCCGCGAGGGCACCCCGGTGATCATGAACCTCACGGAGATGGACGACACGGACGCGAAGCGACTTGTCGACTTTGCCGCCGGACTCGTCTTCGGGCTCCATGGCAGCATTGAGCGCGTGACGCAGAAGGTGTTCCTGTTGTCGCCTGCTAACGTCGATGTCACGGCGGAGGACAAGGCCCGGATCGCAGAGGGCGGATTCTTCAACCAGAGCTGAGAACGAAACCGGACGGACCGGTCGCGGAAGCGGCCGGAGCAAGCTGAGAGCACGAGAGCCAGGGGAGAGGGAACCGCGGGATGGGTGTCGCACTGCAGGTGGTCTACATCGCGCTGATGTGCTTCCTCGTCTTCCTGATCTTCCGGCTGGTCATGGACTACGTCTTCCAGTTCGCCCGTTCATGGCAACCCGGCAAGGCGATGGTGGTCGTTCTGGAGGCCACCTACACTGTCACCGATCCACCGCTCAAGCTTCTGCGGCGGCTCATCCCGCCGCTGCGTCTCGGGGGCGTGGCACTCGACCTGTCCTTCTTCGTTCTGATGATCATCGTCTACATCCTCATCTCCGTCGTGAACTCCCTCGCGAGGTGAGTGTGGACGATACGGTCCTGCCGACTGCCGACGACTACGTAGAGGTGAAGAAGAGATGCCGCTGACCCCCGAGGACGTGCGGAACAAGCAGTTCACGACCGTCCGCCTTCGAGAAGGCTATGACGAGGACGAGGTCGATGCCTTTCTCGACGAGGTCGAGGCCGAGCTGACCCGCCTGCTCCGCGAGAACGAGGACCTGCGCGCCAAGCTGGCCGCCGCGACGCGCGCCGCCGCGCAGAACCAGCAGCAGGCCATGCGCAAGCCGCCGGAGCCGCAGGACCGTCCCGTCGGTCCCGGCGCGCCCGTGCCCGCGGCCATATCCGGTCCGCCGGTCCAGCAGCAGCCGCCGCAGATGGGCCCGCCGCAGCTGCCTTCCGGCGCTCCTCAGCTTCCCGCCGGCCCCATGCAGGGCGGACCCATGGGTCCCGGCCCGATGCAGGGCGGTCCGATGGGTCCCGGCCCGATGCAGGGCGGCCCCATGGGCCACCCGCAGCAGCAGATGCAGCCGCAGCCTCCGCAGCAGCCCGGCGGCGACAGCGCCGCGCGCGTGCTCTCGCTGGCCCAGCAGACCGCCGACCAGGCGATCGCCGAGGCCCGCTCCGAGGCGAACAAGATCGTCGGCGAGGCGCGCTCCCGCGCCGAGGGCCTGGAGCGGGACGCCCGCGCCAAGGCGGACGCTCTTGAGCGGGACGCGCAGGAGAAGCACCGCGTCGCGATGGGCTCCCTGGAGTCCGCCCGCGCCACGCTGGAGCGCAAGGTCGAGGACCTGCGCGGCTTCGAGCGCGAGTACCGGACCCGTCTGAAGTCCTACCTGGAGTCGCAGCTGCGTCAGCTGGAGACCCAGGCGGACGACTCGCTGGCCCCGCCGCGGACCCCGGCCACGGCCTCGCTGCCGCCGGCCCCGTCCATGGCGTCCGCCGGTGCCGGTGCGCCGTCCTACGGCGGCAACGGCCCGATGGGCGGCGGCCCGTCCATGGGCGGTGCCCCGTCCTACGGCGGCCAGCAGCAGATGTCCCCGGCGATGACGCAGCCGATGGCACCGGTGCGGCCGCAGGCGCCGCAGCCGATGCAGCAGGCGCCGGCGCCGATGCGGGGCTTTCTGATCGACGAGGACGACAACTGAGGCGGCGCCTGAGCGTGCGCTGAGCACGTAGCCGTCGGCAGCCGAAGGGCCAGGACTGGAGCGACTCCAGCCCCTGGCCCTTCGCCGTGCCCGGGGCGGGTGCACGCCCGCCCCGTGGCACGCGTAAGGGCCCCGCACTCCCGAGGGAGTGCGGGGCCCTTACGCGTGTGGGTCAGACCTTCCGGAGGTGGAAGGTGAGGGCGAGGGGCTCGTCCGTGAAGGCGGGGCCGTAGCCGTCGGAGGGGGCGCCCTCCGCGTAGTCCGTGGACAGGACCTCGTCCGCGATCAGGTCCGCGTGGGCCTGGAGCGCCTCCGTCGTCTCCGGGGAGGTCGAGACCCAGCGCAGCGCGATGCGGTCGGCGACGTCGAGGCCGCTGTTCTTGCGGGCCTCCTGGATCAGGCGGATCGCGTCACGGGCCAGGCCGGCGCGGCGCAGCTCGGGGGTGATCTCCAGGTCCAGCGCGACCGTCGCGCCGGAGTCGGAGGCGACCGACCAGCCCTCGCGCGGGGTCTCCGTGATGATGATCTCCTCGGGGGTGACGGTGATCGTCTCGCCGTTCACCTCGAGGGGAGCCTCGCCGTCCCGCAGGGCCAGCGCCAGCGCCGCCGCGTCGGCCGCGGCCACGGCCTTGGCGACGTCCTGGACGCCCTTGCCGAAGCGCTTGCCGAGGGCGCGGAAGTTCGCCTTGGCCGTGGTGTCGACCAGCGAGCCGCCCACCTCGGAGAGGGAGGCCAGGGAGGAGACGTTCAGCTCCTCCGTGATCTGCGCCTGGAGCTCGGGGGAGAGCGCCGCGAAGCCGTTCGCCGCCACCAGCGCGCGGGAGAGCGGCTGGCGGGTCTTCACGCCGGACTCGGCGCGGGTGGCGCGGCCGAGCTCGACGAGCCGGCGGACGAGGCCCATCTGTTCGGAGAGGGTGCCGTCGATGAGGGCGGCGTCGGCCTCCGGCCAGGTGGCGAGGTGGACCGACTCGGGGGCGCCCGGGGTGACCGGGACGACCAGGTCCTGCCAGACCCGCTCCGTGATGAAGGGGGTCAGCGGGGCCATCAGGCGGGTGACGGTCTCGACGACCTCGTGGAGGGTCCGCAGCGCGCCCTTGTCGCCCTGCCAGAAGCGGCGGCGGGAGCGGCGCACGTACCAGTTGGAGAGGTCGTCGACGAAGGCGGAGAGGAGCTTGCCGGTGCGCTGGGTGTCGTACGCCTCCATCGCCTCGGTGGCCTCGGCGACGAGCGTGTTCAGCTCGGAGAGCAGCCACCTGTCGAGGACGGACCGGTCGGCCGGGGCCGGGTCGGCGGCGGACGGCGCCCAGCCGGACGTACGGGCGTACAGGGCCTGGAAGGCGACCGTGTTCCAGTACGTGAGGAGGGTCTTGCGGACGACCTCCTGGATGGTGCCGTGGCCGACGCGGCGGGCCGCCCAGGGGGAGCCGCCGGCCGCCATGAACCAGCGGACGGCGTCGGCGCCGTGCTGGTCCATCAGCGGGATGGGCTGGAGGATGTTGCCGAGGTGCTTGGACATCTTGCGGCCGTCCTCGGCGAGGATGTGGCCGAGGCAGACCACGTTCTCGTACGAGGACTTGTCGAAGACCAGGGTGCCGACGGCCATCAGCGTGTAGAACCAGCCACGGGTCTGGTCGATGGCCTCGGAGATGAACTGGGCCGGGTAGCGGCTCTCGAACAGCTCCTTGTTCTGGTACGGGTAGCCGTACTGCGCGAACGGCATGGAGCCCGAGTCGTACCAGGCGTCGATGACCTCGGGGACGCGGACGGCTTCGAGGGAGCAGCCCTCGGCCGGGCACGTGAAGGTGACGTCGTCGATGTAGGGGCGGTGGGGGTCGAGCGAGGACTGGTCGGTGCCGGTCAGCTCGGTCAGCTCGGCGCGCGAGCCGACGCAGGTGAGGTGGCCCTCCTCGCAGCGCCAGATCGGCAGCGGGGTGCCCCAGTAGCGGTTGCGGGAGAGCGCCCAGTCGATGTTGTTGTTGAGCCAGTCGCCGAAGCGGCCGTGCTTGACGGAGTCCGGGAACCAGTTGGTGTTCTCGTTCTCCTCCAGCAGGCGGTCCTTGACGGCGGTCGTCCGGATGTACCAGGACGGCTGCGCGTAGTAGAGCAGGGCCGTGTGGCAGCGCCAGCAGTGCGGGTAGCTGTGCTCGTACGGCACGTGCTTGTAGAGCAGGCCGCGCGCGTCGAGGTCGGCGGTGAGCGCCTCGTCGGCCTTCTTGAAGAAGACGCCGCCGACCAGCGGCAGGTCCTCCTCGAAGGTGCCGTCCTGGCGGACCGGGTTGACCATCGGCAGGCCGTACGCCTTGCAGACCTTGAGGTCGTCCTCGCCGAAGGCGGGGGACTGGTGGACGAGACCGGTGCCGTCCTCGGTGGTGACGTACTCGGCGTTGACGACGTAGTGCGCCTCGGCGGGGAACTCGACGAGCTCGAAGGGGCGCTGGTAGGCCCAGCGCTCCATCTCCTTGCCGGTGAAGGACTCGCCGGTGGTGACCCAGCCCTCGCCGAGGGCCTTGTCGAGCAGCGGCTCGGCGACGACCAGGCGCTCGTCGCCGTCGGTGGCGACGACGTAGGTGACCTCGGGGTGGGCGGCGACGGCCGTGTTGGACACCAGGGTCCACGGGGTGGTCGTCCAGACGAGGAGCGCGGCCTTGCCGGCGAGCGGGCCGGAGGTCAGCGGGAAGCGGACGAAGACCGAGGGGTCGACGATCGTCTCGTAGCCCTGGGCGAGCTCGTGGTCGGAGAGGCCGGTGCCGCAGCGGGGGCACCAGGGGGCGACGCGGTGGTCCTGGACGAGCAGGCCCTTGTCGAAGATCTGCTTGAGCGACCACCAGACCGACTCGATGTACGAGGGGTCCATGGTGCGGTAGGCGTCGTCGAGGTCGACCCAGTAGCCCATGCGGGTCGTGAGCTCGGCGAAGGCGTCGGTGTGGCGGGTCACCGACTCGCGGCACTTCGCGTTGAACTCCGCGATGCCGTACGCCTCGATGTCCTTCTTGCCGGAGAAGCCGAGCTCCTTCTCGACGGCGAGCTCCACCGGGAGGCCGTGGCAGTCCCAGCCGGCCTTGCGGGCGACGTGGTAGCCGCGCATGGTGCGGAAGCGGGGGAAGACGTCCTTGAAGACGCGGGCCTCGATGTGGTGGGCGCCGGGCATGCCGTTGGCGGTCGGCGGGCCCTCGTAGAAGACCCATTCGGGGCGGCCCTCGGACTGCTCCAGGGTCTTGGCGAAGACCTTGTTCTCCTGCCAGAAGTCGAGCACGGCGTGCTCGAGCGCGGACAGGTCGACCTGGGCGGGCACCTGGCGGTACTGCGGCGTGGTCATGCGGCGGACTCTCCTCCGGACGGACATTTCCTGCTTCCGTCGGAGGGACGAGAGCCGTGCTCCCGCGGTACCACCCTCCTTGGCCCCGGACGTGACCGTCCGAAGCCCCCTCATTGGGGTCGCGACACCGGGTCTAGTCACCGCGCTTCGTGGTGCGTGTCCACGCGGCTTTCTTCCGGCAGCTCCGGGGTGATGCTTCGCATCGGGCTCGCCCCCGGGCTCTCACCGTCCCCGGGTCGCTCATGGCTCGCGTACGACGCTACTGGTCCCCATCGACGCCTCTCGCTGAGGCCAGTGTACGGGGCGCGGGGGCACCGGGCCGACCGGATTGCCGGTGACCCGAATGGCACAGGGGGCGGTCCGGGGTTGCCGGGGGCCATGTGGGGGAGCGGGCGGGCGGATAACCCGGCGGGGAGTTGGGCACCTCTTCCGACGGGTGCGCGCCGAGGGCCGCGGGGCGGGCGGAATGGGCGGCGTGCCCCGTTGCCGCGCGCCTTGGGCCGATTTATCGTCCCAGCACGATGCGCGAGCAAGATCACAAAATGTGAAGGGGCCGCGACATGGTGGCGAAGAAGACCGCCGCGAAGCAGTCCCCGGCCGCCGCCGGGGACCCCGGGTCCGCCGGTTCCCCGGGCGACCCCGGGGCCCCGGCGCGCAAGGCGTCGAAGCGGACGTCCGGGAAGAGGGCGTCCGCGGACGAGACGGCGGAGGCCCCGGCCGCCGCGTCCGCCCCCGCGGCGGCGCCGGCCGCGAAGAAGGCGGCGGCCAAGAAGGCGGCCGCCAAGAAGGCCGCGGTGAAGAAGACCGCGGCGAAGAAGACGGCCTCGAAGAAGACGGCCTCGAGGAAGGCGGCGGCCGGTGACGCCGACGCCGGGGGCGCGGTCGACGGAAGTGCCGGTGAGGGCGGGGGCGGGGTCCAGGAGGCTCCGGAGGGGGAGAAGTCCGTGAAGAAGGCCGTCGGCCGGAAGGCCGCCGCGAAGAAGCAGACAGGAGCCAGGACGGTGGCAGCGAAGAAGACCGCGGGTGGCGTCACGACCGCCGAGGACGAGGCGGCCGTGCCCCCGGCGCGTACCGGGGAGCTCGCGGTACGGCCCGGCGAGGACCCGTGGACGCCGGAGGAGGTCGCCGAGGCCCGCAGCGAGCTCCAGGCCGAGGTGCTGCGGCTGCGCAGCGAGCTGGCGCACTCCCAGGAGGAGCTGACCGGTCTGATGCGGGACTCCGGGGACGGGGCCGGCCAGGACGAGGCCGACACCGGCACCAAGAACATCACCCGCGAGCACGAGCTGGCCCTGGCCGCGAACGCCCGGGAGATGCTGGAGCAGTCCGAGCACGCACTGGAGCGGCTCGACGCGGGCACGTACGGCCTCTGCGAGGTCTGCGGCAAGCCCATCGGCAAGGCCCGCATGCAGGCGTTCCCCCGGGCCACCCTCTGCGTGGAGGACAAGCAGAAGCAGGAGCGGCGCGGCTAGGTCCCGTCCGGCCGTGCGCGCCGGGCGGGCCGGTCCGATCCGGTGGAAAGGGGCGGAAAGGGCCTGGCCCGGCGCACGGGCGGCGGTGGTACGGACTGCCGGTCTCGTACGCCTGTGCCGTACCCTCGGTGCACGGTCAGGCAACGAGGTTCGAGGGACTCACTCACGTGGCAGAGGCGGAGAGCGTCATCGGTACGCCGGATTCAGCAGGGGCCGAGGACTCGGCCGCCCCGGAGGAGCGGCCCGAGGGGGCTCCGAGGGGCAGGCGGCGGATCGTCGCGCTCTTCGTGGTGGCCGTCCTCGCCTACCTGATCGACCTCGGCAGCAAGATCGTCGTGGTGGAGAAGCTGGAGGGCCGCGAGCCGATCAAGGTCATCGGCGATCTGCTCCGCTTCGAGGCGATCCGCAACCCGGGCGCGGCCTTCGGCATGGGCGAGGCGTTCACCATCGTCTTCACCTGCATCGCGGCGGCCGTCATCGTGGTGATCATCCGGCTGGCCCGGAAGCTCTACAGCCTGCCCTGGGCGATCGCGCTGGGCCTGCTGCTCGGCGGCGCGCTGGGCAACCTCACGGACCGGCTGTTCCGCTCACCGGGCGTCTTCGAGGGCGCGGTGGTGGACTTCATCGCCCCGGCGCACTTCGCCGTCTTCAACCTCGCCGACTCGGCGATCGTCTGCGGCGGCATCCTGATCGTCATCCTGTCGTTCCGGGGCCTGGACCCGGACGGCACCGTCCACAAGGACTGAGCGGGCAGGACCGAGCACTCCCGGCACAAGGCATACTCGACGGGTGAGCACGAGTCCCGAGATCCGCACCCTGCCCGTTCCCGATGGCCTGGAGGGCGAGCGCGTCGACGCCGCCATCGCCCGTATGTTCGGGTTCTCCCGTACGAAGGCGGCCGAGCTCGCCGCGGCGGGGAAGGTCCAGGTCGACGGCGCCGTCGTCGGCAAGTCCGAGCGGGTGAGCGGCGGCGCGTGGCTGGAGGTCGAGATGCCGGGCGCCCCCGCGCCCGTGCAGATCGTCGCCGAGCCCGTGGAGGGCATGGAGATCGTCCACGACGACGACGACATCGTGGTGATCATGAAGCCGATCGGGGTCGCCGCGCATCCCAGCCCCGGCTGGACCGGCACCACCGTGATCGGCGGCCTCGCCGCCGCCGGCTACCGGATCTCCACCTCCGGCGCCGCCGAGCGCCAGGGCATCGTGCACCGCCTCGACGTCGGCACCTCCGGCCTGATGGTGGTCGCCAAGTCCGAGTACGCGTACACCTCGCTCAAGCGCCAGTTCAAGGAGCGCACGGTCGACAAGCGCTACCACGCGCTGGTCCAGGGCCACCCGGACCCGCTGAGCGGCACCATCGACGCGCCCATCGGCCGGCACCCGAACCACGACTACAAGTGGGCCGTGACCGCCGACGGCAAGCCGTCCGTCACCCACTACGACCTGATCGAGGCGTACCGGGCGGCCTCGCTGCTCGACATCAAGCTGGAGACCGGCCGCACCCACCAGATCCGGGTGCACATGTCGGCCCACCGCCACCCCTGCGTCGGCGACCTCACCTACGGCGCCGACCCGACCATGGCCAAGCGGCTCGGGCTGACCCGCCAGTGGCTGCACGCGGTCCGGCTGGGCTTCGAGCACCCGGGCGACGGGAAGTGGGTCGAGTTCGCCTCCACCTACCCGGCCGACCTCCAGACCGCCCTCGACCGCATCGAGGCGGAGAGCCGGTGACCGAGGCGTACACGGTCCGCGAGGCCGTCGGCGAGGCCGATCTGGAGGCGTGCTTCGCGGTCCGCCGCGCGGTCTTCGTCGAGGAGCAGGGCGTCCCGGCGGAGCTGGAGTACGACGCGTACGACTCCACCGCCGTGCACGTCCTCGCGGTCCGGGCGGACGGGGTGCCGCTGGGCACCGGCCGGCTGCTGCACGGGGCCGACGCGGCCGGGAAGACCGGCGGGGACGCCTCGGTGGGCTCGCTCGGCCGGCTCGCGGTCGCCGGGGTGGCGCGCGGCCTCGGGGTCGGCGCGGCACTGGTCCGGGCGATCGAGGACGCGGCCCGCGCGCGCGGCCTGACCGCCGTCGACCTGCACGCCCAGACCCGGGCCCTCGGCTTCTACGAACGGCTGGGCTACGCGGCGTACGGCGGGGAGTTCCCGGACGCGGGGATCCCGCACCGGGCGATGCGGCGGGCGCTCTAAAGGTCCCCACGCCCGTTCCCGCGCCCGTCCCCGGACGCGTTCCCGGACGCGTTCCCGGGCGCCGGTTCGCGGACGACTGTCTCCGGACACGACGGAGGGCCTGGTCCGGTGGACAGGCCCTTGCTGATTCCCGGGGCGGTTCGTGGCGCGCCCGGGGCGTGGTGTGTGGGGCGGCGGCTACTTCCAGGTGTGGCAGCCGTGCGGCCGTTCGGTGACGGGGCCGGTGCACTGGCCGCTCTGGCCTCCACCGTTTCCGCCGTTGGTGGGCGGGTGAGGTGCCGCCAGCGCTGCCGAGCCGGCGCCGAGCACGCCCGCGACGGCGAGCATGAGGGCTGCCGCGCGGCGCCCGAGGGACTGCTTCAGCATGACATCCTCCTCGCAGTGGCCGGAATGTCCCTTTTATGATATGCCTTCGATCTTCGACCGGCTCGAGGGGACACCGTGGACCAGCTCGCCCTGCTGTTCTTGCTGCTGCTCGGGGCGGTGCTCACCGTGCCTCTCGGCGACCGGCTGGGGCTGCCCGCGCCGGTCCTGATGACGCTGCTCGGGATCGTGCTGGCCCTGCTGCCGTTCGTGCCGAACGTCGACATCCCGCCCGAGTTCATCCTGCCGCTGGTGCTGCCGCCGCTGCTCTACGCCTCCGTGCAGCGCACCTCCTGGCGGCAGTTCGCGGCCAACCGGCGGCCGATCTTCCTGCTCGCGGTCGCCCTGGTCTTCGTCACCACGGCCGCCGTCGGCGCGGTCGCGGACGCGCTGGTCCCCGGCATCCCGCTGGCCGCCGCGCTCGCGCTCGGCGCCCTGGTCGCGCCGCCCGACCCGGTCGCGGCGACCGCCGTGGCCGGCTCGCTCGGGCTGCCCCGGCGGCTGGTGTCGATCCTGGAGGGCGAGGGGCTCTTCAACGACGTCACCGCGATCGTGCTCTACCACGTGGCCGTCGCGGCGGTGGTGAGCGGTGAGTTCTCCTGGCCGGAGGCGCTCGGCGAGCTGGTCCTGTCGGCGGTCGTCGCGGTCGCCGTCGGCCTGGGGCTCGGCTGGGTCACCAACAGGCTGATGGCCTTCCTCGGCGACGCCACCCTCCAGACCGGCCTCACCCTCCTCGTCCCCTTCGTCTCCTATGTGATCGCCGAGGAGCTGCACGGCTCCGGGGTGCTCGCGGTCCTGGTCACCGCGCTCTTCCTCGCCGAGTACGCGGTCGACGCCGACGACGTGATGGGGCGGCTCGCCGGGCAGACCTTCTGGGAGGTCGTCGACACCCTCGTCACCGGCATCGCCTTCGGCCTCATCGGTCTCGAACTGATCCATGTCTTCGGCGTCGCGGAGGGACGGGCCGGCGAGATGCTCGGCTGGGGCGCCGTGATCGTCGTCGTGGTCGTCGGGGTCCGGCTGCTGTGGCTGCTGCCCGCCACCTGGCTGGCGAAGCGGCTGCACGACCGCAGGGACGTGGCCGAGGAGATCCCGATGAGCTGGCGGGAGACGGTCGTCATGTGGTGGTCCGGGATGCGCGGGGTGGCCTCGGTGGCGCTGGCCCTGGCCATCCCGCGGACCACCGAGGACGGCTCGCCCTTCCCCGGCCGGGACGAGCTGGTCTTCCTCGCCTTCTGCGTGATCATGGCGACGCTGGTCGCCCAGGGGCTCACCCTGCCCTGGCTGGTGCGCAGGCTCGGGGTGAAGGCCGACGCGGACGCCGAGCGGGCCTTCGAGCGGGAGCTCGCCGTCCGCGCCGCGAAGGCGGCCAAGCGGCGGCTCAAGGAGATCGAGGAGGTCGAGGAGCTGCCCGAGGAGATCGCCGAACGACTCCAGCGCGGGGCCTTCGACATCGGGGCCCGGATCAGCCCGGACATGGTCGACGAGGAACGGCGGGCCGCCTTCACGGAGCGGGCCGAGCGGGTGAGGAAGCTCCAGTCGATCCAGCGGGAGCTGATGTCCGCCGCCCGGCACGCCGTCCTCTCCGCGCGCAGCGAGCCGGGCGCCGACCCCGAGGTGGTGGACCGGGTGCTGCGGCAGCTGGACGTCCGCTCACTGCGCTGACCTGGGGGTTCCCACGGCCTGACGGGGGCGGGTGGCAGGATGGCGGGATGGACATCATGCTTTTCCACTCGGTGTACGGGAAGCGCCCGGCCGTGGAGGCCGCCGCCGACCGGCTTCGGGCCGCCGGCCACCAGGTGTGGGTGCCGGACCTCTTCGACGGCTGGACCACCGACTCGGTGGAGGCGGCCATGGCGAAGAAGGACGAGATCGGCTCGGACGAGCTGCTGAAGCGCGCGGTGCTCGCCGCGGCCCCCTACTCGGAGCGCGGGCTCGTCTACGCCGGCTTCTCCTTCGGGGCCTCGGTGGCGCAGACGCTGGCGCTCGGCGACGAGAAGGCGCGCGGGCTGCTGCTCCTCCACGGCACCTCGGACCTGGCGCCGAACGCGTCGGTGGACGAGCTGCCGGTCCAGCTGCACGTGGCCGAGCCCGACCCGTTCGAGACGGACGACTGGCTGTCCGCCTGGTACCTCCAGATGGGGAAGGCCGGGGCGGACGTGGAGATCTACCGGTACCGGGGCGCCGGGCACGTGTACACGGACCCGGAGCTGCCGGACTGGGACGCCGAGGCCGCGGAGCGGACCTGGGCGATCGCGCTCGACTTCCTCGACGGGCTGGACGAGGAGCGCTGACGGGGACGGCCCCCGGGGGAGTCCCCCGGGGGCCGTTCGGACGTGGACGGGCCGTCAGGCGCGGTACGCGGTCCAGTGGTCGTTCATCCGGGTCACCTGGCCCGTGGTGAACTGGTACATGCACGCGTCGTACGTGTAGTCCATGAAGTTGTGGATCGGGTCCACACCGGTCTTGGAGGCGCAGGAGTCACGGCCGGTCGGGCACTCGTAGGCCGGGGACTTCTCGGCCGGGGTGTCGGCGACGTAGTCGCCGTTGCCGTTACAGCCGCCCTGGAAGGTGTGGTACAGGCCCATCCAGTGGCCGACCTCGTGGGTGGCGGTGTCGCCCTGGTTGTAGTTGGCCGCCGAGCCGCCCGGCAGGGAGGCGTCGAGCAGGACCACGCCGTCCATGGACGGGTTGGACTGGTACGAGGACGGGAAGGTCGCCCAGCCGAGCAGGCCGCCGCTGAGGTTGGCGGTGTAGATGTTCAGCGCGTTCGCGCCGCCCTGGCGGAGGGACTGCTTCATCGCCTTCTCGGCGGTGGAGCCGGAGGCCAGGTTGTACCAGGACGCGTTGTCCGTGTAGGTGGTGCCGGCGAGCGAGAACTGGAAGCCGGTGTTCACGTTGCCGGTGCCCTGGCCGCCGAAGGCCGCGTTGAGCACGTTCATCTGGTTGTTGATGTCCGTGGCGCTCAGCTTGCCGGTCGTGCCGCTGTGGACGACGTGGAAGTAGACCGGGATGGTGGCGCCCGCGGTGGCGGCCGTGGCGGAGAGCCGGCCGCTCGACTTCAGCGCCGAGAGCTTCTTGCTCAGGTCGGCGTCCATGGCCTTGGCCTGGGCGGCGGAGATCTCACCCGGCTCGTGGGCGTGGGCGTCGGCGCCCTTCTCCTTGCGGGCGCCGGACAGGGCGGCCGTGTCGTCGGCGCACTCCTCGGCGGAGGCGCCGGCCAGGGTCGGGGACGCCTGGGCGACGACGGGCGCGGAGAACGGCGCCAGGGCCAGGGTTCCGGCCAGGACGGCGGTGCCGAGTACACGACGTGAGGTACGCGGCGATATACGGACAAGAGCACGCACAGGTGACTCCTCGCGGGGGGTTGTGGGGAGGTACTTCCTCGCCACGGCGGGGAGATTACGCGTCCATGTCAGACACCGTTGAGCGGTGATCAGGCCCAATCAATCGGAGGGCAATTGGGGACATCGGGAAGAAAATTTTGGGCGGCTTCCGGAGTTTGAGACAGCGGCGTAACAGAAGCTGCGCCGGAGGCGGGTGGTGTGTCCGGATTCGAGACCTCGTGACCACCACCCGCCGTAGCCATGTGATCTTCCGTTAACACGGACGATCATGGCTGAAAATCGACGGTGATGCGGCGATCAGATGACCGGCTGGTACACCCGCTCGACGCGCTGCGTTCCGCTGAGCGTCCGGTAGGAGCGGGCCCAGGACGTGGTCGCGGCCGGGTCGCGCTTGTCGGAGACCGTGTAGTAGTCCATCTGCGAGCGCTCGGCGGTCACGTCGAGGACGCCATACCCGTGGTGGTCCATGTCCACCCACTTCACATGCCGGTTGGCCGTCCGCACCGCGCCCGCGGCCACCACCGAGAGGGTGCCCGGAGCCACGTTCAGCATGTCGTCGAGGTTGTCCGAGGTCACCGAGGTGACCACGAACTCGGTGGCCACCGACGCGGAGAGCGGGTACGTGGCCGCCCTGGCCGGCACGTCGTTGGCCCACGCCATGTGGATGTCGCCGGTCAGGAAGACGGTGTTCCTGATCCCCCGGGAGCTCAGGTGCGCCAGCAGCTCCTTGCGGTCGTCGGTGTAGCCGTCCCACTGGTCGACGTTGACCGCGATCCCCTCGGTCGGCAGCCCCATCAGCTCGGCGAGCGGCTCCAGGAGGTACGCGGGCAGCGAGCCGAAGGCCACCGGCGAGATCATCACCGAGGTGCCGACCAGCTGCCAGGCGGCGTCCGAACCGGCCAGCCCGGACTTCAGCCAGTCGAGCTGCGCGCGACCGGTGATCGTACGCTCCGGGTCGTCGACCGTGCCGGAGCCCGTCTTCGCCGGGGCGGAGCGGAAGGAGCGCAGGTCGAGCAGGTGCAGATCGGCCAGCCTGCCGAAGCGGATCCGCCGGAAGACCGTGCCCTCCGTGGAGGAGCGGACCGGCATCCACTCGAAGTAGGCCCGCTTGGCGGCGGCGACCCGGGCGGCCCAGTCGCCCTCGGTGCCGGGGGTGTGGTTCTCCGCGCCGCCGGTCCAGGCGTCGTTGGCGAACTCGTGGTCGTCCCAGATCGCCACCATCGGGTGGGCGGCGTGCAGCGCCTGGAGGTCGGGGTCCGTCTTGTACCGGCCGTGCCGGGTGCGGTAGTCGGCCAGGGAGACGATCTCGTGGCGCGGCTCGTGCGGCCGGACGGTGTCCCCGGCCTCCGGGTAGACCCCGCTCGCGTACTCGTAGATGTAGTCGCCCAGGTGCAGGACCGCGTCCAGGTCGGCGCGGCCGGCCAGGTGGCGGTACGCGGAGAAGTGGCCGGCCTCGAAGTTGGCGCAGGACACCACGCCGAAGCGGACGCCCGGCGCGGCGGCGTCGACGGCCGGGGCGGTGCGGGTCCGGCCGGCCGCCGAGACCGTGGTGCCGGCGGTGAAGCGGAAGAAGTAGGCGGTGGCCGGGCGCAGTCCGCGGACGTCGGCCTTGACCGTGTGGTCGGCGGCGGCGGACGCGGTGGTCGAACCCGAGGCGACGACCCGGGTGAAGGAGCGGTCCTCGGCCACCTCCCAGTCGACGCGGACGTCCGCGCCGAGGCCGGAGCCGGGCACGGCCTCCGGGGAGGGGGTGACGCGCGTCCAGAGCAGGACGCCGTCGGGCAGCGGGTCACCGGAGGCGACACCGTGCAGGAAGGCGGGCGCCGGGGCGTCCGCGAGGGCCGGCGCGGCCGCGCCGAGCAGCGCGGGGGTGGCGACGGCGGTGACGGCGGCGGCCTTGACGACCGTGCGCCGCGTGGGGGCAGGAGATATGGAGTGACTGGTCACGGCCAGTCAGATTACTGACGGGTACAAAAGGTTGACCCCGAAATCCGGAAAGTTCTCCCGGGGTTCGCCCGCCGCTCACGAGGTTTTCCGGAGTCCTTGCCTCCGCATGCCCTCTTCTCCCGGAATCCGGTCGCCCGGCGCCCTCCGGAGGCGCCCGTCGTCCCCGGCCCGCGCGGGGCCGGGGAGCGTACGAGGGGAGGTCAGCCCGCGAGGAGCGGGGTGAGCGCGGCGTTGAACTCCTCGACCGTCAGCGGCGGGTTCTGCGAGCCCTGGGCGGTCAGCGTCTTGCCGTCCATCTTCAGCGTCGGGGTGCCCGTCACACCGCTCTTGTCGAAGGTCTTCGACATCTTCATCGCCCAGGCGTCGAAGGTGCCGTCCTCCACGTGCTTCCTGAAGGCGGCGTTGCCCTTCAGCGCCGGGACCGTGTCCGCGACCTCCAGCAGGTAGGAGTCCTTCGCGAACTTGTCCTCGCTCTCCTCCGGGTGCCACTTCGCGGAGTAGAGCGCCGCCTTGTAGTCGAGGAACGCCTCCGGGCTGACGTCCAGCGCCGCGCCCAGCGCGGACAGGGCGTTCTTCGAGCCCTCGCCCTTGTCCATGTTGTCGATGAAGGTCGCGCCCACGTACTTGACCTTGTACTTGCCGGCCTCGACGTCCTTCTCCACGGTGGAGCCGACGGACTGCTCGAAGGTCGCGCAGACCGGGCAGCGCGAGTCCTCGTACAGCTCCAGGGTCTTCTTCGCCGACGCCTTGCCGACGACGACCGTGGTGCCGTTCTCGCCCTCGGTGTTCTTCGGGGCCGTGATCGTCTTCGCGTCGGCGGCGGTTTCCCACGCGGAGGGCTGGTTGGCCTGGACGACCGCGTAGCCGATGCCGCCGGCCGCGGCGAGCACCGCCACCGCCGAGACACCGACGATCAGCTGCCGGCGGGCCCGGTCCTTCTTCGCCTGCGCCTCGCGCTCGGCGCGCAGACGCTCGCGGGCGGCAGCCTTGTTGGCCTGGTTGTTGCGTGCACTCATGATCGTGAATCTCCGGAAGGAAAAAAGGGGTGGAACGGGGGGATCGTGCGCTCAGACGAGAGCGAGGGATCCCCGCGGCGGCCCCCGCCGCCCCACGGAGTGCACCAGCGGCCGGGCCCGGGACACGCGCGGCCGGGGCCGCGGACGCGCCGCACCCGGCGCGGCCGGACGATCCGCGCCCGCCAGGGCCACGAGGAGCTCCAGCGGACGGAAGGCCGAGGCGGCCACCGCGCCGAGCAGCCGCACCAGTGCCCGCTCCCCGCCGCGCAGCCAGCCGGCCGCCGAGAGGCCGACCAGCACATGGGCGCCGAGCAGCAGCCACGGCAGTGCCGGATCGGGGGAGGAGAGCACCGCGGCGGCCGCGCCGTCGGGCGCCACCACACCGGGCAGCGGCGTGCCGACCGCCCCGCCGCACAGCACCTCGACGCCGAAGGAGCGCAGCGCGCCGGCGACCGGTCCGCC
Organism: Streptomyces sp. NRRL F-5727; assembly: GCF_000719555.1. Classification (GTDB taxonomy): domain Bacteria; phylum Actinomycetota; class Actinomycetes; order Streptomycetales; family Streptomycetaceae; genus Streptomyces. The sequence continues at coordinate 126,739 of NZ_JOGX01000014.1, forward strand.
GGCGGGGCCGTAACAGACCGCCTGGCCGGAGGTGAAGAGCGTGTCGGCGGCCAGCTCCAGCGGGACGAGCAGCCCCGCGATCGGGCCGAAGCCGCGCTCCCGGCCGGCCAGCGCGTACGCCACGGCGAAGACGCCGACGGCGACCGGGACGACCGTGCCCAGCGGCAGCGGGACGCGCGAGAGCAGCACATGGGAGGCCACGGACAGCGTCACGACCAGTGCCGTGAAGACCGCCGCCCGCAGCGCCCTCAGCCGCGTCCCTGCCATGTCCATTGCCGAAGAGTCTGCCACGCCGGGTCGTAAGGGGTCCCTAAGGAGGAGCTGTGGGCCCCGTCAGAAGCCCCGTATCCGTCCGTTCCGGAAGAGGTCCACGAAGATCTGGTGGTCGGCACGCGCGCGTGCCCCGTACGCGTGGGCGAACTCCACCAGCAGCTCCGCGAAGCCCTCCTCGTCGGCCGCGATCGCGCCGTCGATGGCCCGCTCGGTGGAGAACGGCACCAGCGAGTGGCCGCTGGACTCGTCCGCCGCCGCGTGCATGGTCGCGGTCGCCCGGCCCAGGTCGGCCACGGTCGCCGCGATGTCCTGCGGGTCGTCGATGTCGGACCAGTCCAGGTCCACCGCGTACGGCGACACCTCGGCGACCAGCTGCCCGGCGCCGTCCAGCTCCGTCCACCCCAGCCACGGGTCGGCGTGCGCCTGCAGCGCCCGCTGCGAGATCACCGTGCGGTGCCCCTCGTGCCGGAAGTAGCCCCGCACCGCCGGGTCCGTGACGTGGCGCGAGACCGCCGGGGTCTGCGCCTGCTTGAGGTAGATCACGACGTCGTTCTCCAGGGCGTCGCTGTGCCCCTCCAGGAGGATGTTGTACGAGGGGAGGCCGGCCGAGCCGATGCCGATCCCGCGCCGCCCGACCACGTCCTTCACCCGGTACGAGTCCGGGCGGACCAGGCTCGACCGCGGCAGCGTCTCCAGATAGCCGTCGAAGGCCGCCAGCACCTTGTAGCGGGTCGCCGCGTCCAGCGGGATCGCGCCGCCGCCGGCGGCGAAGCGGCGCTCGTACTCCCGTATCTCGGTCATCGAGTCGAGCAGCCCGAAGCGGGTCATCGCGCGGGCCTCGCGCAGCGCCCCGAGGAGCGCGCCGTCGGCGGTCTCCAGGGTGAAGCCGGGCACCTCGTCGCCCTTGGCGCCGGTGGCCAGGGCGTGGATCCGCTCCCGGTAGGCCGCCGCGTAGATCCGGACCAGCTGGGTGATCTGCTCGTCGCTGAGCGCCTTGGAGTAGCCGATCAGGGCGAGGGAGGCGGCGAGCCGCTTGAGGTCCCAGGTGAAGGGCCCCACGTACGCCTCGTCGAAGTCGTTCACGTTGAAGACCAGGCGTCCGTTGGCGTCCATGTAGGTGCCGAAGTTCTCCGCGTGGAGGTCGCCGTGGATCCACACCCGGCCGGTCCGCTCGTCCAGGAACGGGCCGCCCCGGGTCTCCCGCTCCAGGTCCTGGTAGAAGAGGCAGGCGGTGCCCCGGTAGAAGGCGAAGGCGGATCCGGCCATCTTCCGGAACTTGACCTTGAAGGCCGCCGGGTCGGCGGCGAGCAGCTCGCCGAAGGCGGTGTCGAAGACGGCGAGGATCTGCTCACCGCGCTCGGCGGCGGCGGGCTGGGGGACCGGCATCGAAGGTGCCTCCTGTGCGGGACTGGTCATGACAAATGGGGACAGGTGTTCCCTGACTCACAACGCGCGACGGTACCGGCCGGTGCCCGCCTCCTGTCACTCGTGCGACGTAGACTTCGACGCTGTCCCCCCAGAAGTTCATAGTCGGAGGCACCCCCTGTGACCAAGCCGCCCTTCACGCACCTCCACGTCCACACCCAGTACTCCCTGCTGGACGGTGCCGCGCGGCTGAAGGACATGTTCAACGCGTGCAACGAGATGGGCATGACCCATATCGCCATGTCCGACCACGGCAACCTGCACGGCGCCTACGACTTCTTCCACAGCGCCAAGAAGGCGGGGGTCACGCCGATCATCGGCATCGAGGCGTACGTCGCCCCCGAGTCCCGGCGGAACAAGCGCAAGATCCAGTGGGGCCAGCCGCACCAGAAGAAGGACGACGTCTCCGGCTCCGGCGGCTACACCCACAAGACGATCTGGGCGGCGAACGCCACCGGACTGCACAACCTCTTCAAGCTCTCCTCCGACGCCTACGCCGAGGGCTGGCTCCAGAAGTGGCCCCGGATGGACAAGGAGACCATCTCCCAGTGGTCGGAGGGCCTGATCGCCTCCACCGGCTGCCCCTCCGGCGAGCTCCAGACCCGGCTGCGCCTCGGCCAGTTCGACGAGGCCCTGAAGTCGGCCTCCGAGTACCAGGACATCTTCGGCAAGGACCGCTACTTCCTGGAGCTGATGGACCACGGCATCGAGATCGAGCGCCGGGTCCGCGACGGCCTGCTGGAGATCGGCAAGAAGCTCGGCATCCCGCCGCTGGTCACCAACGACTCGCACTACACCTACGCGCACGAGGCGACCGCCCACGACGCGCTGCTCTGCATCCAGACCGGCAAGAACCTCTCCGACCCGGACCGCTTCAAGTTCGACGGCACGGGCTACTACCTGAAGTCCACGGACGAGATGTACGCCATCGACTCCTCGGACGCCTGGCAGGAGGGGTGCGCCAACACGCTCCTGGTCGCCGAGCAGGTCGACACCACCGGCATGTTCGAGGCCAAGAACCTCATGCCGAAGTTCGACATCCCGGAGGGCTACACCGAGGTCACCTGGTTCCGCGCGGAGACCATGAAGGGCATGCACCGGCGCTTCCCGAACGGGATCCCCGAGGACCGCATGAAGCAGGTCGAGTACGAGATGGACACCATCATCTCGATGGGCTTCCCGGGCTACTTCCTCGTCGTCGCCGACTTCATCATGTGGGCCAAGAGCCAGGGCATCGCCGTGGGCCCCGGCCGAGGCTCCGCGGCCGGCTCGATCGTCGCGTACGCCATGGGCATCACCGACCTCGACCCGATCCCGCACGGCCTGATCTTCGAGCGCTTCCTCAACCCCGAGCGCATCTCGATGCCCGATGTCGACATCGACTTCGACGAGCGCCGGCGCGTCGAGGTGATCCGCTACGTGACCGAGAAGTACGGCGCCGACAAGGTCGCCATGATCGGCACCTACGGCAAGATCAAGGCCAAGAACGCGATCAAGGACTCCGCGCGCGTGCTGGGCTACCCGTACGCCATGGGCGACCGGCTCACCAAGGCCATGCCCGCCGACGTCCTCGGCAAGGGCATCGACCTCGACGGCATCACCAACCCCTCCCACCCGCGCTACAGCGAGGCGGGCGAGATCCGGGCGATGTACGAGAACGAGCCCGACGTGAAGAAGGTCATCGACACCGCCAAGGGCGTCGAGGGCCTGGTCCGCCAGATGGGCGTGCACGCCGCCGGCGTGATCATGTCCAGCGAGCCGATCGTCGACCACGCCCCGATCTGGGTGCGGCACACCGACGGCGTCACCATCACGCAGTGGGACTACCCGCAGTGCGAGTCGCTCGGCCTGCTGAAGATGGACTTCCTCGGCCTGCGCAACCTCACGATCATGGACGACGCCGTCAAGATGGTGAAGGCCAACAAGGGGATCGACCTCGACCTCCTGGCCCTGCCGCTCGACGACCCCAAGACCTTCGAGCTGCTCCAGCGCGGCGACACCCTCGGCGTCTTCCAGTTCGACGGCGGCCCCATGCGGTCCCTGCTGCGGCTGATGAAGCCCGACAACTTCGAAGACATCTCCGCCGTGTCCGCGCTCTACCGCCCGGGCCCGATGGGCATGAACTCGCACACCAACTACGCCCTGCGCAAGAACGGCCAGCAGGAGATCACCCCGATCCACCCCGAGCTGGAGAAGCCGCTCGAAGAGGTGCTCGCGGTCACCTACGGTCTGATCGTCTACCAGGAGCAGGTGCAGAAGGCCGCCCAGATCATCGCCGGCTACTCGCTCGGCGAGGCCGACATCCTCCGCCGCGTCATGGGCAAGAAGAAGCCCGACGAGCTGGCGAAGAACTTCACCATCTTCCAGGCCGGCGCCCAGAAGAACGGCTACAGCGACGAGGCCATCCAGGCCCTCTGGGACGTGCTGGTCCCCTTCGCCGGCTACGCCTTCAACAAGGCGCACTCCGCCGCGTACGGCCTGGTCTCCTACTGGACCGCCTACCTCAAGGCGAACTACCCCGCCGAGTACATGGCGGGCCTGCTGACCTCGGTCAAGGACGACAAGGACAAGTCCGCGGTCTACCTCAACGAGTGCCGCCGCATGGGCATCAAGGTCCTCCCGCCGAACGTCAACGAGTCGGAGGCGAACTTCGCCGCCCAGGGCGACGACGTCATCCTCTTCGGCCTCACCGCCGTCCGGAACGTCGGCGCCAACGTCGTCGAGTCGATCATCAAGAGCCGCAAGGCCAAGGGGAAGTACTCCTCCTTCCCCGACTTCCTCGACAAGGTCGAGGCCGTGGTCTGCAACAAGCGCACCATCGAGTCGCTGATCAAGGCCGGCGCCTTCGACACCATGGGCCACACCCGCAAGGGCCTGGTCGCCCAGCACGAGCCCATGATCGACAACGTGGTGGCGGTCAAGCGCAAGGAGGCCGAGGGACAGTTCGACCTCTTCGGCGGCATGGGTGAGGAGGACAGCAGCGAGCCCGGCTTCGGCCTGGACGTCACCTTCACCGACGACGAGTGGGACAAGACCTACCTGCTCGCGCAGGAGCGCGAGATGCTCGGCCTGTACGTCTCCGACCACCCGCTCTTCGGCCTGGAGCACGTCCTCTCCGACAAGACCGACGCCGGCATCTCCCAGCTCACCGGCGGCGAGCACGCCGACGGCGCGGTCGTCACCATCGGCGGCATCATCTCCGGCCTCCAGCGGAAGATGACCAAGCAGGGCAACGCCTGGGCCATCGCCACCGTCGAGGACCTGGCCGGCTCCATCGAGTGCATGTTCTTCCCGGCCACCTACCAGCTGGTCTCCACCCAGCTCGTCGAGGACGCCGTCGTCTTCGTCAAGGGCCGGCTCGACAAGCGCGAGGACGTGCCCCGGCTGGTCGCCATGGAGCTGATGGTCCCCGACCTCTCCAACGCCGGGACCAACGCCCCCGTGATCCTCACCATCCCCGCCCTCAAGGTCACCCCGCCGATGGTGAGCCGGCTGGACGAGATCCTCCGCCACCACAAGGGCAACACCGAGGTGCGGATCAAGCTCCAGGGCCCCCGCTCCACCACCGTGCTCCGGCTCGACCGCCACCGGGTCCAGCCCGACCCCGCCCTCTTCGGCGACCTGAAGGTGCTGCTCGGCCCGTCCTGCCTGGCCGGCTGACCGGTCCGCACACGCGCAAGGGGCGCGCCCGTCGTCACGGGCGCGCCCCTTTGCCGTCTTCCGGGCGTCAGTCGTGCGTCAGTTGTGACCGAAGCGCTTCTGACGGCCCTTCCGTGCCATGTCACCGGGGGTGACCTGGGAGGCACGGCTCTCGGCCTGGGACTCCATCGACGACTGCTGCGCCTGCTGGGCACCGCGCTCGGCCGGCGACTGCTGCTGCTTCTGACGGTTCTGGTTGCGGTTCTTGGCCATGGGGATGATGCCTCCTCGAAGGGATCTAGGGGCCAGGGCCGCTGTCAGACTCACATACGGGAGAAAGCGCCGCATGTTGGATCATTACGGTGTGTGAGGGCGCCGCGCGCGGCGGCCGGTTCCGGTTCCGCCACGCCGATGATCCAGTTCCGGCCGTCAACCCCCCGGCCGTCGGGCAGACTCGATGGAACCCGGAGCACCTGAGATCCCGAGTCCGGCCGAGATCCGAAAGAAGGTGGAGCACGTGGACCGATGCGTCGTCCTGGTGGACGCCGGCTATCTGCTGGGGGCCGCCGCCAGCCTGCTCGCCGGGGACTCGTCCCGGTCCCGCATCAGCGTGGACCACGCCGGGCTCATCCAGCAGCTGCGTGAACGGGCCGAGATCGAGACCGGCCTCCCGCTGCTGCGGATCTACTGGTTCGACGGCGCCCCCGACCGGGTGCCCCAGCCCGAACACCGCCGGCTCCGCGTCATGCCCCGGGTCACCGTCCGGCTGGGCGCCCTGACCCGCAGCGACGGCCGCTGGGCGCAGAAGGGCGTCGACGCGGCCATGCACACCGAGCTCACCGAACTGGCCCGCAACCGCGCCTGCTCCGACATCGTCCTCGTCACCGGCGACGGCGACCTGCTCCCCGGCCTGATGTCCGCCAAGGAACACGGCGTCGCCGTCCACCTCTGGGCCGTCCAGGCCGCCGACGGCGACTACAACCAGTCCGAGGACCTGGTCGCCGAGGCCGACGAGCGCCGGGTCCTCGACCGGACCTGGATCACCCGGGCCGTCCGCGCCAAGGACCTCACCGGCGTCTGCGCCCCGCCGCCGGTGCCCCGCCCCGAGATCGCCGCCATCCTCTCCGCCCCGCTCCCCGAGTCCGCCCTCGCCTCCGCCGAGCGGGCCGCCGAGGCCGCCACCCGGAACGGGCGCCCGGCCGACGGGGCCCCCGCCCCCGCCGCGGCCGGCCACGGACCCGCCGCCGCCCCCGCCCCCGCCGCCGGCAGGACCGTCCCCACCCCCAAGGACCTCGCC
>NZ_JOGX01000015.1 GCF_000719555.1 Streptomyces sp. NRRL F-5727
GGTTCACGGGGGACGGGGGCACGGGCACGGGCGGGGGCGGGGGCGTGGTCGCGTACGGGTTCGGGACCGGGTGCTGGTGCGGCTGCGGCTGCGGCTGCGGGGCCTGCGGCGCGTACGGGCTCGGGACGGTGACGGCCGTCGCCGGGTTCACCGGCGGGTACCCGTACGCGGGCGCGTGCGGCTGCGGGACCGGGGGGAGGGCCGTGGCCGGGGCCGGGGCGTGGTGGTGGCGGGTGTCGACGATGAGGTAGTAGCAGACCACCGCGAGCATCTGGACGAGCAGCACGATCATGCCGGCGGTGTTCATCCACGTGTCGGCGAAGCGCTGTTCCAGCGGGACCACGCAGGCGACGTTGAGGACGAGGTGGGCCCAGAAGAGGGCCCAGTCCCGTCCCGTACGGCGCATGATCGCGATCCGGAGCATCGCGACCCAGGCGAGGAAGCCGAGGGAGACGACGACGAGGACGGTGAGGAGCACGCGGACCGCGATGGCCCCGGCGGACGAGCCGCCCGGTCTCGGCGCGGGAGCGGGCGACGGTCCGTACATGCGTGTTCCCCCCAGGAAGCTGATCAGGCTTCGAGGGTAAGGGACCGGGCGGGGGCCGTCACCCGCCCCGGGCAGGTCGTCACGCGGGCCCGGCCGGGTCGCCGCCCGGGGCCGGGCGGGGGGCGTCAGCCGGACCGGACGCTCCCGTCGGCGAGGCCGTCGTAGAGGCCCTGGACGAGCTGTTCGCCCAGCCGCGCGGCGAGTCGCAGCGCCTCCTCGAAGTCGGCGAGGGCGCGGTACTGGACGCCGTGCCGGCGCTGGTCCGCGAGCGGGAGCCGGGGCAGCTGGAGGCGGCGGACGTCGAGCCGGGTGGCGGTCGAAGCGAAGCTGCTGGCCTGCCGGTTGTTGGCGGTGCCGCGCAGGAAGCCGGCGAGGAACCAGGGGTCGAGGGCGTCGGGGTCGGGGCGGAGCAGCTGGAGGCTGCGGCCGAGGGCGGCGCCGGCGGTGGCGGCGTCGACGACGCGGGCGGCGGGGCCGCCGCCGAGGACGGGCACGACCACGTCGCCCTCGCGGACGAGGACCGGGTCCTCGGTCTGCCCGTCGGCGGCCTCGGGGAGGGTGCCGGAGGGGGCGGCGCCGGTGAGGACGTCGTGCTCGGTGAGGACGGGGACCTCGCGGCCCGCGAGGGCGGTGCCCTGGCCGCCGGTGCGGAGCTGGAGGGCGCCGGTGCGGGCCAGTTCGCCGACGGTGGTGAGCGGCCGGGGCGCGGGGCGGGCCGGTTCGGGGGCCGGGGCGAGGGCGCGGGTGCGGACGAGGGTGGCGTCCAGGCGCTCGCGGACGGCGGCGAGGTCGGTGGCGGAGCCGCCCGCGTCGGGGGCGGTGAGGTAGCGGGCGGGGGCGAGGTCGACCTCGTCGTCGAGGAGGTCGATGACCGGGACCGCGCGGGCGAGGGTGTCGTCGGCGGCGCGGCCCGCCCAGGCGTCGAGGACCGCGTTCTGCAGGGCCGTCCACGGCAGCTTGTCGCGGCCCGCGTCGGGGACGAGCCCGGCGGTGTCGACGAAGAGGGTCTCGGCCGGGGGGCGGCGGTCGGCGGCGGGGCGGACCAGGACCCAGAGGTGGAGCGGGATGCCGTACGGGGGCGCGGCGCCGGCCGGGAGGGCGACGACGGCCCGCAGGGCGCCGCGGCGCAGCAGGTCGGCGCGGATGCGGCGGCCGGAGCGGCGGGAGGCGACGGCGGGGGGCATGAGGAGGACGGCTGTGCCGCCGTCGCGGAGCCGGGCCAGGGCGTGCTGGACCCAGGCGAGCTCGGACTCGGTGCGGGCGGGGAAGCCGTACTCCCAGCGGGGGTCGTAGGCGAGTTCGTCGTGGCCCCAGGCGCGCTCGTTGAACGGCGGGTGGGCGAGGACGGTGTCGGCGCGCAGGGCGGGGAAGGCGTCGGCGCGGAGGGTGTCGCCGGCGGCGGAGCGGATGTCGGCGTCGCCGTGCAGGGCGAGGCGGAGGGCGGAGAGCGCGGCCAGCTCGGGGTCGGCGTCCTGGACGGCGAGTTCGGCGGGGCGGGCGGCGGCACGGAGCAGGCCCCCGGTGCCGGAGGCGGGGTCGAGGAAGACGGTCGCGGGCGGGTCGCCGGCGTCGGCGGTCGCGGCGGCGGCGAGGGTGGCCATCAGCTCGGCGAGCGGCGGCGGGGTGAGCGTGTACTGCCGGGGGTTGGCGTCCAGGTGGCGGCCGAGGAGGAACTCGAAGCACTGGCGGGGTCCGCCGAGCTCGGCGGCGAGCTCGACGGCGGCGCGCAGCAGCGGGGCGGCGGGCGCGAGTTCGGCGGCGGTGGGGGTGGAGACGGCCCGCGGGATGCCGAAGCGGACGGTGAGGACCTCTTCGAGGGCGCCGGGCAGGGCCTCGGTGAAGCGCGGGTCGGGGAGGGCGGCGAGCGCGGCGAGGCCGGGGGGCCGCTCGCGCAGGAGGAGCAGGACCGCGCCGGTGTGGACGAGGCCGGCGACCGTGCCGGCGGGGTGGCCGGCGAGCTGCTGCCAGACGCGCTCGCGGAGCGGGACCTCGGCGAGCTTGCCCTGCTCGCGGAGCCACTGCTCGACCTCGGCGAGGGAGAAGGAGGGGCTGGTGTCGGTGCCGCCCACGGGCTTGGGGAAGTCGGCGTGGCGGCGGCGCCAGTTGCTGACGGCGGCCCGGCCGACGCCCGCGAGCCGGGCGATGCCTGCGGCGGTGACCTCTGTAGCGCTGTCCTCGGGCACCTGCACCCTCCGTCCGTCCTGTGGGGAACACCGAGCACACCGAGCATACCGAGGAACCCCGTTCACGGTGTGAGCCGAGACGAAACCTGTGAACGAGGTTGACTCGGTTCACAAGCTCTGCTGTGATTACGTCATCGAAGCACGGAGTCCACACAGGAATCCCCTCGACACCTGAAAGGTGTTCACAGCCATGTCGAAGTCGCAGACGCAGCAGCGCAACTGGTTCGCCCGCCACAAGATCCTCACCGCGGCCGGCGCGATCGTGGTCGTCGTCGCCATCGGCGCGGCGATGGGCGGGGGCGGCGAGGACACGAAGACCCCCGAGGCGAAGTCCTCCGCCCCGGCGGCCTCCGGTTCGAAGGACTCGGCCGGGGCCTCCGCCTCCGAGGCCCCCGCCCCGGAGAAGCCGAAGGCCGTCACCATCGACGGCGACGGCGACTTCGAGGTCGGCTCCGACGTGAAGCCCGGCCTCTACCGCTCGACGGGCAACAAGGACGCCGAGTGCTACTGGGAGCGCGCCAAGGACGCGAGCGGCGAGGTCGACTCGATCCTCGCCAACGACAACGTGACCGGCACGGCCTACGTCGAGATCAAGGCGTCCGACAAGCTCTTCACGTCCACGAGCTGCGGCACCTGGGAGGCCGTCGACCCCAAGGCCGCCGGCACCCCCTCCGGCACCACCGTCAAGGGCTCCGCCGGCACGCTCAAGGTCGGCGTCGACATCGCCCCCGGCACCTACAAGTCCACCGGCAACAAGGACGCCGAGTGCTACTGGGAGCGCGCGAAGGACGCGAGCCACGGCGTCGACTCGATCCTGGCGAACGACAACGTGACGGGCACCGCGGTCGTCAAGATCACCGCGAAGGACGCCTACTTCAAGACGGCGGGCTGCGGCGACTGGACGAAGACGGGCTGACGGCGGCCCCGGGGAGCCCGTCGACGACGGGAGGCACCCGGGCCCCGCGATAGCGTGCCCGTGCACCGGCGCGGACCTGCGGGAGGACGAACGATGGCGCTGACCCTGACAGAGGCGGTCGCCCAGCTGGAGGACAAGGCTTCGGCGAAGCGTCGTGCGGCCGCGAAACGACTGGGCGCACTGGCCGACGCGACCGCGGGACCCGCCCTGCTCGACGCACTCCGCCGCGAGGTGGGCAGGCGTCGGACGTGGGAGACCCAGTACGAGATGATCATGGCGCTCGGGCTGTGCGGTCACCTCCCCGCCGCCGGCTTCCTGGCTGAACTGGCCGGGCGTCCCACCGAGGACGACGCCGTCCACCTGGCCCTGGGTGACGCCATCGTGCGCCTGCGAAGCCCCGAGGAGGGTTTCGCGGCTCCTCTGGAGTGGTGTCTGGACCAGGGGGATCCCTCACTGGCCGACGGCGCCCTGCGCGCCGTCGCCGCCTTGGGCGGAGTTCCCGACGGCAGGACCGTCGACCGGGTCCTCGACTTCCTTGAGCCGCTGGATCCCTACGACGGGCTGCGCTACTGGGCCGCGGTCGCGGCCGCGGGCTGGCCCGGTGAGCGGGTCCGCGCGTTCCTGGAGGCGTGCGCGGCCGGCCCTCGGGCAGATGTGGCCGACGCCGCGGCCACAGCACTGGGGGGCCGGTGACCCCGGACCTGTGGATCAGGCCCTGAGTCACCGGCCCCCCGGTACCTCACACGTCAGGCGATCCCCTCCCACCAGGAGAGGGGCTCGCCCTGCTCATCGAATACGTTTCCGTATTCCCATTCCACTCCCTCTTCGGGGAGCTCGGCCAGCACCGCCTCGATCGCAGGGAAGCCGACCTCGATAGGGAAGGTCAGGACGACGAGCGTTTCCAGCTCGCCATCGACCCGACCGCCGATGCCCACCGCTCTGCGCTTGAGGGACGCGACGGCCTCGTCCGGGATGCCGCTGTGGAACACCTGGACCGCGACGTTCCCGCCTCTCGCGACGACCTCCGCGTTCTTGGCGCCCTCGTCATAGGCGATCACGTCACCGGCCGCGATCCCCCGGAAGAACCCGGGGGACAGCCGGACGAGGTAGTGGCCGTCATTCATCGGGGTGACCGCGACGACTTCGTCGGCAGTGGCTCCCTGCTGGGACTCGACCGTGAGCCGAATCCCGGTGAAGCCGTCGCCGTCAGTCCCATCTCTTGAAACCGGCACCGCAGCCTCCCCTCTCCGCACATGACTTGCCCTTGGTCGGAGCCCCTCGATTCTGGGCACTGCTGTTGCACGCCGCGCCCTCGATGCAGAGGTTCTCCGGTTCCAGATTGCCACCCTTGCTCCGGGCGACGTTGACATGGCCGATCTGGACGTTGTCCGCGTTGGTGGTGGTCATGCCGCAGCGCCAGCACTGCAGCACACCGCCGCCCTCGGCCTGGGCCTTGGCGACCATGGCGTCCCGGATCGAACTGGGGACGGTCTTCTTCGCCGTCGCCCCGCCACGGCTCGCGGCCATCTGCCGCGGCGAAGCGGTCTCGCCGTCCCGCAGCACGAAGAGCGGGAGCTGGCAGAACTCCGGCGGGCCCGCGTTGTCGTTGTGGACCAGGATGGCGATCGAACCGGCCAGAACGAAGTACGTGTGCAGGCCCTCGATGCTCAGGTCGTACGTGGTCCGCTGGGCCTCGTACGACTTGACCTCGACGATTGCCGTCGGGGCGCCCTCGCCGTTCTGGAGCTTCTGGCCGACCTGGAGGTCGCCCGCCTGCGTCCAGGCGTTGCGGGTGGACTCGTAGAACTGGTGGTGCTCGGTGGTCTGGATCGTCTTCCGGCCGGACTTCGTCGCGATGGTGACATCGACGTAGTCACGGTCGGTCTTGGTGACGATCACCTGCTTGACCTCGTGGACCTCCTTGGTCTTCTTGCCGGGCTCGGCCGTGAGGACCTTGTCGCCCGCCTTGACCTCGGAGATCTTCTTGGTCGTGCCGTCGGCCATGAGGACCGGCGTCGCGGCGGTGAAGCTGTGCGGCGTGCTGCCGCGACGGACCGGGCAACCACCGCCGCCCGAGCCGCCGTCCGGCTCCGGAGACGACTTCGTCTTCGGGCCGTTGCCCTTGCCCTTCGAGCCGAACGCGCCGCCCATGACCGCGCCGATCGTCGCCGCCTTCGCGGCTCCGGCGACCGAGCAGCCCTCCTCGCTGTTCACACAGGAGGTGCCGTACTCGACGGCCCCGGTGAGGGCCTCCTCGCCGGCGTTCTCGGCGACACCGGTCGCGATCTTGCCCGCCGTGCCGGAGAGCAGCTTGCCCGCGGCGCTCGCCGCGAGACGGCCGCCGACGCCGCCGGCCGCACCGGTCACGGCGCCGATGGCGACCGCGCCGAGGAAACCGCCGACCGACTTCGGGCCGTCGCTCATCATGTAGCCGACGCCGTTGGCCGCCGCGCCCGCGAGGGCGGCGCAGCCGACGGCACCCACACCGGCCGTGATCGCGGTGCAGCCCGCGAAGACGGCGATGCCGGTGGCCACCGAGGCGATGGTCGAGGCGTGTTGCTTGACGAAGTTGGCTGTCGCCTTCGCCGCCTTCTTGACGGCCCGGCCCACCTTCTTGGCTGCCTTGACCACCTTCTTGGCGACGTGCTTGACGGCCTTGGCGACCTTACGGACCGCCTTCTTGACGTGCTTGACGACCTTGTGGGCGACACGCTTCACGCGCTTGTAGACGCGTTTGACGTATCTCTTCACCTTCCTGACGCTGTCGGCGACGTACCGGACGGCCTTCCGCACCGCCCGCTTGGCCCGCTTCACCGCCTTCTTGACGGCCCGCTTGACCTTCTTGGCGGCCTTCTTGACGACCTTGGCGACCTTCTTGACGGCCTTCTTGACCTTCTTGTAGGCCGACTTGACGGTCTTCTTGACCTTCTTCTTGACCTTCTTGACGATCTTGTCGGCCCAGTCCGGCCAGTGGCCGGTCGGGTCCATGCCCGTCATCGGGTTGCCGTCCGCGTACGCGTACCGGTTCGCCGAGATCGAGCTGGGGATCCCGTCGAGGCCGACGGTGTCGCGGCTGTTGAACTGGCCGGTCTCCGGCGAGTACCAGCGCGCGGCCATGTTGACCTTGGCCGTGGCCGGGTCGGTCCAGCCGGACTGGTAGCCGAGCGCGCCCACCGCTCCGGAGGTCTGGAGGACCTTGCCGAAGGGCGAGTACGTCGTCGAACCGGTGAGCGCTTCGCCCGTGGTGGTGAACTGCGCCACCACGTCGGTGTGCAGGTCCGTGAGGGCCAGCACCGCCGAGGCCGCCGTCTTCACGCCGACCAGGCTGCCCGCCGCGTCGCGGCTGTAGGACGTCACGCCGTCCGAGGCCACGTCGTTGCCGGCACCGGAGTACTGGAACGAGTAGAGCGCGCTGCCCGTCTCGTCCTTGGCGTTCAGGACCCGGTCGAGTCCGTCGTAGGTGTAGGTGCGGTTTCCTTCCTGGATGACCCGGTTGAAGGCGTCCACCTTCATGTTGGTGACGCGGCTGGCCTCGTCCGTCACCGAGCTCAGCGTGCCGCGCGCGGTGTACGTGTACGTGCTGTGGCCGTCAGACGTGAGCCGGTTCCGGGCGTCGTAGGTGTAGGTGTCGCCACCCACCCGGGTCCGGTTGCCGGACGCGTCGTAGCCGTAGACCTCCGTCGTCGTCCCGTTGTTCCAGGACGCCAGGCGGTCGGCCCAGTCGTACGTGTACGTGTTGGCCGTCGAGCCGGTGAGCCCCGTCGTCGTCTTCGACGTCAGGTTGTCGTTCTCGTCCCACCCGTAGGTGAAGGACGCGAGCGTCTTGCCCGTCGGCGAGGTCAGCGTGTCGCTGACCGGGCGCTCCAGCTTGTCGTACCCGAAGGTGCGCTTCGCCTTGCCCGTGCCGTAGTCGATCGACGTGACGTTGCTGTTGATGTCGTAGCCGTACGTCGCCGTCGAACCGGTGGCACCGTCGTTCAGCGTCCTGAGGCGCCCGGCGGTGTCGTAGCCGAAGGTCGACGTGCCCGCGGCGTCCGTGCGGGAGGTCATCCCGCCGTCGCCGTCGTACGCGAAGGACGAGGCGCCCGAGGGGCCGTTGGCCGTCAGCAGCAGACCGCGGTCGTCGTAGGAGAAGGTGTTCTTCTCCGTGCCGAGCCCCGCGACCTCCGTGATCCGGTCGTCGGCGTCGTAGCTGTACGTGTGGTCGGCCGTGGCGGCCTCCGCACCCGTACCCGACTGGCGGACCAGCCGGCTCTTCACGTCGTACTCGAAGGAGATCGTGACCCCGCCCGGGGAACGCGACTCCTTGATCCGGCCGGCGCCGTCGTAGACGGCCGTGAACGTCCGGTCCGCGAGGTTCGGATGCGTCGGCGTCGACGGCTCGATCTGGTTCTCCGGCAGACCCCACGTGTTGTACGTCGTCAGGAACGGGTTGCCCCGTCCGTCGGTGAAGCGGGTCTGGTTGCCCGCCGCGTCGTACCCGTAGGTCGTGGTGATCGACTCGGTCGCGGAGACCGGCTCGACCACCTTGGTGATCAGACCCGAGGAGTCGTACGTGAAGGTCTTGGTGTGACCGCGGTGATCGGTCGCCGAGACCATGTTCCCGGCCCGGTCGTAACCGGTCCGGGCCGTGCGCAGCACGGCACCCGTCTCGTCCAGGTCCTCCGTCTTCACCAGCTGGCCGAAGCCGTCGTACGTGTTGCGGGTGCTGGTGCCGTCGGGCTCGGTGGCCGTGAGCGGCTGTCCGTCCATGTCGTAGGTGAAGCGCGAGACCTTGCCCGCGCCGTCGGTCACCTCGGTGACCTCACCCACGGCGTTGTACTTGTACGACTCCGAGACGCCCTGCGGCGAGACGACGCGGGACAGCTCGCCGCCCGGCGCGTTGTACTCGTTGATCGCCGTGTAGGCCCGCTGCGTGGGCTGGCGCACGATGTCCGTGCTGGTCAGCTCGCGGCCCAGGTAGTCGTAGGTCGACTCCTGGCGGGCGCCGTTCGGCCGGGTGGCCGACAGCTGGTCGCCGTTGGCGTCGTACGTGTACCGCGTCGTACCGCCACCGGGCTCGGTGACCGAGGCCAGGTCGCCCAGCTGCGTGTACGTGTACGTGGTGCGGTTGCCGAGCGGGTCGACCTCGGCCGTGACCTGCCCGAGCTTGTTGTACTCGTTGTAGGACGTGGCCCGGATCGGCGTGGTGGCGCCCGGTGCCAGGTACTCCGGCGTGGTGGTCGAGGACTCCTGTCCCTCGGCGTCGTACGCCGTGGTGACCACGTTGCCGAGCGGGTCCGAGGACTCGGTCGGCTCACCGAAGGTGTTGTACCCGGTCATCGTCACCGGGCGGACCGAGACCGGCGTCCCGCCGTTCTGCTCCGCCATCACGGCCGGCTCGGTGACCGAGGTCTGCTGGCCGATCTCGTCGTAGCCGTAGTCGGTGACGTTGCCCGCGGTGTCCGTCTGGGACACCGGCAGACCGCGCTGGTCCAGCTTCCACGAGGTGGTGCGGACCGTGGAGCCCGCGGCCGGCAGGGTGCCGCCCTTGACGGCGGAGACCTGCGCGGCGGTCAGCGCCTCGGAGTAGACCTGGACGTCGTCCAGGCCGCCGAGGTGGTTCTCGCCGTACGCGCCCTTGTACCAGCGGCGGCCGAGCTGGAGCGGTCCGGTGGCCTCCCACGGCGTGCCGAAGGTGGCGGCCGTGCCGCTCTCGACGCCGTTCACGTACAGGCGGAGCTTGGCGTTCGCCTGGTCGTAGACGCCGACGAGGTGGGTCCAGGTGTTGGCGGTGACGGCGGCGGTGCCCGACGAGACCCGCACGATGGCCGGGTCGTAGGTGTCGGTGGCGTGCCGGTTGAAGGTCCAGCCGTAGGCCGTCGAGTAGTACAGCTGGAAGCCGGAGGCTTCCTTGCCGTCCTGCGCGACGAAGGTCCGGTTGGCCGTCGTGGAGCCCAGCTTGACCCAGGCGGAGACCGTGAAGCTGCCGTTGGTGTTCACCACCGGGCCGGTGGTCTGCGCCCACGACTCGGCGTTGCCGTCGAAGACGGCGCTGCCGCCCCGGTCGGTGTTCCAGTGCATGCCGGTGCCGTGGCTGCCGGTGTTGTTGGCGCCGGAGGAGTCCGCGAGGCCGAAGCCGGTGGTCTCGTCCAGCTTGTAGCGGGCCACCGGGGCCGTGGTGCCGTCGTGGACGGTGGTGCCGGTGACGTTGCCCAGGGCGTCGTACCGGGTGTCCGTGGTGGACACGTCACCCGTCGCCGGGTCGCGGTCCGTCTCGGTCACCACGTTGTCGTCCGGGTCGTAGCCGGTCTGCGTGGTGCGGGCGAGGCCGCCCGGGTCGAGGACCTCGGAGACGGTGCGGTCGGCCGCGTCCACCGTGAAGGTGGTGCGGGTCTGCCCGTCGTTGGTGATCTGCTCGATCAGGTTGCCGGCGGCGTCGTAGGTGTTCGCCTGCTCCGTGAAGGACTTGCCGGTCGCGGGGTCCTTGCGGACCACGGTGGCCGACAGGCCGTCGTCGGTGTAGGTGTACGCCGTCTGCCAGCCCATCGGGTCGGTGATCGACGCGAGGCGGCCGGCCGGGTCGTAGGCCCGGGACTCCTGGACCAGCGTCGTCGGGGCCGTCGGGTTGAACGGGTCGCCGGTGTAGTTCAGCAGGTTGGTGGTGAGCGGTCGCTGCTCGCCGTCGAAGGTGTAGGTGTTGACCGTCCCCATGGGGTCGGTCTCCTTCACCTTGTTGCCGTAGACGTCGTACTCGAACGACGTGGTGTCGCCGCCCGGGTCCGTCCGGCTCGCCAGCTGGTTGTGCGCGTCGTACGTCATGGACGTGACGCGGGCCGCGTCACCGCCGGTGAGGTCCTCGACCGACTGCGACAGGATGTTGCCGTCGGGGTCGTAGGCGGTGGTGGTCCTCGCCTGGTGCTTGGCGCCGGTGACCCGGTTGGTGACCGCCGGGGTGGTCTCGGTGAGGACCTGGTCGTTCTTGTCGTACGTCTGGGTCGTGACGAGACCGGCCGGGTTCGCGTCCGAGATCTCCTTCTTGGAGATCTCGCGGCCCAGGTTGTCGTACGTGTACTCGACCTTGGCGCCGTTGGCGTCGGTGATCCGGGCCAGGTCGCCGTTGGCGTAGTAGGTGTACGTGGTCTTCCGGCCGCCCGGCGTCACGACCTGTGCCACGAGGCCCGCCGGCGCGACCGCCGTGCCGCCCTCCGCCGCCGGGGTGGTGGCGGTGGTGTACGTGGTCGTCGCGGTGCGGCCGTTCGGGTGCCCGGCCACCGGGGGCGTGGTCACCGACAGCAGGTTGCCGCCGGTGTCGTAGCTGTAGCTGGTCAGGTACGCGTTGTCCGTCGGGCCCGAGGAACGGCCGTCGCGCTCGGTGAGGAGCAGGTCGTTGCGCAGGTCCATCGGCGGGAAGGCCGTGGTCGCGTCCGGGTAGTAGGTGAAGTACTCCGTCGAGCACTTGTTGGCCGCGGTGTTCTGGCAGGTGGTCTGGGAGACCGCGTTGCCGCGCACGTCGTGGCCGGTGATCGAGCGGTTGCCGTTGGCGTCCGTGACGGTGTGCAGGAAGCCGCCGGTGTCGTACCCGTAGGTGGTGCGGGCGCCCTCGGTGTCGATCGCGGCGAGCAGGCGGTTGCCCATCTCGGCGTCGTACACGTAGGTGAGGGTCTTGTCCGTCGGGTCGGTGAGCTTGACCGTCTTGACCGGGGCGATGCCGGAGGACGCCTTGTAGGCCGACCAGTGCGCCGCCACGTCCGCGTCGGTCAGGCCCTTGGCGTGGACCGCGACCTCGGCGAGGGAGCCGGTGAAGTAGGAGACGTCGCCCGGCGAGCTGTACCACTTGGAGAAGCCGGCGCCGATGAACGTCCGGGACGTCGTCTGGTCGTTCGGCGCTCCGGTGCAGGATTCCTGCTTGACGCCGTCCAGGTACAGCGTCTGGGTGGTGCCCGCGGCCGACAGCACGGCGTGGTGCCACTTGTCGTCGGTCACGGTGCCCTTGGAGCCGATGGTGGCGGTTCCGTTGCAGGTGCTCGACCACCAGTGGCCGTGCAGCTTGTTGTCGGCACCGACGTAGAGCAGGTCGCTCCAGCTGCCGGTGACGCCGCCCGGGTTGTTCGGGGCGACGCTCTGGTCGCTCATGATCACGCCGGGTTCGGCGGTCTTGAACCAGAGCTCGACCGAGCGGTCGGCCTTGGCGTGCAGCGGCCCGTACGGGAGTTCCGCGAAGGAGGTCGACCCGTCGAAGGTCGCCGCGCTCGCGTCACCGGGGCCGAAGGGACCCTCGGTGCCCTGGATGACGTTGTTGTACGTGCCGAATCCGGTGTTCACCTGGTTCGCGGCCTGCGCCGCGCCCTGGGTGTCGTCCAGCCGCCAGTAGCCGGCCGGGGCGGAGCCCATGACGGCGGAGCGGTAGACCTGGGACGAGCCGGTGATGGTCGGCGGGTTGAGCTTCCAGGTGCCGCCGTTGCCGTCGGTGGCCTGGAGGACGCGGTCATCGGTGGTGTCGTAGACGACCGACGCCTGGGTCTTCAGGTTGGGCGTGGTGATCTTCTGGAGCAGTCCGGCGGACCGCTTGGCGGCCTGGTACTGCGCCCCGATCACCTCGGCCGACAGCGGCTCGGCGAAGATCGCGACCTCGGCCAGCTGCCCGGCGTAGTGGCCGAGCTGGTCATTGGCGTTCATCGCCGGCCAGCCGCGGTTGTTCACACCGGCGCCGAAAGCGATGTAGGGGGTGTCCCAGTCCTTGATCTCACCGGCCTTGCTGCCCTGCGCGACACCGTCCAGGTAGAGCGTCTGGGTGCTGCCCGCACCCGTCAGCACCGCCTGGTGCCACTGGCCGTCGTTGACCGATGCGGCGGAGGTGATGGTGGTACCGCAGGCGCCCGTCGCCAGGCAGCCGCGCAGCTTGCCGTCGGTGCCGACGTACAGCGCCGGCGTGTTCTTGACGGTGTTGGCGACCGGGTCCGGGTCGCTCAGCGGCTTGTCACCGTAGTAGTAGAGGACACCGCCGGCCTGGGTGGTCTTGAACCACAGGGAGACCGTCGTGTACGAGGGCGTGGCGCCCGGCGCGACCGGCATCTCGACGTACGAGGTGGTGCCGTTGAACGTGGCCGTCTTCTGCGTGGAGCCGGCCAGCACGGAGGTGCCACCCAGCGTCACGTTCTTGTACAGGCCGTTGTACTGGCCCTGGTTGGCGTCGAGGGCGTCCTTCGCCACCGTGCCGGAGGTCTCGCCGAGCCGCCAGTACGCGAACGGGTCGGCGTCCAGGACCGTGGTGCGGTAGTGGTTGCCGGTCGCGTAGCTGTACGTGGTGCACTTCGACCAGTCGGCCGGCGGGCACACCTTGGTGAGCTGGTCACCGGTGTGGCTGTACTGCCAGGTCTGGACCGAGTTCGCGTCGCCGACCGTGGACGGGTCGGTGTAGACGGTCTGGACGTGCCAGGCGGTCGCGCCGGCGGGCTGGTACCAGGTGAGGCCCAGGTTCCGCTTGGACGTGACGTTGGTGATCTTCGTCAGACGCTTGTTCGCGTCGTAGGTGAAGGTCTCCGTGCGGCCCGCGTAGTCCTTGATGGTGCTCAGCGCGTAGGTGCCGGTCGTCGCGGTCGCCTGCTTGAAGGCGTACTCCGTGAAGTCCTTGTCCGTGAGCGTGTAGCCGCCGGTGACCGCCGCGAGGCGGGCGTAGCGGCCGAGCGGGGGCACGAAGGTGCCGTCGGAGTTGCGGCCGAAGGCGACCTGCTCACCACCCGGGTAGGTGATGATCACGCTGGTGAGCGCCCCGGTGCCGTCCTTGACCTCGACGGCCTTCATGTCGGCGATCGTCGACCAGCCGGCGCCGAACGCGGAGTCCACGCGCGGGTCGAGGCTGTTGTAGGAGCGGTCGATCTCCAGCGACGGACCGATGACCGGCACGTCGGCGTCGGTGTCCTCGGTCGTGTAGTTGCCGTCGGAGGGGTCGAACTCGTGGCCGTCGGTGTTCATCGACAGGCCGGAGGTGACCGGCGGCTGCGGCACGGCGGTGATGAAGCGGCTGCCCTCCACGACCGCGGAGGTGCCGTCACTGACCTCCGCGTACCAGTCGTAGCTCTCCGCCCACTTCAGCTTGCCGGCGGGCACCTTCCAGCTGTTCCTGGCGATCGAGCCGGAGGTCGCCACCAGGGCGCCGGCGTCGTCGTAGACCTCGAAGGTGTACGCGAGCGGGTTCGGGCCGTTGTCGGCGTCGCTGGCGTAGACCAGCAGCTCCGGCTGGAGCGTGTTGGCCTGGAAGTTGGCCGGCGGGTACTGGGCGTTGATCTGCGGCGCCGAGTTCGGCGTGTAGGTCAGGACCAGGGCCGGGCGGAAGCCGGCGGTCGCCGAGTTGTCCGAGTGGAACTTCTTCCAGTGCAGGTTGTCACCGGTCGGCGCGGTGAGCGCGAGGCCGTAGTTGGCCGCGCCTCCGGCGACGTTGTTGAACCAGGTGGTCGACAGCGTCACCGGCATCTTGACGCCGACGCTCGCGGAGCCCGAGGTGTTGGAGCAGGAGGCTCCGGGCGCCGGGGTGGCCGAGCCGATCGCCGCGCCGTAGGACGGTCCGGGGTAGGACGTGACGCCGGACGGCGTCCACGACTGGGTGACCGGGTGGACCGAGAACGACTGGGCGGAGCAGGTCGAGGACCACAGGGCGTACACGTTCAGGCTGGCGGCGGTGACCCGCTGCCCGGCGAGCGTGGTGCCCAGGGTGCTGAACTGCAGGAACGAGTTGGTCTTGTTCGTGCCCGCGTCGTACGAGCCGACCTTGATCTGGGTCTCGGTGGAGTGGTCCCCGCCGATGGTGTTCTGCGTGTACGTCGAGTTCGACGCGGTGATGGTCGGGTCGACGGTCACCGGGTAGACGCGCGCCGGGTCGTCGAGCCAGGCGCGGTCGGCGGTCATCCGCAGGGCGGGCTGACCGTCGGCCTTGCCGTCGACGGTGGTGAGCTCGTAGGTGACGTTCCGCGACTGGGCGGCGTCGCCGGAGCGCGGGTCGACCTTGGAGTCCTCCATGTACGCGTGCGGGATGGTCGCGGTGACCTTCCCGTCGGCGTCGGTGAACTCGACGTCGCCGTCGGCTGCGACGCGCGGGGTGAGGCCCTTCACGTCGAGCGGGAAGGTCCAGGAGTTCGCGGCCTGCGGGGAGCGCAGGACGACGTTCTCCTTGAAGCCCTCGGCGAGCGGCACGAGCTGCACGTCGGTGTCGGGGAGGACCCCGGCGTAGGTGACGGTGCCGGTCTTCTCGTCGACGACGGGCGCGGTCTTCGCCGCGTCCCGCAGGGCGTAGGCCAGGGTGCGGCCCTTGCCGAAGTCGACGGAGGCGAGGGCCTTGTCGGCGGCGGTCGGCGCGAACTCGACGTCGAGGGAGTTGGCCGTCTGCTGGAGGCGGCCGTCCTTGTCCTCGGTCAGGCTCGTGTCGATCGGCTTCCAGGTGCCGTCGGCGGCCTTGAAGTTGGTCCGGCCGGTGTAGTGGCGGACGCTGGTGGAGCCGTCGGCGTTGACGTAGAAGTCCGAGGTGGCCGTGGACTTCTTGGCGTCCCGCTTGCTGGTGCGCTCGTCGAAGCTCTTGGCGTTGCCCGGCGCCTCGCCGGTGCGGACCTCGGCGGGGTCGTCGGTCTCGCGCTGGAACGGCGCGAGCTCGCCCTTGCCCTTGCCGGGCTTGCGCCCGACGCCGCCTTCGGCGCTGGTGGCGTCGGCGGACGCCTTGTGGCTCTTGCCGCGGGCGGTGCCGCCCTGCTGGTCGGGGGTGTCGAGGGGATCGTCGTTCTTCAGCCACTTCCACAGGCCCGAGAGGGATATCTCGGGCATGCGCACCGGTTCGAGGACGGCTCCGGTGGCCATCGCCGTCTCGGTGGTGAGCATGAGGAAGAACGCTATGAGCGTGGAAAGAGCCGTAGCCCTCAACCTGCGTCTGCCAGTTCGGCCTGGCGGAAAGAGGCGAGGGCCACGGACCCGGCGTGTCTTCATGGGTCGGCCTTTACTTAAGCGTTGCTTACAAAGCCTCGCGAGCCTTCCCGATGGCCGATCGCGCCCGTGATCCAGGGGTACCTTTTTTACTTTGCCTTTAGAAAGCGGAGGGGGAACATCCGGTAGGCCCGGATCCGTCCCCTCCGCCGCCTTCGCCCCGAACGGTCACTTCTCCCGGGCCAGCCGCGCCACGACCGCCTCGACCTCGCCGCCGGCCTTCTCGCCGGCCGCGATCCGCGTCACGTTCCCCGGCAGCTCACCGGCGCCGGAGCCCTCGTCGACCACGACGAACCGGACACCGCCGTTCTTCGCCGCGGCCTCCGTCGCCGCCGCCACCTGGGCCGGGCCCGAGGCCACGACGATCTCGCAGTCGCGCTGCACCAGCCCGTTGACGAACGGGCGCGCGTTCGCCGCCGTCCGCTCCCCCATCACCGGCACGTACGTCACCCGCACCCGCCCGTCCGCGGACGCGCGCTGCATGCCCTCCCACAGGGGCGCGGCGGGGGCGCCCGACACGATGCCCCGCTCGTCCGTCAGGAGGCAGGCGTCCCGGTCCGCGTAGGCCCGGGACCGGGTGTCCGGGGGTGTGCCCCCCTCGTCGCCGGCGGCGCCGGAGACCAGCCGGGCCGCGAGCAGTCCGAGCAGCACCACCAGGACCGAGCCGACCGCCCAGCCGGCCCGGCCGCGCAGCATCCCGGCCGCCGCCGCGAGCACGTCGGGCGTGGTGGAGCGGGTCTCCGCCTTCGGGGCGCGGGTGCGCCACGTACGTCTGGTCTTCACGCGGCCCGTCCCTTCCCGCGCGCGAGCAGGACGTGCGCGGCCGCGCCCACCGTGGAGAGGGTGAGCAGCAGCAGGTCGAGGAGGAAGGCGCCGCCCGCGGTGTCGACGGGGGTCAGCGCGATCTGGAAGCACCAGCCGACGGAGACGGCCGTGAACAGGAGCGCGGCCAGCCACTCCGCGCGGGTCCCCCGGTACAGCGCGAGCGCCACCGAGGGCACCCAGCCGAGGACGCCGAGGCTGAGCACCGGCACGGCGGCCAGCGCCGCCCGGGCGGCGAGCCGGGGCGGCCCCTCGCGGCGCGGGACGGCGCCCTTCTCCAGGACGACGGGCTGGTTCACGGGTCGGGACCTCTCAGGCTGGCCGCGCGCGGTTCTTTGCGCGCGCGTACGACAGGGGACGCCGTACGCTACAGCGCCCGTCCTGGAGATCACCCCGCGGGGGCGGTACCTCCGCCCGGGATCACGCGGTCGGGACCGCGTGCCGCACCCACACGTTGGGCTCGACGTAGACCGCGTACCCGCGCGCGGCCTCGCAGTGGACGGGCAGCAGCGCGCCCGGGACCTCCACGGGACCCTCGGTGTCGAAGGGCAGCCCGGTCCACTTCCGCCACTGCTCCAGGGAGCCGGAGACCGTCATGGACGCGGGGGCGACCGCCTCGATCCGGCCACCCGCGCGGACGTGCACGCGCAGCCAGGGGTCGTGCGGCAGCCCGTCGGACTCCCGGGTCCGGAAGGCGTACTCGTGGATGGAGGCCGCGGCCTCCAGGTGCTTGCCGTTGGGCCGGACCGGCGCGACCAGCTCGGAGAAGCCGAGCCGGCGCACGTTGTCCCGCATCGCGGCGAGCATCCGGTGCGAGATCCCGCGCCCCAGGGCGCTGGTGTCGACGGTGATCTCGATGGCGCTCACCGTGTCCGGGACGTGTCCGTGCCGCAGGTCGGAGAAGGCCCACAGCAGCACCTCGTCCCAGCCCCGCTCGGGCAGGGTCCGCCGCCCGTCCGCGTCCAGCCGGAAGGGCACGCTGAAGCCGCGGGCGACGACGGAGCCGTCCGCGTCGGTGGCGACGAGCACGTACTCGGGGAAGTCGCGGACGATCCGGCCCATGTGGGACCAGCCCACCGGGTCGTACATCATGAACTCGGGCCAGAGGTCCTTCATGGACCACATCGGCCCTTCGAGCTCGGGCCGCTCGGCGAGCGTGGTGATCGTCAGTTCCTGGTCCATGCTCCGCAGGTTAGGGGCCTCCTGACAGCGCGCCAACCGATTATCGGACCGGACCGGTCAGCCGCCGCACTGGCCTGCCATCGCCGTCCGGTCCGGGGCGGTCACCGGCAGTTCGTACTTCTCCGCCACCTGGGCGAAGCGGACGGCGTAGGCACAGCGGATCCCCTTCGCCGGCGGCAGCCAGGAGGCCGGACCGGAGTCGCCCTTGGCGGAGTTGGCGCGGCCCTGCACCGGCAGCAGGTTGAGCGGGTCGTTGGCGAGCCGCTTCCGCTTCGCGTCGGACCAGCGGGAGGCGCCCATCTGCCAGGCGTAGGAGAGCGGGACGACGTGGTCGATCTGGACCTCGGCGGCCTTCTGCTTGCGCCAGTCGATGGTGGTGCCGGTGTACGGGTCGTCCAGCGTCATCGCCACGACCACGCAGTCCGAGCCGTCCCGGAAGCGGAGGTCGCGGCCGTCGCGGCGGAGCAGGTCGTTGCGGGTGTCGCAGCCGTTCCGGGCGAACGGCACGCCGTCGGCCTTGTCGAGCCAGGCGTGCCCGAACGCGTCCCGCTCGTAGCCGGTGCGCGGCCCGCGTCCCTTGGTGGCGAGGCCGTCGATGAGGGCGCGGGCGCGGGCCCGCTCGGCCTCCGCCGTCACCGGTGCGAGCCCCGGCCGCGTACCGTCGGGGTTCCGCAGGGGGCTGGTGACCCGGCCGGCGGGGGCGGACCCGCCGGAGGACTCCTGGCCGCCGCCGTCGGGCAGGGTGCACCCGGCGAGCAGGACGAGGCCGGAGAGGACGGCGGCGGGAGCGGCGGCGCGGGGCGGCTTTCGGCGTATCAGCACCCGGGAATCCTAGGCGGAAAAGCGCCGATAGTGATCATTTCATCAGATCTTGCCGATCCCGAGCGTGTTCTCCGAGGGCAGCAGCCCCGAGCCGATCGCGGCGAGCCAGGGCCCGCCGAGGAGCTCCGCGAGCCGGGCGGTGGCGTCCGGGCCGAGCGCGGCCCAGGGCGCGGCGGCGAGTTCGTCGGTGCGCCGCTCGACCTCGGCCCGCAGCTCCCGGCCGGCCGGGGTGGCGGCGCCCTCGGCGTCCACGAGCCCGCGCCCGGCGAGCCGTTCCCGGGCGGCCGCCCACTCCGCCTCGCTCCACCCCCGGCTCGCGAAGACGCTCTCGGGCGCGGCCCCGACGGCGGCGAACGACACCAGCGCCTCGACCGGGTCGAGCCCGGCCGCGAGCAGCGCGGCGACGTGCCCGTCCCCCCGGTGCTCGCGCAGCAGGGTCGCGGCCTGCCAGAGCACCAGGTGCGGCGCGTCGGCCCAGTCGAGCTCGGCGTGGGCGGCGGCGAGCGGCCGCCCGGCGGTGCCGGCGGCCTCGGCGGCGCGGCGGGCGAGCCCGGCGGCCTCGTCGAGCCCGGTCACGTCGAGCAGCCGCCGGTACGTCCGGTCCACGCCCCGCAGCCGCGCGGCGAGCACCGCGCCGGGCGCGGCGGTCTCCCAGGCGGCGGGCACGTACCGGGCGACCATGGCCGGGCTGAAGCTGTAGAAGGCGGCGGCGACCCGGGCGGGTCCGACGGCCCCGAGCGGTGCGGACCGCCAGGCGAAGTAGGCGGGCCAGCGCTCGCCGGTGTCGTAGCCGAGCGCGGCGGCCTCCTCGAACGCCTCGGGGGCGTAGTAGTGCAGGGCGTGCAGCGGTTCGAGCAGGTGCCACATCTGGCGGGTGCGAGCGGTGTCCATGGGGACCTCCGGGACGGCGGTGCGCGAATCCAGCAGGAATCTATCCACTGACAAGATTGCGCGCGCACGGCAGAACTTGTCAATGGCTAGATGCGGGCTAGGCTGGCCCCATGACACCCGGGAACGCGAAGCGGAGCTCGTACCACCACGGCGACCTGCGGCAGGCGGTCCTGTCGGCGGCCCTGGAGGCGATCGCGGCGGACGGCCCCGGCGCCCTGAGCCTGCGCGACCTGGCCCGGCGCGCCGGCGTCTCCCACGCGGCCCCCGCCCACCACTTCGGCGACCGCACGGGCCTGCTGACCGCCATCGCCGCCCAGGGCTTCGGCCTCCTCGCCGACGCCCTGGCGGGCGGCACCACCCTGGCGGACCGGGGCCGGCGCTACGTCCGCTTCGCCGCGGACCATCCGGCCCACTTCCAGGTCATGTTCGCCCCGGACCTGCTCCGCCCCGACGACCCGGAGCTGACGGCGGCCCGCGCCCGCGCCTCCGCCGAACTCCGCGCGGGCGTCGCCGGCCTCCCCGGCGGCGACCCCCGCACCACCGGCATCGCCGCCTGGTCCCTCGCCCACGGCTTCGCCACCCTGTACCTCACGCACAACGTGACGGACGCCGTGGGCTCCCTGCCCCCGGAGGAGTACTTCGACCGCCTGACCGGCCTCCTCACGGGGCCCGAGGACTGACTCAGTCCAGGATCGTCGTCAGGAACTCCCCGGTCCAGGCCAGCAGTTCGCGCCCGACCAGCGGCTTGCCGCCGATCGGCCGGGTCGCCGGGCGCGGCACCAGGATCTGGTGGACGGCCGGCTTGACCACCGACTTCGGGTGGAGGCGCTTCAGCCGCAGCTCCTGCGACTCCCGCAGCTCCACCGGGGCGAAGCGGATGTTCGGGCCCTGGAGGACGATCTCGGCCACCCCGCAGGACCGCGCCAGCATCCGCAGCCCCGCCACCAGGAGCAGGTTCTCCACCGGCTCCGGCAGCTTGCCGTAACGGTCGGTCAGCTCCTCCCGTACCGCCCTGATGTCCTCCTCCGTGTTCGCCGAGGCGATCGCCCGGTACGCCTGGAGGCGCAGCCGCTCGCCGGGCGCGTAGTCGTGCGGGACGTGCGCGTCGACCGGCAGCTCGATCTTGACCTCCAGCGGCGGCTCCTCCTCGACCCCGCCCTCCAGCGAGGCCCGGTAGTCGGCGACCGCCTCGCCCACCATCCGTACGTACAGGTCGAAGCCGACGCCCGCGATGTGACCGGACTGCTCGCCGCCGAGCAGGTTGCCCGCGCCGCGGATCTCCAGGTCCTTCATCGCCACGTACATGCCCGCGCCCATCTCGGTGTGCTGGGCGATGGTCGCGAGCCGCTCGTGCGCGGTCTCCGTGAGCGGCTTCTCCGGCGGGTAGAGGAAGTAGGCGTAGCCGCGCTCGCGGCCCCGTCCGACCCGGCCCCGGAGCTGGTGCAGCTG
The DNA here is from genome assembly GCF_000719555.1 of Streptomyces sp. NRRL F-5727. Taxonomy (GTDB): domain Bacteria; phylum Actinomycetota; class Actinomycetes; order Streptomycetales; family Streptomycetaceae; genus Streptomyces. The sequence continues at coordinate 20,759 of NZ_JOGX01000015.1, forward strand.
CGACAGGCCGAAGTTGTCGCCGCGCTCCACGATCAGCGTGTTCGCGTTGGAGATGTCGATGCCGGACTCGACGATCGTCGTCGACACCAGCACGTCGAACTTCTTCTCCCAGAAGTCGACCACGACCTGCTCCAGGGCGCTCTCGCTCATCTGGCCGTGGGCCGTCGCGATCCGCGCCTCCGGGACGATCTCGCGCAGCCGCGCCGCCGCCCGGTCGATCGAGTCCACCCGGTTGTGGATGTAGAACACCTGCCCCTCGCGGAGGAGTTCGCGGCGGATCGCCGCGCCGATCTGCTTCTCCTCGTACGGGCCGACGAAGGTGAGGACCGGGTGCCGCTCCTCCGGCGGGGTGGTGATCGTGGACATCTCCCGGATGCCCGTCACCGCCATCTCCAGCGTCCGGGGGATCGGCGTCGCCGACATGGTGAGCACGTCGACGTTGGCCCGGAGCTTCTTCAGCTGCTCCTTGTGCTCGACGCCGAAGCGCTGCTCCTCGTCGACGATGACCAGGCCCAGGTCCTTGAACTTTGTCTCCGAGGCGAAGAGCCGGTGGGTGCCGATGACCACGTCGACCGAGCCGTCCTTCAGCCCCTCCAGGGTCGCCTTGGCCTCCGTGTCCGACTGGAAGCGGGAGAGCGCGCGGACGTTGACCGGGAACTGTCCGTACCGCTCGGAGAAGGTGCCGTAGTGCTGCTGGACGAGCAGGGTCGTCGGCACCAGGACCGCGACCTGCTTGCCGTCCTGCACCGCCTTGAACGCGGCGCGCACCGCGATCTCCGTCTTGCCGTAGCCGACGTCGCCGCAGATCAGCCGGTCCATCGGGACCGTCTTCTCCATGTCCTCCTTCACCTCGGCGATCGTCGACAGCTGGTCGGGCGTCTCCGCGTACGGGAAGGCGTCCTCCAGCTCCCGCTGCCACGGGGTGTCGGGGCCGAAGGCGTGGCCGGGGGCCGCCATCCGGGCGCTGTACAGCTTGATCAGGTCGGCGGCGATCTCCTTGACCGCCTTCTTCGCCCGCTGCTTCGTCTTCGTCCAGTCCGCGCCGCCGAGCCGGTGCAGCGTGGGCGCCTCGCCGCCGACGTACTTGGTGACCTGCTCCAGCTGGTCCGTCGGGATGTAGAGCCGGTCGCCGGGCTGGCCGCGCTTGGCGGGGGCGTACTCGACGAGCAGGTACTCGCGGGTCGCGCCCTGCACCGTGCGCTGCACCATCTCCAGGTAGCGGCCGACGCCGTGCTGCTCGTGCACGATGTAGTCGCCGACCTCCAGGGTCAGCGGGTCGATGGTCTTGCGCCGCTTGGCCGGCATCCGCTGGCCGTCCTTGCCCGCCGCCTTCTGGCCGGACAGGTCGGTCTCGGTCAGCACGGCCAGCTTCAGCGCCGGGTCGACGAAGCCGAAGTCGATGGAACCGCAGGCCACGTGCACGACGGCCGGGTCGACGTCGGTCAGGTCGGCCGTCAGCCGGGCCGGGATGCCCTCGCCGCCCAGCACCTCGACGGTGCGGGAGGCGGGGCCGTGGGCCTCCGTCACGTACACCGTCCGCCAGCCGTCGGCCAGCCAGCCCTTGGTGTCGGCGAGCGCGCGGGCGGTGTCGCCGCGGTACGTCTCGGGGGCGCGCATGCCCAGCGTCAGGGTGTCGCCGTCGGCCTCGGCGTCCGCCGCGAACGGCGACACCGACCACCACATCATGCCGAGCTCCCGCGCCCGGTCCCGGACGTCGGCGATCCCCCACAGGGAGGCCGCGCCGACGTCGATCGGCGCCTCGCCGCCGCCGGCCGTCGCCGCCCACGACGCCTGGAGGAACTCCTGGCTGGTGGCGACGAGGTCCGCGGCCCGGGTCCTGACCCGCTCCGGATCGCAGACGACGGCCATCGACCCGGTGGGCAGGACGTCCAGCAGCAGCTCCATGTCGTCGACGAGGACCGGCGCCAGCGACTCCATGCCCTCGACCGCGATGCCCTCGGCGATCTTGTTCAGCATCTCGCCGAGCTCCGGGTGCTCCTCGGCGAGGGCCGCGGCCCTCCCCCGCACCTCGTCCGTCAGCAGCAGCTCACGGCAGGGCGGCGCCCACAGGCCGTGCTCGGCGACCTCCAGGGAGCGCTGGTCGGCGACCTTGAAGTAGCGGATCTCCTCGACGTCGTCGCCCCAGAACTCGATCCGGAGCGGGTGCTCCTCGGTCGGCGGGAAGACGTCCAGGATGCCGCCGCGGACGGCGAACTCGCCGCGCTTCTCGACCAGCTCCACGCGCGCGTACGCGGCGGCGGCGAGCCCCTCGACGACGTCGTTCAGGTCCGCCGTCTGCCCGGTCCTGAGCGCCACCGGCTCCAGGTCCCCGAGCCCCTTCACCTGCGGCTGGAGGACGGACCGGATGGGCGCGACGACGACCGAGACGGGCCCCGCGGCCGGGTCGTCCGGGCTCGGGTGGGCGAGCCGCCGCAGCACCGCGAGGCGGCGGCCGACGGTGTCCGAGCGGGGCGAGAGCCGTTCGTGCGGCAGCGTCTCCCAGGACGGGTACTCCACGACGGTGTCCGGGTCGAGCAGCGACCGCAGCGCCGCCGCCAGGTCCTCGGCCTCCCGGCCGGTCGCCGTCACCGCGAGCACCGGCCGCCCCGAGTCCCGGGCCAGCGCGGCCACGGCGAAGGGCCGGGCGGCGGCCGGCCCGACCAGGTCCACGTGCGGACGGTTCCCGTCGAAAGCGGCCGTCATCGCCTCCTCAAGGGCCGCGTCCTTGACGACGAGGTCGAGCAGACCGTGCAGGCTCATGGGGCTTCCATCCCGGTACGTACGAGGGTGAACGGAGGAGTGGACAACGCGAACGGCCCGACACGTCACACGGGCCGGGGCCTCCACCCTACGACGGCGGCCCGCCGGGGGCGCGGGGGATCACCCTCGCCCTCCCGGCTGCGGGATCGGGGGCCCGACGTCCACGGTCCGGGCAGCCGTACGGCCCCGGCGCGCACCAGAGGCGCCGGGGCCGTACGCGTACCACCGCTCCCGCTAGTCGCTCGCGATCGCGTTCAGGACGTTCATGCGGCCCGCGCGGAAGGCCGGGACCAGGGCCGCGAAGAGGCCCACGAAGGCCGAGCCGACGAAGACCGTGACGATCGTCGGCCAGGGGATCTCCAGGACGCCGAAGCCCTCCAGGGCGAGGAGCCGCTGGGCCGCCGTGCCCCAGCCCATGCCCAGGCCGAGTCCGAGCAGCGCGCCGAAGAGCGCGATCACCACCGACTCCAGGCGGATCATCCTCCGCAGCTGGCGGCGGGAGAGACCGATCGCCCGCATGAGGCCGATCTCGCGGGTGCGCTCCACCACCGACAGCGCCAGGGTGTTCACCACGCCCAGGATCGCGACGACGATCGCCAGCGCCAGCAGCCCGTAGACGATGTTCAGGAGCTGGCCCACCTGCTTCTGGAGGGCCTCCTTGTAGTCGGCCTGGTTGGAGACCTTGTACTGGGGGTACGCCGCGAGCGCCTCCTTCAGCGACGCGTACGCCGCCTCCTGCTGCCCGTCCCGGGCGCTCGCGAGGAGCAGCACCGGGGCCGGCATCCGCTCGGCCGGCACGTGCGCCCGGGCGGTGGTGACGTTCGTGTACATGGCGCCGTTGTCGACGTTCCCGCTGTCCAGCGTGATCGCCGCGACCTTCAGCTTCGCGGTCGAGCCGTGGGCGAAGGCGACGGAGAGGGTGTCGCCGACCCGCACGCCGTGCGCCGTCGCGTAGTCGCTGCCGACGGACATCGCGCCCGGCCCGTAGGCGGCCGCCAGGTCCCCGGAGGCGACCTCGCGCCTCAGGTCCCGCGCGTACGCGGGCTCGGTCGCGGCCAGCCACTCCTGGGAGACCCCGCCCGCCGGGTCCGTGATCCGCACGTCGACGGGCCGGTACTCGGTGACGTGGTCCAGGCCCGCCGCCTTCTCCACCGCCGCCTGCGCCTGCGGCACGATCGGCGCGCCCATCGGGTTCTGCACGATGAAGTCGGCGCCGACGGACCGGTCCAGCTCCTCGGTGGCCGAGGCGACCATGGAGGAGCCGACCACCGAGAGGCAGGCGACCAGCGCCAGGCCGATCATCAGGGCCGCGCCGGTGGCGCCGGTCCGCCGCGGGTTGCGGAGCGCGTTCCGCTCGGCCATCCGGCCGACCGGGCCGAAGACCCGCAGGACGACCGCGCCGAGGACCCGTACGACCCCGCCCGCGAGGACCGGGCCGACGACGACGAAGCCGAGCAGCGACAGCACGACGCCGACGCCCAGCCACAGGGAGCCCGTCCCGGCCTTCTCGGCCTGGGTCGCCGCCCACAGCGCGCCGCCGCCGGCGAGCGTCAGCAGCAGGCCGAGGGCGCCGCGGAGCCGGCCGGCCCGCCCGTCGGCGGGGGTGCCCGCGTCGCGGAGGGCGGCCATCGGGGAGACCTTGCCGGCCCGGCGGGCCGGGACGTAGGCGGAGAGGACGGTGACGAGGACGCCGAGGGCGAGGCCGACGACCGGGGTGGTCCAGGCGACGGTGAGGTCGCGGGTGGACAGCTCCATGCCCATGGTGGACATGAGCTCCATCAGGCCGACGGCGAGGCCGACACCGGCGGCGACACCGGCGACCGAGCCGATCACGCCGAGCATGACCGCCTCGACCAGCACCGACCGGTTGATCTGCCGGCGGTCGGCGCCGATGGCCCGCAGCAGGCCGATCTCGCGGGTGCGCTGGGCGACCAGCATGGAGAAGGTGTTGACGATGAGGAAGACGCCGACGAGGAAGGCGATACCGGCGAAGCCGAGCATCGCGTACTTCATGACGTCGAGGAAGCCGGCGACGTCCTCCCGGCCCGCGTCGGCCGCCTCGGCGGCGGTCTGGAGCGTGTAGCCGTCCCCGAGGGCGGCGGCGACCTGCGCCTTCAGCGTCTCGTCGGGGACGCCCGGCTTCCCTTCCACCATCACCTGCGTGAACAGGCCCTCCTCGCCCAGGAGTTGCCGCTGCGCGGTCGTGGTGTCGAAGTAGACGACGGTGGCGCCCGGGTTGGTGACCTTGAACTCGACGATGCCGGAGACCGTCGCGGTGAAGTCGCCCGCGGCGGAGATCGTCCGGAGGGTGGCGCCGAGCTTCAGGCCGTGCTTGTCGGCGGTGCCGCGGTCCACGACCACGTCGGCCGGCCCGCGGGGCTCACGGCCCTCGGCGAGCTGCACCGAACGGAGCTCGTACGGGCTCCAGTTGACGGCGATCGTCGGGGCGCCGCCGGTCGGTCCGACGTTCTTGTTCCGCGCGTCGACGACGGTGACGCCCAGCGAGGTGACGGAGCCCTGCGCCTCGGCGACGCCCTCCGCCTTCCGCACCTCGGCGACGACCGAGGCGGGGAAGGAGTCGGGGCGGCCGGTGTCCGGGGTCTCGTCCGACGGGTCGGCCCCCTTCGCGGAGACCGTGACGTCCGAGGCGGTGACCGCGAAGAGCTTGTCGAAGGTCGTGTTCATCGTGTCGGTGAAGACCAGCGTGCCGGACACGAACGCGACCGAGAGGAGCACGGCGACGGCGGAGAGCGCCATCCGGCCCTTGTGCGCGAGGAGGTTTCTCAGCGAGGTGCGGAAGACGGTCACGACGTCCGCCCGCGCGCGTCGAAGTCCTTCATGCGGTCGAGGACGGCGTCGGCGGTCGGCCGCTCCATCTCGTCCACGATCCGCCCGTCCGCCAGGTACAGCACCCGGTCCGCGTAGGAGGCGGCGACCGGGTCGTGGGTGACCATGACGATCGTCTGCTCCAGCTCGTCCACCGACTGCCGCAGGAAGCCGAGGACTTCGGCGCCGGCCCGCGAGTCGAGGTTGCCGGTCGGCTCGTCCCCGAAGATGATGTCCGGCTTGGCGGCGAGCGCCCGCGCGACGGCGACCCGCTGCTGCTGGCCGCCGGAGAGCTCGGCCGGCCGGTGCTTCAGCCGCCCGGCGAGCCCGACCGTGTCCACGACCCGGTCCAGCCACGCCCGGTCGGGCCTGCGGCCGGCGATGTCCATGGGCAGCGTGATGTTCTCCAGGGCGCTCAGCGTCGGCAGCAGGTTGAACGCCTGGAAGATGAAGCCGATCCGGTCCCGGCGCAGCTGGGTGAGCTTCTTGTCCTTGAGCCCGGTGATCTCGGTCTCGTCGAGGAAGATCTGCCCGCCGGTGACGGTGTCGAGGCCGGCGAGGCAGTGCATCAGGGTCGACTTGCCGGACCCCGAGGGGCCCATGATCGCGGTGAACCGGCCGCGGGCGATGTCCACGTCGACGTGGTCCAGCGCGACGACCCTGGTCTCCCCGGAGCCGTACGCCTTGACGACCTGCCGCGCCCGCGCGACGGCCGTACGCCCTCCAGTACCCCCGTGCCTGGGGATGGTCACAGCCGTGGTCACGATTCTCTCCTACGCGGTGGTGGTGGCTTGTAAGAACAAGCTAAGAACGGGCCTGGCCGGTTCTCGTCCTCCGCCGGAACGACCGTCCCCTGGCTCGTATGGGGGAGGTCCCCCTAGGGGTTCCTCGGCCCCTGGTCGGAGTGAGACCCTGTCCGCGCACATTTAGGTGTACGAAGAAAGGAAGCGTCGCGTGGTGACGGACGGGAGAACGGCCCCGAGACGGACCGGCCAGGAGGAGCCCCCCGCGGACCGCCGCCGCGGCGCCGTCGTCGCCGCCCTCATGCTCTGCATGGCGCTCGCCGCCCTCGACGGCACGATCGTCGCCACCGCCGTCCCGCAGATCGTCGGCGACCTCGGCGGACTCTCCGTCTTCTCCTGGCTCTTCTCCGGCTACCTCCTCGCCGTCACCGTCACCCTCCCCGTCTACGGCAAGCTGAGCGACACCTTCGGCCGCAAGCCCGTCCTCGTCGCCGGAACGGTCCTCTTCCTCGTCGGCTCGCTCCTCTGCGCCGCCGCCTGGAACATGGCCGCCCTCATCGCCTTCCGCGTCGTCCAGGGCCTCGGCGGCGGCGCCCTCCAGGGCACCGTCCAGACGATCGCCGCCGACCTGTACCCGCTCGACGAGCGCCCCAGGATCCAGGCGCGGCTCTCCTCCGTGTGGGCCACCGCCGCCGTCGCGGGCCCGGCGGCCGGCGGCCTGCTCGCCGGGTACGCGGACTGGCGCTGGATCTTCCTCGTCAACCTGCCGGTCGGCGGGCTCGCCCTCTGGCTGATCCTCCGCCACCTCAGGGAACCCGCCAGGGCCCCCCGTACCGTCCCGGTCCGCGTCGACTGGCCGGGCGCGCTCGGCGTCTTCGCGACCGGCGTGCTGCTGCTGACCGCCCTGGTGCAGGGCGGCGTCGCCTGGCCCTGGCTGTCGGCGCCGTCGCTGGGGCTGCTGGGCGGCGCGGCGGTGCTCGCCGCCGTCACGGTGGTCGTCGAGCGCCGGGCGGCGGAGCCGATCATCCCCGGCTGGGTGTGGCGGCGGCGCACGATCGCCGCCGTCAACGTGGCGCTGGGCGCGCTCGGCCTGCTGATGGTCGCCCCGACCGTCTTCCTGCCGACCTACGCGCAGACGGTCCTCGGCCTCGGCACCGTCGCCGCCGGCTTCGTCCTCTCCGCGTGGACGCTGAGCTGGCCGATCACGGCCGCCTTCTCCGACCGCGTCTACACCCGCGTCGGCTTCCGGCTGACCGCCGTCCTCGGCATCTCGGGCGCCCTGGCCTGCCTGCTCGCCTTCCCGTTCCTGCCCTACCCGGGCGAGGCGTGGCAGCCGGCCCTCCTGATGCTGGTGCTCGGCGGCTGCCTCGGCCTCTTCCAGCTGCCGCTGATCGTGGGCGTGCAGTCCACCGTCCCGTACGAGGAGCGGGGCACGACGACGGCGTCCGTCCTCTTCTGCCGCCAGGTCGGCCAGAGCCTCGGCGCGGCGGCGTTCGGCGCGGTCGCGAACGGCGTCCTCGCCGCCCGCCTCGGCGCCGACACGGACCTCGACACCCTGGCCCGCTCCCTCCCCGCCACGGAGACCGTCCGCCACGCGGTCGACGCCGCCGTGGACCGCGTCTACTTCGGTGCGGCGGCCGCGGCGGCCCTCGCCCTGCTGGCCCTCCTCGTCCTGGCGCCCCGCCGCTTCCCGGTCCTGAAGGACGCCACGGACGAGCGACGCTAGCGGCCGCCGGGGCGCCCGCCCGAGCGGACGGAATACCCCCGGACAGCGGCGGGTTGGAGCGCATCATGCGACCCGCCGCGGAGAGCCCCGACTCCCTCCACCCCCTGCTGGCCGACCGGTTCAGCCCCTCCCGCTTCGACCCGTCGGCCGCCGTCGACGACCGGACGCTGGGCCTGCTCCTGGAGGCCGCCCGCTGGGCGCCGTCCGCCGGCAACTCCCAGCCGTGGAGCTTCTTCACGGCCCGCCCCGGCGAACCGGACCACGCCCGGCTCCTCCCCCACCTGGCGCCCAGCTCGGCCCGCTGGGCGACGGACGCGGGCCTGCTCGTCGTCACGCTCACCCGCCGGTACGTCGGCGAACCGGACGTCCAGTACTCCGAGTTCGCCGACTACGACCTCGGCCAGGCCGTCGCCCACATCACGGTGCAGGCCCAGGCGATGGGCCTGGCCGCCCACCAGTTCCGCGCCTTCGACCTGGACGCCCTCACCAAGGACCTGGACCCGGCTCCCGGCTGGGCGATCGTCTCGATGATCGCCCTGGGCCGGGCGGCCGAACCCCCCGCCCGCCTCCGCGAACGCCGCCCGGTGGCGGACCTGCTGGCGGCGCCCTGGGCGTCGCAGGAGTAGCCCGTCGCACACCCCCGTCACGGGCGGTGGCCACGCCCCGGCGGGACGGGCGGCCCCGGCGCGTCCGGGGTGTAGAAGCTGAGGTTGACGCGGGCGCCGGGAGCGGAGACCGGTTCGGCCAGGCAGGTCGTGAGGACGCCGGGGCCGTGGACGGCGTGGTGGATGGGGAGCTCGGAGCCGTCCGCGTAGGCGACGGGGACGGAGGCACTGGCCCGGTAGAGGGGGCCGACCAGCGGGTCGGCGAGGACGGCGCGTTCGAGGGAGGCGAGCAGGAGGCTGTCGGGGCGCGCCTCCACGCTCTGTTTGAAGTGGGGCACCATGGCCGGCGCCCAGCGGGTCTCCCAGTCCGTCAGGGTCTCGGTGCGGGCCCGGACGTCCAGCAGCAGGTACCGCATGACGTTGAGCGGCGCCCGGCCCGGCGGGAAGAGACGCCGGAACTCGGCGTTGTGGGCGATGACGGTGTACTCGGCGTCGCTGACGTACGCCACCGCGCCGTCGATCCTGTCGACGATCTGCTGCCACATGCCGGCGACGGACATGCCCGAGCCGCTGTGCAGCGTGCGGGGCGGGTTCTCCTTGCGGGTCAGCCGCCAGAGGAACGTCCACTCCTGCTCGCTCAGACCGAGGATCTTCGCGACCGCAGCGAGGAAATCCCCGCTCGGCCGGGGCAGTCTGCCGTTCTCGAAACGGTTGTACGTGCCCCGGGACCGCAGCAGCAGGTCGTCCATCTGTTCCTGGCTCAGCCCGGCGGCCCGCCGTCCCGGCCCCGGCGAGCGCCGGGGAAAGCCCCTGCTCGTGGGATCGATCGCGGCCCGGCGCTCCTGGAGGACCCGCTTCAGGGAGCGTCTGTCGTCAGGGGAGAGGCGCACCTGGGGACCCACCTCGTCGGTCGGGCCGCAGGGGCGGCCGGCGAAGAGCTTCCGGACGGCCAAGATTATTGTCTGCGATTTCCTCGCATGGAAAGGGACATCCGGCAGGAGGAAGACTCTGCTCCCGACACGGGACCGCGCCGGATGCGCCGACGCACCGCGCGCCCCTTGGCGGAACGAGGAGGAACGACACCCATGGGAACGAAGCGCAGACTGGGCACGGCGGTACTCGCCACGGGGCTCGCCCTCGCGGGGATGACGGCCACGGCCCCGACCGCGGCGGCGGCCACGTGCCCGGCGGACCGGCTCTGCCTCTCCGAGTACTACGACCTCAACACGATCCACGCGACGATCGCCAGCACGAAGGCGTGCGTCAGCATCGCGGGCCTCGGGCCGTACGACTTCGAGTTCGGCATCGCCTCGTACAGGAACAACCTCCCCGTGAAGGCCGCCGTCTACAGCAAGATGTCGTACGGGTACAAGTACGACGGGACGATCCAGCCCGGCGGCGCCAGCTCCAACACGTACGGCAACTTCGGTCTCTCCGGGCTGATCTGCACGGGCGGCGCCACCCCGTGACCCCCTGAGGCTCTGGGTCGGGCTCGGGGGAGTCGATCCGGAGCCGAGGGCCCCGAGGACCGGTCCTCGGGGCCTTCGGCGTCCCCGGCTCCGGCTCCCGGTGGTCGCCCGGGGCCGGGCGGCGGGGGCTCGGCCGGGTCAGAAGCGCTCGGTCGCCCCCGGCGCCAGCCCGGTCCGCAGGGACGCCCTGAACGGCGCCCGCCAGTCGCCCGTACCGGCGTAGAAGAAGTCGACGGAGCCGTCGGAGGCCAGCAGGTCCTGCCGCCCGTCACCGTTCGCGTCGCCGATGCCGACGAGCTGACGGAAGACCCCCCAGCCACCGCCGATCCGCACGCGCTGTGCGAAGGTGCCGTCGCCCTTGCCGAGGTACAGCCACAGGACCCCGTACCGGTCCCGGGCGACCAGGTCGCCCGCGCGGTCGCCGCCGAGGTTCCCGGTGGCGGTGAGGTCGTTGTAGATCCCCCAGCCGCCGCCGACCCGCTTGCGGGTCTTGAACGGCGCCGAGGCGTTCCCGGTGCCGGCGTAGAGCCACAGCACGCCCGCCCGGTCGGTGGCGACGAGGTCCGCCCGGCCGTCACCGGTCAGGTCGGAGCCGCCGGCGAGCCTGTCGTACGTGTTCCACCCGCCGCCGATCCGGACGCGCTGGCGGAGCGGCTGCCGCAGGTCGCCCGCGCCCTGGTGCAGCCAGAGCACTCCGCTCCGGTCCCGTGCGACGACATCGGCGAGCCGCGAGCCGGCGACGTCGCCGACCGACTCCAGGCGGTCGTACGCCGCCCAGTCGAAGTCACCGCCGAACGCCGCCTCCTGGAAGGCGAAGGGTGCCCTGGTGGCCGGGTCGAGGACGAGGTCCACGGCCTTCGCGCGTCCGCCGGTCCGCGTCAGAAGCTCGGGCGAGCCGTTGCCGTCGAAGTCGTGGAGCCCGAGGGCGCGGTGGACGGTGAACGTCCCGTAGGCACTGACCGGCTCACCGAGCCCGCTGAACTGCCTCGCCTCGAACTTCCAGCTGTACCGGCCGGCTTCGGCGGGACGGCCCAGCGTGTTGAAATCCTCGCCCTTCCACGTGAAACCGATCCCGTCCGGCCCCATCGGCACCAGGTTCCCGATCACGACCGGCTCGTCGCCGAGGGGACCGTCCATGCGGGTGATCGTGACGCGCGCGTTCCCGATCCGCCCGGCCAGCTTCCACCGGAACAGTTCCGACTTCGTCCGGCTCAGGTCGATCGTGTCGGGCACCTCGGCGCCCCCGTACACGAGGACGGACGGCTCGCCCGTGCTCGCGACGAGCTCCGCGACGGGCAGCCCCGCAGGGTCCAGGGTGATCCGGTACAGACCCTCGCCGTGCTCGACCGAGCCGCCCCGCGCCATCAGAGAGCCGCCCGGCCCCGGCACGAGCCAGCCCATCGTGTCGAGGACCCGCACGGGCGTCCCGCTGCCGTCCGCGCGCTCCGCCATCAGCGCTCCGCCGGTGCTGATCGTCTCGGGCCGGGTGATCCCACCGTGCACCAGCCATCCGCCGAGCAGGGCGTACGGGTCGAAGGCCGCGACGCCGGTTGTCCGGACCGGCCCCGTCCCGCCTGTCCCCCGGGCGGCGACGGCCACTCGGGTCGGGGCCGTCTCGTCGACCCAGGCGACGTGCGACGCCGAGACGGAGACGGGCGGGCTGTTGTAGGGGTTGGCCCGGGGGAAGTCGTCGGTGACCGTGCCCGAGGCGACGTCGAGGACGCTCCGGGTGTACCGGGGGGCATCCTCCGGCCCGGCGACGACGACCAGGGCGGCCGTGCCGGCGGTGGTCTCGGTGACCCGGAATCCCCTGATGTCGGTGGGGAGCCCCGCCACCGGTCGCTGCTGCGGGCCGTCCGGGCCCGGGGTGACCAGCCGCCCCTCCACCGTCCCGTCCGCCTTCTTCAGATGGGTGACGAGAGTGCCGCCCACCGCCCCCCGGTAGACGTACCGCTCGCCGTCCTCCGCCAGCGCGTCGAGGTCCACGACGTACGGCTGCGCCCCCGAGGCCAGGTCGCGGACGGTGAACACGCGCGCCTCCGCCAGCGAGGTCGAGTGGTTCCCCGTCACGAGGACGTCTGAGGCGCCGACGACGTACCGGTCGCCGGTCGGCGCATCGTGCACCACCTGCGAGACCCCGGTCGCGTAGGAGGTCCAGCTCACCGTGTACCGGAACCGCGTGAAGAAGCCCTTCTCCCCGCCCCCGAGGAGCTCCACGTACCCCTTCGGGTACGGCACCGTCGTGGACTGCTGGTCCTCCGCCGCGTACGCCGCCCCGGGCGCGGCGAACGCCGGGGCCGTGACGCCCGCGGCGGCGAGGGCGACGGTGAGCGCTGCTGCGGCGATTCTGCCGCCGTGCGGACGTGCGTGGATCATGTGTGCGGGTTCCCCTCCCTGGTGAAAGATCGAGAGAGTACCGCTTCCCGCAGGTCAGGTGCTGTGGGGCTTCCTGGGCGAGAGGCAGAAGGGGTGGCCCGCCGGGTCCAGGAGGACGCGCCAGCGGTCGGGGTGGGGCTGGGTGGGCGGGAGGGTGGCGCCGAGGGCGGTCAGCTCGGTCACCGCCGCGTCGAGGTCGTCGACCTCGAAGTCGAGGTGGAGTTGGGCCGGGACCTCGCCGTCCGGCCAGGTCGGCGGCCGGTGGTCGTCGGCCCGCTGGAAGCCGAGGACCAGGCCGTGCTCCCCGACCAGGCCCGCGAACTCCGCGTCGGAGCGCTCGTGCAGCGGGAGCCCGGTCGCCCGCGCGTAGAACGCGGCGAGGGCGAGCGGGTCGGGGCAGTCCAGGTTCACGGCCGTCAGCCGCATCCGCAGAGGCATGGGCGGGAGCCTAGGAGGCGGCGCCGTCCTCCGCCTCGGGGTTTTCACCGGAGCCGGCCCCCGGACCCGGACCCGGACCGGCCCCCGGACCCCGACCCGGACCGGCCCCCGGACCGGGCCCGGGCTCCCCCGCCGCCCCGGCCGCCTCCTTCCCGTCCGGCTGCGGGGCCGTCACCCGGCCCGTCAGGGCCGCCAGCGAGGTGCGGATGTGCTCCATGTGGGCGTGGATCTCCTCGCGCGCCTCGTCGTGCTCGCGCAGGACGCGGTCCGTCTCGCGCTCGATCCGCTCGCCCTTCATCCGGGCCTCCGCCAGGATCTCCTCCGCCCGCGCCTCGGCGTCCTCCTGGCCGTGCCGCGCCTCCTCCTCGGTGCGGGCGAGGGCGCGGCGGGCCTCCTCCAGGCGGGCCTCGGCCTCCGCGACCTGGGCGGCGTGCCGGGCGTCCAGCTCCGCCGCGGCGGTCTCGGCGGCGCGCTCCGCCTCGGCGCGGCGGGTGCGGTGCTCCTCGGCCTGCCGGTCCAGCAGTTCGGCCGCGCGGTGCCCGGTCTCCTCGTACGCCTCCGCCGCCGCCGTCCTGGCGCCCTCGGCGTCGCGGCGGGCGATGGTGCCGAACTCCTCGGCCCGTTCCCGGGCGGCCTCCAGGGTCGCGCGGGCCTGCGCCTCGGCCGCGGCCCGTACCCCCTCCGCGTAGGCGCCGGCCGCCTCCCGGGCCTCGCGGGCCGCCGCGTCCGCCGCCTCCGCGAGCGCCTGGGCCTCCGCCTCGGCGGCGCGGACGAGCCGCTCGTCCTCCTGCTCCGCGAGCTTCAGGATCTGCTGGGCGGCCTCGCCCAGCTCCTCGTACCGCTGCGGCTTCAGCGCCGCGACGGCCTCCCGCAGCGCCGCCAGCTCCGTCTCCATCTCCTTGGCGAGGACGGTGAGCCGCGCGGCCCGCTCCCATGCCTCGTCGCGGTCCCCCGACAGCGCGGCGAGGTAGCGGTCGACCTGCTCCGGGCGGTACCCCCGCCCCCGTCCGACGGCGAAACTCATCCTGGCGCCCCTTCCCTCCGGTCCCCTCCAGGATGCGGCATAAGAACGGACAAAAGGCGCCCGACGTGATCACACATCGAGCGCCCTTCGTCACATTCTGCTCTGACGGAGCCTCAGGCGCAGGTCAGAGCAGGCCGTCCCACATCTGCTCCAGCAGCACCGACCACCAGTTCTCCGGCGACGACAGCGCCGCCGGGTCCAGCATCGCCAGCTGCGCCTGGAAGTCGACCGTCCAGCGCCCCGCCTGCTCCGGCGTCAGCCCGAACCGCAGCCGCCACATCCGCCCCAGCAGCGCCATGGACCGCACGAACTCCGGCAGCCCCGTGGACACGAACTGCGGCGGCACTGACGCCCCGCCGGGCCCGGCCTCCACCGGCACCGCCACGATGTGCGCGGTCCCGTACTGGACGCAGATCGCCCGCCCGAAGTCCGAACCGAGCACCAGGTAGGAGCTCGCGTCCGGAGCCGCCTGCACCTGCCGCTGCTGCGCCAGCTCCGCCAGCGTCGGCACCACCGGCATCGCCGGCTGCGCCCAGAAGAACGGCCCGAAGTCCGCCGGCAGGCCCGCCCACATGAGCGTCACCGCCACCAGCTCCGGCACCCCCTGGCGCGACACCGCCCGCTGGTCGAACCGGAGGATCCCCGGCCCGAACGCACCCGCCAGCTCCTGCGCCACGCCCTCCGGCGGCAGCGGCGGCGCCGGCTGCACCTGCGGCAGCGGAGCCCGTACCGGCGCGGGCCGCGCCGGACCGTCCGCCACCTGGTGCAACTCGCCCTGGTGCGTGAGCAGCTGACGCATGCCCTGCTGCCGGCCGGCGTGATCCCGGCCGTACGGGGCGATGCTGGTGATCCGCGCCTGCGGCCACGTCTCGCGGATCATCCGCGCGCAGTAGCCACCGGGCAGCTCACAGGACTCCAGCTCCGTGTGCAGCTCGAGGACCTGCTGCGGCGGCACACCGAGCCCGCGCAGCTCGTGCAGGATCTGCCACTCCGGATGCGGGGTGCCCGGCGCCGAACGCCGGATGATCTGCTGCTCCGAACCGTCCGGCGCCCGGTACCGCAGCACCGCCTGGTACCCGGGGCCCACCGTCGGCACGCCGGCCGGCGGCTGCTGCGGATACCCGTACGCCGGAGCCGGAGCCGGAGCGGGGGCAGGCGCGGGGGCGGGCACCGGCGCGGGCGGCCGCGGCGCCGCCGGAGCGGGCCCCGGCGGCGGCAGCGGCGCGCCCGGACCGGCCGGACCCGGCTGGGCGAGCATCGTCGGCGCGTGCTCGATCCCGTGCGCCGGCGTCCCCGGACCACCGGGAGCGCCCGGCGGCGGGGGCGGGGGCGGCGGCGTCTGGCCGCCACCGGGACCGGCGGGCCCCGGATGCGCCAGCATCGTCGCCGCGTGGTGCACCGGCTGCGGAGGCGTCACCGGACCCGGCGGCGCGGGCGGCGGAGGCGTCCCCTGCTGCCCCGGAACGGGCGGCGGCGTCTGCGGCACCAGCTGCGTCGGTACGTACGCGGGCGCGGGCGCGGCCCCGCCCGAGGTCCCGCCGGGAACCCCCGGCGCCCCCGGCGGAGGCGGCGGCGCCACCGGCCCACGGGCCGCCGCCTTCTTCGGCGGCAGCGTCGCCTTGCTCGTCGCCGCGTCCGCGATGTCCCCGGCCCCCGGCACGACCGGCGGAACCGCCGGCGGAGGCGGCGTCGCCCCCGGCGCGGGCGCCGGCGTCACGCCCGGCGCCGCGGCCGGAACCGGACCCGGAACCGCGGGCGGCGGCGTCGCACCCGGCGGCGGAGGCGCCGCCGGGTCCAGACGGGGCGCCACGGCCGTCTTCGGCAGCGCGCTCCCGCCCTGCATCAGCGCCGTCGGCGCGTCCGCGCCCACCACCGGCACCGGCGAGTCGTCGTCGTCCGCGCCCGACAGCGGCGGCGCGAACACCGTCGCCGGCAGCGGCACCCCCTCCACCCCGCCGGACGACGCGTTCGCGTCCACCCACGGGCTGGCCGGCGCCGACGCCGGAACCCCGTCCATCGCCGTCGGCTCGTACTCCGCGTCCGACTCCTCCGAGGACACCGAACCCGCGACACCGCCCGTGCCGGCACCCGCTTCGGGCCCCTCGGGCTCCTCGGACTCCGCCTCGGACCGCTCCTCCTGCGACGCGTTCGGCCGCTGCGGCAGACCGATCTTGTCCGCCGCGTCCTGCAGCCACTCCGGCGGACTCAGCAGGAACGACGTCTGGTTCAGGTCGATCCGCGCCGGCGGCGCCGACGCGGCCGGCGCGGCCTCCTCACCCGCGGCCCCGTACTCCTCCTCGTACCGCCGGATCACCTCACCCACCGGCAGCCCCGGCCACAGCGTGCCCTCGCCCGAATCCCGCGCGATCACCAGCCGCTGCCGGCCCGTGTCGGCCGTCGGACCGCCCTCGCGGTCCTCCGCCCACACCACGAAACCCAGCCCGAACTCCCGCACCTGCACCTCCTGGTGCTGATACGGAGGCAGATCACCGTTGATCCACTCCTCGGCGCGCTCCTGCGCCTGCGCGAACGTCACCACAGCCGGCTCAGCCTCCCACCGGGACCACGGGCACGGCGCGCGCGAAGCCGCCGTCCACCATCAGGTTCGCGACCGTCTCCAGCTCCGGCGGATTGCCCGCCAGCCGCAGCAGAAACGCGTCGAAGTCCACACCACAGGGCAGCAGCAGCCGCTCCACCCGCTCGTTCACCGACCAGCCGGCGGCCTCCTCGCCGGAGTCCCGCACGTCGTCGTACGCGCAGAACCACACCGAACCGACCGCCGCACCGCGCACCTTCACCGCGATCAGACCACCCTGCACGAAAGCCACCCCCAGGTAGTCCTTCGTCAGGTGGTCCCGCAGACACTTGTTGACGTAGACGAGGTCGTTGACCCCCGCCTCCTCGCGCACCGTGAAGAACGGCTGGTCCACCAGGAGCCCCAGCTCCGCGTCGAGCGCCGCGCCCACCGGAGCGCACCCGCCCGCCGCCTTCAGGAACGAGCGGTACGCCCCCGGCAGCCGGTAGCCCAGGTCCTCCTCGACGCCCTGCAACTGCTGCTCCGACACCGCCACCCGGCCCTTCGGCAGCCCGAAGTGCACCGGACGCGTCTCCTGCAGCGGCCGCGTGCCCCGCTTCGCGTGGTCCACCGCCGCCGTCGCCACACCACCGTGATGCCGCAGCAGCGCCTTCACCTCGACCGGCACCAGCTCGAGCCGCCGCGAACCCGCCACGTGGTGCCACGTCCAGCCGTGCGGCGTCGCCACCGCCGGAATCGTGTCCCACAGCTCGTGACCCGTCGCCGCCATCGCCGCGTTCGCCGACACGTAGTCCGTCAGCCGCAGCTCGTCGACGCCGAAGCCCTCCGGAGGCTCCGCGATCTCCGCCGCCGCACGCGCGTACGGCGAGAAGTCCGGAAACCCACGCTCGTCCACCCGGACCCCGCGCGGATGCCGCGAGGCGCGCACCGGATCCGGGAAACGCACGACCTGCCCGGCATAGGCCGCGTTCGGTGGCACGGACTGACCGAGCCGACCTGTCGTCATGGCGGTTGCCCCCTGCATGGCGTCACTGGCTGCTGCTTGCTCCTGCTGCCGGACGCCACTGCACGCAGCCGCGCCCGACCGATCCCGCACAGCCTATGCGCTGCCACAAGACCACGAACCGGCCCGCGCCCCCACCGGCCCGCCCCGCACACCCACCGTCACCAACCGTCACGAAGCCATGACAGGCCGACCACGGCTCCGACACACCGACAAGCCGAAACCCCCACCCAGCTTCCCCATATGGCTCCCTATTTGGCAGGCTGTGCACCGCAACTCGGGGGATTGCAGGAGGGGAAGACCAGCACCATGTACGCCAGCACGACGCCCACGCAGGGTGACCCACGCCTCAACTGGAGCAGCGACACCGACCACGGGCGCGCCCCCTTACTGCTCCACCGCCGCGACGGCATCCTCCCCGCCGTCGGCGCCGCCCTGTCCGTCCGCGGCGAGACCCTCACCTGCACCGCAGGCCGCGGGGACAACCCGCCCGTCCTCCACGCCCTCGTGCAGGACTTCCTCGACACGCTCACCAGCGGCCAGCGCGAACGCTTCACCGGACGCTGTCCGGAGGCCATCCTGCTCTCCCGGCACCTCAGCGCCGCCGAGAACAACCGCTCCAAGCGCGCCCAGCGCAAGCCCCTCACCCCCGGCGAGGCCCGCCGCAGCCTCAAACACGCCAAGATCACCGCCCGCCGCATCCGCGAGGACGGCGACCCCCTCCACGGCAGCTACGCCGCCCCCTGCCGCTCCTGCGCCGCACTCCTCGACCACTTCGGCGTCCGCACCGTCACCCCCACCGAGAACGGCTGACCCGGCCCATGTCCGACACCACCCGCTTCCCCGTCAACGTCGACGCCGCCCTCCGCGACGCCGGCTGGCAGCCCGGACGCTGGGACATCAAACGCGCCGAGGAATGGGCCGACACCCTCCGCGCCCACGTCTCCCCCGCCGGCCACCGCCACAGCGTCTTCCCCGCCGCCGTCGAAGCCTGGGCCGAGTTCGGCGGCCTCCGCCTCACCGCCCCCGGCCACGGACGCCAGATAGCGCCCGCCACCCTCCACTTCGACCCCCTCGCCGGCCTCCACCTCGCCCGCACCCTCGCCGACCTCGGCCGCGCCCTCGGCACCGAACTCGCCCCCCTCGGCGAGGAGGGCGACCACCAGGCCGTCCTCGCCATGGACGCCGAAGGCCGCGTCTACAGCCTCGACCACGCCGGCGACTGGTACCTCGGCCGCGACATCGACGCCGCCCTCGCCACCCTCGTCACCGGCACCCAGCCCACCCGCCTCACGGCCGGCTAGTCCCCGACCGGGATCACCGCCGACACCTTGAAGCCGCCGGCGTCCGTCGGGCCCGACACGAAGACGCCGCCCAGCCGCGCCACCCGCTCCTTCATCCCCACCAGACCGTTCCCCCCGCTCGGCAGCCCCGCGTCCGCCGCACCCGCGTCCGACGGACCGTTCTCCACCTGCATCGCCACCTCGGACCCCCGGTGCGCGAGCCGCACCACCACCTCCGCACCGGGCGCGTGCTTGTGCACGTTCGTCAGCGCCTCCTGCACCACCCGGTACGCCGTCCGCTCCACCTCCGGCGGATACGCCCCCGCCTCCCCCAGCTCCACCAGCTCCACCACGGTCCCGGCCAGCCGCGACTCCTGACACAGCTCCTCCAGGGCACCCAGCCCCGGCCCCGCCGCCGCCTCCGCCGCCGCCGCGGCCGCCCGCCCCACCGCCGCCAGCGGCACCGCCGCCGGAGCCACCGCGGGCTCCTCCTCCCGCAGCACCCCCAGCATCTCGCGCAGCTCCGTCAACGCCTGGCGCCCCATGTCACCCACCAGCGCCGCGTTCCGCACCGCCTTCTCCGGATCCTTCAGCGCCACCGCCTGCAACGCCGCCGCGTGCACCACCATCAGCGACACCCGGTGCGCCACCACGTCGTGCATCTCCCGCGCGATCCGCCGCCGCTCCTCCTGCCGCGCCCACTGCGCCCGCTGCTCCGCCCGGTCCGCGAGCAGCGACAACTCCTGCTCCAGCGAGTCCGCCCGCTCCCGCAGGCTCTCCATCAGCCGCCGCCGCGCCCCTATGTAGAGCCCGAACAGCAACGGCGGCGCGTTCAGGCCCAGCGTCATGAACAGCGCCATCACCGGCACGTACCAGGTGCTCGGATCGAAGTCGTCGGCCTGCGCGGCGATGTCCCGCCGCATCTCCACCGCCGTCACGACGAACACGGCGACCGTCGCCATCCCCGCGAGCAGCGCCGTGTACCGCCGCGGCACCTCCGACGCCGCCAGCGTGTACAGCCCGACGATCCCCATCAGGAAACCCATCTCGGCCGGCGCCACCGCGATCGACACCAGCACCACGGTGATCGGCCACCGCCGCCGCACCAGCAGCACGGCCCCCACCAGGAACCCGAACAGCGCCCCCAGCGCCTCCGGCGCCCCCGCCTTCGAGGCGAACGACACCCCCTCGACGGCGCACTCCACCGCCGACGCCAGCGCCAGCCCGACATCGAGCACGACACTCCGCCGCCGCTCCCACCACCACACGGCCCGCGCGCCCGGCGCGTCCCGATCTGCCCCCGTTGCGGTCATGCCCCCACCCTACGGGCGCCCCCCTGGGTCTTCGGCGGCATCTCGACGGAGCCCTTTCCGCGAACCGTCTCCGGTATGGTCTGAGGCGCCGTCCCCTGTGGTGTAACTGGCAGCACACTGGTTTTTGGTACCAGCAGGACAAGGTTCGAATCCTTGCGGGGGAGCCAGCGCTCGCGCGCGACCGTCAAGGGCCCCGACCTCCCAGGTCAGGGCCCTTCCTCATGGCCGCCCTACAACGCCCCGGTATCCTTCGTGCGTCCACCACCCAAAGCCGAAGGGCATATCCGTGAGCGCCAACCGCCCGGCAGCCGTCGTCGTCCTCGCAGCGGGTGAGGGCACCCGCATGAAGTCCAAGACCCCCAAGGTGCTGCACGAGATCGCCGGGCGTTCGCTCGTCGGGCACGTCGTGTCCGCCGCCCGCGAGCTGGAGCCCGAGCACCTCGTCGTGGTCGTGGGGCACGCGCGGGAGCAGGTGCGGGGGCACCTGGAGGAGGTGTACCCGGGGACCCGTACCGCCGTGCAGGAGGAGCAGAACGGCACCGGGCACGCGGTGCGGATGGCGCTGGAGGAGCTGGGGGCCGCGCCCGAGGGGACCGTCGTGGTCGTCTGCGGCGACACCCCCCTGCTGTCCGGGGCGACCCTGAGGGGCCTCGCCGAGACGCACGCCGCCGACGGGAACGCCGTCACCGTGCTGACCGCCGAGGTGCCGGACGCGACCGGTTACGGGCGGATCGTGCGGGACGTCGCCACCGGTGCCGTGACCGCGATCGTGGAGCACAAGGACGCCTCCCCGGGCCAGCTGGACATCCGGGAGATCAACTCCGGCGTGTTCGCCTTCGACGGCGCGCTGCTCGCGGAGGCGATCAAGCAGCTGCGGACGGACAACAGCCAGGGCGAGGAGTACCTCACCGACGTGCTGTCGATCCTGCGCGAGGCGGGCCACCGGGTCGGCGCGTCCGTGGCCGCCGACCACCGCGAGATCCTCGGGATCAACAACCGCGTGCAGCTGTCGGAGGCCCGCGCGCTGCTGAACCGGCGGCTGCTGGAGGCCGCGATGACGGCCGGCGTGACCGTGGTCGACCCGTCGTCCGTGATCGTCGACGTGACGGTGACCTTCGAGCCGGACGCGGTGATCCACCCGGGTACGCAGCTGCTGGGCGCCACGCACGTCGCCGAGGACGCCGAGGTCGGGCCGAACACGCGGCTGAGGGACACCACCGTGGGCCGCGGCGCCCGGGTGGACAACACCGTGGCCGACTCCGCCGTGATCGGCGAGGGTGCCTCCGTGGGCCCGTTCGCCTACCTCCGGCCGGGCACCCGGCTCGGTGCGAAGGCGAAGGCCGGCACCTACGTCGAGATGAAGAACGCGACGATCGGCGAGGGCACCAAGGTCCCCCACCTGTCGTACGTGGGCGACGCGACGATCGGCGAGTACTCGAACATCGGCGCGGCGAGCGTCTTCGTGAACTACGACGGCGTGGCCAAGCACCACACCACGATCGGGTCCCACTGCCGGACCGGTTCGGACAACATGTTTGTGGCTCCCATCACGATCGGGGACGGCGCCTACACGGCCGCCGGGTCCGTGATCACGAAGGACGTGCCGGCGGGTGCGCTGGCCGTGGCCCGGGGCCAGCAGCGGAATATCGAGGGCTGGGTCGCCCGGAAGCGGCCCGGCAGCGCCGCCGCGCAGGCGGCCGAGGCGAGCTCGGAAGGGTCCGCCGGCGCAAGCTGACCGGAAACAGGTACGTCGAAGTCGGCGTACCGTGATACGTGCACACAAATTCGGCTGGTTCGCACACGCGCCCGGGAGCTCCGGGAGCGCGGGTCTTGCGGCCAGAGAACACGTCTGAGGAGACAGTGCTGTGACCGGGATCAAGACGACCGGCGAGAAGAAGCTGATGCTCTTCTCCGGCCGCGCCCACCCCGAGCTGGCCGAGGAGGTCGCGCACCAGCTGGGTGTCGGTCTCGTTCCGACCAAGGCGTTCGACTTCGCCAACGGTGAGATCTACGTCCGCTTCCAGGAGTCGGCGCGCGGCGCGGACTGCTTCCTGATCCAGAGCCACACGGCTCCGATCAACAAGTGGATCATGGAGCAGCTGATCATGATCGATGCTCTGAAGCGGGCCTCGGCCCGGAGCATCACCGTGATCGTGCCGTCGTACGGCTACGCCCGTCAGGACAAGAAGCACCGTGGCCGTGAGCCGATCTCGGCCCGTCTGGTGGCGGACCTGATGAAGACGGCCGGCGCGGACCGGATCCTCACCGTGGACCTGCACACGGACCAGATCCAGGGCTTCTTCGACGGCCCGGTGGACCACCTGTCGGCGCTGCCGGTCCTGGCGGACTACGTGGGCGGCAAGGTCGACCGCGAGAAGCTGACGATCGTCTCCCCGGACGCGGGCCGCGTGCGGGTCGCCGACCGCTGGTGCGACCGGCTGGACGCGCCGCTGGCGATCGTGCACAAGCGCCGTGACAAGGACGTCGCCAACCAGGTGACCGTCCACGAGGTCGTCGGTGACGTGAAGGGCCGCGTCTGCGTCCTGGTGGACGACATGGTCGACACCGGCGGCACGATCTGCGCGGCGGCCGAGGCGCTCTTCGCGCACGGCGCCGAGGACGTCATCGTGACGGCGACGCACGGCATCCTGTCGGGTCCGGCCGCGGACCGTCTGAAGAACTCGAAGGTGAGCGAGTTCGTGTTCACGGACACGCTGCCGGTGCCGGGTTCGCTGGAGCTGGACAAGATCACGGTGCTGTCGATCGCGCCGACGATCGCGCGCGCGGTGCGCGAGGTGTTCGAGGACGGTTCGGTGACGAGCCTCTTCGAGGAGCACTGAGCCACAGGTTCCGGTGAGGGCCGTCTTCCCCGTTCGGGGGAGGCGGCCCTCCGCCGTTGCCGGGGGTGTGATCCATTTGGGGGGTCGGGGGCGGCCGGGTAGACTGCTGAGGTTGCTCGGCGAGGGAGGCCGTGCCCGTCAAGGGTCGGCGCTCCGTTATCGACGCGCTCTTCGTAGCAGGCCATCGCCAGTCGGCGGCCGGGTGACAGTCGCAACCGTCACCACCATTACGAGGAGTGCACATGTCCGAGGTGAAGCTCGCCGCCGCCGTCCGCACCGAGTTCGGCAAGGGCGCCGCCCGCAAGATCCGTCGTTCCGGCAACGTCCCCGCGGTCGTCTACGGCCACGGCTCGGAGCCGATCCACATCACGCTGCCGACGCACCAGACCACGCTGGCGCTGCGTACCCCGAACGTCCTGCTGTCCCTGGACATCGAGGGCAAGGGTTCCGAGCTGGCCATCCCGAAGGCCGCCCAGCGTGACCCGCTGAAGGGCGACCTGGAGCACGTCGACCTCCTCCTCGTGAAGCGCGGCGAGAAGGTCACCGTCGAGGTTCCGGTCGTCGCCGAGGGCGAGCTGGCCGCCGGCGGCAACCTGCTGGAGCACGTCCTCAACACCCTCTCCGTCGAGGCCGAGGCCACCCACCTGCCCGAGTCCGTGACGGTCTCCGTCGAGGGCCTGGAGGCCGGTGCGTCCGTGACCGCCGCCGACATCGCGCTCCCGAAGGGCGTCACCCTGGTGACCGAGGCCGACGCCGTGGTCCTCCAGGTCCTGGCCGCCCAGGCCGAGGAGCCGGCCGCCGAGGCCGCCGCGGGCGACGAGGCCGCCGCCGAGGCCTGAGCCGTAGGCTCTTGTCCGACGTGACGGGGTGACGGGCCGTGCGGCCCGTCACCCCGTTTCTTTTTTCGACGCGAGGAGATGTCGGTGACCGACGACGCGAACGCGCCCTGGCTGATCGTCGGCCTCGGCAATCCCGGGCCGGAGTACGCGGGCAACCGCCACAACATCGGCTTCATGGTGGTGGATCTGCTGGCGGAGCGGATCGGCGGGAAGTTCAAGCGGGCGCAGAAGGCGCAGGCGCAGGTCGTGGAGGGCCGGCTCGGTCCGGTGGGTCCGGCCAACCGGCGGGTGGTGCTGGCGAAGCCGATGTCGTACATGAACCTGTCCGGTGGTCCGGTGACGGCGCTGCGGGACTTCTACAAGGTGCCGACCGCGCACGTGGTGGCGATCCACGACGAGCTGGACATCGACTACGCGACGCTGCGGCTGAAGCTGGGCGGCGGGGACAACGGGCACAACGGCCTGAAGTCGATGACGAAGTCGATGGGTTCCGACTACCACCGGGTGCGGTGCGGGATCGGGCGTCCGCCGGGCCGGATGCAGGTGGCGGACTTCGTGCTGAAGGACTTCTCGTCGACCGAGCGCAAGGAGCTGGACTGGTTCGTGGACCGGTCGGCGGACGCGGTGGAGTGCCTGGTGACGGAGGGTCTGGAGCGGGCCCAGTCGGCGTACAACTCCTGACCGTCGACTTTCGGCCGTACGACTGTACGATCGCGGGTCATGACGCACGTCCGGAACGCCGCCATGGTCCTCGTCGCCGTCCTGCTCGTCGTGGCGGGGGTGTGGGCGTCGTGGGGGTCGGCGCAGCACGTCCTGCTGGCGAAGGGGCGTGAACACGGGACGCTGACGGTGACCGGGTGCACGGACGAGCGGTGTTCCGGGACGTACGCGCCGGAGGACGCCGGTTCGCCGCGGCGGACGCTGGTGGTCGAGCGGTCGGTGGCGGCGGGGCCGGGGTCGGTGATCCCGGTGGTGGTGAAGCCGGGGACGGACGAGGGCGTGCGGACCGGCTGGGGCGGCGGGCTGCACGCCTGGCTGCCGCTGGGCGGGGCGCTGGTGCTGGCGGCGCCGCTGGTGGCGGGGGGTCTGCGGCTGCGGCGGACGGCCTGGTCGCTGGCGGGCGCGGGGGCCGGTCTGTGGGTGGCGGCGTTCGTCGCGCTCTGACGGAGACCGCGCGGTACGGCCGGATTCAACCAGTTCCTGGCGGGATCGTTATCACCCTCTGGGTTAAGCGTGGCTTAAAGCGACGGATAGGCTGCCCCCGCCACCTCCCACGGCATCCCTCATCCCACAGATGGACGACTGCACATGCGACGCTCCCTGATTCCCGCCGCCACGCTTGTCGCGGCCATGGCGGGCTCCCTGGCCCTGGCGACGACCGCCTCCGCCACCAGCGGTGAGTACGAGCTCAAGCTGCACCAGACGACGCCGATCAAGGCTGCCGACTTCGAGCAGGGCGAGTGCCCCGACACCATCCCGGCCGACCAGGACGGGTGGCACTTCGTGATCCCCGGCGGCGGCACGGACTTCGTGAAGCTGACGGTCACGTTCGACAACGGGACCCCGATCGAGATCACCTCCTTCGGCCCGCCGAAGGACGACCACGCGTACGTGGCCTCCGAGGCCGGCGCGGAGCTGACCTCCGCCGTCGCGACGGTCAAGGGCGAGCAGGTGAAGTTCTTCAACCTGTCCCACACCTGCGCCGCCGAAGGCGAGGAGACCACCGGTGGCACCACCACCGGTGAGACCACCGGCGAGACCACCACGGGTGAGACGACCGGCGAGACCACCACCGGTGAGACCACGACCGGTGAGACCACCACGGGCGAGACGACCGGCGAGACCACCACCGGTGAGACCACCACGGGTGAGACCACCACGGGTGAGACCACGACCGGTGAGACCACCACGGGCGAGACCACCACCGGTGAGACCACCACCGGCGAGTCGACCGCCACCGGCGAGACCACCGCGACCGGCGGTTCCACCACCGGCGAGACCACGGCCACCGGCGAGACCACCGCCACGGGCGAGGTCAAGGGCGAGACCGACACCAAGGGCGGCTCCGAGGAGGGCAACCTCGCGGAGACCGGTTCGAGCGCGCCGGTCGGCGTGCTGGCCGGCGTGGCCGCCGCTCTCGCGGCCGCCGGTGCGTTCCTGGTGCTGCGCCGCCGCAAGGCCGCGCAGAACTGACGTACCCCGCTGGTGAGAAGTGCCCCCACGGGATTCCCGTGGGGGCACTTCTCGTGTCCGGTGGCGTCAGCCGGTGTTGCGGAGGCCCGCGGCCACGCCGTTGACGGTGAGGAGCAGGGCCCGGGCGAGCAGCGGGTCCGGGTCCTCGCCGGCCTCGGCGGCGGCCCGCTGGCGGGCCAGCAGGGCGACCTGGAGGTAGGAGATCGGGTCCAGGTAGGCGTCGCGGATGGCGAAGGTCTGCTGGAGGACCGGGTTGGAGTCGAGCAGCTTCTCGCCGCCGGTGACCTTGAGGACCTCCTCGACGGTGAGCGCGTGCTCCGCCTCGATGGCCTCGAAGACGTGCTTGAGCTCGTCGGGGACGAGGGTGTCGACGTAGTGGCGGGCGATCCGCAGGTCGGTCTTCGCCAGCGTCATCTCGACGTTGGAGAGGAAGTTGCGGAAGAAGTGCCACCGCTCGTGCATCTCGCCGAGGACCGCTTCGAGGCCGGCCTCGCGCAGGGCCTTGAGGCCGGAGCCGACGCCGTACCAGCCGGGGACGATCTGGCGGGACTGGGTCCATCCGAACACCCAGGGGATGGCGCGGAGTCCGTCGAGGGAGACGCCGGAGCCGGGACGGCGGGAGGGCCGGGAGCCCAGGTGCAGGTCGGCGAGCTGGTCGACGGGGGTGGAGGCGAGGAAGTACGCCGGCAGGCCCGGGTCCTCGACGAGCTTGCGGTACGCGGTGTGGGCGGCCTCCGAGACGGTGTCCATGGCCGCGTCCCAGCGGGCCAGGGCCTCGTCGGACTGGCGGGGCGCGGTGTGCAGGGCGGACGCCTGGAGGGTGGCCGCGACGGTCAGTTCCAGGTTCTCCCGGGCGAGGGAGGGGATGAGGTACTTGTCGGAGATGACCTCGCCCTGCTCGGTCACCTTGATCTCGCCCTCCAGGGTGCCCCAGGGCTGGGCGAGGATCGCGTCGTGCGAGGGGCCGCCGCCGCGGCCGACGGTGCCGCCGCGGCCGTGGAAGAGGCGGAGCCGGACGCCGTACCGGTGGGCGACGTCGCGCAGCCTCCGCTGGGCGCGGTGGATCTCCCACTGGCTGGTGGTGATGCCGCCGAACTTGGAGGAGTCGGAGTAGCCGAGCATGACCTCCTGGACGTCGCCGCGCAGCGAGACGAGGCGCCGGTAGGAGGGGTCGGCGAGCATGTCGTTGAGGATGACGTCGGCGGCCCTGAGCTCGTCGGTGGTCTCCAGGAGCGGCACGATGCCGATCTTGGCCCAGCCGGCGTGCAGGTCGATGAGGCCGGCCTCGCGGGCGAGGACGGTGGCGGCGAAGACGTCGTCGGCGCCCTGGCACATCGAGATGATGTAGGACTCGATGACCTCGGGGCCGAAGCGCTCGAAGGCTTCCTTGACGGTGTGGAAGACGCCGAGGGTCTTCTGGCCGGGGGCGTCGAGCGGGGCCGGGGTGGGGGCGAGCGGCCGGCGGGAGCGGAGCTCCTTGGCGAGCAGCTTCTGCCGGTAGTCGCGCGGCATGTCGGCGTACCGCCAGGACTCCTCGCCGAGGCGGTCGAAGAGCTGGCCGAGGGCGTGGTGGTGGGCGTCGGCGTGCTCGCGGACGTCCATGGTGGCGAGCTGGAGGCCGAAGGCCGACAGGGTGCGGATGGTGCGGGCCATGCGGCCGTCGGCGAAGAGGCCGCCGCGGTGCTCGCGCAGGGAGGTCTGGATGAGGGTGAGGTCGCGGAGGAGTTCGGCGGTGCCGAGGTAGTCGCGGCCCTCCTGGTGGGGGGTGCCGGCGGCGAGGCGTTCGCGGGTGTTGAGGAGCTTCTGGCGGACGCAGGTGGCCTTGAGGCGGTACGGCTCCTCGGCGTTGAGCCGCTTGTAGCGGGGGCTGATCTCGGGGAGGAGGTCCAGGTCCCGCTGGAGGGAGTCCAGGAGTTCCTGGGTGGCTCCGGTGTAGCGGATGGAGTTGGAGAGCAGGCCGCGGAGGAAGTCGATGAGCTCCAGGGCGTCGGTGATGCCGTGCTCGTGCTGGAGGATCAGGACGTCCCAGGTGACCTGGGGGGTGACGTTGGGGTTGCCGTCGCGGTCGCCGCCGATCCAGGTGCCGAAGGTGAGCGGGCGGGTGCCGGCGGGGAGCTCGAAGCCGACGCGCTCCAGTTCGGCGGCGAGGTCCTCCAGGACGTCGCCGACGGCGTTCGCGTGCAGTTCGTCGAGGTAGTAGATGGCGTTGCGGGCCTCGTCGGCGGGCTCCGGGCGGACGACGCGGAGTTCGTCGGTCTGCCAGATGAGGTCGATGTTCTCGGCGAGGCGGAGGTCGTGGCGGCGCCGGTCGGCCTCGATGACCGGCGTCTCCAGGAGTGCGCCGATGCGGCGGAGCTTGTTGAGGACGGAGCGGCGGGCGGCCTCGGTGGGGTGCGCGGTGAAGACGGGGCGCACGTTGAGGTTCTTGACCGTCTCGCGGACGTGGGCGGGGTCGCCGTCCTTGAGCATGTCGGCGGTGCGGGCGAGCAGGCCGCCCTCGGCGGCGCGCTTCTCGCGGAGCTCGCGGCCGCGGTGGACCTGCTCGGTGACGTTCGCCAGGTGGAAGTAGGTGGAGAAGGCGCGGACGAGCTTGGCGGCCGTCTCCAGTTCGACGCCGCGGAGCAGCTCGGCGGCGGCGTCGCCGTCCTCTCGGGTGAGGCGGCGGACCTTCTCGACGAGGTCGAGGAGCTCGTGGCCCTCCTGGCGCACGAGGGTCTCGCCGAGGAGATCGCCCAGTCGGCGGATGTCGGCGCGCAGCTCGGCGTTGGTGGTGGGAGTCTGGTCGGCACTGCTCACAGGTGCGGCTCCTTGCAGTGTTCAAGCACGTCTGGAGGGTTCTGGAGGCTTGCGGACCGCGCTGTCCGACGGACCCAGGATAGGTGTCCATTCCCTGGACGTCGGGGAGCCCCCCGCTTGTGCCCTCTTGCCGCGTGCCGCCGCGCTGCCATACTTACGTCGCCGTAGGTTACGCAGCCGTAGCCTCGGTGCGCTCTTCACCGTACGCACCCCCTCCCTTACACCCCCCAGGGACACGCATGACCATCAGCCCCGAGGTGACCTCGGCGTCCGAGGCGACCGATCCGGTCCAGACCCTCCCCTCCGCCACGCTCGGCGGGGACAGCAAGCGTTCCGTCGAGCAGATCACGCTGCTGCTGTTCATCACGGTGCCGTTCGCGGCGCTGCTGGCGGCGGTGCCGCTGGCGTGGGGCTGGGGGGTGAGCTGGCTGGACCTCGGGTTGATGACGGCGATGTACTTCATCGGCTGCCACGGCATCACAATCGGTTTCCACCGGTACTTCACGCACGGTTCGTTCAAGGCGAAGCGGCCGCTGCGGATCGCGCTGGCGATCATGGGCTCGCTGGCGGTCGAGGGGCCCCTCGTCCGCTGGGTGGCGGACCACCGCAAGCACCACAGGTTCTCGGACGCGGAGGGCGACCCGCACTCGCCGTGGCGGTTCGGGGAGACGGTCCCGGCGCTGATGAAGGGCCTGTGGTGGGCGCACATCGGCTGGATGTTCGACGAGGAGCAGACGCCGCAGCACAAGTACGCCCCGGATCTGATCAAGGACCCGGCGATCCGGCGGATCTCGCGCCAGTTCGTGCTGTGGACGATCGTGTCGCTGGCGATCCCGCCGGTGGTGGGCGGTCTGGTGACGTGGTCGTGGTGGGGCGCCTTCACGGCGTTCTTCTGGGGCTCGCTGGTCCGGGTGGCCCTGCTGCACCACGTCACGTGGTCGATCAACTCGATCTGTCACGCGGTGGGCAAGCGTCCGTTCAAGTCGCGCGACCGCTCCGGGAACGTGTGGTGGCTGGCGGTCCTCTCGTGCGGCGAGTCCTGGCACAACCTGCACCACGCGGACCCGACGTCGGCCCGGCACGGGGTGCTGAAGGGGCAGATCGACTCCAGCGCCCGGCTGATCCGCTGGTTCGAGCTGGCGGGCTGGGCGACGGACGTGCGCTGGCCGGCGCGGTCCCGTATCGACGCCCGGCGCCAGGCCACGCCCGCCGACGCGGCATGATGGATGACGTGGCGATCGACGGCAGTTCCAGCAGCACCAGCGAGCAGAAGCCCCGGCGTGGCCGCCGGGTGAGGATGACCGGCGCCGAGCGCCGGGAGCAGCTTCTGGACATCGGCCGGACGCTCTTCGCGGAGAAGGGCTTCGAGGGCACGTCGGTGGAGGAGATCGCGGCGAAGGCCGGGGTGTCGAAGCCGGTGGTGTACGAGCACTTCGGTGGCAAGGAGGGGCTGTACGCGGTCGTGGTCGACCGGGAGATGCGGCAGCTGCTCGACGGCGTGACGGGCGCCCTGACCGCCGGCCACCCGAGGGAGCTGCTCGAACAGGCGGCCTTCGCCCTTCTGGATTACATCGAGAACTACACGGACGGGTTCCGGATCCTGGTCCGTGACTCGCCGGTGGCGCAGTCGACGGGCACGTTCGCGTCGCTGATCAGCGACATCGCCACGCAGGTCGAGGACATCCTGGGTCTCGAGTTCAAGGCCCGCGGCTTCGACCCGAAGCTGGCGCCGCTGTACGCGCAGGCCCTGGTGGGGTCGGTGGCGCTGACGGGCCAGTGGTGGCTGGACGTGCGGAAGCCGAAGAAGGCCGAGGTGGCGGCGCATCTGGTGAACCTGGCGTGGCACGGTCTGGACGGGCTGGAGCAGAAGCCTCGGCTGATAGGGCACCGGAAGAACTGAGCGCCTGTTCGGGCCCGGCGGATGTCCGCCGGGCCCGTTCTTGCGCATCGCGAAAAGATTCGTTGTCACCTCAACGATCAACGCTATGATCCCCCCACATCCGGGGGGTTGTTCCGCCCTCCGCACGTGGCCTTGTATGTGTGCCGCGC
This sequence comes from Streptomyces sp. NRRL F-5727, assembly GCF_000719555.1. Classification (GTDB taxonomy): domain Bacteria; phylum Actinomycetota; class Actinomycetes; order Streptomycetales; family Streptomycetaceae; genus Streptomyces. The sequence continues at coordinate 51,578 of NZ_JOGX01000015.1, forward strand.
GGAGGTGGTGCGGAGCCCCGGCCCGGATGCCTGTTCTCACGTTCCCCAGGGGGGGATCACTTTGCGTACCGCTTTCTCCGGGCGCGCCCGCCGTGTCGCCGTGTGCACCGCGCTCGCCCTCTCCGCCGGCATGCTGCTGGCGGGCCCCGCGTCGGCCGACTCGCCGGCGCCGCGTCCGTCGGCCGAGAAGCCGGCCGTCCCGTCCGAGCTGCCGAAGCGGGCGCTGCTGCCCGCGGCCGAGGGCCGCGCGGGCGCCGCCGCGGCCACCGCGATCGACCCGCTGCTGTCGGACGTCGACGGCGACGGCTACGAGGACACGGTCCTGCGTTCGATCAACGGCAAGGTCTACGCGGCGACGACGCTGGACCACGGACACGACGGCGAGTTCCAGCTGGGGGGCCGCGGCGCGGAGGTCGCCAAGGACCTGGTCCCGGTCGGCAACCAGTACGGCGGGACCGGTCCGGAGGTGCTCGTCCTCTCCGAGAACGGCACGATGATGATGTACGAGGACGCGGCCTACTACGGCTCGTACTCCGAGACCAGGGTCGGCACCGGCTGGCAGGTCTACAACAAGGTCGTCTCGCCGGGAGACGTGAACGGCGACGGCCGCGCGGACGTCCTCGCCCGGACGCACGCGGGTGAGCTGTACCTGTACCTGGGCACCGGCCACCGGACCGGCCCGCTGTCCACCCGGAAGCGGATCGGCGGCGGCTGGGGCGGCTACGACCAGGTGGTCGGTGTCGGGGACAACACGGGGGACGGCGTCGCCGACGTCTACGCCCGCGACTTCACCGGCCGGCTGTGGTTCTACGCCGGCACCGGCGACCTGAGCCACCCGTTCTCGACCCGCCGGTACATCGGCCAGGGCTGGGGCGTCTACAACCAGTTGGTCCCCGCGGGCAACGGCCGGCTGGGCGCCCGGGACAACGCCGGCACGGTGTACACGTACAACCCCCGGGGCGGCGGCGTCCTCTCGCCCCGGGTGAAGTCCAGCGACACGGGCGGCTGGTCCGGCGTGGCGCAGTTCGCGAACGCCGGCAGCATCCCGACGACGGGCAAGGAGGGCATCATCGCCCGCTCGAACGGCGGGACGCTGTACTGGTACACGAACACGACGCGCGGCGTCCTGTTCCCGCGGCAGCAGTACGGCTCCGTGGGCGGCTGGGCGGGCGCCGCCCTCACCCACCTCTCGTCGCTGGACCCGGACGCCGCGTCCGACTTCGCCGAGGTGTACCAGGGCGGCCTGTACGTCGACAACACGTTCATCGGCTGGGGCTGGGGCGCGTACAACACGTTGGTCGGCCCGGGCGACGTGAGCGGCGACGGCAGGGGCGACCTGCTGGCCCGCGACGGCTCCGGCGTCCTGTGGCTGTACAAGGGCAACGGCCTCGGCAGCGCGTTCTCGTCCCGGATCCGGGTCGGCGACGGGTGGAGCGCGTACAACAAGCTCCTCGGCGCCGGCGACTACACCGGCGACGGCCGCACGGACCTGCTGGCCCGCTCCAAGGCCGGCGACCTGTACCTGTACGCCGGTACGGGCAACCCGACGTCGCCCTTCAAGGGCCGGGTGAGGATCGGCGGCGGCTGGGGCGGCTACAAGCACCTGGTGGCGGCCGGCGACCTGAACGCCGACGGCAAGGCGGACCTGCTGGCGGCGACGTCCGGCGGCACGCTGTACCGCTACACGAACACCGCGCCGGGCAGGTTCGCGCCGCGCGCCCAGCTCGGTACCGGCTTCCAGGTCTACAACCTCATGGGCTGACGCCTTGGGGCCCCGGCGGGGTGCCCCGTGCCGGTTTCCCGGTGCGGGGCGCCCCGTTCTTTATCCGTTCGCCTCGGTGTCGGTGGGGCGCGTTACACTCACGCTCATATTCGGGTGGATGTTCGCCCCGCGCACGCGAGTACGCGCGCGCAGGCGTCGCGAACCCGTCCGGATACCCATTTCTCTTCGTTCCCCAGGGGGGGATCTTTTGCGCTCCGTGTTCTCCGGGCGTGGCCGCCGCATCGCCGCGTGCACCGCTCTCGCCCTCTCCGCCGGCATGCTCCTGTCGACGCCGGCCTCGGCCGACACCCCGGCGCCGAGCCCGTCGGTCGAGAAGCGGCTTCCGTCCTTCACCCCGCCGAAGCAGCTGCCGCGCCCCGGCCAGGACGGCGCCCGTGCCGGTGCCGCCGCCGCCGAGGCCGCCTCCCCGCTGCTGTCGGACCTGAACCTGGACGGCATCGACGACCTCATCTTCCGCGGGATCGACGGCGACCTGTACACGGACGTCCCCGGCGAGGAGACGTTCGAGCTGCACCGCTACGAGGAGGGTGTCGCCAAGGAGATCGTCCCGATCGGCCAGCAGGGCGGTTACACCGAGGAGCCCGAGGTGCTCGTCCTCTCCGAGGACGGCACGCTCACGCTGTACCAGGACGTCGACCCGTCCGGCACCCCGTACACCTACCGGGTCGGCGGCGGCTGGCAGGTCTACAACAAGATCACGTCGCCCGGTGACATGAACGGCGACGGCCGCGCCGACGTGCTCGCCCGCGACACCACCGGCAACGTGTACCTGTACCTGGCGACCGGTGACCTGGCCAAGCCGCTCGGCAGCCGGATCTCCGTGGGCCCGGGCTGGCACATCTACGACCAGGTGGCCGGCCTCGGCGACGGCAACGGCGACGGCCGCGGCGACCTCTACGCCCGCGACTACACCGGCACCCTGTGGTTCTACGCCGGCACCGGCGTCAACAGCAGGCCGTTCGCCACCCGCAAGGCCATCGGCACCGGCTGGAACACGTACAACCAGATCCTGCCCGCCGGCGAGGGCAGCCTCTTCGCCCGCGACAACAACGGCACGATGTACTTCTACGCGCCGAACGGCGACGGCACCCTCGCCGGCCGCCAGATGTACGGCGGCGCGGGCGACTTCCAGGGCATCGCGCAGTTCGCGGGCTCCGGCAGCAACCCGTACACCGGCAAGGAGGGCGTCTTCGGGCGCGACTCGGCCGGCACGCTGTGGTGGTACACCAACAACACCAAGGGCGGCCTCTACCCGCGCGAGGACATCTTCGAGTCCCCGGGTCTGTTCCAGGGCATCAACTACACGCACCTGTCCTCGATGAACCCGGACGCGTCGTCCGACGTCGCCGTGGTGTTCGACGGCGAGCTGTCCATCGAGGGCGAGATCATCGGCTCCGGCTGGGGCATCTACAACACCCTCGTCGGTGCCGGCGACCTGAGCGGCGACGGCAAGGCCGACCTGCTGGCCCGCGACAAGAACGGCGTCCTGTACCTCTACAAGGGCAACGGCAAGGGCACCGCCTTCGCCTCGCGGATCAACGTCGGCAACGGCTGGGGCGCGTACAACAAGATCCTCGGCGCCGGCGACTACACCGGTGACGGCCGCAACGACCTGCTGGCCCGCACCACCGGCGGCGACCTGTACCTCTACACGGGCACCGGCAACGGCACCATCCCGTTCAAGACGCGCATCCACATCGGTGGCGGCTGGAACACCTACAAGCACCTGGCCGCCCCCGGCGACCTCAACGCCGACGGCAAGGCCGACCTGCTCGGCGTCGCCACCAACGGCGACCTGTACCGCTACCTGGGCACCAGCCCGAACAAGTTCTCCGCCCGCGCCCGGCTCGGCGGCGGCTACCAGATCTACAACACCTTCTCCTGACGCCTCACGGCAGCCGACGGCCGCCCCGCACCGGATCCCTCCGGTGCGGGGCGGCCGCTTTTCCGGCCCGGCCGGTCACCCCGGCTTGCGGGCCACCGCGAAGACGCGGCGGAAGGGGAAGACCGTGCCGTCGGGGCCCTGGGGGTAGGCGTCGCGGAGGAGGGCGCGGTACTGGGCGAGGAAGGCTTCGGTCGCGTCGGGGTCGTCGGCGAGGGTGGTGAGGACCGGGCGGAGGGCGGTGCCCTTGACCCAGTCGAGGACGGCGTCCTCGCCCTGGAGGAGCTGGCAGTAGACGGTCTCCCAGACGTCGGTCTCGCAGCCGAGGGCGGTGAGGCGGGCCAGGTAGTCGGCGGGTTCGAGGATGTGGACGAAGCGGCGGCCCTGGTCGTGGAGGCGTGCGCGCCACTCGGGGCGGGCGCAGAGCTCGCCGAGGAGGGCGTGGCTGGGGGAGGTGAAGTTGGCGGGGACCTGGAAGGCGAGGGTGCCGCCGGGGCGGAGGCCGTCGATCCAGGCGGCGAAGGACTCGGGGTGGTTGGGGACCCACTGGAGGGCCGCGTTGGAGACGATCAGGTCGTAGGGCTCGGTGGGGGTCCAGTGGGCGGCGTCGGCGGGGCGGAAGTCGAGCCAGCCGCCGCCGGAGGTGGTGCCGGCCCAGTCCTTCTCGGCCTGTTCGAGCATCTCGGGCGAGAGGTCGAAACCGGTGATGTGGGCGTCGGACCAGCGGTCGGCGAGGAGGGCCGTGACGTTGCCGGGGCCGCAGCCGAGGTCGGCGATGCGGGCGGGGCGGCCGTGGCCGGGGAGCGGGGGTATTCGGTGGAGGAGGTCGAGGAAGGGGCGGGTGCGGTGCGCGGAGTGGCGGAGGTACTGCCGCGGGTCCCACACCGGTGCGACGACGGAGTCGACGGAATGCATGTTCGAAGCCCCCTTGCAGGCGAGAGTCGGCCAAACGGAACCGGTTCCGGCCGGGTCTCTTCCCCATAGTTGCGGGAACTATATCTCGACGTCAAGATTCATGACATCGAGAAACTCGAATACAAGAGACTTTATGTCAACAGACCCACTACACTGATCACATGGAGGACGAGGTCGACCGGCTGGTCGCTGCATGGCGCCGAGAGCGCCCGGACCTCGACGTGGAACCGTTGGAGGTCCTCAGCCGCGTCTCCCGGCTGGCCCGGCACCTCGACCGCGCCCGCCGCCTCGCCTTCTCGGAGCACCAGCTGGAGCCCTGGGAGTTCGACGTCCTCACCTCGCTGCGCCGCGCCGGAGCCCCGTACCAGCTCTCCCCCGGCCAGCTCCTCACCCAGACCCTGGTCACCTCCGGCACCATGACCAACCGCATCGACCGGCTCACCAAGAAGGGCCTGGTCGAGCGGCTGCCCGACCCCAGCGACCGGCGCGGGGTGCTGGTCCGGCTCACCCCCGAGGGGCGCGACCGCGCCGACGAGGCGCTGGCCGGGCTGCTCGCGCAGGAGCGGGCCATCCTCGCCCAGCTCAGCCGCCCGCAGCGGGCCGAACTGGCCGCCCTGCTACGCCGGCTGACCGCCCCGTTCGACAACGTCCCCGGCTAGCCGCGGCAGCGGCGCCGGGCCGACGCCCGCCCGCCGGGCCAGGGCGACCGCCGCCAGCGTCGAGTGGACACCCAGCTTCCCCAGCACGTTCTGCATGTGCGTACGGACCGTGTGCGGGGAGAGGAAGAGCCGCTCCGCCACCGCCTTCCGGCCGAGCCCCGCCACCATGCAGCGCAGCACCTCCCGCTCGCGCGGGGTCAGCGACTCCACCAGGCGCTCGCTCTCCGTACGGTGCTTCCGGGCCGCCGTCAGCTCCCGCAGCACCCCCGTGAGCAGCGCCGGCGGAAGGTGCGTCTCGTCCCGCAGCACCCCGCGGACCACGGCGAGCAGCCGCTGGAGCGAGCAGTCCTTCGCCACCCAGCCGGAGGCCCCGGCCTGGAGCGCGAGCGCGGCCCTGCGGGGATCGTCCCGCTCGGCGAGCACCACCGCGCGGACCGCGGGCTGGGCCTTCCGCACCCCGGCGACCAGCGCGATCCCGTCCCCGGCGGGCTCCCCCTCCGGCGCCGCGGGTACGGCCGCGGGCGCCGCGCCCAGGTCGGCGTCGACGAGCAGCACGTCGAAGCGGCGTCCCTCCGCGACCCCCCGGTCCAGACAGCGCAGGGCGGCGGGACCGCTGCCCGCCGCGGCGACGTCGACGTCCGGCTCGGCCGCGAGCGCGGCGGCCAGCGACTCGGCGAAGACGCGGTGGTCGTCCACCACCAGGACCCGGATTCGTGCCACGGACACCCCCAAGTGTCGAGGAGAGACCGGCGCGGTACGACGCCGGGGGCGGGTCCGTCGGGTGCGCGGCCGCCGCCGTGCCCAGACTGCTACCCCGCTCCCGGCGCCGTACCCGACGGGTCTCGCTCCCCTGAACGGCACCGGCCCCCACCGGTGCTGCCCCACAGAGTAGGGGCGGGGCGGCACCGTGGGGGCCGATTGGCGGAAGTGTCCGAAGTCGTCCGTCCGTGTGAGCTGACGGCGGCTCAGAGGCGGCGGGCGCCCGCCGAGGGGACGGCCGGGAAGATCCCCGGCTCCGCGTACCCGGCGTCGGCGAACGCCTTCCGGACCGCCGCGCCGATCTCCTCCGCCCGGTCCGCCTCGACCAGGACCACGGCCGAACCGCCGAAGCCGCCGCCGGTCATCCGGGCGCCCAGCGCACCGGCCGCGTTCGCCGCCTCGACGACCAGGTCCAGCTCGGGGCAGGAGACCCGCAGATCGTCCCGGAGCGAGGCGTGGCCCTCGGTGAGGACCGGGCCGACCGCGCGGGTCGCGCCGGTGTCGAGCAGGGCGATCACCCGGGCCACCCGGTCGTTGTCCGAGACCACGTGCCGGACGTACCGCAGAATCGTCTCGTCGCCCAGCCGGTCGAGCGCGGCGGGCAGATGCGCGGCGTCCACCTCGCGCAGGGTGCGCACCCCGAGCGCCCGCGCGCCCGCTTCACAACCGGCGCGCCGCTCGGCGTACGCGCCGTCCCCGAGCGCGTGCTTCACCCGGGTGTCGACGACGAGCAGCGCGAGCCCCTCGGCGGCGAGGTCGAAGGGCACCTGCCGGTAGGACAGGTCCCGGGTGTCCAGGTGGAGGGCGTGGCCCTCCTCGGCGCAGGCGGAGGCCATCTGGTCCATGACGCCGCACGGCACGCCGACGAAGGCGTTCTCGGCGCGCTGGGCGAGCCGGGCCAGCTCGGGGCGGCCGAGCCCCAGGTCGAAGAGGTCGTTCAGGGCGAGGGCGGTGACGACCTCCAGGGCGGCCGAGGAGGAGAGCCCGGCGCCGGTCGGCACGGTGGACGTGAGGTGGACGTCGGCGCCGGTCACCGGGTGCCCGGCCGCCCGCAGCGCCCAGACGACCCCGGCCGGGTAGGCGGCCCAGCCGCCGCCGGAGAGGGGTTCCAGGGAGTCGACGTCGAGCTGGACGATGCCGCCGGTCCCGAAGTCGGCGGACCCGGAGTGCAGCCGCAGGACGCCGTCGTCGCGGCGGGAGACGGCGGCGACGGTGGTGTGCGGCAGGGCGAGCGGCAGCACGAAGCCGTCGTTGAAGTCGGTGTACTCCCCGATGAGGTTGACCCGCCCGGGGGCGGCCCAGACGCCGTCGGGGCGGGCGCCGTACAGCGCCTCGAAGTCGGCGGCGGCGCTCATGCGTTCTCCTCCTGGCGGTGGCGGGCGAAGGCCCAGGCGTCGGCGACGACCTCGGCGAGGTCCGGGCGGGACGGCGTCCAGCCGAGCCGGTCGCGGGCGGCCTCGGCGGAGGCGACCAGGACGGCGGGGTCGCCGGGGCGGCGCGGAGCCGTGACCTCCGGGACCGGGTGGCCGGTGACCTCGCGGACGGTCTCGATCACCTCGCGGACGGAGAAGCCGTTGCCGTTGCCGAGGTTGCAGATCAGGTGGTCGCCCGCGGTCATCGCGTCCAGGGCCAGCAGGTGGGCCTCGGCGAGGTCGGCGACGTGGATGTAGTCGCGGACGCAGGTGCCGTCGGGGGTCGGGTAGTCGTCGCCGTAGACGGAGATCGCCTCGCGGCGGCCGAGGGCGACCTGGAGGACGAGCGGGATGAGGTGGGACTCGGGCTCGTGGCGCTCGCCCAGCGCACCGTACGCACCGGCGACGTTGAAGTAGCGCAGCGAGACGGCGGCGAGGCCGTGGGCGGCGCACTCGCCGGTGATCATGTGGTCGACGGCCAGCTTGCTCGCCCCGTACGGGCTGGTGGGGGCGGTCGGCGCGGTCTCGGTGATCGGCACGGTCGCCGGCTCGCCGTAGGTGGCGGCGGTGGAGGAGAAGACCAGCTTGCGGACGCCGGCGGTGCGCATCGCGGCGAGCAGCGCCATGGTGCCGCCGACGTTGTTCTCCCAGTACTTCTCCGGCTTGCCCACGGACTCGCCGACCTGCGAGAAGGCGGCGAAGTGCAGGACGCCGTCGTAGGAGCCGTCGAGCCACCGGGCGGCGTCCTGGATCCGGCCCTCGACGAACTCGGCGCCGGCCGGGACGCCTTCCCGGAAGCCGGTGGAGAGGTCGTCGAGGACGGTGACGTGGTGGCCCCGCTCCAGGAGGTGGGCGGCGACCACGCTGCCCACGTAGCCGGCCCCGCCGGTGACCAGGTACTTCTCGGGCTTCGTCATGCGCTTGCCACCTCTCGGATGCGCCGGGCCGCGTCCTCCGGCCGGATGTCGTTCATGAACGCGCCCATGCCGGACTCGGTGCCCGCGAGGAACTTCAGCTTGCCGGAGGCGCGCCGGACGGTGAACAGCTCCAGGTGCAGTCCGAAGTCCTCCCGCCGCTCGTCCGTGAACGGCGCCTGGTGCCAGGCGGCGATGTAGGGCGTGGGCGGCTCCGCCGGGCCGAAGATCCGGTCGAAGCGCCTCAAGAGTTCCAGATAGACCTGTGCGAAGTCCGTCCGCGCGGCCTCGTCGAGGGCGAGCAGGTCGGGGACGCGCCGGGTGGGGTGGAGGTGGACCTCGTACGGCCACTTGGCGGCGTACGGGACGAAGGCGATCCAGTGCTCGGTCTCCAGGACCACCCGTTCGGCGTCGGCGCGCTCGCGGGCGACGAGGTCGTCGAAGAGGTTCCGGCCGGTCTCCCTGCGGTGCTCGTCGAGGCGGCGGCGGGTCAGGGCGGTGCGGGGGGTGACGTAGGGGAAGGCGTAGATCTGGCCGTGCGCGTGGGGCAGGGTGACGCCGATCTCCCGGCCGCGGTTCTCGAAGCAGTAGACCTGTTCGACGCCGGGGAGGGCGGAGAGTTCGGCGGTGCGGTCGGTCCAGGCGTCGAGGACGAGGCGGACCCGCTCCTCGTCGAGGTCGGCGAAGGAGGCGGTGTGGTCGTCGGTGAAGCAGACGACCTCGCAGCGGCCGACGCCGCCGGAGAGGGAGGGGAAGCGGTTCTCGAAGACCGCGACCTCGTAGCTCTCCTCGGGGATCTCGCTCTCGCGTCCGTCGCGGGCCGGGCAGAGCGGGCAGGCGTCGGCCGGCGGGAGGTAGGTGCGGCTCTGCCGGTGGGAGGCGACGGCGACGTGGTCGCCGGTCAGCTCGTCGTACCGGATCTCCGAGCGGGAGGTGACGGGGGCGAGCGGGCGGGGGTCGACGGCGGCGCGGACGGCGTCGTCCCGGCTGTCGTAGTAGATCAGCTCGCGCCCGTCGGCGAGCGTGGTGACGGTCTTCTTCACGGGGGTGCCCTCCGGGCGCGAACAAACAGAACCACGCACAAAGAATCACAACCGAACATCAGAGTCAATGGCGAGGCCCCACCACCACCCCCGCCGTCCCCCGGAACCGGACGCGACCGGACTCGACGCGACCGGACTCAGCGCGACCGGACTCAGTCGGACTCAGTGCGGTCGGACTCAGTGCGGTCGGACTCAGTGCGGTCGGCGCTGAGCCGGTACCGCCCGCTCCAGGAGCCCTGTGCGGGCCGCCAGCGCCGCCGCCTCCAGACGCGAGCCCACCCCGAGCTTCATCAGCACCCGCTGGACGTGCGTCCGCGCCGTGCTCGGCGCGATCCCCATCCCCGCCGCGATCAGCCGGGTGTCCTCCCCCTCCGCGACCCGCACCAGGACCTCCACCTCCCGGGTGGTCAGCAGCCGCAGCAGCCGCTGCGCCTCGTCGTCCGGCTGCGCCGCCGGGTTCAGCAGCTCCGCGAAGGCCCCCGCGAGCAGCTGCGGCGCCACCGCCGCCTCCCCCGCCCGCGCCTTCAGCAGCGCCCGCTCAACGCCCTCGATCCGCTCGTCGTGCCGGACGTACCCGGAGGCCCCGGCCGCGAAGGCCGCCGCGATCCCGCGCGGCGACGGCACCGGGCCCAGCACCACCACGGCCACCTGCGGGCGCTCCCGCTTGATCCGCGCGACCGGGTCGAACGCCCCGGGCGCGGCCGGCGCGGCCGTGCCGAAGAGGCAGACCTCCGGCGCCCGGCCGACCACGACCTCCGCCGCCCCGGCCGCCGGCGCGGCCGCCGCGAGCACCCGGTGCCCGCGCAGCTTCAGTGCCGAGGCGAGCGCCTCCGCGAGCAGGCGGTGGTCGTCCACGACCACGAGCCGAACGCCCATCCCGTCATCCCCCATCCCCCGGGCGTGCCGCACCCCGGCACCTCTGACCCGGCAAGCTACACGCTCCCCCGCCTCACGGTCCGTCAACCTCCGCGCCCCGAAAGGGGGATGTCTGGCATGATCACCTCACAAGCGCCGAAAGGAACACACATGCGCATGCGACGTCGCACCGTCGCCCTGGCCGCCGCCGCGGCCGCCCTCGCGATCCCCGCCACGGCCGGCAGCGCCCAGGCCGTCACGCCCAACAGCGAGGTGTACCTGACGACGACCTACGCCAAGGTCGTCGCCGGCTGGACGTGGCGCGCCGACCGCCTCGACCCGGTCATGATGTCCGTCCAGGACACCAACCCGGACGGCTACGCCGTCGCCTTCCGCCTGGTCACGCTCTCCGACGACCAGGGCTACCGCTACTGGGGCTACCGCTACCTGACCAGCGGCGCCGGCACCGGCGTCAACGTCACCACGTACGCCATCACCGGCTACAGCCCGAAGGCCGCCTGGGTCGAGGTCTGCAAGTACAAGAGCGGCGCCTTCTCCGACTGCCGCAAGACGGCGACCACGTACAACCCGATCGACGACTCCAGCGTCTCTGGCACCTGATCGCCGCGCGCAGACGAGAAGGGCCTCCCCGGTGCTCCGGGGAGGCCCTTCTCGTCGTGGTCGCGGACGTCAGCCCCTGGTGCTGAACGAGACCGCGAGGTACTTCTTGTCGAGGGTCGAGCCGGACTCCCTCGGCTTGTTGGCGTAGGTGCCGGAGATGAAGAACCGGCCGTCGCTGTAGAGGAGTTCGGCGCCGGTGATCGAGAAGCTGGTCTCGATGTCCCGGCTCCCCTCGTCCGAGGGGTTCTCCAGGAGCAGCGTCGACTTCATCGTGCCCGCGTGGACGGAGACGAGCTGCCCGCCCTTGTCGTGCGGGGGGACCTTGTACGCGATGAGGTCGCCGCCGTCCATGCGCAGCGGCATCAGCACGTAGCCGTCGCCCGCGTCGGCCTTCTCCGGCGCCATCTTGCCGTCGGCGAGGCTGAAGGCGACGATCTCGTTGGTCTCGTCGCCGTACTCGCCGGTCGAGCCCTCGTGCTCCTCGGTCGGCAGGTAGAGCCGGTCGTCGCCGACGAGGGCCTGCGAGCACTCCTCGACCGAGGTGGAGCCGCACTCGGCCGCGTAGCGGTCCGCGTTGGCCGTGATCTTGGTCCGCAGCTTGCCGGTCTTCTCGTCGATGGAGAAGAAGTCCGAGATGCTGCTGCCGTCGTCGGCGGCGTCGCCGACGTTGGCCGCGACCACCAGCGGCTTGGACGACACGACCGAGGCGTACTCGACGCCCTGGGGCATCTTGAACTGCGAGAGCGGCTTGCCCGACTTCGGGTCCAGGTTCTGGACGAGGACGGTCTGCGCGCCGTACTTGCCGCACTTGCGGACCGCGATGAGGCCGGCGCCGCCGCCGTACCCCATGTCGTAGCAGTTCTGGTCGTTGGACTGCGGCTTCCAGAGCACCTTGCCGGTGGCCGCGTCGAAGGCCGCGCCGCCGTCGGTGCCGCCGGCCGCGACGGTGCCGGCGCCGAGCGTCACCTCGCTGAAGCGGGCCTTCTCGTCGCCGCCGCCGCTGACGGAGGCGGACCAGAGCAGCTTGCCGGTGTTCAGGTCGAGCATGCCGACCTGGTTGCAGCTCTGGTAGTAGCGGGGCGCGACGCGCTTCTTCTCCTCGAAGAGCACCGGCACCTTGTTGTCCTCGGTCTTGTGCCGGGACGCACCACAGACCTGGCCGGCCAGCGGGATGGTCCAGGAGACCGTGCCCTTGTCGATGTCGTAGCCGACGACCGAGTTGATGCCCGTCTTCACGAAGGTCTTGTCGGTGATCCAGGAGCCGTCGACGGGCGTCGTGTCGGGCACCTTCGGCACGTCGACGCGGAAGGCGAGCCGGGCGTTCGTCTTCTCGCCCGGCTTCTCCTTGCCGTTGCCGCCGAGGCCGTTGCCGGCGCCACCGCCGGAACCGCCGCCGTCGCCACCCCCGTTCGGGGCCTGGGTCGTGCCGCCCGTGGGCTTGGCGTCCGTGGACGTGTCCGAGCCGGAGTTGGCGTACCAGATGCCGCCGCCGACGATCAGCGCGACGGCCACGACCGCCGCGATGACGATCTGCGCCTGCGCCGACAGCTTCCTCCCGCCGCCGCCCGGCCCGGGAGCCGGGACGTGCTGCTGGGGCGCGGTCGGGTAGCCGTACGGCTGCTGGGGCTGCTGCTGGTTCGGGTAGCCGTACGGCGGCGGCACCGGCTGCTGATACGGCTGCTGGGGCTGCTGGGGCTGCTGCGACGGCTGCCCGGGGTAGCCGTAACCCGGCTGCGGCGCCTGTCCCCCCGGGTACCCGTACCCCGGCTGGCCCTGCGGCGGGGGCGGGGGCGTCGGCGCGCCGAAGCCGCCCGCCGGCGGCGGGTAGCCGCCGGGGGGCTGGTTCGGGGGCTGGTTCGGCGGCGGGAAACCGCCCGGGGGCTGGTTCGGCGGCGGGGGCGGCTGGGTCACTTGCTGAAGCCCATCATCGTCTTGGTCTCCTTCTCCTCGGCGTCGTTGGTCGCCGAGACGCGACCCGCCGCCACCACGAACGTGCCGTTTCCGTAGGCGTAGCCCGCGCTGAAGAAACCGCTCTCGATCTGCGCGACCGAGACGGGGTGCTTGAGGAGGATCTTCGGCGCGCCGCCGGTCGGGGCGATCGTCGCGACCGCGCCGCCCTTGTCGTACTTGGGCGCGACGTAGACCAGCACCTCGCCGCCCTCCATGCGCAGCGGCGTCATCTGCTGCTCCTCGGGCGCCTTCGAACGCCACTTGGGCTTGCCGGTCTTGAGGTCGAAGGCGACGACCTCGTTGGCGGTGCCGTAGGAGGTGTCGGTCGCCATGTAGAAGGTGTCGCCGGCGGCGGCGACGCCGGTGCAGCCCTGGAGGTTACGGCCGAAGATGACCAGGCCGCCGCCGCAGCGCGGCGCGAACTTGTCCTTGCCGCCGCCCTGGATCTGGGAGCGGACGGTGCCGTTCGGGTTGAGCGCGACGATCGACCACTTCTTCTGCTCGCGCTGGAAGGCGGAGACGACCAGCGGGTTCACCGAGTAGACCTTGTCGACCTCCCAGGTGGCGGCCAGCCTGTAGGTCCACTTGGGCTTGCCCGTGCGGGGGTCGACCTCGCTGACCGTGTGCTGTTCCTTGCTCACGTCGGCGGTGCGGCACTGGTTGGCCGCGATCAGCCTGGTGGCGTCGCCGGCGTAGGCGTACGGCTTGCAGTCGCCGGTGGGGCCGGTGAAGACCTGCTTGCCGTCGGTGAGGGAGAAGCCGTAGGCGCTGCTGCTGCCGGCCGCGGTCACCGTGTTGCCGCCGATGGCGAGGGTGTTGTCGGAGAAGGCGAAGAGGCCGGTCGGCTTCGGGACGGCCTTCTTCCAGCCCGCCTTGCCCGTCTTGAGGTCGATCTGCTGGAGCATCGTGCACTTGGCGCCGTCCTTGGCGCTCTCCTCGTACCCGAAGACCATCAGGCCGTTGGCGCCGGGCTGGGCCGGGGCGGCGCACAGCTTGAACGGCACGTCGACCGACCACTTCTTGCTGCCGTCGGCGAGGCTGTAGCCGGCGACGCCCTTGTACATGGCCTTGACGACGGTGTCGCCGACGATCCAGGGGCCGAAGACCTCGGAGCCGTTGCGGGGCAGGTCGACGTCGTTGGTGGTGAGGAAGTTGACCTTCGCCTCGCCCTCCTGGCGGGCCGCGTTGAGGTCGTCCTCGCCGCCGCCCTTGTCGCCGTCGCCGGAGCCGTCGCCCTGGTCGACGGACTCGGTCGGCTTCGGCTCCATGGTGGCGCCGGTGCTCGCGCTGGTGGTCGGCTCGGCGACGGTCGGCTCGTCGTCGCCCTTGCCGACGACGGCCCAGGTGGTGACCGCGGCAACGGCGACGACGGCCGCCGCGACGACCGCGACGAGCGCGGTGCGGTTCTTGAACGGGCCGCCGCCGGAGCCGCCGGCCGGGGCGGGCGGGGCCGGGTACATCGGCTGGGTCTGGCCCGGGTAGCCCCCGTAGGCGTTGCCCTGCTGCCCGTACGGGCCGGGCTGCTGGCCGTACGGCCCCGGCTGCTGCTGCGGCTGGCCGTACGGGCCCGCGGGCTGCGTCGGCTGCTGCGGGTAGCCGTAGGGCCCGGGCTGCGGCGCCTGCTGCGGATACCCGTACCCCGGCTGGCCCTGCGGGGCGCCCTGCGGAGGCGTCTGCGGGGGCTGGGCGGGCGGCTGGGCCGGGGCCTGCGGCGGCATCTGCGGCGGCTGGGCCGGCATCTGCGGCGGGACGGGCGGCATGCCGCCCTGGTTCGGGTCCTGGGGCGCTCCGAAGCCCCCCGGCGGCTGGTTGCTGGGCGGCTGGGTCATCAGCGCTTCCCCCTTGCTGTGAGCGGGTTTTCTTTCTACCACTCACGGGGTGGCGCAAAAGCGACCGGTCCATCCCTTGTGCCCAAGGGAGGACCGGTCCGTGATGCCCTCGTTATGCGTTCTCGGCGAGTTCGAGCCAGCGCATCTCCAACTCTTCACGTTCTCCAGCGATTTCCCGCAACTCGGCGTCGAGCTTCGCGACCTTCTCGAAATCCGTCGCGTTCTCGGCGATCTGCGCGTGCAGCTTCGACTCCTTCTCGGAGAGCTTGTCGATCTGCCGCTCGACCTTCTGCAGCTCCTTCTTCGCGGCGCGCGCGTCCGCGGCGGAGAGGCCGGAGGCGGGCTGCGCCGCGGGCGCGGCGGGGGCCGGGGCGGCCGCCTCGATCATCCGCTGCCGCCGCTCCAGGTACTCGTCGATGCCGCGCGGCAGCATCCGCAGGGTCCGGTCGCCGAGCAGGGCGAAGGTGCGGTCGGTGGTGCGCTCCAGGAAGAAGCGGTCGTGGGAGATGACGACCATGGAGCCGGGCCAGCCGTCGAGGAGGTCCTCCAGCTGGGTCAGGGTCTCGATGTCGAGGTCGTTGGTGGGCTCGTCGAGGAAGAGGACGTTGGGCTCGTCCATGAGCAGGCGCAGCAGCTGGAGTCGGCGGCGCTCGCCGCCGGAGAGGTCGCCGACCGGCGTCCACTGCTTCTCCTTGCCGAAGCCGAACTGCTCGCAGAGCTGCCCCGCGGACATCTCGCGGCCCTTGCCGAGGTCGACCCGGTCGCGGATCTGCTGCACCGCCTCCAGGACGCGCAGCTGGGCGGGGAGTTCGGTGACGTCCTGCGAGAGGTAGGCGAGCCGCACGGTCTTGCCGACGACGATCCGGCCGGCCGGCGGCTGCTTCTCGCCCTGGGAGACGGCGGCATCCGCCAGTGCCCGCAGGAGTGAGGTCTTGCCCGCGCCGTTGACGCCGACGAGTCCGACGCGGTCGCCGGGGCCGAGCTGCCAGGTGAGGTGCTGGAGGAGCGTCTTGGGACCGGCGGTGACGGTCACGTCCTCCAGGTCGAAGACGGTCTTGCCGAGCCGCGCGTTGGCGAACTTCATCAGCTCGGTGGAGTCGCGGGGCTCCGGCACGTCCGCGATGAGCGCGTTGGCGGCCTCGATGCGGAAGCGGGGCTTGGAGGTGCGGGCGGGGGCGCCGCGGCGCAGCCAGGCCAGCTCCTTGCGGACCAGGTTCTGCCGCTTGACCTCCTCGGTGGCGGCGATCCGCTCCCGCTCGGCCCGGGCGAAGACGTAGTCGGAGTAGCCGCCCTCGTACTCGTACACGTCACCGCGCTGCACGTCCCACATGCGGGTGCAGACCTGGTCGAGGAACCAGCGGTCGTGGGTGACGCAGACGAGCGCCGAGCGGCGGTTCTGGAGGTGGCCGGCGAGCCAGGCGATGCCCTCGACGTCGAGGTGGTTGGTCGGCTCGTCGAGGACCAGCAGGTCCTGCTCCTCGATGAGGAGCTTGGCGAGGGCGATGCGGCGGCGCTCGCCGCCGGAGAGCGGGCCGATGACCGTGTCGAGGCCGTTCTCGAAGCCGGGCAGGTCCAGGCCGCCGAAGAGGCCGGTGAGCACGTCGCGGATCTTGGCGCTGCCGGCCCACTCGTGGTCGGCCATCACGCCGATGACCTCGTGCCGGATGGTGGCCGCCGGGTCGAGCGAGTCGTGCTGGGTGAGCACCCCGAGCCGCAGTCCGCCGCTGTGCGTGACCCGGCCGGTGTCGGCCTCCTCCAGGCGCGCCAGCATCCGGATGAGGGTGGTCTTGCCGTCGCCGTTGCGCCCGACGACGCCGATCCGGTCCCCCTCGGACACGCCGAGCGAGACCCCGTCGAGCAGGGCACGGGTGCCGTACACCTTGCTGACGTTCTCGACATTGACGAGGTTGACGGCCACGTTGACTCCAGTGCGGGGTGATCGATCGACGTACCAGGGTACGTCCCCGGGGCCGTCGGCGGCCCGCCGCCGAGGTCAGGGCCGGGGCCGGCCCGGCCGGTCCACCAGGAACCAGCCCGCCAGGGCCATCGCGACCGCCGCCGGGGCGGTCACCCTGACGGCCACCAGGGTCGCCGTGTGGCCCTCCAGGAGGCCGCCGAAGCCGGTCATCGACAGGCCGAGGATCCCCAGCAGGGCGAGCGCGATGCCGAGGGCGGCGAGCGGGCCGGAGCCGCCGGTACGGGGGACCGGCGAGGGGGCCTCGAAGCGGCGGAAGACGGCGACGAGCAGGGCCGTCAGCAGGACGGCCGCGGCGAGCCTGAGCGGAAGCTGCGCCCACCAGGCGCCGGTCGCCGGGGCCGGGAGCCGGACGCCGAGCGCGAGCATCCCGCCGTACACGCCGAGCATCGCCGTCAGGTGCCACAGGAACGCGGTCATGGCGATGCCGTTCGCCGCGACCACCGCCCGCCAGACCCGCGCCCGCGCCGCGAACCGCGCCCCCGGGCCGCGCAGCAGCTCGACCGCCCCGATCAGCCACAGGCCGTGGCAGAGCAGGGCCAGCGTCGGCGGCGCCATGTTCGACACCTTCTCGCCGGGCATTCCCACCATGGACAGCGGATACGGGCCGAGGGCCACCAGCAGGCCCGCGCCCACGAGCCCCGCCCCCGCGAGCAGCGCCGGGCGCCGGATCATGCCGTCCGCCCGCAGGAAGCCCAGCTGGTGCACGGCCAGCCAGACGAAGGCGAAGTTCAGGAACTCGACGTACGGAACACCGGCGGCGAACCGCAGCACGTCGACGAGGACGGCGGCCCCGGCGAGTCCCGCGAAGGCGCCCCAGCCGTACCGCTCGTGCGCCCGCAGCAGCGGCGGCGTGAACGCGACCATCGCCAGGTAGATGCCGATGAACCACAGCGGCTGCGTGACCAGCCGCAGCGCCACCCCGGTCAGTCCGCCGTCGGCGCCGGCCGCCTGGAGGAGCAGCGCCGCCGCGCCCCACACCGCGACGAAGACCATCGTCGGCCGCAGCAGCCGGCGCAGCCGGGCCCGCAGGAAGTCGGCGTAGCCGGGGCGGGAGCGGTGGGCCAGGGCGTGCGCGAAGCCGCCCACGAAGAAGAAGACCGGCATCACCTGGAGCGCCCAGGTGACCACCTGGAGCCCGGGCACGACGGCGAGCAGGTTCCCGACCCCGTCGGAGGTGACCGCCGCCATCAGCCAGTGGCCGAGGACGACGACGCCGAGCGAGACGACCCGCAGCAGGTCCACATACCGGTCGCGCGCCGCCGGGGTGGCGGCGGCGAGCTCACGCGCGCTGATTCCCATGCCGGTACGGTCCCGCGCCGGCCCCGGGGTCCGTCAGGGCGCGGATACTCAACCGGCGTCTGAGTACGGGGCGTCGGCGCGCGCGTCCGCCGCCCGCGCGCGCCTGCCAACCGGCCCACGCCGTCCACCCCGCGGGCGACCTCCCGGCCGGGGCTGCCGGACGGCCCGCCCGGCACACCGTCATGTTCTCCTCAGGTCACCCCCCACCACCCCCGAGGAGAGATCCATGTCGAGACGCCCACGCCTGGCGGCCGCCGCCGGCGCCGCCGTCGCCCTCGCCGTGCTCGCCGCCGGCCCCGCGTCGGCCGGCGATCCGGCCGTCACCGACCCCCGAGTCGTCGCCCACTTCGACTTCGCCGCCGGTGAGAACGCGGAGAACATCGCCCTCGAACCCGACGGCTCCGCCGACATCACCTTCGCCTTCGCCCACAAGGTCGTCCGCGTCACCAGGGAGGGCGTCACCACGCCCCTCGCGACCCTGCCCGACGTGCCGGGCGCCCAGACGCCGGTCGGCGGGGCCGTCGCCCTCGGCATCGCCCGCGCCCACGACGGCACCCTGTACGTCACCTACGTCACCGGCACGAAGGAGACCGGTGTCTGGCGCGTCCCGCCCGGCGGGGGCACGCCCGAACAGATCGGCTTCTTCCCGGCCGGCGCCTTCCCCAACGGCCTCGCCCTCGACGAGAAGTGCGGCATCCTCTACACGGCCGACACCCGCCTCGGCAGGGTGTGGAGCCTCCCGGTGACCGGCGGCGAGCCCACCGCCTGGGCCACCGGGGCCGCGCTCGAACCCACCGCCGAGATCCCGTTCGGCGCCAACGGCCTCAAGGTCCACGACGGCGCCGTCTGGGTGTCCAACACGGCCCGGGGGACGCTGCTGCGGATCCCGGTCCGGAAGGACCTGACCGCCGGCCCGGTCGAGACCCGGGCGACCGGTCTCGACTTCATCGACGACTTCGCCTTCACCGGGCACGGCGACACGGTCCTCGCCGCCCTGATCATGTCGAACGAGCTGGAGCTCGTCCGGCCCGACGGCACCCACAAGACCGTGCTCACCGGCACGGACGGGCTCGACAACCCGACCTCCGTGGCGGTGCGTCACAAGACCGTCTACGTGAACAGCGCGGCCTTCTTCGACACGGTGGACCCCGACCCGAACCTGCTCCTGGCCACGCTCTCCAAGAACAAGCTCTAGACGAGCGCCGCGCCCGGCGCCGGGGAGGTCGCGGTGTGGGTGGCACGGCAGGTGCCGGAGGCCCGCAGGGCCCGCGCCACCTGGTCCGCCGCCTCCGCGTCCTTCACCAGGAAGGCCGTCGTCGGGCCCGAGCCGGACACCAGCGCCGCCAGGGCCCCGGCCTCGGTGCCCGCCGTGAGGGTGGCGGCGAGGGAGGGGCGCAGGGAGAGCGCCGCGGGCTGGAGGTCGTTCGAGAGGGCGGCCGCCAGCGCCGTGGTGTCGCCGGAGGCCAGGGCGTCCAGGAGCACCGGGGAGGCCGCCGGCTCCGGGATCTCGACGCCTTCCGCGAGCCGGTCGAACTCGCCGTACACCGCCGGGGTCGACAGACCGCCGTCGGCGACCGCGAAGACCCAGTGGAAGGGCCCGGCGACCGGCAGCTCCGTCAGCCTCTCGCCGCGCCCCACGCCGAGCGCCGCCCCGCCGACCAGGCTGAAGGGCACGTCGGAGCCGAGCTCGGCGCAGATCTCCAGGAGGACCTCGCGCGGGGTGTTCAGGCCCCAGAGCGCGTCGCAGGCGAGCAGCGCGCCGGCGCCGTCGGCGCTGCCGCCGGCCATGCCGCCGGCGACCGGGATGGCCTTGGCGATGTGGAGGTGGACGTCCGGGGAGAGGCCGTGCCGGGCGGCGAGGAGTTCCGCGGCGCGGGCGGCCAGGTTGGTGCGGTCGAGGGGGACCTTGTCCGCGTCGGGGCCCGCGCAGGTGATCGTCAGGCCGTCGGCGGGGGTGGCGGTCACCTCGTCGTGGAGGGAGACCGCGAGGAAGACGTTGGCCAGGTCGTGGAAGCCGTCGGGGCGGGCCGCGCCCACCGCGAGCTGGACGTTGACCTTGGCCGGTACGCGTACGGTCACCGCGTTCACGCCGTCGCCTCCGGCTTGTTCTCGGCGATCCGCGCGAACTTCTCGACCG
Organism: Streptomyces sp. NRRL F-5727; assembly: GCF_000719555.1. Taxonomy (GTDB): domain Bacteria; phylum Actinomycetota; class Actinomycetes; order Streptomycetales; family Streptomycetaceae; genus Streptomyces. Next base: position 71,614 of record NZ_JOGX01000015.1, read on the forward strand.
TCAGCGCCTCGCCGCGCGCCTGCGGCGAGATCCCGGCCTTCACCAGCGCCTCCTCGGCGGCGGCCGGGGAGCCGGCCCAGCCGGCGAGGGCGGCCCGCAGGGTCTTGCGGCGCTGCGCGAAGGCCGCGTCGACGACCGCGAAGACCTCCGCCTTGCTCGCGGTGGTGGCGATCGGCTCGGTGCGGCGGACCAGGGAGACGAGACCCGAGTCGACGTTGGGCGCGGGCCAGAAGACGTTGCGGCCGATCGCCCCGGCGCGCTTGACCTCGGCGTACCAGTTCGCCTTGACGGAGGGGACCCCGTACACCTTGTTGCCCGGTCCGGCGGCGAGCCGGTCGGCGACCTCGGCCTGGACCATGACGAGGGTCCGCTCGATGGTCGGGAAGCGGTCGAGCATGTGCAGCAGGACGGGCACGGCCACGTTGTACGGGAGGTTGGCGACGAGCGCGGTCGGCGCCGGGCCCGGCAGCTCCTGGACGAGCATGGCGTCGGAGTGGACCAGCGCGAAGCGGTCCTTCCGCTCCGGCATCCGGGCGGCGATCGTCGCGGGCAGCGCGGCGGCCAGGAGGTCGTCGATCTCGACGGCGGTCACCCGGTCGGCGGCCTCCAGGAGCGCCAGGGTGAGGGAGCCGAGTCCGGGCCCCACCTCGACGACCACGTCGTCCGGGCGCACGCCCGCGGTGCGGACGATGCGCCGGACGGTGTTGGCGTCGATGACGAAGTTCTGGCCCTTCTGCTTCGTGGGGCGCACGCCGAGGGCGGCGGCCAGCTCACGGATGTCGGCGGGGCCGAGGAGGGCGTCGGGGCCGTCGGGGCCGGTGGTGGTGCTCACCGGTACAGCGTAGGCCCTGTCCGGGGCGTCACTGGAAAAGCCTGCGCCCGCAGTGCGGCCAGGGTCCCGCGCCGCGCTGCACGTACAGCTTCTTCGCCCGGAAGGTCTGCTCGGCGGCGGGCGCGTTCTGGGCGACGCCGGAGCCGCCCAGGGAGCGCCAGGTGCCGGGGTCGAACTGGTAGAGGCCGCCGTACGTCCCCGAGGGGTCGACGGCGTTCGGGCGGCCGCCGGACTCGCAGGCGGCGAGGGCGCCCCAGTTCAGTCCGTCGGCGCCGGCGACGGAGGTGGGGAGCCGGCGGGTGCCGACGCGGACCTTTCGGGAGACGGGTTCGCGGACGAGCTCCTCGCCGGTGCGGCGGGGCCGCTGCTTCACGCCGTTGACGGACCGCAGGTGGTACGTGACCCGGCGCAGGCCCGGGACGCCCTGCCGCTCGACGACCTCGGTGCCGGCGAAGAGCTCGGGGTCGCGGATCCGCTCGACGGCGTACGGGACGGCCTCCTCGCGGGTCTGGGTGGAGCCGGTGATCCGCAGCACGGTGATGGTCTGCCCGTCGCGAGGGAAGGCGTCGCGGGGCACGGAGGTGGTGTCCTCGCCGCCGAGGGTGATGCCGGCCTCGTCGAGGGCCTCGGCGACGGTGGCCGCGTTGGTGCGGACGGTCCGCTCGCGCCCGTCGGCGAGGAAGGTGACCGCGCGCTCGGTGCGGACGTCGAGGGCGAGGCCGGTGCGGGAGATCGCGGCGGAGCGGGAGACCGACAGGTGGGCGCCCTCGGCGCGGACGCCGAGCTGGCGCAGCGCGCCCTCGACGGTGTCGGCGGTGGTCCACACCTGGCGGCGGTAGCCGTCGAGGGTGAGGGCGACCGGCCGGCCGTACCGGAGGACGATCTCGTCGCCGCTGGCCAGCGCCTCGCCGGGGGCGGGGGCGACGAGGTCGTGGGCGCCGACGGTCAGGCCCTCGTCGGCGAGCAGCTCGTCCACGTCGTCGGCGAAGGTGTGCAGGGTGCGGGGGACGCCGTCGACGGAGAGCCGGACGGCCTTGTCGTCGGCGACGAAGGCGGTGGTGCCGCCGGCCAGGAAGGCCACGACGAGGGCCTGCGGCACGAGCCTGCGCAGCCCGTCCCCGGCCGGGCGGGCGGCCTTGCGGCGCCGGGCGCCGCGGCGGGCGGCGGCCCGGCCCTGGGCGGGCACGGGGAGGGGGTCCGTGGCGAGGGGCGCCACCTGGGTGGGCTGCTCGTGGACGGGCAGCGTGGCCGCCCCGCCTCGGCGTCCGGCGCGGTGACTGCCCTGGGAAGTGCTCACGAGGCCGGGACCCTAGCCCCGTCGGCCGGCACTCTCCAAAGCGACCCGACTACGACACGTAACCGTTATGGATCGGTGACCATCAGTAGTCGAAGGCGCGGGCCGTGTTCACGGCGAGCGCCTCGGCCATCGCGTTCTCGTCGATCCCGCGGACCTCCGCCATCGCCCGGACGGTGACCGGGATCAGGTAGGGGGCGTTGGGGCGGCCGCGGAAGGGGGCCGGGGTGAGGAAGGGGGCGTCGGTCTCGACGAGGACGAGGTCCAGCGGCGCGACGGCGAGCGCGTCCCGCAGCGGCTGGGCGTTCTTGAAGGTCATGTTGCCGGCGAAGGACATGTAGTAGCCCTTGGCGGCGCAGATCTCCGCCATGGCGGCGTCGCCGGAGTAGCAGTGGAAGACGGTCCGCTCGGGGGCGCCCTCCTCGTCGAGGACGCGCAGGACGTCGGCGTGCGCCTCCCGGTCGTGGATGACGAGCGTCTTCCCGTGCCGCTTGGCGATCTCGATGTGGGCGCGGAAGGAACGCTCCTGCGCGGCCATGCCCTCGGGGCCGGTGCGGAAGAAGTCGAGGCCGGTCTCGCCGACGCCGAGGACGTGCGGGAGGGCGGCGAGCCGGTCGATCTCGGCGAGCGCGTCGTCGAGCGCCGCGTCACCGCCCGCGTCGCGAGCCCCCTGCCGGGACCACCCGTCGGGGTCCCCCAGCACGATCCGGGGGGCCTCGTTCGGGTGCAGGGCGACGGCCGCGTGCACGTTCTCGTACCGCTCCGCCGTCTCGGCGGCCCACCGGGAGCCCTTCACGTCGCAGCCGACCTGCACGACCGTCGTGACGCCGACGGCCGCCGCCTTGGTCAGCGCCTCCTCGACCGTCCCGGACTGCATGTCCAGATGGGTGTGCGAGTCCGCGACCTCCACGAGGAGGGGTTCGGGCAGCGGCGGCGGGGCGTCCTTGGCACTCATGGTCCGATCGTACGAGGACGGTTTCAGCGGCGTGAGCGGAAGGGGTGCAGCAGGTCGGAGAGGTGCCAGTGGTGCGGGACCGGGGGCTGCTCCTCGCCCTGGGTCAGCTCCTGCCCGATCGGCCCGGTCATCGCGACGGGCCTGGCCTCCTTCGCCCCGCGCCCGTGGTGCTCCATCGACGCGATCAGGTCCAGGACGGTGGACACCTGCCCGGCGCGCATGATCCGCACCACGTGCCCGCCGCAGTTCATGCAGGTCGGGTTCGAGAGCGGTGAGGGCACCCGCTCGCCGTCCGCCTTGTACACGACGAACGCCTCACCGCGCGCGTCCGTGTGGTGCTCGATGTCGTAGGACTGCTCCCAGCCGTACCCGCACCTCATGCAGGCGAAGGCGTACGCCTCGTGCACGACGGGCGTTCCGGTGCCGGTGGTCTCGCTCATGCCAGCTCCTCTCCACTGGGTCCAGTGGACGCCTTTTCGGCCCGGAGCGCATCAGCACGGAAGGAAGCATGGAGCGGTTTTGGGCGTTCCCTTGCCAAGCGCCCCGTGACGACTCCCGGCGCCGGATTCGGCTTTGCATTAAAGGTTATCCCTTTACCGATTCCAGAGCCTTCCCAGAGTTTCCCGGAACCTTTCCCACCCCGCCCCGACACCGGATTCCCGCCCCGCCGCCGCGCGTCTCCCTGGGAGGGGCCCGGGGGGCGGGAGGGCCGGACGGTCGGGGCCCCGGCGGTCAGGGGGTGTGCTTCGCGGCTACCACCGCGTCGAAGACCTCGCGCTTGGGGAGACCCGCTTCGGCGGCTACCGCGGCGATCGCTTCCTTGCGCCGTTCGCCGGCCTCCTCGCGGACCCGTACGCGGCGGACCAGTTCGGCCGCGTCCAGCTCCTCCGGGCCCGTTTCGGGGGCGCCCTCGACGACGACCGTGATCTCGCCGCGCACCCCTTCCTTGGCCCAGGCGGCCAGTTCGCCCAGCGGGCCCCGCTTCACTTCCTCGTACGTCTTGGTCAGCTCGCGGCAGACGGCGGCGCGGCGCTCGGCGCCGAACACCTCGGCCATCGCGTCGAGGGTGTCGTCGAGCCGGTGCGGCGCCTCGAAGTAGACGAGGGTGCGGCGCTCGGCCGCGACCTCCTTCAGCCGGCCCAGCCGCTCACCCGCCTTCCGCGGCAGGAAGCCCTCGAAGCAGAAGCGGTCCACCGGCAGCCCGGACAGCGCCAGCGCGGTGAGCACCGCGGACGGGCCGGGGACGGCCGTCACCTTGATGTCCGCCTCGACGGCGGCGGCGACCAGCCGGTAGCCCGGGTCGGAGACGGACGGCATGCCCGCGTCGGTGACGAGCAGCACCCGCGCCCCGCCGGCCAGCGCCTCGACCAGCTCGGGCGTACGGGCCGACTCGTTCCCCTCGAAGTAGGAGACGACCCGCCCCGTCGTGTGCACGCCGAGCGCCCGGGTCAGCCCGCGCAGCCGGCGGGTGTCCTCGGCCGCGACGATGTCCGCGCCCTCCAGCTCGGCGACGAGCCGGGGCGGGGCGTCCGCGATGTCGCCGATGGGGGTGCCTGCGAGTACCAGCGTTCCTGTCACCCGCCCATCCTCCCAGGAGTCGCACCCGCCGCGGCGCCCCGTACCGCCCGGACAGGCGACGCGCACAGACGCAGTCCCTACGATGGCGCGGTGACCCGTACCGCACCCGAGGCCCTGGAGGGCCAGCACTCCATGGCGAAGACCGTGGCCGAGCCCTCGTCGTGGCAGCTGCGGCTGCGGCGCTTCGGCTACCGCCCGCCCGCCGCCGGCACGCTCTCCATCGGCACGAGGGACCGGCTCGACCCGCCGTACACCCGGCCCTCGCCGCGGGTCATGTCGCTGCTCGGCCTCGGCCCGGCCGCCGCCGACCGGCTGTGGCGGCTGGCCGCCTGGGGCGGCCCGCTGCTGGTCGCCGCCGTCGCGGGCGTGCTCCGGTTCTGGAACCTGGGCAAGCCGCACGCGGTGATATTCGACGAGACGTACTACGCCAAGGACTCCTGGGCCCTGATCAACCAGGGGTACGAGGGGGCCTGGCCCAAGGACATCGACAAGACGATCCTGAAGGACCCCGGCTCGGTCCTGATCCCCACCGACCCCGGCTACGTCGTCCACCCGCCGATGGGCAAGTGGGTCATCGGCCTCGGCGAGAAGATCTTCGGCTTCGAGCCGTTCGGCTGGCGGTTCATGGTGGCGCTGCTCGGGACACTCTCCGTCCTGATGCTCTGCCGGATCGGCCGCCGCCTCTTCCGCTCCACCTTCCTCGGCTGCCTCGCCGGGCTGCTGCTCGCCGTCGACGGCCTGCACTTCGTGATGAGCCGCACCGCGCTCCTCGACCAGGTGCTGATGTTCTTCGTGCTGGCCGCGTTCGGCTGCCTGGTCCTCGACCGCGACCGGACCCGGAGACGGCTCGCCGCCGCGCTCCCGGAGGACGACGAGGGGGTGCTCCGCCCCGACGCGGAGATCGCCGAGACCCTGCGCCTCGGCTGGCGGCCCTGGCGGATCGCGGCCGGCGTGATGCTGGGCCTCGCGGCGGCGACCAAGTGGAACGGCCTCTACGTCATGGTCGGCTTCGGCCTGATGACGGTCCTGTGGGACATCGGCGCCCGCCGCACGGCCGGCGCCGTCCGCCCGTACCTCGCGGTGATCAAGAAGGACGTGCTGCCGGCGTTCGTGTCGGTCGTGCCGGTGGCGCTGGCGACGTACCTGGCGACCTGGACCGGCTGGCTCGTCACCGACAAGGGCTACTTCCGCGACTGGGCCGAGAAGCAGGACGCCCTGCCGAACGGCGGCGGCACCTGGTCCTGGCTGCCGGAGTGGCTGCGCAGCCTGTGGCACTACGAGACCGAGGTCTACAACTTCCACGTCGGCCTGACCTCGCCGCACACCTACGAGTCGAACCCCTGGTCCTGGATCGTCCTCGGCCGCCCGGTCTCCTACTTCTACGAGTCCCCCGCCCCCGGCACCCGCGGCTGCCCCGCCTCCGCCGGGGAGAAGTGCGCCCAGGAGATCCTCGCCCTCGGCACCCCCCTCCTCTGGTGGGCCGCCTGCTTCGCCCTCCTGTACGTCCTCTGGCGCTGGGCCTTCCGCCGCGACTGGCGCGCCGGCGCGATCGCCTGCGCGGTGGCGGCCGGCTGGGTCCCCTGGTTCCTCTACCAGGAGCGCACGATCTTCCTCTTCTACGCCGTCGTCTTCGTCCCCTACCTGTGCCTGGCCGTGGCGATGATGATCGGCGCGATCATCGGCCCCAAGGGCGGCACGGAGAAACGCCGCACCTTCGGCGCGGTGGCGGCCGGCTGCCTGGTCCTGCTGATCGTCTGGAACTTCATCTACTTCTGGCCGATCTACACGGCGACGCCGATCCCGATGGACCAGTGGCGGGCGCGGATGTGGCTCGACACCTGGGTCTAGCGGGGCGGACGTGAGAAGAGGGCGCGACCGGCGGTCGCGCCCTCTCGGTTGTTGTCGGCGGCTGTCGGTGGGCGCCGACGGCCCCGGACGGCCTACGGACGGCCCGGAACAGCCGCCGCTCCCCTGCCACCGCCGACAGCAGCCGCGCCCGCCGGCTAGCGGCTCCCACCGGTGAGCTGGTTCCATTCGTCCCACGCCGTGGTGGCTCCTCCCCGTCGATGCGGTAGCAACGCCAGAACGCATCCTGGGGAGCGACGCGCGGGACGCCATGGCTGGGACCGGAGTTCGGACGCTGCCACGACTCCTTCGCAACGGGAAATTCCGTTTGCGCAGGATGTGACAGGTGTGGCCGATCTTGCTCGACAGTTGTCAGTGGCGACTGCTTGACTCGATGGTCCACACGGGGAGGGGAACCCAGTCATGCGCAGTGGGGTGAAGGTCGGTGTCGTCGGGGGCGTGTTCGCGGTCGTCGCGAGCGGGGTCGCGTACGGGGGGTACAACCTCTGGAACGGGGTCACGGGAGGTTCGTCGGGCGACGGTACGAGGACGGCGGCGGCGCGGACCGGGCCGGTGACGACCGAGGAGGTCACCGCCACCGCGCGGGACTTCCTCGCCGCCTGGGCCGGCGGCGAGGCCGACCGGGCCGGTCAGCTGACGAACGATCCGGTGACGGCGGGCCCGGCGGTCGCCGCGTACCACCAGGAGGTCGGCGTCTCGGCGGCAGAGATCACGCCCGGGACGCCCACGGGGGCGGTCGTGCCGTTCACGGTGAAGGCTACCGTCACGTACGACGGGGTGTCGAAGCCGTGGACGTACGAGTCGAAGCTCACCGTCGTCCGCGGCGAGTCCACCGGCCGCCCGCTGGTGCGCTGGACGCCCACCGTCCTCCACCCGAAGCTGACCCCCGGTGCCTCGCTGCGGACCGGCACGGCGAAGGCGCCGGCGGTGAAGGCGCTCGACCACGAGGGCACCGCGCTGCCGCCCGAGAAGTACCCGTCGCTGGTGCCGGTCCTCGACGCGCTGCGGCAGCGGTACGGCGCCAAGGCGGGCGGCAAGGCGGGCATCGAGACCTGGATCGAGAACGCCGGCGGCACGCCGACCAGCACGCTCCTGGTGCTGTCGGCGGGCAAGCCCGGCGAGCTGCGCACGACCATCGACGCGGACGTGCAGGCGGCGGCGGAGAAGGCCGTGAAGGAGTTCCCGACGGCGGCCGTGGCGGCGGTCGAGCCGTCGACGGGGGCGATACGGGCGGTCGCCAACAACCCGGCGTCGGGCTTCAACACCGCGTTCCAGGGGAAGCAGGCGCCCGGCTCCACGATGAAGATCGTGACGGGGGCGATGATGATGCGGTACGGCATCGCCGGGCCGGGCACGCGGGTGGAGTGTCCGCCGACCGTGCAGTGGGACGGCGCCACCTTCCAGAACCTCGAACGCTTCACCACGAACGGCGACCTCACCAACGCCTTCGCCATGTCCTGCAACACCGCCTTCATCAAGGCGATCAAGCCGCTCCAGGCCAAGGGCGTCCACAACACCGCGCTCGGCGACACCGCCCGCAAGTGGTTCGGCATCGGCGAGGTGTGGTCGGTCGGCGTGCAGACCAGCGACGGGTCCGTGCCCGAGTCCAGCGGCACCGAGACCGCCGCCTCGTACATCGGCCAGGGCAGGATCACCATGAACGCGCTCAACATGGCGTCGGTCTCCGCCACCGTGAAGAACGGCGGCTTCCTCCAGCCGTATCTGATCCCGCAGGACGTGGACGACCGGAAGTTCGCCACCGCCGAGCCGCTGCCGGACGACGTCGCCCGCGGGCTGCGGAAGATGATGAACGCGGCCGCCACCGCCCCGCAGGGCACGGCCCTGGCGGCGATGGCCGGGGTGCCGTCGCCGAAGGGCGCGAAGACCGGCTCGGCGGAGGTCGGCGACCAGGCCACCTCCAACAGCTGGTTCACCGGCTACTCCGGCGACCTCGCCGCCGCGGCCGTGGTCCAGGCCGGCGGACACGGCGGCGACGCGGCGGGACCGGTGGTGGCGCGGGTCCTGAAGGCGGGCTGACGGTCCGGGAAAGCCGGTCGCGTGCCCCGTACACCCACCGCTACCGTGCGGGCATGACGACCGACGCCTCCGCCGCCCACCCCCGGTTCGCCGCCGCCCTCGCCGAGTCGGGCCTCGACGTCGAGGTCCGGCGCTTCCCGGACGAGACCCGGACCGCCCAGCAGGCCGCCGACGCGATCGGCTGCGCGGTCTCCGAGATCGTGAAGTCGCTGGTCTTCGCCGCCGACGGGGTCCCGGTGCTCGTCCTCATGGACGGGGCCTCGCGGGTGGACGTCGAGCGGGTGCGGGAGGCGTTGGGCGCCGGGGAGGTCACCCGGGCCGACGCGCGCGTGGTGCGGGAGACGACCGGGTACGCGATCGGCGGCGTACCGCCCTTCGGGCACCGCACCCGGACCCGCGTACTGGCCGACGAGGGACTGCTCGACCACGCCCTGGTGTGGGCGGCGGCCGGCACCCCGCACTCCGTCTTCGCCCTCCCCCCGAAGGAACTGATCGCCCACGCGGGCGCCACCCTCGCGGACGTGCGCGAGCGCACGGCGTGACGCCGCTGGTCGCGCCCGCGGTCACGGATGCCCCACCCGGCCGCGGGGGCGTCGCGACCGGTGGCGACGACCTGGTCAGCCGCCGTCCAGGATCTCCCGGAAGTGCCTGTTCACCCCGAGGAGGCCGCCGTCGACGCGGAGGGTGGTGGCGGTGATCCAGGCGGCGTCGGCGGAGGCCAGGAAGGCGACCGCGGCGGCGATGTCGTCGGGGGTGCCGACGCGGCCCAGGGGGTAGGCACGGTCGGCGAGGGCGGCGAGGCCCTTCTCCCTGCCCGACCGGGCGGGGGTGGCGACCGTGCCGGGGTTGATCTGGTTGACGCGGACGCCCAGCGGGGCCACCTCGGCGGCCAGGGTGCGCGTGTAGGAGCCGAGGGCCGCCTTCGCGGCGCTGTAGGCGTGGTCGCCGAAGGAGACCTCCGCGTTGACCGAGCCGATGGTGACGATCGCGCCCCGGGTCGCCGCCAGGTGGGGAAGGGCGGCCCGGGCGCAGTGGACGGTGCCGAGGAGGGTGCCGTCGAGCTGGCGGCGCCAGTTCTCGTCGGGGTCGTCGACGAAGGGGACGAGGGCGTTGTTGACGAGGGCGTGGAGGGCGGGGAGCCCGCCGATCAGCCGGTCGATCGCCGCGCGGTCGGTGATGTCGAGGCGGAGCGGGGTCGCGTCCGGGAGGGCCGCCGCGACCCGCTGGGCCGCCTCCTCGTCGATGTCCGTGACCAGGAGGTGCGCGCCCTCCGCCGCCAGGCGGCGGGCGGTCGCCGCGCCGATGCCGCTGCCGCCGCCCGTGACGAGGACCGTCTTTCCCGCGAACCGTGCCGTGAGATCCATGTCCCGATCTCAGCACCGGCCGGCTGCCGCGGCCAGACCCCGTGCGGCCGGGAAATCGCTGGGCGGCGGGCGGTTCCGGGCCTACCGTCGCCGGTATGGAGATCTCCTTCCGGAAGCTGCCGGATGGCCGGCACGAGATCCTGGTCCGCGCCCGCAAGGGGCCGGACGTCAGGCTGCCCGCCCGGCCCGTCGGCCCGAGCCTGCCGCACGACCTGGTCCACGCCGTCGTGGAGACCGCCCTCGGTATCGAGGACGGCTTCTGGGGGGCGACGGCGCGCGGCGCCACCTTCGAGGGCTTCGAGCCCGTCGTCCCGGGCCGGCACCGCCGGTCGGGGCTGAAGGTGCTGCGCCGGGGCGGCGACGCCGTGCTGGCCGCCGAGCTGTCGGTGAACTGGGCCTACCGGGTGTGGCGCGGCCTCCCCGTGGAGGGCCGCGGTGTCGGCCCGGCGCTCCTGGACGCGGAGGCCCTGGCGAGGACGGGGCCGCGCCTGGACGCCGCCGCCGCCCGCTGGGCCGCCGTGCCGGACGGCGGGGAGCTGCTGTGGCGCTGGGGGACGGACCGCTAGGGCCGCCCGTCAGAGCAGGGACTTGACCGCCCGTACCAGGGCCTGGGCCCGGGGGTCCGAGGTGACCGTCTTGCGCATGCCGTTGGTGACGTAGCCGAAGGCGGTGCCGGATTCGGGGTCGGCGAAGGCGAGGGAGCCGCCGCGGCCGGGGTGGCCGAAGGAGGTGGGGCCGAGGAGGGGTGAGGCGGGGCCGTGGAGCATGTGGCCCAGGCCGAAGCGGGTGCCGACCAGGAGGACCCGGTCCGTGCCCGCCGACTCCTCCGTGCGGGCCAGGGCCAGGGTCGCGGGGGCGAAGAGGCGGGGGGTGCCGTCGGCGAGGGGGCCGAGGGTGGCGGCGTAGAAGCGGGAGAGGGAGCGGGCGGTGGCCACGCCCGCCGAGCCGGGGAGTTCGGCCGCCCGGTAGGCGGGGTCGTTCTCGTCGGGCTTCGGGGTGATGACCTCGAAGGCGCGGCGGGTGAGGGACGCCGGGTCCTCCCACGCCTCCGTGACGGAGCGCTTGGGGCGCAGCCGGAGGGCGCCGCTGTCCTCGGGGGCGTCGACGGGGGCGAGGCGGCCGACGCGGTGCTCCTCGGCGGCCGGCATGCCGATCCAGAGGTCCAGGCCGAGCGGGCCGGCCAGTTCGTCGGCGACCCAGCGGCCGATCGTGCGGCCGGTCACCCGGTGGACCAGGCCGGAGAGGAGCCAGCTGAAGGTGTGGGCGTGGTAGCCGTGGGCGGTGCCGGGCTCCCAGGCGGGGGCCTGGGCGGCGACGGCCGCGGTGGACGCCTCCAGGTCGGTGGCCTCGGCGAGGGTGAGCGGGCGGTCGAGGACGGGGACGCCCGCCTGGTGGGCGAGGAGCTGCCGTACCGTCACGCGGTCCTTGCCGGCCGCCTTGAACTCGGGCCAGTACGTGGCCACCGGGGCGTCCAGGTCGATCCGGCCGCGCTGGTGGAGGAGGAGCGGGACGGCGGCGGCGACGCCCTTGGTGGCCGAGCGGACGATCTGGGCCGTGCCCTCGGTCCAGGGGGCGGTGCCGTCGGCGTCCCTGGTGCCGGCCCACAGGTCGACGACCTTGACCCCGTCGCGGTGGACGGCGACGGCCGCGCCGCGCTCGCCCCGCTGCTCGAAGTTGCGCAGGAACGCGTCCCTGACCGGCTCCCAGCCCGCCGCCACCGTGCCCTGCACGTCCACCTGACCCACTCATCCTTTCGTACGACCGGCTCCCATGGTGCAACGTGAGGGGGGACGGCCGGATTCCGGGGTCAGGTGGACGTCGGGGGAGGTCAGGCGAGGTGGATCGTGAAGCGCCTCGTGCCGACGCCGATCGTGTCGGCGTGGACCGAGCCGCGCGCCTTCTCGTACTTCCCGGTGCCGCCGGTGATCGCGCTGTCGAACGAGGGGGGCGGTCCCGGGTTGAGGATGCCGTAGTACATGCCCTGCACGGTGAGCTGGCCGCCGGGGAGGGTGTAGGTCACCAGGCACTCCTCGGCGCCGCCGCCGTTGGCGTTGGTGGTGTAGCAGAAGCCGTTGGTCTCGCCGACCTCGACCTGTCGTCCTTGTCGAAGAGGACCGAGCGGAAGACGGTCCGGTCGCCCTGCGCGGCGGGGCCGTTGGGGTTCACGGGGAAGTCGTGCTGCTCCGCGAGGTGGCCGATGAAGGTGAGGACCCGGCCCTTGGCCTTGTCCTTGTCGGTGCCGGCGTCCGCCGCGCTGGCGGTCGTGAGCGAGGTGCAGGCGAGGAGAGCGGCCAGTGCGGTGGCCGTGCCGAGGCAGGCTGCTCTGGTGGGGCGCATCATGCGGCTCCTGAGGTCGATGTACGGGGTGTTCGAATGACGAACTGTCATCCGTTTTCCCTTCATAACCTCGGCCCTGTCGCCGCGCGGACCGTCGCGGCACGGCTCACCGGAAGATCCGACCGATCGGAGCACACCCGGGACCGGAGACGGTCAGGCGACGGAACCCGGAACGAAACCGAAGGGCAGTTCGAGGCGGTGGCGGGCCATGAGCTCCTCGTCGGCGAGGATCTCGCGGGTCGGCCCGTCGGCGGCGATCACGCCCTCGCTGAGGACCAGCGAGCGCGGGCAGAGCTCCAGGGCGTACGGCAGGTCGTGGGTGACCATGAGGACGGTGACGTCGAGGGAGCGCAGCACGTCGGCGAGCTCGCGGCGGGAGGCCGGGTCGAGGTTGGAGGACGGCTCGTCGAGGACGAGGATCTCCGGCTCGGTGGCGAGGACGGTCGCGACGGCGACCCGGCGCCGCTGCCCGAAGGAGAGGTGGTGCGGGGGCCGGTCCGCGTACGCGGCCATGCCGACCCGGTCCAGGGCCCGCTCCACGACGGCGTCCAGTGCGGCGCCGCGCAGCCCGGCCGCGGCGGGGCCGAAGGCGACGTCCTCGCGGACGGTGGGCATGAAGAGCTGGTCGTCGGGGTCCTGGAAGACGATGCCGACCTTCCGCCGGATCTCCGCCATGTGCTGCCTGCCGACGGGCAGCCCGGCGACGGTGACGGTGCCCGCGCCGGCGGTGAGGATGCCGTTGAGGTGGAGGACGAGGGTGGTCTTCCCGGCGCCGTTGGGGCCGAGCAGGGCGACCCGCTCGCCGCGTCCGATGGTCAGGTTCACGCCGAAGAGCGCCTGGTGGCCGTCGGGGTAGGCGTAGGCGAGGCCGGAGACGTCCAGCGAGGGCGCGGTCATGGGGTCCGTCCGAGGAGGGCGAGGAGGCAGATCGGGAGGGCGGCGAGCGGCAGCGCCAGGGCGGTCGCCCACTGGGCGCGGGTGGCGGGCCGGTCGTCGAGGAGCGGCATGGTGCCGGTGTAGCCGCGGCTGACCATGGCGAGGTGGACGCGCTCGCCGCGCTCGTACGAGCGGATGAAGAGCGCGCCGGCGGACTTGGCGAGGACGCCCCAGTGGCGGACGCCGCTCGCCTCGAAGCCGCGGGAGCGGCGGGCGATGGACATCCGGCGCATCTCGTCGGTGATGAGGTCGCCGTACCGGATCATGAACGAGGCGATCTGGACGAGGAGCGGGGGCAGGCGGAGGCGCTGGAGGGCGAGGATCAGGGCCCGGAGCTCGGTGGTGGCGGCGAGGAGCACGGAGGCGGCGACGCCGAGGGTGCCCTTGGCGAGGATGTTCCAGGCGCCCCAGAGGCCGGGGACGCTCAGGGAGACGCCGAGGACCTGGGTCTGCTCGCCGGGGACCACGAACGGCATGAGCAGGGCGAAGGCGACGAAGGGGAGCTCGATGGCGAGCCGCCGGAGGACGAATCCGGCGGGCACGCGCGCGCGTGCGGCGACCGCGCCGAGCAGGACGGCGTAGCCGGCGAAGGCCCAGACGGCCTCGCGCGGGGTGGTGACGACGACCAGGACGAAGCCGAGGACGGCGACGAGCTTGGTGTGCGCGGGCAGGGCGTGGACCGGCGAGTCGCCCCGCCGGTACAGCTTGTGCGCGTGGCCCGCTCCCATCGTCAGACCCGGGCGCCGGTGGTGTCGCCGGTACGCCGGCGGCGGACGGCCCAGAAGGCGCCGGTGCCGACGGCGAGGGTGGCGCCGACGCCGATGACGCCGGCGAGGCCGCCGGAGAGGCGGGCGGAGTCGACGCCGCGGACGCCGTAGTCGGCGAGCGGGGAGTCGGCGGTGGCGTGCTCGTACTCCTCGGCCTTGGCGTCGATGCCCTGGTCGGCGGCGACCTTCTCCAGGCCGTCGGGGCTGGCGGAGGCGTAGAAGGAGACGACGCCGGCGAGGACGAGGGCGGTGACGACGCCGCCGATCCACACCTTCTTCGGGCTCTTCGCGGCCGGGGCCGCGACCGGGGCGGGGGCCGCGTCGACCAGTTCGCCGTCGACGCGGAGCTTCAGCGGGGCGGTGAGGCCGCGGGCGCCGTACACGAGGTCGGGGCGGACGGCGAGGACCGCGCCGACGGTCAGCATGGTGATGACGGCCTCGCCGACGCCGATGAGGACGTGGACGCCGAGCATGGCGGTGAGGACCTTGCCGATCGGCACCTCGGTGGTGCCGCCGACGGCGTAGACCAGGGTGAAGGCGGCGGCCGAGGCGGGTACGGAGACGAGCGCGGCGACGAAGGTCGCGGCGGTGACGCCGCCGCGATTGCGGGGCAGCACGAGCCGCAGCCCGCGGAAGAGGAGGTGGGCGGTGACGACGGTGACCACGCCCATGACGGTGATGTTGACGCCGAGGGCGGTGAGGCCGCCGTCCGCGAAGAGGACGCCCTGCATGAGGAGGACGACGGCGATGCACAGGACGCCGGTCCAGGGTCCGACGAGGATCGCGGCGAGCGCCCCGCCGAGGAGGTGGCCGCTGGTGCCGGCGGCGACCGGGAAGTTGAGCATCTGGACGGCGAAGACGAAGGCCGCGACCAGGCCCGCGAGCGGCGCGATCCTTTCTCCCCCGAGGTCTCCGGCCTGGGGGGTACCCCCGAGCTCCTTGCGCGCGCCGCGCAGGCTCACGGCGACCGCGGCTGCGGCGACGACGCCGGCCGCGGCCGACACGGGGGCGTTGATGAATCCGTCAGGTACATGCACGTCCCGAATGATGAGCGCTCCTGCAAAAGAGTTGCAAGAGCGTCCGGATCACAAGATGCCGGATGTGAGGCCGGCCACTGTCCGGGCGCTTCGGGAGTGACCATGCGAGCGGCCGGGAAGAATGCGACATTGAGTGACAAAGCGCAGCTCTAGGTGAGGAGTACGTGATGGCCGCCGTCGAGGACCACGCCCGAGGCCGCCTCATCAGCGACGCGCCGGTCGCCCGGGCGGTGCCGGTCGCCCTCCGCTACGACCCCGGCTTCTCCCCCGCCACCGTGCGCTTCGTCCTCCCCGGCGGCGTCGAGTGGTCCTTCCCGCGCGCCCTGCTGGAGGACGGGATCCAGCAGCCGGCCCACCGCGGCGACATCGCGGTCTGGCCGTGCGGGCGGGCGCAGACGGTGGTCGAGTTCCACGGTGAGGAGCAGGTCTCCGTGGTGCAGTTCGACAGCGTCGCCCTCTCCCGGTTCCTGGAGCACACGTACGCCGCCGGTGCGTCGTCGCTCACGACGCACTGACGGCGTACGGCCGCGTCGGCTCCCCGTCCCCACAGGTCCCGGCGCGGTCCGGGGCGCGACCCCCCGCTCAGGGGGCGCCCCGGGGTCTACGGAGGCGTCACGCCTTCACGAGGTCGGGCTTCGCGGTGGCGGTGTCGTGGCCGGCCAGCGCCTCGCCCTCCACGTCCACGTTCGGCAGCGCGCGGTCGAGCCACTTCGGCAGCCACCACGCCTTGTGGCCGAGGAGCGCGAGGACGGCGGGGACGATCGCCATGCGGACGACGAAGGCGTCGAAGAGGACGGCGACGGCGAGGCCGAAGCCGATCATCTTGATCATCTGGTCGCTCATGCCGATGAATCCGGAGAAGACCGCGATCATGATCACCGCGGCGGCGGTGACCACCCGGGCGCTGTGCCGGAATCCGGTCACGATCGCCTCGCCGGGCCGCTCGCCGTGGACGTACGCCTCGCGCATCCGGGTGACGAGGAAGACCTCGTAGTCCATCGCGAGGCCGAAGACGACACCCACCATGAAGATCGGCATCATCGACATGATCGGGCCGGTCTGCTCGACGCCGAACAGGCCGCCCAGCCAGCCCCACTGGAAGACGGCGACGACGGCGCCGAGCGCGGCGACCACCGAGAGCAGGAAGCCGAGGGCGGCCTTGAGCGGGACGAGGACCGACCGGAAGACCACGGTGAGCAGGACGAAGGCGAGGCCGACGACGAGTGCCAGGTAGGGCACGAGGGCGTCGTTCATCTTCTGCGAGAAGTCGATGTTCATCGCGGTGGCGCCGGTGACGAGGACGTCGTCGCCGGTGGCGTCGCGGATGTCGTGGACCAGGGTCTCGGTGGCGCCGGAGGACGGGCGGTCCTTCGGGATCACCGTGATCATGGCGGCGTCGCCGGCCTTGTTGGGCGTGGCCGGGGTGACCGCGGCGATGCCGTCGAGCTCCTTGATGGTGGAGACGGTCCTGTCGGCGGTGGCCCTGTCGCCGTCGACGACGACGAGCAGCGGGCCGTTGAAGCCGGGGCCGAAGCCCTCGGAGAGCAGGTCGTAGGCGCGGCGCTCGGTCGCGGAGACCGGCTTCACGCCGTCGTCGGGCAGGCCCATCTCCAGGGAGGAGGCCGGGACGGCGATGGCGCCGAGGCCGATGACGCCGGCGAGGAGCACGAAGAGCGGGCGGCGGATGACGAAGCGGGCCCAGCGGGTGCCGGCGTTCGGCTTCCCGGACTTCTCCGGGGCCTCGGCCGCGCCCTTGCGCTGCTTGCGGCCGATCACCCTGTCGCCGGCGAAGCCGAGCAGCGCCGGGATCAGGGTGAGGGCGATGAGGACGGCGATGACAACGGTGCCGGCGGCGGCGAAGCCCATCTTCGTCAGCATCGGGATGTTGACGACGGCGAGGCCGACGAGGGCGATGACGACGGTGAGTCCGGCGAAGACGACGGCCGATCCGGCGGTGCCGGTGGCGCGGCCCGCGGCCTCCTCCTTGCTGCGCCCGTCGGCCAGCTCGGAGCGGTAGCGGGAGACGATGAAGAGGGCGTAGTCGATGCCGACGGCGAGGCCGATCATCATCGCGAGGGTGGAGGTGGTGGTGCCGAGGTCGAGGACGTTGGCGAGCGCGGTGATCGCGGAGACGCCGATGCCGACGCCGATGATCGCGGTGAGCAGCGGCAGTCCGGCCGCGACGAGCGAGCCGAAGGTGATGACGAGGACGATGCCGGCGATGACGACGCCGACGATCTCGCCGGTGCCGGTCTCGGGCATGGTCTGGAGGGCGTCGCCGCCGACCTCGACCGTCAGCCCCTTGCCCTGGGCGGCGTGCCCGGCCTGTTCGAGGGCCTCGCGGGTCTCGTCGGTCAGCTCCATCGCGTTGACCTTGTAGGCGACGGAGACGTAGGCGGTGGAGCCGTCCCGGGAGACGGCCTGGGCCTGGTACGGGTCGGTGACGGAGACGATCTGGTCGGAGCCCGACTTCAGGGCGGCGACGGTCTCCTCGACGACGGCCCTGGGGGCCGCGTCGGTCATCTTGCCGCCGTCGGGGGCCTTGAAGACGACGCGGGCGGTGGCGCCGTCGGCGCCGGCGCCGGGGAACCGCTCTTCGAGCAGGTCGAAGGCGCGCTGGGCCTCGGTGCCGGGGATGGAGAAGGAGCTGGAGGTCGCGGCGGGCGCGGTGGCGGCGCCGACTCCGGCGATCGCCAGGAGCGCCACCCAGAGGAGGGCGACGAGCCGTCGGCGCCGGAAGGCGGTGCGGCCCAGCTTGTACAGGAAGGTGGCCACGGGTGCGTACTCCCATAGTGGGGTGGGACAGGGGCATGGGGAGCCGGCCCGACGGCGTGAGCGGTGCGCAGTCAGGTGGAGCAGGGACGTGCGGTGGTGCGGGTCAGGCGCCGAGTGAGGGGAGCACGACGGCGTCGACGTAGGCGCTGAGGAAGGCGTGGTCGACCGGCTGGTCGTCGACCAGCGGGCGGGCGACGAACGCCCCGATCAGCATGTGCGGGACGAGATGGAGCGCCGGATTGTCCGGGTCGATCTCGCCGCGCCGGACCGCGCGGGCGAGGACCTCGTCGAAGCTGTTCAGCTCGGGTTCGATGAGCAGCTCGCGCAGGGCCCGGTGCAGGTCCGGGTTGTCGTGGACGGCATGGGCCAGACCCCGCATCAGCGCGGTGTCCTTCTCCATCTGACAGTCGTCGGTGAGCGCCAGGAGGGCCTGGAAGTCGCCGCGCAGCGAGCCGGTGTCGATCTCGGCGAGATGGACGGGCTTGTTGTGGCGCAGGGCCCGGGCGACCAGCTCCGGCTTGCTCCCCCACTGGCGGTAGAGGGTGGCCTTGCTGGAGTGGGTGCGGGCGGCGACGGCGTCCATGGTGAGGGCGTCGTAGCCGACCTCGCGGAGGAGGTCGAGCACGGCCGTGTACAGCTCGGTCTCCCGCTCGGGAGTGAGTCTGCTGCGGGCCATGTCGGGACCTCCGGTCGGGGGGACGAGCAGAGCGAACGAAACGGTTTCGTACTCTGCGTACGGTACGAAGGTACCCGCCCGACCAGCGAAACGAAACCGTTTCGTACGTGTCCTGGGCCACACGCACTCCTGTACGAGTTGCCGCACCCCCTCCGCGCGGAAAGCATGAACGGGTGAGAGACGACGTGGCCTACCTCCGCTTCCCCCACCTCCACGACGACCTGCTGTGCTTCACGGCCGAGGACGACCTCTGGGTCGCCCCGCTCGTCCCCGACGGACAGAGCCCCGGCCGCGCCTGGCGGCTCACCGTCGACCGCACCCGGGCCGGGCACCCCCGCTTCTCCCCGGACGGGCGCCACATCGCGTACACGAACTGGCGCAGCCTCGACCCCGAGATCCACCTCGTCCCGGTCGACGGCGGCCACGCCCGCCAGCTCAGCCACTGGGGCTCCACCGACACCCGGGTCTGCGGCTGGTCCCCCGACGGGGACATCCTCGCCGTCTCCTCGCAGGGCCAGCCCTTCTCGTACTTCTCCTGGGCCTACACCGTCGCCACCGACGGCTCCCCCGGCCGCCGGATGCCCTGGGGGCCCGTCTCCGACATCGCCGTCCGGGACGTCGGCGGCGAGCGCCGCACCCTGCTCCTCACCGGCACCCCGCCGCACGAACCCGCCGCCTGGAAGCGGTACCGGGGCGGCGCCACCGGCCGCCTCTGGCTGCACGGCGAACGACTCCTCGCCGACCTCGAAGGCCACCTCGCCGACCCGATGTTCGTCACCGCGCCACCCGGCGAGGACGGCTACCGGATCGCCTTCCTCTCCGACCACGAGGGCATCGGCAACCTCTACTCCTGCCGCCCCGACGGCACCGGGCTGCGCCGCCACACCGATCACGCCGACTTCTACGCCCGGCACGCCTCCTCCGACGGCCACCGGGTCGTCTACCAGTGCGCCGGCGAGCTGTGGATCGTCGAGGACCTGGCCGCCGGCGCCGAGCCGCGCCGCCTGGAGATCCGCCTCGGCGGCCAGCGGGCCGGCCGGCGGCCCTACCAGGTGCCCGCCGCCCGGCACGTCGACGCGCTCTCCGTCGACGAGACGGGCCGGGCCAGCGCCGTCGGCGTCCGCGGCAGCCTGTACTGGCTCACCCACCGCGACGGCCCCGCCCGCGCCATCACCGACACCCCCGGCGTCCGCGTCCGGCTCCCCGAGATGCTCGGCAGCGGCGGCCAGATCGCCTACGTCACCGACGCCGAGGGCGAGGACGCCGTCGAGATCGCCTACCTGCCCCGGGCCAGCGGCGACCGGCCGCCGCGCCGGCTCGCCGCCGGGGAACTCGGCCGCGTCGAGGAGCTCGTCGCCGACCCCGACGGCGAACGGCTCGCCATCGCCTCGAACGACGGCCGGCTCCTCCTCATCGACGCCACCGAGGACTCCAACGGCGAGGTCACCGAGCTCATCCGCTCCGTCAACGGCCCCGTCCGCGACCTCGCCTTCTCCCCCGACGGCGCCTGGCTCACCTGGTCCCACCCCGGCATCGGCCGCTCCCTGCGCTCCATCAAACTGGTCCGCATCTCCGGGCCCGGGCCGCGCGCGGTCATCGACGTCACCAACGGGCGCTTCGAGGACGAGAACCCGGTCTTCACCAGCGACGGCCGCTACCTCGCCTTCCTCTCCTGGCGCGGCTTCGACCCGGTGTACGACGTCCACACCGGCGACCTGTCGTTCCCGCTCGGCTGCCGCCCCTACCTGGTGCCGCTCTCCTCCGCCACCCCCTCCCCCTTCGCGCTCCTCCCCGACGGGCGCCCGGCGGCCGGCGGACTCGACCCGGCCGACGACGGCGCCGACAGCGGCGACGGCACGGTCACCGTCGAGATCGAGGGCCTGCCCGACCGGGTCACCCCCTTCCCCGTCGCCGCCTCCAAGTACTCGGCGCTCGCCCCGGTCTCCGGCGGCGGGCTCGTCTGGCTGCGCTGGCCCATCTCCGGCGCCCTCGGCGAGACCTTCGCCAACCCCGCCGACACCTCGGGCCGCCCCACCCTGGAGCACTTCTCCGTCGTCAAGGCCCGCCGCACCGAACTCGCCCGCGACCTCGACTGGTTCGCGGTCAGCGGCGACGGCACCCGGCTCGTCGTCTTCGACGAGGGCGAACTGCGGGCGGTGCCCGCCACCGAACCCGGCGACGGCGACTCCACCGTCTACCTCGACCTGCGCCGCATCCTGCACGACGTCGACCCCGGCGCCGAATGGCGCCAGTCCTACGCCGAGGCCGGACGGATCGTCCGCGCCTACTTCTGGGAGCCCGGCATGGGCGGCGTCGACTGGGACGCGATCCTCGACCAGTACCGGCCGCTGCTCGAACGGGTCGCCTCCCCCGACGAGTTCGCCGACCTGCTCCGCGAGGTCATGGGCGAACTCGGCACCTCCCACGCCTACGTCACCCCCGCCCGGCGCAACGAGGGCCCCGCCCACTACCAGCGCCCCCAGGGCCTCCTCGGCGCCAACTTCGTCTGCCGGGACGGCAACTGGCTGGTGAAACGGATCCTGCCCGGCGACTCCTCCGACTCCAAGGCCCGCTCCCCGCTCGCCGGCACGGGCATCCGCGAGGGCGCCGCCCTCACCCACATCGACGGCCGGCCCGTCGACCCCGTCACCGGCCCCTACCCGCTGCTCGCCGGCACCGGCGGCACCACGGTCGAGCTCACCTTCACCCCGGCCGGCGGCGAGGGCCGCTCCCGCCGGGTCGCCGTCGTCCCGCTGATCGACGAACGCCCGCTGCGCTACCAGGACTGGGTGGCCAAACGGCGGGCCGTGGTCCGCGAGCTCAGCGGCGGCCGCTGCGGCTACCTCCACATCCCCGACATGGGCGGCTCCGGCTGGGCCCAGTTCAACCGCGACCTGCGGATGGAGGTCTCCCGGCCCGCCCTCATCGTCGACGTGCGCGGCAACGCCGGCGGCCACATCAGCGAACTCGTCGTGGAGACCCTGACCCGGAAGATCATCGGCTGGGACCTCACCCGCAACGCCCAGCCCGTCAGCTACGCCTCCAACGCCCCGCGCGGCCCCGTCGTCGCCCTCGCCGACGAGGCCACCTCCTCCGACGGCGACATGATCACCGCCGCCTTCCGGCTGCTGAACCTCGGCCCGGTCGTCGGACAGCGCACCTGGGGCGGGGTCGTCGGCATGACCGGCCGGCACAAGCTCGGCGACGGCACCCAGATCACCGTCCCCATGAACGCGGCCTGGTTCGCCCCCTGGGGCTGGTCCGTGGAGAACCACGGCGTCGAACCCGACCTCGCCGTCCTGCGCACCCCCCTCGACTGGGCCGAGGGCCGGCACGCCCAGCTCGACGACGCCGTCCACAAGGCGCTCGCCCTGCTGGAAGCGGAACCGGCCGCCGTCCCGCCCGGCTACGAGGACGTGCCGAACCGCTCCCGCCCGAAGCTCCCCCCGAGGTCCAGCTCGTAGGCGATCGCGGTCTCCCCGGTCTTCAGCGTCTCGCGGCCGACCGCACCGAAACCGACCCGGGCGAGCACCGCCCGGGACGCGCCGTTGTCCGGCGACGCCTTCGCGTACAGCCGGCGCAGCCCGTACTCCTCCACGGCGAGCCGGCAGACCTCCAGGACGCCCCGGGTGGCCAGCCCCCGGCCGGTGGCCGACTCGGCGATGCGGTAGCCGAGTTCGGCCGCGCCGTCGGCGAGGTCCAGCAGGTTGACCCGGCCGAGGATCGCGCCGTCCTCCGCGACCAGGACGTGGAAGCGGATCGTCCCCTCGTTCTCCTGCTCGTCGAGCAGGGCCTGGTGACGGGCGCCGAACTCGGCGAAGTACGCGTCCCCCCGGTCGGGCACGGAGGCGGCGAAGTACGCCCGGTTCTCCCGCTCGAAGGCGAGCAGGGCGGGCGCGTGGTCGGAGCGCAGGAGTTCGAGTACCGGCATGGGGACACGGTACGGAGATCCCCGCCCCCGGCGCGCGTGAATTGCGCCACGCCCGCGCACCCGCGAGGAGGCGGCGCCCCGACACCCCGGAACCGCGCGCACGCGCGAGGGGCGCACCCGGCGTCCCGGGTGCGCCCCTCGTCTCAGGACGGGTCAGGCTTCGCGGCTGCGGTCGCGCTCCGTGCGCTCCCGCGCCTCCCGCTGGGCGCGCTCCTTCGCCTCCTGCGAGCCCTCGCGAGCCTGCGAGGCGCGCTGGGAGGCTTCGTCCTTGGCGTTGCCCATGGCCTTCTTGGCGCGGTCCTGAAGCTCCTGCGCCTTGTCCTGGAACTGGTCCTTGATGCCCATGAAGGTTCACTCCTAGACGGGGTGTGAGGGGGACGGGGCGGGTGTTGCCCCTGGGCCTCGACCAGCCTCGCACGAGCGAACACGCCGCGCATGTCGATCAGTCACGGTCCGTGCCCGGCCCCGGTCCGGCGCTCTCCTTCCGGGCCTGCTCGTCGGCCGCGCCGCCCGCGCCCACCAGACCCCTGGAGACCGTGGAGAGCCGGGGTGCGAAGCGCGCGACCTCCCGCTTGCCGACCGTGGCGATCACGCCGGGCAGATAGCCGCGGACCGACTGCATCCCGCGCAGCCACCACTGTGCGTACACGTGCGCGGAGCGGCGCTCGATGCCCTCGACGATCCGGTCGACGGCCGGGCCGAGCGGGTACGTGCGGTTGGACGGCCACGGCAGCCGCTGCCGCAGCTCCTTCATCACGTCGTCCTGGTCGGCGCCCCGCACCATGTCGGTGTCGGTCCAGGAGAGGTAGCCGACGCCGACCTTCACGCCCTGGTACGCGACCTCGGCGCGCAGGCTGTGCGCGAAGGCCTCGACGCCGGACTTGGAGGCGCAGTACGCGGTCATCATCGGGGCCGGGGTGATCGCGGCGAGCGAGGCGATCTGGAGGAAGTACCCGCGGGACTCCATGAGGACCGGCAGGAAGGCGCGGCCGGTGACGGCCCCGCCGATCAGGTTGACCTCGACGACCCGCCGCCAGGCGACCGGGTCGGAGTCGACGAACGGGCCGCCCGCGGCCACACCCGCGTTGGCGACGACGATGTCGACCTTGCCGAACCGCTCCTTGACCTCGCCGGCGACCCGGGCCATCGCCTCGTGGTCGGTGACGTCGGCCTCCCACCAGTCGGCCTCGGTGTGCAGCCGGCCGGCGACCTCCTCGAGGAGCTCCGGCTCCAGGCCGACGAGCGCGATCTTCGCGCCGCGGGCCGAGAGCTTGCGGGCGAGCAGCTCGCCGACGCCGCGGGCGCCGCCGGTGACGACGGCGACCTGTCCTTCCAGGCTGACCCTGCTCATACCCCTGCCTCCTTGCCGGTCGGACGCGCTCCGAGATAGGTGAGCGTCAGTTCGCGGATCTGTGCGGTGACGGCCTCCGGGGCCTCGACCGGCGTCATGTGGCCCATGCCGGCCAGTTCGGTCAGGCCGGTGCAGTGCGGCAGCGCCTCGGCCATGGCCCGGGAGTGCACCGGCGGGGTGAGCCGGTCGACGGTGCCGACGAGGACGGCGGCCGGCACCCGGAGGTCCCGTACGCCCGCCTCCAGGTCGAGCGCGGCGAGCACCCGCGACCAGCCGTACCGGGACGGGCGCGGGCAGGCGTGCACGATCCGGGCGCAGGCGTCGACCCGGTCGGGCGCCGAGCCCGGTCCCATCGTCGCGTATCTGAGGACCTTCTTCGACAGGCCGGTGACCGGGCCCAGCGGCGCCTTCGAGCCGAGGACGGCGCCGGTCAGCCGGGTCCGCAGGCCGCCGGGGCCGAGCGGCACCACGGTCGCCTCGGCGGTGAGCCGGGACGGGCCGGTCGAGCAGAGCAGGACGGCGGCGGCGTGCTGGACGAAGCCGGGCCGGCCGGCCGCCGCCATGATCGTCATGCCGCCCATGGAGTGGCCGGCGATCACGGCCCGTTCGCCGGGCCCGAGGGTGGCGGCGAGCACCGCCTCCAGGTCGTCGGCGAGCGCGGTGGTCGAGTAGCCGCCGGCGGCGGGGACCGGGGAGCGGCCGTGCCCGCGCTGGTCGTAGGCGATCACCCGGTGGTCGGCGGCCAGGGCCCGGATCTGCCCGGCCCAGAAGGCGGTGGAGCAGGTCCAGCCGTGGGCGAGGACGACGGCGGGCGCGTCCTCGGGGCCGTACACCTCGGCGTGCAGCTCGGCGCCGTCGGCGGAGCGGACGGTGTGGGTGCGGGGCGCGGGGAGGCGGATCACTGGGCGGCCTCCTTCTTGCGGGCCGGGCGGGCGGTGGCCTTCACGGGCCGGGCGGCGCGGACGACCTCGTACTCGGAGAGGTCGACCTGCCGGGTCTCGCGGCGGAACTCGCCGGTGGTGCCGGGCCACAGGGTGGTGTTGCGCCCGTTGGCGTCGAGGTACCAGCTGTCGCAGCCGCCGGCCTTCCAGACGGTCCGCTCCATGCGGTTCTGGACCTTGCGGTTCCAGGCGTGCACGGCGGAGGGGCGGGCGGCGAGCGCGGCCCGGCCGCCGAGGACGTCGAGCTGGCGGAGGTAGTCGGCCATGTAGTTCAGCTGGGACTCGATCATGAGGATCATGGAGGAGTTCCCGAGGCCGGTGTTGGGCCCGATGATCGTCATCCAGTTGGGGAAGCCGTCGACGGTGGCGCCGCGCAGCGACTGCACGCCGCCCTTCCAGTGCTCGGCGAGCGAGCGGCCGTCGGCGCCGTGGACGAGGTCGGCGACCGGCATGTCGGTGACGTGGAAGCCGGTGCCGAAGATGATCGCGTCGACCTCGGTCTCGCTGCCGTCGGAGCCGACGACGACGTTCCCGCGGACCTCCTGGAGCCCGCCGCCGACGACGTCGACGTTGGGCTGGGCGAGGGCCGGGTAGTACGTGTTCGACAGCAGGATCCGCTTGCATCCGATGCGGTACGAGGGCGTGAGCCTGGCCCGCAGCTCCGGGTCCTTGATCGCCCTGGCGATGTTGGCCTTGGCCAGCTTCTCGACCAGGCCCAGCTCGCCCGGGTGCTTGGTGAAGGCGCCGACCTGGAGCTCGCGGATGCCCCAGAGGATGCCGCGGCGCAGGGTGGCGGTGGCCGGCAGGGCGCGGTGCAGCCAGCGCTCGGGGCCGCTGATGGCCCGGTCCATGCGGGGCATGACCCACGGGGGCGTGCGCTGGAAGAGGGTCAGCTTCGCGACCTCGGGCTGGATGGCGGGCACGATCTGGATGGCGGAGGCGCCGGTGCCGATCATGGCGACGCGCTTGCCGCGCAGGTCGTAGTCGTGGTCCCAGCGGGCCGAGTGGAAGACCTTGCCGGTGAAGCCGTCGAGCCCCGGGACGTCCGGGATCTTCGGGTCGGAGAGCGGGCCGGTGGCGGAGACGACGACGTCGGCGGAGAAGCCGCCGCGGCTGGTCTCGATGTCCCAGCGCAGTTCGTCCTCGTTCCAGGCCATCCGCACGACCTCGTGGTTCAGCCGCAGGTGCGGCCGGAGCCCGAAGGTGTCGGTGACGTGCTCCAGGTAGGCGCGGATGTGCCGCTGGCCGGAGAAGGTGCGCGGCCAGTCCGGGTTGGGCGCGAAGGAGAAGGAGTAGAGGTGCGAGGGCACGTCGCAGGCGCACCCGGGGTAGCTGTTGTCCCGCCAGGTCCCGCCGACGGAGTCGGCGCGCTCCAGGACGACGAAGTCGGTGATCCCCTCGCGGCGCAGCCGGACGGCGGCCCCGAGCCCGCCGAACCCCGATCCGATCACCGCCACCCGTACGTGCTCGTGCTTCGCCATGCCGCCTCCCGTGCGCCCGGCCAAGATTCCGCCAGCAATCACTGGCACAGTCGGGACTGTAGAGCAGCTCCATACCGAGCGGTAGGGGTCCGGCGAGGGAAAGTTACCGGCGGTACAACATAGGCTGGCGGGCGTGGCGGAACGATCAGGAGCACAGGAGATGCCCACGGAGGCCCAGGAGCCCCCGCACGAGTACCGCATGGCCGAACTGGCCGAGGCGGCCGGGATCACCGTGCGGACCCTGCGGTTCTACCGGGAGCGCGGACTGATCCCGCCGCCCCGTCGGGAGGGCCGGATCGCCTGGTACGACGAGCGGCACCTGGCCCGGCTGCGGACCATCGCCGCCCTCCTCGAACGGGGCCACACCCTCACCGGGATCGCCGACCTCACCACCGCCTTCGAGTCCGGCCGGGACGTCGGCGAGGTCCTGGAGCTGGGCCCCCCGACCGAGGAGGAGCCGGTCCGGCTCACCCCCGAGGAACTGGCCGACCACTTCGCCGGCGAGGTCACCCCGGAGAACCTCGCCGCCGCCCTCGACCTCGGCTACCTCGCCACCGACGGCGAGGACATCGTCCACGTCAGCCGCCGGCTCCTCGACGTCTCCGCGGCCCTCGTCCGCGAGGGCGTCCCGCTCGCCGAGGTCCTCAGGGCCGGCGCCCGCGTCCGCGAACACGCCGACGCCCTCGCCGCCCTCTTCGCCGAGATGCTGACCGCCCACGCCCCGGAGGCCGACCCCCAGCGGCTGCGCCCGCTCGCCAAGAGCGTCGTCGAGGCGGAGCTCTCCATGGCCCTCGACCGGCGCCTGCGCGGCGCCGGCGGCTGACACCCGGCCCGCCGGAGAGGGCCGGACGAGCGGGCGGGCGGCGGCGCCTAGAGGTCGTAGACGGCGGTCACGGGGGCGTGGTCGCTCCACCGCTCGGGGTGGCTGGCGGCCCGCTCCACATACGCCTTGACCGCCTTGGCCGCCAGGCCGGGGGTGGCCATCTGGTAGTCGATCCGCCAGCCCGTGTCGTTGTCGAAGGCGCGGCCCCGGTAGGACCACCAGGAGTAGGGGCCCTCCTGGTCGGGGTGGAGGGCGCGGACGACGTCGACGTAGCCGCCGTCGGTCTCCTCCAGGACGCGGGTGAGCCACTCGCGCTCCTCGGGGAGGAAGCCGGCGCTCTTGCGGTTGGCCCGCCAGTTCTTGAGGTCGGCCTCGCGGTGGGCGATGTTCCAGTCGCCGCAGACGACGACCTCGCGCCCGTCGGCGGCGGCGCGGACCCGCAGCTCCTTGAGGTAGGGCAGGAACTCGCCCATGAAGCGGTACTTCTCGTCCTGCTTCTCGGTCTCGGCCTCGCCGGAGGGGAGGTAGAGGCTGGCGACGGTGACGCCGGGCAGGTCGGCCTCGATGTAGCGGCCGGAGCCGTCGAACTCGGTCGACCCGAAGCCGACGCGGACGGCGTCGGGCTCGCGGCGCAGGTAGAGGGAGACGCCGGCGCGGCCCTTGGCGGCGGCGGGGGCGTGGGCGGTGAACCAGCCCTCGGGGGTCCGGACCTCGGCGGGCAGCTGCGCCTCCTCGGCGCGCACCTCCTGGAGGCAGACGGCGTCGGCGGAGGTCTCCGCCAGCCACTCGACGAAGCCCTTCTTGGCGGCGGCGCGGAGGCCGTTGACGTTCGCGGTCGTGACAGTGAACATCCCGGGAGAATACCGACACCCGGCGCTCGCATACACGTACGATCGACGCCATGCGCATCCAGCCGACCCCGTACGACCACCCCGACGCCGTGAAACTGCAGGACGAGGTGCAGGCCGAGTACGTCGTCCGCTACGGCGACGGTGAGGGCGACGCCACACCGCTCGACCCCGGGATGTTCGTCCCGCCGCGCGGCCTCTACCTGCTCGCGTACGACGCCGGGGACCGGCCGGTCGCCAGCGGGGCCTGGCGCAGCCAGGACGAGAACGAGGAGGGGTACGCGGACGGGGACGCCGAGCTGAAGCGGATGTACGTGATACCCGAGGCGCGCGGCCTGGGTCTGGCCCGCCGGATCCTCGCCCTGCTGGAGGAGGACGCCCGCGCCGCCGGCCGGACCCGCATGGTCCTGGAGACCGGCACGGCCCAGCCCGAGGCCATCGCCCTCTACCTCTCCAGCGGCTACGAGCCGTGCGCCAAGTTCGGCCACTACCGCGACTACGAGAACAGCCGCTGCTTCGCCAAGCCGCTGATCTGATCCCAGGCAACGAGGCCCCGTCCGGTCACCCCGACCGGGCGGGGCCTCGTCGTGTGCGGGCGCCCTCATGGAGGCCGTCTCGTGCGCAACCCCTTGCCCAGCCATGTGACATGTGCAATTTTACTCCGCAGCCGTCACGACGACGGCCTCCGACTCCCCATCCCCAGGAGTGAATTGTGCGCGCCCTCACCCTCACCGCCGCCGCCCTGCTCATAGCGGCGGCGGCCGTCCCCGCCCAGGCCGCGACCGCCGCAGCCCCCGCCTCCCCCGAGCCGCCCCACGTCTACGCCGACCCGGGCCAGCGCCCGGCCCACGGCAAGACCGGGCTCGCCCCCGCGGGCGGCGGCGGCCTGGAGTCGCGCATCCTGCCGATCGTCCACAACTGCGGTCCGTCGCTGCGGATCCGGGCCCAGGAGATGACCGCCGCCCAGCTGGCGGCGACCTGCGCGAGCCTCGCGAACCAGGACGCCTACTTCCACAACGTGGTCAAGGACTCCGGGCCGGTCGCGGACGACCACAACACCACCCTGGAGGTCGACGTCTTCAACTCCAGCGCGGACTACAAGAACTACGCGCGGAAGATCTACGGCATCGACACCAACAACGGCGGCATGTACCTGGAGGGAGACCCCTCCAGGCCCGGCAACCAGCCGCGGTTCATCTGCTACGAGCGCACCGACGTGAGCCCCGGCTGGCAGATCTGGAACCTGAACCACGAGTACACCCACTACCTCGACGGCCGCTACGACCTGTACGGCGACTTCGGCGACAGCCAGACCACCCCCACCGTCTGGTGGGGCGAGGGCATCGCGGAGTACGTCTCCTACTCCTACCGCGGCATCCCCTACAGCAAGGCCCTGGCCGAGGCCGGCAAGCACACGTACGCCCTGCGCACGCTGTTCGACACCACGTACGAGAACAGCGACGTCAACCGCACCTACAACTGGGGCTACCTCGCCGCCCGTTACATGGTCGAGGAGCACCCCGCCGACGTCGCCACCGTGCTCGGCCACTACCGCACCGGCAACTGGGCGGCCGCCCGCGCCTTCCTCACCTCGCTGGACTACGAGAGCGACTGGAACGCCTGGCTGACGGCGGTGGCCACGACCGCCTGACCCACCCCGTGAACGACGAAGATCCCGCCCGATCTTTCGATCGGACGGGATCTTCGTCATCCGCTGGTGGACCTGAGGGGATTCGAACCCCTGACCCCCTCGATGCGAACGAGGTGCGCTACCGGACTGCGCCACAGGCCCCTGCGACGTGTGAAACATTAGCATCCCGGTCGGCGAGAAGAAAAATCGCTTCCGCCGCAGGTCAGGCGAGGACCCGCCGCACCGCCCTCATTCGTTGGCGGCGCGCGGCCGGTCGTCGTCCGCGTACTGGTCGAAGAGCGGGGTCCTGCCGTGGTCACGGCCCCGGCGCGGCGGGGCCGGACGGCGGCGCGGGGCCGGTGCGGCGGCCGGGGGCTGCTCGGCGGTGGAGGAGCGGGCCGCGCTCCAGGTCTCCGGGTCGGTGACGTCCACGCCGTGGGAGGCGCGGGGGGCGACCGGCGCGGTGACGTACGTGGGCAGCGGCACCGGCACCGGGTCCCAGCTGTCGCCGCGGGCCGGGCCGCGCTCGCGCTGCTGGTCCACCCACTCCGCGTGGTCCGTCTGCTCGACCAGCGCGCGCCGGTCGGCCTCCTGCGGGGAGACCACCGGCGCGGGGGTCGGCTCCGGCTCGGGCGCCGGCGCGGCGGCCCGGCGGCTCTCGCGGAGCCGGGCGGCGGCGGCCTCGGCGCGGCGCCGGTCCATCACGTAGACGAACCGGCGGCGCTCCTGGCCGCGCAGGTGGACGATGTAGGCGCTGAGCAGCACGGCGGGGACGGCGGGCGCCCACAGGAAGGCGACGCCGCCGACGGCGGCGACCACGGCCCCGAGGGTGAAGGCGGAGAAGAGCACGATGGTGGTGCGCCGGCGGCGCGCCAGGGCCTTGCCGCGGCGGGCCCGCTCGGCGGCGCCGCCCGCGGCCGGCCGGGCCGCCGCGGCGGGGGCCGGTTCGTCGCGCTCGGGCCGGCGCTCCGGCTCCGGACGGGGCTCGGGCTCCGGCTCGGGGAGTTCGAGGCGCGCCTCGGTCCTGGCCGGAGGCGCGGAGAAGGCCCGGACGTCGACCGAGCTCAGATGCTCGGTCGCCGCGTCCGGGTCCACGTCGGGGGCCGCCTCCAGGGCCGTACGGTCCCGCTCGCGAAGCTCCTTGGCGTACCGGCGCTCCATGCCCGCCCGTCCGGACAGCAGCCGGATGGCGGTGCTGAAGCGTTCCGTCGGACGGGCCTCGTTCAGCTCGTCCTGCCTGCGGAGCCACATCGGCACCAGGTAGGCGGCCCAGGCCCCGACGATGACTGCGTAGATGAGGCCGCTGCTGCTCACGCCTCACACGGTAGAGGGGTTCGCGACGGGGCATCGGCCAATTGGCCCGGTGTGTCGCACGATCTGGCTGATATCACTGAACTTTTTTGTGATTGTTCAGATCGATCGGTGTTCATATGCCGCTGGAATTCGAACAGTTATCGGAATTTCCTGCGCGGTGAGCGTCACACGGCATCCCGGCGCCGGGTGCGGTGCCAGCGGGCCAGCAGCCCCTCCGGGATCTCCTCCGCCGTCAGCGCGAACACCAGATGGTCCCGCCACGCCCCGTCGATGTGCAGATAACGCGGCCGCAATCCCTCTTCCCGGAAACCGAGTTTCTCCACCACCCGGCGGGACGGGCCGTTCTCCGGCCGGATGCACACCTCCATGCGGTGCAGTCCCACCGTCCGGAAGCAGTGGTCGACGGCGAGCGCGACCGCCGTCGGCATCACCCCGCGCCCGGCGACCGCGCTGTCCACCCAGTAGCCCACGTGCCCCGAGCACATCGAGCCCCAGGTGATCCCGGCGACCGTCAGCTGCCCGGCCATCCGCCCCTGGTACTCGATGACGAACGGCAGCATCCGCCCGCGGTTCGCCTCCGCCCGCAGATGGCGCACCATCTGACGGTACGTGGGGCGCTGCGCGGGCGGCATGCCCGGGGCGGGCGGCGGCACCGTCGCCTCCCAGGGCCGCAGCCACTCGCGGTTGCGCCGGTTCACCTCCCGCCATTCCCGCTGGTCGCGCATCCTTATCGGGCGGAGCAGCACGTCTCCGTCGACGAGGACGACCGGCCAGGGCGTGGTCATGAGGCCGGGCCCGCTTCCGCCGGTCTCGGGTGGTCGCCGCCGCGGATCTGGTCCACGGCGTGCCGCAGCAGCGGCTCCAGGACGGCGAGCCCGTCCCGCACCCCGCCGGTCGACCCCGGCAGGTTCACGATCAGGGTGGAGCCCGCGACCCCGGCGAGGCCGCGGGAGAGCGCCGCCGTCGGCACCTTCTCCCGGCCGTACGCCCGGATCGCCTCCGGGATGCCGGGGATGTGCCGCTCCAGGACCCGGGCGGTGACCTCGGGCGTCTCGTCGGTCGGCGAGATGCCGGTGCCGCCGGTCGTGAGGATCACGTCGTACCCGGCGGCGATCCCGGCCCGCAGCGCCGCCTCGACGGGCGCCCCGTCCGGCACGACCTGCGGCCCGTCGACCGCGAAGCCCATGGAGCGCAGACCCTCGGCGATCAGCGGCCCGCCCTTGTCCTCGTAGACACCGGCGGAGGCCCGGTTGGAGGCGGTGACGACGAGCGCCCGGTGGCCGCCGTGGGCCTCGTGGACGCCCGCGACCCGGCCGCCGCGCGTCACGCGTCGTCCCGGGTCCAGTGCCCGGACTTGCCGCCGGTCTTCTCCTCCACCCGCACGTCGGAGATGACCGCGCCCTTGTCGACCGCCTTCACCATGTCGACGACGGTCAGCGCGGCCACCGACACGGCGGTCAGCGCCTCCATCTCGACGCCCGTGCGGTCGGTGGTCTTCACCGTCGCCAGGATCTCCACGGCGTCGTCCGCGACCGTGAGGTCGAGCGTCACCCCGGAGACGGCCAGCGGGTGGCAGAGCGGGATGAGGTCCGGGGTCTTCTTGGCGCCCATGATCCCGGCGATCCGTGCGGTCGCCAGCGCGTCGCCCTTCGGCACGCCCTCGCCGCGCAGCAGCTCGATCACGCGCGGCGAGACGAGGACCCGCCCGCTGGCGCGTGCCGTGCGGGACGTGACGTCCTTCGCCGATACGTCGACCATGCGGGCGGCGCCCGCCTCGTCGATGTGGGTGAGACCTTGCTGCGTGCTCATGGCCGTGACACTCCCGGTCGCTGTGTGGGACGACACACCGTACCCCCGCCCGGCCCCCCTCAGCCGAGGAGGACCACGTCCAGCTCCTCGCCCGGGTCGGCGCCCGTGCGGTCCTCCGGGACCACGAGCAGGCAGTCCGCGTGGGCCAGGGCGGCGATCAGGTGGGAGCCGGCGCCGCCCACGGGGGTGACGGTGCCGGACTCGGCGTCGTACGTCCCCCGGAGGTACTGGCGGCGGCCGGCCGGGGAGGTGAGCGGGGCGTCGGCCTTCAGGGTGGCGCGGACGACCGGGCGGTTCAGGTCGCCGAGGCCCATCAGGGCGCGGATCGCGGGCCGGACGAAGAGCTCGAAGGAGACGTACGAGGAGACCGGGTTGCCCGGCAGGGCGAGCAGCGGGATCTGCTCGGGGCCGATCGCGCCGAAGCCCTGCGGCTTGCCCGGCTGCATGGCCAGCTTGCGGAAGTCGACCTGTCCGTCGGCGGTCAGGGCCTCCTTCACCACGTCGTAGGCGCCGACGCTGACGCCGCCGGTGGTGACGAGCAGGTCGGCCCGGATCAGCTGGTCCTCGATGGTGGCGCGGAGCGACTCGGCGTCGTCGGCGACCGCGCCGACCCGGTAGGCCAGCGCGCCCGCGTCCCGGGCGGCGGCGGCCAGCGCGAAGCTGTTGGAGTCGTGGATCTGACCGGGGCCCAGTTCCTCGCCGGGCTGGACGAGTTCGCTGCCGGTGGAGAGGACCACCACGCGCGGGCGCGGCCGGACCCGGACCGTGCCCCGGCCGATCGCGGCGAGCAGCCCGAGCTGCGGCGGCCCGAGGACCGTCCCGGCCGCGAGGGCGAGCTCCCCGGCCCGGACGTCGCTGCCCGCCCGGCGGACATGGGCGCCGGGCTCCGCCGCGCGGTGCACCCGCACCTCGCCGGCGGCGCCCTCCGGGGCGGCGCTCGCGGCCCGCATGCCGGTGGCCGCGCCCTCGCCCGCGCCGCCGTCGGTCCACTCGACCGGGACGACGGCCTCGGCGCCGGGCGGCAGCGGGGCGCCGGTCATGATCCGGGCGGCCTGTCCGGGGCCGACCTCCGGCAGGCCGCCGGCGCCCGCGGCGACGTCGCCGACGACGGTGAGCACCGCCGGGTACTCCTCCGTCGCGCCCGCCACGTCGGCGACCCGGACCGCGTACCCGTCCATGGAGCTGTTGTCGAACGGCGGCAGCGCCGCCGGCACCGTCACGTCCTCGACCAGGACGCAGCCCTGCGCGTCGAGCAGCGGGAGCTCGATCGGGTCCAGGGGGCGGACGGTCGCCAGGATGTCGGCCAGGTGCTCGTCGACCGACCACAGGCCCGTGCGGTCCGGGCCCGCGCAGGGGTCGCCGGGCCCGTGACCGGTGCCGTGGTCCCGGGGGTCCTGGGACGGTGCCGTGTCGCTGCTCAAGGTCCTACATCTCCTCGCTGACGTATCTCCGGAGCCAGGCCCGGAAGTCCGGTCCCAGATCTTCACGTTCGCACGCGAGTCTGACAATGGCACGCAGATAGTCACCGCGGTCCCCGGTGTCATAGCGGCGGCCCTTGAAGACCACGCCGTGCACCGGACCGCCGAGCTTCTCGTCGCTCGCCAGCTTCTGCAGGGCGTCGGTCAGCTGGATCTCGCCGCCCCGGCCGGGCTCGGTCTCCCGCAGCGTCTCGAAGACCGCCGGGTCGAGCACATAGCGGCCGATGATCGCGTAGTTGCTGGGCGCCTCGGCCGGCTCCGGCTTCTCCACCAGGTCCGTCACCCGCACCACGTCGCCGTCGACGGTCGCCTCGACCGCCGCGCAGCCGTACAGGTGGATCTGCGAGGGCTCGACCTCCATCAGCGCGATGACGCTGCCGCCCTCGCGCTCCTGGACCTCGACCATCCGTGCGAGGAGGGGGTCGCGCGGGTCGATCAGGTCGTCGCCGAGGAGGACCGCGAAGGGCTGGTCGCCGACGTGCGGGGCCGCGCACAGGACCGCGTGGCCGAGGCCGCGGGGGGCGCCCTGGCGCACGTAGTGCATGGTGGCGAGGTCGTTCGACTCCTGCACCTTGGAGAGGCGCTCGCCGTCGCCCTTGCGGCTCAGGGCCTCCTCCAGCTCGTAGTTCCGGTCGAAGTGGTCCTCCAGCGGACGCTTGTTCCGACCGGTGATCATGAGCACGTCGGAAAGCCCGGCGGCGACGGCCTCCTCGACGACGTACTGGATCGCCGGCTTGTCGACGACCGGAAGCATCTCCTTCGGCGTCGCCTTCGTCGCCGGCAGGAAGCGGGTGCCGAGGCCCGCGGCCGGGATGACGGCCTTGCTGATCCGGCCGAGGCGGGGGAACGACTGATTCATGCAGGCACCTTAACCGCTAGGGAATGAGAGAAAGATGTGGCTCCGATTAACTTTCTCCCCATAAAGACTGTTACGAGAGTTTTCCAGGGATCCGCTGTGCAGAAAGAGAATCCTGAGTTGTCCGAAAAAGCCCTTCTGCGTCGCCGGCTGCTCGACGCCCGCGCCGCCCTCGCCCCCGACGCCCTCGCGGAGACGGCCCGGGCGCTGGCCGGGCACGGCCTCGAACTGCCCGAGCTGGCCGGCGCCGCCACCGTCGCCGCGTACGTCTCGGTCGGCCGCGAGCCCGGCACGCGCGTGCTGCTCGACGCCCTCCACGCGCGCGGGGTGCGGGTCCTGCTGCCGGTGCTGCTGCCCGACAACGACCTGGACTGGGCCGTGTACGAGGGCCGGGAGACGCTCGCGAAGGCCGGCCGCGGCCTGCTGGAGCCGACCGGCCCGCGGCTCGGCCCGGACGCCGTGTGCACGGCGGACGCGGTGCTGCTGCCGGGGCTCGCGGTGGACGCGCGCGGCATGCGTCTGGGCCGGGGCGGCGGCTCGTACGACCGGGTCCTCGCCCGGCTCGCCCGCGCCGGGAAGGACCCGTCCCTCGTGGTGCTCCTCTACGCCGACGAGGTGGTCGCGCGGGTCCCGGAGGAACCGCACGACCACCCCGTGCACGCGGTGGTCACCCCGGACGGGGTGACCCGTTTCGGCCGTTCCTGATCACGGCCTGAGCGTCAGCGTGTCCTTCGCCGCCGCGTCGACCGCCGCCTTGCCGTAGGCCCAGTCGTACAGCTCGCCCTTGGCCCAGGCGTCCGTCTGGTCCGTGTAGTTGTCGTGGAAGGCGTGGCCGGAGGCGCCGGTCAGGTTGATCCAGCGGGACTTGTCCCAGTCGCCGACGTTGACGACCATCCGCATCGACGGCACCCAGATGACCTCGTAGCCGCCGGCCGCGTTCCAGCCGGTCGCGTCGACCGCGGCCTCGCCGCCGCCCAGGTTCCACGGGCCGCGGTTCAGCATCTGCTGCACCACGCCGGGGCCGGCGGTGCCGAGGGTCTGGTTCTTCAGCGTCAGCTGGTGCAGCCGGCCCCAGCTCCAGGTGGAGACGTCCTTGCCGAGCTTGGCGGTCAGCTCCCAGCGGGCGTCCTTCATGGCCCGGGCGAGCAGCTGGTCACGGGTCTCGGTGGCCGGGTCGGTGCGGGTGGCGGGGGTCTTCCACCACTCGCTCTTCTCCTGCTTGAGCAGCGGGCGGACCACCTCGTACCAGCGGTCGCCGCCGTCCGGCTGGGCCGAGTCGGGGTCGCGCTCGCCGCACTCGCGGACCAGCTTGTTCTGCTCGTCGACGGGGCCGGTGGCGTCCACCGGGCGGACCATGACGCAGTCGCCCTCGGCGCGCACCTCCTTGGGCAGCTTGTCGCCGAAGGAGAGCTTGAGGACGTTGCGCCAGACCGCGTTGAAGTACGCGGCGGCGGCCGAGTCGGGCTCCTGCGTGTAGTCCCAGCCCTCCAGGAGCTTCTGCGCCTCGCGGACGTACGGGTCGGAGATGTCGACCTTCAGCAGCAGCGGGTTGAGCAGGGTGGCGATCTCGCTGCGGTTGTCGGTCTGCATGGTCCGCATGTCGTCCGGCGAGATCTTGCCGCCGTCCTTGGTCTTCGACTCGATGAGGTCGTTGATCCGCTGGCTCCGGGAGCCGTAGCCCCAGTCCTTCGTGAGCAGGTCGTCGTACTGCTCCGGGGAGATCACGGCCTGGTTGGCGGTGACGATGTAGCCGCGCTCGGGGTCGTACTCGTACGGCAGCTGCTCGAAGGGGATGTACCCCTTCCAGCGGTACGAGGAGTCCCAGCCGGGCGCGGGCAGGGTGCCGTCGCCCTTGGCGCGGCGCGGGATCTTGCCCGGGGACTGGTAGCCGATGTGGCCCTCGGTGTCGGCGTAGACGAGGTTCTGCGAGGGGACCTCGAAGTACCGGGCGGCGGCCCGGAACTCCTTGAAGTTCTGGGCGCGGTCGATCGCGAAGATCGCGTCCATCGACCTGCCGGGCTGGAGGGCGGTCCACTGGAGGGAGACGCCGTAGCCGGTGCCGCGGTCGGGGGCCGAGTTGCCGACGGGGGCCTTCTGGCCGACCTTCTCCAGTTCGGAGGAGCGGTCGGAGACCAGCGGGCCGCGGTCGGTGGAGCGGACGGTGATGGGCCGGTCCGCGCCGCCGGCGACCTTGATGATCTCCTCGCGGGTGTCGAACGGCTTGACCTTGCCGTCGACGAGGTAGCCGTCGGGGCTGATCTTCTCCAGGTAGAGGTCGGTGACGTCGGCGCCGAGGTTGGTGAGGCCCCAGGCGATGGAGTCGTTGTGGCCGATGATCACGCCGGGCATGCCGGAGAAGGTGTAGCCGGCGACGTCGTAGCGGCAGGTCGCCGAGACCGAGCGGCAGTGCAGGCCCATCTGGTACCAGAGGGACGGCAGCATCGGCGCGAGGTGCGGGTCGTTGGCGAGCAGCGGCTTGCCGGAGGTGGTGAGGTCGCCGGAGACGACCCACGAGTTGGAGCCGATGCCGTTGCCGTTGGGGCCGAGCAGCGCCGGGACGGAGTCGAGGACGTCGGAGAGGCCGGAGAGCGCGGCGAGCTGGGCGCTCGCGCCCCCGGAGCCGTCGCCGGATCCCGTACCCGCGCCGCCGTCGGACTCCTCGCCCTTGCCGGCCTTCGGGTCGAACTTCCGCGTCACCGGGTCGACCGTGCCGCGGTCGAGGATCGGCTGGTGGAGCTCATAGGGGTACTCGGGGTAGAGCTGCTTGATCTGGGCCGCGCTCAGCCGGCTGGTGAGCAGCGAGCGGTCGATCTCGTCCTGCATGTTGCCGCGCAGGTCCCAGGCCATGGCCTTGAGCCAGGCGACCGAGTCGACCGGGGTCCACGGTTCGATCGTGTACTCGTTGGTGAAGGCCAGCGCCGCGTACTCGACGGAGACGTCCTTCGGCTGCCGGTCCTTCAGATAGGCGTTGACGCCCTCCGCGTACGCCTGGAGGTACTTCTTCGTCTCCGGCGACAGGACCTTGTCGTACTCCTGCTGCGCGACCTGGCGCCAGCCGAGGGTGCGCAGGAAGGCGTCGGTGTCGACCTGGCTCTCGCCGAACATCTCGGAGAGGCGGCCGGCGGTCAGGTGCCGGCGGACGTCCATCTCGTAGAAGCGGTCCTGCGCCTGGACGTAGCCCTGCGCGCGGAAGAGGTCCGTCTCGTTGTCCGCGTAGATCTGCGGGATGCCGTGGGCGTCCCGCTTCACCTCGACGTCGCCGGAGAGCGAGTCGAGCCGGATCTCGCCGGTGGTCTGCGGGAACGAGGCCCGGACGGTGCCGACTCCCCACCAGCCGCCGAAGGCGACGGCCCCGACCAGCGCAAGGACCAGGAGCAGGACGATCAGGCGGGCGCGCCTGCCTTTCTTCTTGGCGGGGGGCGCGGTCGTGTTGGAGGGCATCGCTGTCCTTCGAGGGGCAGGGTGGTCCTGGAGTACGGGAGCAACCTTAGGCGCAGCGCCTGGGCGCCCCGGACTCGGTATCGGGCAGGAACCGCACAGTTGACCGCTCAGCTGACCGTATCGAAGGACCGGAGCGCAAAGAAGGCGTCAAGAAAGCGTTAAAGATTAGGTAAGGTAACGAAGTACCTGCGGCTGGAGGAACGATCCGGCGCGTGCGAGGGGAAGGAACGGTGCACTGACTGTCCACGAGCTCAACGAACTCCTGCTGATCAGCTCACTCGTGCTGCTGATCGCGGTCGCCGCCGTCCGGATCTCGTCCCGGAGCGGGCTCCCCAGCCTGCTGCTCTACCTCGGCATCGGGGTCGCCATCGGGCAGGACGGCATCGGCAACGTCGCCTTCGACAACGCCGAACTCACCCAGGTCATCGGCTACGCGGCCCTCGTCGTCATCCTCGCCGAGGGCGGCCTCGGCACGAAGTGGAAGGAGATCGAACCGGCCCTCCCGGCCGCGGTCGTCCTCTCCACCGTCGGCGTCGCCGTCTCCGTCGGCATCACCGCCGCCGGCGCCCACTACCTCGTCGGCCTGGAATGGCGGCAGGCGCTGATCATCGGCGCCGTCGTCTCCTCCACCGACGCCGCCGCCGTCTTCTCCGTGCTGCGCAAGGTGCCGCTGCCGTCCCGGGTCACCGGTGTGCTGGAGGCCGAGTCCGGCTTCAACGACGCCCCGGTCGTCATCCTCGTCGTCGCCTTCTCCTCCGCCGGACCCGTCGACGACTGGTACGTGCTCGTCGGGAAGATCGCCCTGGAGCTCGCCATCGGCGCCGCCGTCGGCCTCGCGGTCGGCTTCGTCGGCTCGTACGGGCTCAAGCACGTCGCCCTGCCCGCCTCCGGCCTCTACCCGATCGCCGTCATGGCCATCGCCGTCACCGCCTACGCGGCCGGCGCGATCGCCCACGGCTCCGGCTTCCTCGCCGTCTACCTGGCCTCGATGGTCCTCGGCAACGCCAAGCTGCCGCACGCCCCCGCCAACCGCGGCTTCGCCGAGGGACTCGGCTGGATCGCCCAGATCGGCATGTTCGTCCTGCTCGGACTGCTCGTCACCCCGCACGAGCTCGTCAACGACTTCTGGCCGGCCGTCGTCATCGGCCTCGTCCTCACCATGGTCGCCCGCCCCATGGAGGTCCTGGTCAGCCTGGCGCCCTTCCGCATCCCCTGGCAGGAGCAGGCCCTGATGTCCTGGGCCGGCCTGCGCGGAGCCGTCCCCATCATCCTCGCCACCATCCCGATGGTGGGGGAGATCGACGGCAGCGAGCGGATCTTCAACATCGTCTTCGTCCTGGTCGTCGTCTACACCCTCGTCCAGGGCCCGACCCTGCCCTGGCTCGCCCGGGCCCTCCGGCTCGGCGACACCGGCGAGGCCGCCGACCTCGGCGTCGAGTCCGCCCCGCTGGAGCGGCTCCGCGGCCACCTGCTGTCCGTCGCCATCCCCGAGGGCTCCCGGATGCACGGCGTCGAGGTCGCCGAGCTGCGGCTGCCCACCGGCGCCGCCGTCACCCTCGTCGTACGGGAGGACGCCAGCTTCGTCCCCGGCCCGGCGACCGTGCTCCGCAAGGGCGACGAACTGCTCGTCGTCGCCACCGATCCGGTGCGCGACGCCACCGAGCGGCGGCTGCGCGCCGTCGGCCAGGGCGGCAAGCTGGCCGGCTGGCTCGGCACCGGCGACGGGAAGGAGACGGCGGTCACGACGACCGCGACCCGCTTCCACCGGCCGGCCTCCGTGACGGGGAAGCACAAGCCACGGGAGCGTTAATCCGCGGCATTATTTCGGGGTCAGGAGCGTTCTCCCCAGTGGAATCACAGGCGGGAGACCGCTCCTCCCTGTACCATGAAGGCACACTTGATCGAACCAACTCTGCCTGACGCAGAGCTGGCGCGACCGTATGGCGGCCGGCGCCCCCTCCCGCAGTGGGGCCCTCCCGGTATCTACCGCAGTTCCGCGCATGAGGACAGCTCTCGGCGAGACCGGCACCACCGTGCCCGCGCGCTACCAGGCGGCAGAAAGGCCAGGACCGTGGAGTCCACGGTCGTCTCCGAGAAGCGGCCCGGCTACGGGCAGCTGCTGCGCACCCCCGGTGCGCTCTCCTTCCTGATCCCCGGCTTCGCCGCCCGGCAGCCGTTCGCGATGCTGACCATCGGCATCGTCCTGCTCGTCCAGCACACCACCGGCTCCTACGGCAGCGCCGGCGCCGTCGCCGCCGTCACCGGCGTCTCCATGGCGCTCTTCGCCCCGCAGAGCGGCAAGCTCGCCGACCGCTTCGGTCAGCGCGCCGTCCTGGTCCCGGGCGTCATCGTCCACGCCGCGGCCGTCTCGCTGCTCGTCGCGCTCGCGCTGGCCGGCGCCCCGCTGTGGGCGCTGTTCCTCGCCGCCGTGCCCGCCGGCGCCTCCGTCCCGCAGGTCGGCCCCATGGTCCGGGCCCGCTGGGCCGCCAAGCTCGACGGCACCCCGCTGATGCCGACCGCCGCGGCCTTCGAGTCCGTCACCGACGAGTTCACCTTCGTCGTCGGACCGGTCCTCGCCACCGCCCTGTGCACCGGCGTCCACCCGGCCGCCGGCCTCATCACCGAAGCCGCCCTCACCCTCTTCGGCGGCCTCTTCTTCGCCGCCCAGCGCGCCACCCAGCCGCCGCACGGCATGCTCGCCGCCGCCGCCCACGGCGACGCCGAGCCGCACCGCTCCGCGCTCTCCGTCCCCGGCGTCCGCGTCCTGATCGTCGCCTTCCTCGGCATCGGCGCCGTCTTCGGCGGCATGCAGGTCTCGCTCACCGCCTTCACCGAGGAGATCGGCAACCCCGGCGCCAACGGCCTGCTCTACGGGGTCTTCGCCGCCGGCAACATGCTCGCCGGCATCGCCATGGGCGCCATCGCCTGGAAGACCGGCCCCCGCCGCCGCCTGATCCTCGGCTACACCGGCCTCACCCTCGCCGCGTCCCTGCTGTGGACCGCGCACTCGGTGCTGCTGCTCGGCGCCCTCGGCCTCGTCGTCGGCCTGTGCATCGCCCCGGCCCTGATCACCGGCTACACCATCGTCGAGACCCTGATCCCGGCCTCCGCCCGGACCGAGGCGTTCACCTGGCTCACCGGAGCCGTCGCCCTCGGCCAGGCCCTGGCCGTCACGGTCGCCGGCCGGCTGGCCGACGCCCACGGCTCCACCGCCGGATTCCTCGTCCCGGCCGCGGGCACCGCGCTCGCCTTCGTGACGCTCGTCGCCCTGCGCGGACAGCTCAAGCCGCGGCCGGCCAACCGGATCACGACCCGGGTCGCGGCACGTGGTGTCGGTCACCGCGTGCCGGTGGCGGTGGACTGAACCGACGGAATACGTCACTATGGATCGTCGTTAGCACTCGATGAGTGTGAGTGCCAGGAGGAAGACTAGTGCCGACCTACCAGTACCAGTGCACCGAGTGTGGCGAGGGCCTTGAGGCGGTCCAGAAGTTCACGGACGACGCGCTGACCGAGTGCCCCGCCTGCCACGGCCGCCTCAAGAAGGTGTTCTCGGCCGTCGGCATCGTCTTCAAGGGCTCCGGCTTCTACCGGAACGACAGCCGCGGCTCCTCGTCCAGCAGCTCCCCGGCCACGAAGAGCTCGACGTCCTCCACGACGTCCACCTCCTCGGCCTCGACCGACGCGAAGCCGGCCTCGACGACGTCCACCTCGACGTCCTCGTCGTCCTCGACCCCGGCCGCCTGAGCCCCACCCCGCAGCACCGCCCCGGCCCCGGC
Organism: Streptomyces sp. NRRL F-5727; assembly: GCF_000719555.1. Classification (GTDB taxonomy): domain Bacteria; phylum Actinomycetota; class Actinomycetes; order Streptomycetales; family Streptomycetaceae; genus Streptomyces. Next base: position 113,750 of record NZ_JOGX01000015.1, read on the forward strand.
CCCCACGGGGGGACCCGGGGCCCCGGCATGTCCGGAACCACCCGGCCCGGCTCCCCGCCCCGGGCCTCGGCATGTCCCGGACCACCCGGCCCGGCACCCCGGCCTCGGGCCCCGGCATGTCCGGAACCCTCCGCCGGGGCCGGAGCCCCTGCGTAGGGTGACGGGCATGGTGACCACCCCGTCCAGCGACGCAGCCCACGACACGTACGCCGAGATCGGCGTGATCGGCGGATCCGGCTTCTACTCCTTCCTCGACGACGTCCGCGAGGTCCCCGTCACCACCCCCTACGGCGACCCCAGTGACTCCCTCTTCCTCGGCGAGGTCGCCGGCCGCCGGGTCGCCTTCCTCCCCCGCCACGGCCGCGACCACCGCATCCCCCCGCACCGGATCGACTACCGCGCCAACCTCTGGGCCCTCCGCTCCCTCGGCGTCCGCCAGGTCCTCGGCCCCTGCGCCGTCGGCGGACTGCGCCCCGAGTACGGCCCCGGCACCCTCCTCGTCCCCGACCAGCTGATCGACCGGACCAAGAACCGCGCCCAGACCTACTTCGACGGCGAACCGCGCCCCGACGGCGCCGTCCCCCGGGTCGTCCACATCTCCTTCGCCGACCCCTACTGCCCCGACGGACGGCAGGCCGCGATCAAGGCCGCCCGCGGCCGGGACTGGCAGGCCGTGGACGGCGGCACCCTCGTCGTCGTCGAGGGCCCCCGCTTCTCCACCCGCGCCGAATCCCGCTGGCACGCCGCCAACGGCTGGTCCGTCGTCGGCATGACCGGCCACCCCGAAGCCGTCCTCGCCCGCGAACTCGGCCTCTGCTACACCTCCCTCACCCTCGTCACCGACCTCGACGCCGGCACCGAGACCGGCGAGGGCGTCTCCCACACCGAGGTCCTCCGCGTCTTCGGCCAGAACATCGGCCGGCTCCGCGACGTCCTCTTCGACACCATCGCCGCCCTCCCGGCCACCGCCGACCGCGACTGTCTCTGCACCCATGCCCACGACGGCTGGGACCTCGGCATCGAACTCCCGTGAATCTCGTCAAACCCCTCGCCGGGGTGGCCGAGTTGTCCACAGGCAGTGGACTGTCCACAGGCCGGAGCGGGACGGCGAGGCGAGCGGGACAGTGAGCGCATGCACACGAACCCGAGCACGAACACACCGCTCACATCCGTCCCCGCCCACGTCTCCGTCCCCGCCCACGTCTCCGCCCACGTCCCCGCCCACGTCTCCGTCCCCGCCTTCCGCGAGGTGCCGGGCTTCGCGCCGCTGCGGGTCCGCGGCGGCCGGCTCCGGCCCCGGCTGCGCCGCGCGCCCGGCGCGCTCCTCGTCCTGACGGCCGCCGCGCTCGCCCTCACCGCCGCCCGGCCCGGCCCGCCCGCCCCACCCGGCGGGTACGACCCCGGGCCCCGCACCCTCGCCGCCCCCGCGGCCCGCTCCCCCGCCCCCGTCCGGCTCGTCTCCGCGCCGGTACGGATCGCGGACGCCGACGCGGTACGACTCCTGCGCGCCGGCGACCGCGTCGACGTCATCGCCGCGCCGGCCGTCAACTCCCCGCTCGGAGAAGGTGACAGCACGGTCCGGGTGGTGGCCCGCGCCGCCCGAGTGGCCGAAGTCCCGCCCCCGGGTGAGACTCGTTCGGACGGAGGGGCGTTGATCGTCCTGACCGTGCCCCGGACGACCGCGACCGAGCTGGCGAGTGCCGGTGTCACCTCCCAACTGGCGGTGACAATGTGCTGATTCGCACTGACTGCCTGTCAAGTCACCGTCCCGTGTGTACGGATTGGACGGCTCTGCGCCCTTCACGGCCTAATGGCTGCGCACACAGCAGCACATCCGAAGAAAGGCACCTTGGTGGCCGAGAAGAAGGAAAGCGTGATGGCGGGCTTCAAAGCCTTCCTGATGCGCGGGAACGTGATCGACCTCGCGGTGGCGGTCGTCATCGGCGCCGCGTTCACCAACATCGTGAACTCGGTGGTCAAGGGCATCATCAACCCCATCGTGGGCGCCTTCGGCACGAAGGACCTGGAGAGCTACGCGAGCTGCCTCAAGGACCCCTGCCGGGTCGTCGACGGCGAAATGCAGGGCATCCAGCTCCAGTGGGGCCTGGTGCTGAGCGCGATCCTCAGCTTCCTCATCACCGCCGCCGTCGTCTACTTCCTGATGGTCCTGCCGATGGCCAAGGTCCTCGCCAAGCGCGCCGCGCACGACAGGGCGAAGGAGAGCGTCGGGGAGGTCATGGAGGTCAGCGAGCTGGAGGTGCTCAAGGAGATCCGCGACCACCTGGTCGCGCAGCGCGGCGGCTCCGGCAGCAGCACGGGCACGCACTCCACCTCCTGACCGGAGGGACGCTCCGGGGTCAGAGGTGGTGCGGCGGCTTCTCGTCCAGGAAGCGCGCGAGGTCGGCGGCGCTGCCGCCGGTCGGAGGCCGCTCACCCCACCCGCGGTCCGTGTCGTCCGCGGACTGCGCGTCCAGCGGATCGTCGAAGACGATCACCGGCTTCGGAGCGTTCTCGGAATTCGGCCGAATGCCGTTCGGCTTCGCGTCTCGCGGTCCGTGGGCGGGGGCGGTGCTCATGTCTTCAGGGTACGCCCGCTCCCCCGCCCCGGACCCGCCTGATCAGCGGTCCTTCGGGTCCAGCGCCCACAGGCCCAGGACCACCAGGAACGACAGGACGAGGAACCCCGCGCCCCACCACGCGGTGCCGGTGTCGCCGGACATCCACTCGTCCACCACGATGGTCAGCCCCCAGAGCTGGCCGATCACCACCGTGAGCGCCAGCGCCAGCCGCGCCGACAGCTTCGACGAGCGCTCCGGTTCCTGCTCCGTGCCCGCCCCGGGCCCCGGACCCGTGTGCCGGATCCGCGGGTCGCCGTACCCGCTGGTGGGCCGGATCTGCGGATACCGCTCGTGGACCGGCCGGTTCAGCCGCGGCTGCGCGCTGCCCGGACGGTACGACGGCGGCCGGTCCGGCGGCGGGGTGCCCGACGGGCGCGGAGCCTCCGGGTCCTGGGGGAAGGGACTCTCCGTCACGTGCGCTCACTCCTCTCCGGGCCGGACTGCTGCCGGTCGCGGCACAGCCGCAACGCGTCCCCCTGCTGGCGGCACAGACCCTCCTCCAGGCTCTCGCCGGAGCGGGCGGTACCGATGGCCCAGACACTGCCGTCGACCTGCTCGATCAGGATCACCTTCGGCAGGCCGCGCGGCGGCGGGCCGGCCGTGACCTCTCCCGTACGGGCGTCGAAGACACCCTCGTGGCACGGGCAGTACAGCTCGCCCTCGCTGCCCCGGTCCTGGCGCCACAGGACGGCGCAGGCCAGGTGGGTGCAGACGGCCGAGTAGCCGGTGAGGGTGCCGTCCTCCATGCGGATCGCGATGGCCCGGTCCTCGTCGCCGGGGTAGCGGAAGGCGAGGGACTCGCCGGGCAGGATCCGGTCCGCGATCCTCTTCGGCTCGGGCGGGCCGTCACTGTCGCCGTGCCGGTGCAGGATGCCGGAGGCGACGGCGACACCGCCGACGGCGAGACCGCCGGAGACGGTGGCGACGATCCGCAGGTAGTCCCGGCGGGTGGTGAGGGAGTCGGCGGCGATCCGGTCGCGGAGCGCCTCCTGCGCCGCGTCGGCGCCGGCCTCCGGCGCGGGCGGCTGCGGGTCCGTGACGCTCATCGGACGTCCCTTCCGTTGATCTCGACGACGGGCAGACCGCCGGGGACGGGCCACTGCACCTTGTCGGCGGGCACGACCATCGCCACACCGGTGGTGACGGTGGTGCTGCCGAAGGTGAACGAGTCGGCGACCTGGACGCCGGGGCGCTCGGCGCGGAGCTCGTCGATGGTGCCGTAGAAGAGGGCGCCGGTCGGGCAGACGGTCGCGCACATGGGGGCGAGGCCGTAGGCGGTGCGGTCGTAGCAGAGGTTGCACTTCATCTGCAGCTTCGCCTGGAGGTCGATCTTCGGCACGCCGAAGGGGCAGGCGTTGACGCAGTTGGCGCAGCCGATGCAGCGGGTGGTGTCGGCCTGCTGCACCACCCCGTCGGCGGTCACCAGGATCGCGTCGGCGGGACAGACCTCGGCGCACGGGGCGACGGGGTCCTCGCAGTGCATGCAGACGGTGGGAAGGGAGGCGACGGAGTGACCTTCGTCGGGGTAGTCGAGGTGGATCATCGACTTGCCGCGGTGCGAGTCGCATTCGCGGCAGGCGGAGACGCATGCCTGGCAGCCGATGCAGCGGCCCGGGTCGATGAAGATCGTGCGGCCCATCATGTGCGGTCAGCTCCTCTCCGCGGTGCCCCGGCCCTGCGGGGACGTGGGCGGCAGGGGGTCGGTGCGGGAGACCTGGGTCTCGGGGTAGGCGGGCCGGCCGGGGGCGGTCGGCGGCGCGGGCACCTCGTCGACGCGTTCGGCGGCCTCGATGCGGGCCGCGCAGACCTTGTACTCGGGGATCTTCGACCGCGGGTCGAGGGCGTCGACGGTGAGGGCGTTCGCCGCGGTGGGGACGGGCCAGTGGTAGGGGACGAAGACGGTGTCGGGCCGGATGGCCTCGGTGACCAGGGCGGGGAAGACCTCGCTGCCGCGGCGGGTGACGACCCGGACCGGGTCGCCGTTGCGGAAGCCGTGCGAGGGATGGACCTCGACCCACGGGCGGGGGGTCTGCTCGACGAGGGCGCCGAGCCGGCGGGTCTGGTTGCCGGACAGGAAGTGGGCGACGGTGCGGCCGGTGGTCAGCGACAGCGGGTACTCCTCGCTGTACGGGTCCATCGGCGGGTGCCACTCGACGACCTGCAGGTGGATCCTGCCGTCGGGGTGGTAGGTGCGCCCGTCCTCGAAGAGGCGGGGGGTGCCCGGGTGCTCGGTGGTCGGGCAGGGCCAGGCGATGCCGCCGGTCTCCTCCAGGCGCTCGTAGGTGATGCCGTAGTAGTCGTTGACGGTGCCGGCGGAGGCGATCCGCAGCTCCTCGAAGACGGAGCGGGAGTCGGGGAAGGCGAACTTGTCGCCGGCACCGAGCCGCTTGGCCAGCTCGCAGATCACCCAGGTGTCGGTGCGGACGCCGGCCGGGGGCTCCTGGGCCTTGTTGTGCTTGACGACACGGGCCTCGGCGTTGGCCATGACGCCCTCGTCCTCGGCCCACACGGTGACCGGGAAGACGACGTGCGCGTTGGCGGCGGTCTCGGAGAGGAAGAAGTCGAACTGGGCGTGGAACTGCAGGGTGTCGTACCCCTCCTTGACCGTGGCGTAGTTCGGCAGGGAGACGAAGGGGTTGTTGCAGATGCCGATGAGGCCGCGGATCTCGGCGCGCTGCATCTGCCAGACCATCTCCATCATGGAGGTGCCGGCGGGCGGGAGCTCGGACTCCTCGATGCCCCAGATCTCGCAGATCTGACGGCGGTGCTCCGGGTCGGAGATGGAGCGCCCGCCGGGGAGGAGGTCGGACTTCTGGCCGTGCTCGCGGCCGCCCTGCCCGTTGCCCTGGCCGGTGATGGTGCCGTAGCCGGCGCCGGGCCTGCCGATGTTCCCGGTGGCGACGCAGAGGTTGATGATGGTGAGGCAGTTCTCGACGCCCTGGGAGTGGTGCTCGACACCGCGGGCGTGCCAGGCCATGGCCTTGTCCGCGCCGGCGAACATGCGGGCGACCTGGACGATCTGCTCCTCGGGGACGCCGCAGATCTGCGCGGAGCGGGACGGCGGGTACTCGGCGACGGTGGCTCTGACCTCGTCCCAGCCGGTGGTGTGGGCGGCGAGGTACGCCTCGTCGGTGAGACCCTCGGCGACGATGACGTGCAGCACGGCGTTGAAGAAGGCCGAGTCGGTGCCGGGCTTGAGGGCGACGTGGACGTCGGCGGTGCGGGCGACGGCGGTCTGCCGGGGGTCGACCACGATGAGGGAGGCGCCGCGGTCACGGGCCCCCCACAGGTACTGGGTCATCACCGGGAAGCACTCGCCGACGTTGGAGCCGGCGATGAGGAGGCAGTCGGTGAGGAGGATGTCGGAGAAGGGGTTGCCGGCCCGGTCGATGCCGAAGGCGAGCTTGTTGGCTCCGGCGGCGGAGACCATGCAGAGGCGCCCGTTGTAGTCGACGTGCCTGGTCCTGAGGGCGACCCGGGCGAACTTCCCGACCAGGTACGTCTTCTCGGAGTACAGGCTCGCACCGCCGAGCAGCCCGAAGGCGTCGTTGCCGTACTCGCCCTGGATGCGGCGGATCTCGGCGACGGTGTGGTCGAGCGCGTCCTCCCAGCTGACCTCGCGGAACGGCTCGTCGCGGTTGCGCCGCATCAGCGGGGCGGTGAGCCGGTCGGGGTGGTTGACCTGCTGGTAGGCGTTGATGCCCTTGGGGCAGAGCCGCATCCGGTTGATGTCGTGGTTGCGGGGTTCGACCCCGAAGACCTTGCCGGCCCGGTCCACCCGCAGGTACATGCCGCACTGCACCCCGCAGAAGCAGCAGTGGGTGGGGACGAGCGTCTCCTCGTTCTGGTCGGCATGCCATCGGTCGGCGGGGATCCCGCCGGCGTCCCGGAAGTTGCGCGTCCCGGGCGGGGCGACGGAGGGGTCGAGCGGCAGCGCACGGGGAGGGTCGGTCGCGGTCACTTACTGGAAGCCCTTCTTGACGTGGGTGAGGTAGGCGTTGCCGCGGAGGACGCGCTTGCAGCGGGGGCAGTACTCGGCCCACTCGTCGAAGTCGAGCTTGAGGTCCTTCATGGTGCCGCGCAGGTTGTCGACGTAGTCGGGGGTGTCGATGGGCTCGTGGCAGCGGCGGCAGGTCTGGAGCTCCTCGTCCTTGCGGCGGGAGGTGTACTTGAAGAGCTGCATGCCGACGGCGGCGGGCCGCTGGACGATGTGGAAGAACTTCCCGAAGGGGATGTAGATGAGCGTGAAGACGACCGAGACCATGTGGAGGATCGCCAGGAACTCGTAGCCGCCGCCGTGCAGGAAGATCGACGAGAAGGTGAGCAGCAGGCCGGTGACCGAGATGACGATGAGGGCGAGCAGCGGGATCAGGTCGTAGGCGAACCGCTGGCCGGTGATGGCGCCGCGGTCCTTCATGCGCCGCCACAGGAAGTAGGAGGCGCCGGCGATGACGAGGACGGCGGCGATGTCCAGGCCGTGGAACATGAGCCAGCCGACGAGGTTCAGCGAGTCGAAGCCGAGGACCTTGAAGCCCCAGATCCGCATCTCGTAGCCGGGGCCGTCGCCGGTGCCGGACGTGAAGGTGAACCAGCCCCAGGTGAGGGGGAAGGTGATGAGCGCGGCGAGGACGCAGCCCCAGAAGAGGAGCTGGTGGGCGGCCCAGCGGGCGTGCGAGCGGGCGCCGAGGAACTTCTGGAAGCCGAGATAGGTGGCGATCATCTTCGGCAGGGCGGTGGGGGCCCTGCGGAAGTTCGCGGTGGAGAAGAAGGAGCCCCAGCCCTGGCGGAAGAGGCGCCGGGCGCCGGGGGCGGAGATCCAGACGGTGTAGCGGTAGGCGACGCCGAAGGCGAGGAAGACGGTGGCGACGGCATAGGGCAGCAGGGCCGAGTCGAAGTCGCGGAGCAGCCGGCTGCCGAAGACGATCGCGAGGATCAGGAGGACGGAGACGGCCGTGCCGGCGAGGACGGCGCGGCGGCGGACGGCGGCGGGTGTCTGGGGCGCGCGGCCGTCCGGGACCGGGGCGGGCGCCTCCGGCTCGGGAGTGGTCGGCTCGGCTGTCTGCGGTGGCTCGGTCACGGGGCCACGGTAGGACGTATGTACCCTTTGGGCCCGTTTTGACCCCCTGGAGGGTGAACGCGTCGCCCGGCGCCCTCAGACCGCGTTCAGGCCGTGGGCGCGGAAGACCTCGCGGACGGAGGCGACCTGCTCGGGGGTGGGCGACGGGGTGTCGTGGAGGGTGAACGGCATGTCCAGTGCCTGCCACTTGGCCTCGCCCAGCTTGTGGAAGGGGAGGACGTCGACGCGGGAGACGTTGCCGAGGCCGCCGGCGAAGGCGGCGACGCCCTCGACGTTGGCGGGGTCGTCGGTGAGGCCGGGCACGAGCACGAAGCGGACGTGGACGTCCTGGCCGAGGCCGGCGAGGCGGCGGGCGAAGTCCAGGGTCGGCTTCAGCGGCCGGCCGGTGACCTTCCGGTAGGTCTCCGGGTCCCAGGACTTGATGTCGAGGAGGACGAGGTCGGTGTCGCGGAGCAGGGCGTCGGTGGCGCGGACGCCGAGGAAACCGGAGGTGTCGAGGGCGGTGTGCAGACCGAGCTCGTGCTTCATGCGGTGCAGCAGCTCGCCGGTGAAGACGGGCTGGAGCAGCGGCTCACCGCCCGAGACGGTGGCGCCGCCGCCGGACGCGGCGATGAAGCGGACGTACTTGGACGCCTCGGCGATCACGTCGTCGGCGGAGGTCCGCCTGCCGTTCCGCATCCTCCAGGTGTCCGGGTTGTGGCAGTAGAGGCAGGTCAGCGGGCAGCCGGAGAGAAAGGTGACGAAGCGGGTGCCGGGCCCGTCGACCCCCGTGGACAGGTCCCACGAGTGCACCGACCCCTCGGACGGGCGATGGGTCGCGGCCGCGGCGAGCGTCACGGGGCTGGTGGCGAGGCTGGTCATGGCAGGACCTCCTGAGGGAGGGGTGGGGTGGGTG